>NZ_JAIWJX010000002.1:1866324-2488432 GCF_023149135.1 Fictibacillus marinisediminis | reverse complement strand
AAGGGCAGATACATATGAAATGGAGGAACAGCAGTGGAAAAAGAAGCGAAAATTCTTGTTGTTGATGATGAAGAAAGGATTCGCAAGCTCTTAAAAATGTATCTTGAAAGAGAAAATTACGAAGTAGATGAAGCGGAGAACGGAGAGGAAGCGCTTGACTACTCTTTGACCTTAAATTACGACTTGATCTTGCTGGATGTGATGATGCCCGGCATGGATGGAATGGAAGTCTGTGAAAAACTCCGGCAAAGGAAAGCCACGCCTGTTATCATGCTAACGGCTAAAGGTGAGGAGATGAACCGGATACAAGGATTTGAATCCGGTGCTGACGACTATATCGTAAAACCGTTCAGCCCCAGAGAGGTTATCCTCAGAGTGAAGGCACTGCTGCGCAGGTCTTCATCTACCAAGTTCCTGCAAACTGAATCCGTCGCTAAAAATATCATCGTGTTTCCGCACCTGACGATCGATCATGACGCTCACCGCGTGATCGCTGGGGGAAAAGAAGTCAACCTAACTCCTAAAGAGTATGAACTGCTGTATTATCTGGCGAAGACCCCGGATAAAGTGTATGCAAGGGAGCAGCTTTTAAAAGATGTTTGGAACTATGAGTTCTTCGGAGATCTTCGGACGGTTGATACTCATGTCAAACGGCTGCGCGAGAAGCTAAATAAAGTTTCCCCTCAGGCAGCATCGATGATTGCGACAGTGTGGGGAGTGGGCTACAAATTTGAGGTAGCTGAACAAGAATGATCTGGCGCAGTGTAGTCGGAAAACTTTGGGTAACCATATTGCTTCTTGTTTCCGTAGTCCTTTTTATTTTAACAGTGTTGCTTACACAATTCGTAGAAAGATACCACGATGAACAAGCAGAGCAGCAGCTTACCAAGCTTGCCCAAAAAATGGTCGAGCTCGTGGAGCATTATGACAACAGGGAAGAGGCTTTGCGGATTTCCTCAGAGCTTGTCGACGCCTATTCATTAAATGCGATGTTCATCATGGATAAAAAAGAATACTATTCTCCGACACCGAGAAAGAATGAGGAACCGGACTTGCCAGTTAAGGTGTTCTTTAAAAATGATTCACTGGCGTCTGTCTACAAAAAAGGAAACAAAGTCGTCAAAAAAGGCGATTTTCCCGTTATGTCAAATGGTAAAGAAAAACATAACCGGCTGCTTATCGTCGGGCGGCCTTTTAAAATGGAGAACGGGAAAACGGGTGGGGTGTACATCTACCAGTCACTCGAAAACATCGCCGAAAGTACGAACTATACGAAGCGCCTTATCTTTTTATCAGCAGGAATTGCCATTATATTAACGACGATCTTTGCGTTCTTTCTTTCGAGCCGAATTACCGCCCCGCTGCGTAAAATGCGGGAGGCGGCCTCCCATATGGCCAGAGGAGAGTTTGATATGAAGGTTCCGATGCTGACGCACGATGAGATCGGAGAACTTGCCATGGCCTTTAACCGGATGGGAAGGCAGCTGAAAAACTTTATTACTGCGCTGAATCAGGAAAAAGAACAGCTCTCAGGAATCCTTAGTTCAATGGCAGACGGGGTTATTACCTTTGACAGGAGAATGAGCATACTTGTATCCAATCCGCCGGCTGAACGCTTCTTGCAGGCCTGGTATTATGAACAGGGGATGGACCGTAACAAAGATAAGACCGTGCCTGATCAGCTTACAGAGCTGTTTGAGAATGTTGTTACCCTTGAAAAAGAACAGTACATTGAAATTGATATTCAGGGGCGAAGCTGGGTGGTGCTCATGACGCCTCTCTATAACCAGTCCTATGTAAGGGGAGCTGTTGCCGTTTTACGGGACATGACAGAAGAAAGACGGTTGGATAAATTAAGAAAAGATTTTATCGCGAATGTCTCTCATGAACTCAGAACACCGATTGCCATGCTTCAAGGATACAGTGAAGCGATCGTTGATGATGTGGCCGGCTCCAAGGAAGAAGAAAAGGAAATCGTTAAGATTATACATGATGAATCTTTGCGCATGGGCCGCCTTGTAAATGAACTGCTAGATCTTGCGAGGCTTGAAGCGGGCCAGATGAAACTTCACCCCGTTATTGTATCTGTCACTGAATTTTTTGAACGGGTAGTCCGCAAATTCTATGGAATCGCGAGGGAAAGGGAAATCGAGCTCACACTGGATATCAATACAGATGGTACGGCAAGACTTGATCCTGACCGCATCGAACAAGTGTTGACCAACCTGATCGACAATGCACTCCGCCATACAGCCGGCAGCGGTAAAGTTTCTATCCGGGTCGGTTCCGCTGGGCAAGGATTGAAGATCGAGGTTACCGACAATGGATCAGGAATCGCAGAAGAAGATCTGCCTTTTGTTTTCGAACGGTTTTATAAAGCGGATAAAGCCAGAACACGGGGGAAGAAAGGCGGAACCGGGCTTGGCTTGGCGATCGCCAAAAATATCGTGGTCAGCCACAGCGGCACGATTTCTGTTCACAGCAAGCTGAACGAAGGTACGACATTTTCGATCTTTTTGCCGCTATCTGTTGAAGAATAGGAAAATACCTCGATTATTCTTGTTCCATAAGAAACAAATACACCATAAAACAAACGGCTGAAGTGAACTGCACTCCTCTTGTTAGGCACAACTAACAAAGGGAGGAGCAGTTTTTTTGTTCTGTTTAATGCAGAGCCGCATAACATGAAAAGGTGATTCTAGTTTCAGGGAGGAAAAGATGAAAGATTACGGAAGGCGATTTCTTGTTGTATTGGCTATCACCTTGTGCATCGGGATTCTGTTTGTGGGCGGCAAGGGCGGCAAGGCAAAGTCAGGAGAAAGTTTTGAAAAACACTTGAAGGAGGCCGAAATTCATGTTACAAAAGTGGATAAGGATTTGCCCGAGAATTAGGTTGGAAAATTAGAGGAGGAACAAGCTTGCCGACAGACTATCACAATCATTTAGAAAAGGGAACGCTAACACTGGACTATCTTGAAAGGTTTGTTAACCAGGCTAGAGAAAGAGAGATCAGCCATTTTGGAATCTCTGAACATGCCTATCATTTTTACCAAACGAAAGATATAGTGAGCAAACCTTGGATGGAAGAACGAAGATATTATGACATGAAAGACTATGTAGACTTGTTTCATGAAGCATGGTCGAAGGATATGGATGTAAAGATGTCGATCGAGATGGATTATACGCCAGGCCGGCATAAAGAGATGGAAAGTTTTATATCAAGCTATGATTTTGATTATGTGATCGGTTCAGTCCATTGGGTTGGAGACTTTGGCATTGATCTTGCTGAGTACCGGAAAGAGTGGGAACGCAGGGATCTTTATGAGGTCTACAGACAATATTATGATCAAGTGGTAACACTGGCAGAGTCCAATCTTTTTGATATCATCGGGCATATCGACCTTGTGAAAATTTTCAACTACATACCGAATGATGAGGAATTTATTCTTGAACAATATGAACGGGCGACAGACGCACTCAAGAATTCAAAAACATGCGTTGAGATCTCTACTGCCGGATTGCGCAAACCGGTCCAGCGGCTTTATCCAGAACCGGTATTACTAAAAATGTGTCGAAGCAAAGGGGTTCCGATCGTATTTTCTTCCGATGCTCACGAACCGTCCCATGTGGGTGCTGATTATGGAAAGGCTTTCCAACAGGCAAGGGAAGCCGGTTATACGTCTGTAATGACGTTTACTAAAGGAGAACGAAAAGAAATCTCGTTTTAAAGCATAAAAAAAGCATGGAAGCCTTTGCTTCCATGCTTTTTTGCTGTTATTAAAGGTTTATAGTAGTAGCGGATACTACGTCAGAGAGCTCCTTGATCCTCAGTAATACATCCTGATCCAGCTCTTTGTCAAACGTAAGCATCATGATCGCTTCTCCGCCGGCCATCTTTCTTCCCACCTGCATTGCAGCGATGTTGACCTCCAGATCACCGAGCAGCTTTCCGACTCTGCCGATGACACCAGGCTTATCGACATGCTCAATGTATATGAGGAACCCTTCAGGAACAAAATCAGTGGAATATCCGTTGATGTTGACCACTCTTGGGCCATAGCCGTTGATATACGTGGATTGAAGGCTGAAGCTTTCTGTTTCGCCGATAACACGGGCTTCAATGATATTTTCATAGCCTTGTGTTTCTGTGCTGTATTTTTCGCCAAATGAGAAGCCTTGCTCTTTCGCGATGAGCGTGGCATTGATATCATTGACAATCCGGTCTACTCTTGGCTGTAAGAATCCGGACAGAAGGCCTCTTGATACTAATCCTGTATCCAATTCTGTGATAGTTCCGGCAAAGGTAATCTTAATCTCTTTAATCGGAGAAGAGAATGACTGTGATAGAAACTGGCCGGAAACTTTAGCAAGTTCATAATAAGGATAGATCTTCTGAAAGTCGTCATTGGAGACGGCTGGAAGGTTCACCGCGTTTTTGACGGGCTTGCCTTTGGAGAAGGTTAAGATTTCTTTGGCAACCTGTTCAGCTACATTCATCTGTGCTTCTGCGGTTGAAGCCGCGATGTGAGGAGTGGCGATCACGTTCGGCAGGTGAACAAGCCGGTTCTCAACAGCAGGTTCCTGCACGAACACATCAAGGGCACAGCCTGCAATATGGCCGTTTGATAGGTAGGTGTAAAGGGCCT
This sequence comes from Fictibacillus marinisediminis, assembly GCF_023149135.1. Taxonomy (NCBI): domain Bacteria; kingdom Bacillati; phylum Bacillota; class Bacilli; order Caryophanales; family Fictibacillaceae; genus Fictibacillus; species Fictibacillus marinisediminis. Next base: position 2,483,786 of record NZ_JAIWJX010000002.1, on the reverse strand, counting down.
CTTCATCAAGGATGCCGCCCCTCGCACAGTTGATCAAATAAACGCCTTGTTTGGTCTTTGATAGATTCTCGGTGTTGATGAGGTTTTTTGTTTCTTTTGTAAGCGGTGTATGTACGGTAATAATATCACTGCTCTCGAGAAGTTCATCCAGGGAAACAGGAACGACCTGCAGTGTTTTTGCCCTTTCTGTCGTTAGAAACGGATCAAACACTTGCACTTTTGAATCAAACGCACGAGCCCGTTTGGCAAGCTCTGTTCCAATCCTCCCAAGTCCTACGATCCCGAGCACTTTTCCGGAAAGCTCAGCTCCTGTAAAGCTTGAACGGTTCCATTTTCCTTCTTTAATCGATTGGTTCGCCTGAGGAATCTTTCGCAGGATTGCCATGATCATCGCGAATGTATGCTCAGCTGTGGAAATCGTGTTGCCATCAGGTGCATTAATGACCAGAACCCCGCGCTGTGTTGCTGCATCGATATCAATGTTATCCACTCCGACACCTGCACGCGCTACAATTCTAATGTTGTGAAAACGGGATAGAAGTTCTTTTGTTACTTTAGTGGCACTTCGTACGACCAAAGCGTCGATACTCTCTGGATCTTGAACGTCCTCAACACTTCCATAAATGACTGAAACGCCGGACTCTTTCTCCAGAGCTGCCATTCCTTCTTTTGCTATTGAATCTGCTGCCAGCACACGAAACATCTCATCCACTCCCAGTTTATAGTTACAGCTTATATAGACAGAATATTTATATAATATTGATAATTTAACACAGGGCTATTTAGAGTACAAACGAAATTTGAAAGAAAACTAGAACTTTAAAGAGGGACGGTGAATCGTTTACGCGGAATTTATAATTGACAATGGTTATCATTTGATTTTAAATGAAAGAGAAAATAAAAACCCTCCAGCATCAGCATGAAGGGCTTTGTATTTTCTTCTATTCGAATTTCAATGCATCGCCGTCAAACGGTTCGTCTGCCACTTTAATAGAATCTGTTGGGCAGCCTTCGAAAGCATCCTGCATATCGTCGATCAATACATCTGGAATTTCAACAATTCCTTGGTTTTCATCGAGAGTAACAAAGGCGATGCCTTCATCATCATAATCATAAATATCGGGCGCAGCAGCTCCGCAAGCTCCGCAGGCAATGCAAGTGTCTTTGTCTACAATTGTGTACTTTGGCATATTTATAACCTCCTAATCATGGTAAGAACAATACAATAAAACACGAATACATTCAAAATGTTATACTTCAATATATGTGTGCTATTCATATTGTAATTTATTAGCTACCAGTATTTCAATAGAAAAAATAATGGTTTATGACACAACTCCCTTTAACTTCATGTTTCCCCTGGTTTTTCTCCGCTAAACGAATTCTGCTTCTTTATTAGTTTACAGATGCGTGTTAGGCTAAAGATTATTTAAGTGTGGTGATTGATGATGAATACGCGAGATGGCATACTCCTCTATTGTTTGAAACAATTTAATGGTGAACGAAGTCTGTCAGGAATCTTGCATTTGGTAAAAGGGAAGAAAACTTCGCAGACACTTTCTGACGGACACCTTTTTAATCTCTCTTTTTTATTTGGGGTCTTGCCGAGCCTCGAACGTGAAGAGTTTGAAAGAACGATCAGCCACCTCATTGAGCGCAGTTTGGCCAAAAGGCTGGAAGACCGGTATATCATTACAGAAGAAGGGGATGAACAATTAGCCAAGCTTCTGAAGGATCGTCCGTATCTATTCGCCTTTAACGGTCTTCGCTACAGAAACGCAGAACTTCCATTTTACAGGCTTCTTGCTTTATACATACAAGCATTATCTCACTGTACCCGAAACAAATATGATTTTCTGCCGGTTTCAAGAGACCCGGTGACACTTTATCAGGTGAAAAGAATATTTCCGAAGCAGAACGAGAGGCAGGCGGAGGCGGATCAGTTATACAGAGAATTTCTTTCACTCCTCGGTGAACTGCCCGGCCGCCATGCAGAGATATTTGTATTAAAATTAAGCAGGTACGGAAGAACAGGTCTCACGAATAACCAAGCGGCTAATGTATTAGGGCTGCCTGTAGAGGATTCTGAACTTATTTTCCGTTCTGTGCTCCACTATCTTCTCATGCATGCAGAAGAAGGGCAAAAATTTTACCCCGTATTGAACAAACTCGTAAACTGTTTGGAAATAAACGATCCTCTCACAGTATCCGCTCAAAAGACGTGGAGATTGCTGAGATCTGGAAATAGCATGGAACAGATCATCCTGATCAGAAAGATGAAAAAAAGCACAATTGAAGACCACTTAGTAGAGATTGCGATCCACTATCCCAACTTTTCGATCGAACCTTACGTAACCGAGCAGGAACAAGAAAAGATAGCAGCTGCTTTTGAAAAGCTGAAGACTAAAAAACTAAAACGCATAAAAGAAAGCCTCGGAGATGACATCTCTTACTTTAAAATACGTCTCGTACTAGGAAGGGCAGGTGATCGAATTGGAGCTGGAAGCCCTGTTAAGTAAAAATTTCGGATATGATGAATTCCGCACTGGACAGAAGGAAGTGATCGAAGACATTCTGATGGGAAATGACGTACTGGCCATGATGCCTACTGGTACAGGAAAATCATTATGCTATCAGCTTCCAGGCTACATTCTTTCCGGCTCAATCATCATTGTCTCACCTCTTCTTTCACTGATGGAAGACCAGGTGGAACAGCTTAAGCGTTCTGGGGAAAAAAGAGCGGTCGCTTTAAACAGTTTTATGGATTTTGAAGAAAAAAGAAGAGTGCTTCACAGGCTCTCTTCTTATAAATTTATATATGTTTCTCCTGAAATACTTGAAAATGAATTTGTACTCAACGAACTGAAAAAAATCTCCGTCTCTCTGTTCGTTGTTGATGAGGCGCATTGTATATCGCAATGGGGCCATGAATTTCGGACCAGTTATCTAAAACTGGCGTCGTTTCGAAGCAATATTGGGAATCCCCCTTGTCTTGCTCTGACAGCGACCGCTACACCGGAAGTCAGAGATGATATCACAGCAAAGCTTAAAATGAAAAGCTGTGCGATGCATGTTTATCGTGTGGATCGGCCGAACATCACGTTAACAGTAGAGCACTGCACGGAACATCTGGATAAACTGAATCGTGCCATTGAACTCGCTTCCTCATTAAATGGACCTGGAATTCTTTATGCCTCGACAAGATCATGGGCTGAAAACCTTGCAGAAAATCTGAGAGAAAAAGGGATGACTCGCGTAGCTGCCTACCATGGGGGACTTGAAAATGAGGATCGGCTGCTGATCCAAAAACAGTTTCTAAATGATGAACTTGATATCATTTGCTGTACCAATGCTTTCGGCATGGGCATCAACAAACCGAACATCCGGTTTGTTGTCCATTTTCATATGCCTTCTGCCATGGAGTCTTACGTCCAGGAAATCGGCCGGGCGGGAAGAGACGGCAAAGAGAGTCTCGCTGTTTTGTTATATTGCAGAGGGGATGAAGAAATTCCGGGGATGTTTATTGACCATGAGTTTCCAGATGAGGGACAAATACTCCATTGTGCTTCACTGCCTGCGGCTGACCGCGTTTCATTTTCGGGTATGCTGGAAAGGTTTGAAATGAGTGACAGCGCAAGAAGATTTTTGCTTTATCAGTTAGAAAAAGAGGGTTACTTTTTAAACGAAGGAAATGTGCTGCCGGATGAAGCCAAGGAACGTATTCTTCAAAAAATGAAAAACAGAAAAGCTCTGAAACGCAAAAAAATAGATGAAATGGTAGAATGGACAAGAGGAGATTTCTGCAAACGAGAAAAGATTGCACACATCTTTCATGATGAGATGGGGGAACGCCCAAGTAATTGCTGCAGCCACTGCAAGGCAGATATCGGACATTTCATCCAAAAGGAAACTCGTACAAATCCTCAGCCTGCAGCAGCTGTGAATTGGCAAAATGAGCTGCAACTAATTTTTAATCAGGAAAGTGATGATCATCATGAAGAATTGGGATCAAGCACAGCTTATCCGGCAAATGAGCGACCGAGAATTACGCACTAATATATATTTTTCCCAATTTCTATTCTTTGCTGCCGGAACAGCCATCATGTGGTTTGCGGGCTTTGATCTGCACCGGTTCCGATGGGAAAGCTTTAATATCATAATTTTGGGAGCAGGAACCGCATTAGCGGTAGTCATTATTAACCTCCTTCTGCATAAATGGATGCCGAAACGTTCCTTGGATGACGGAGGGATCAATGAGCGCATCTTCCGCTCGGTTCCGGTCTGGCATATTGCTGTACTAACAGCTGTCATTTCGTTTTCAGAAGAGTGGCTCTTTCGGGGAGCTGTACAGCCCTTGCTCGGCTTAAGCTTAACAAGTATACTTTTTGCAGTCCTCCATGTACGATATATAAAAAAGCCTGTACTTTTCAGTGCAGCGGTTCTACTTAGCTTTCTTCTCGGATATTTATACCAATACACCGAGAATCTGCTTGTTCCGATGACCGCTCATTTTTTTATCGATTTTTTTCTGGGGCTGCTGATTTCCAAAGGATGGCTTACGACCCATTCTAAATCTTATCCCATAGAGGACAACGGAGGTGGTACTCATGAAGAACATGAGTGAACAATCTGAACTAATAAACGATCGTCCGCTGCCTTCGAGGAAGGAATTTCATAAAAGAAAAACGGAACAGATAAGAAAAGAAAATGCAGTGGAACCCGAGAGTTCTTCAGAAGAGAAAAAAAAGAACCGGCTGCCGCTGGCCCAATCTCTGCTTGTTATTTTCTTGCTCCTCGTTGTTTTTATCCTTACATATAACTATTGGTTTCCGAGAGTAACGGATCCGCTAAAAGGAAATGACGATGTACAGAAGGTGAAAATAGAATCATGAAGTAGTAAAAGGATGCTGATGCAAAATTCGTCAGCATCCTTTTTTTATTTAAAAAAGGCCTCTGGAGAACGAGATCAAAAACAGGAAGCCATTGGGAATGATTTAATCTAATTTTGCATACGTTGAAGCAGGAGGGGGCTTATATGAACGCAATCAACTACTGGAAGATCGAGCCTTTTATCTCAGAAATCTGCAAAGTGGTGCTTCAGACGCTGATTGAAAAGAAAGAACAGAAAGACCAGTTTGACAGGCAGATGAAATGGTGGGCGTTTTATAGTTCGCTCATGGGCTGCCTGGGGTTGATCTACTTGTATGGTTTTAAGTTAACCCATGCTGAAAGTGTACGGGCGGCATTGTTTTCCCTCGCAGGAGACAGGATGATCTGGTTTATCGGGATTTATTTTATAGTGGCAGGGGTTCAGTGGAAACGGCTCAAAAAGAAATGTGCAAAAGCGGATGATGAATATGAAAGCATCAGGAAAGAGATCATTGAACGCGGAGACGATTTATGGCCAAGGCCGGAAATGTGGAAGAACAGGCATCATGTATTGGAGTATGTTAAATCTGAGTACAACATAAATCTGTATCATAAATGAAGAGCTAGATCGCGCTGGGGCATCCGAAAAAGAAGTGTTCAGCGATGGAATGTTTCTCTGAATTGATGACTACAAAATGGTCATCCATCGTCTCGATGCGCCCGAAAGCAATAGTTCTATGGGAATTCGGACAATAGACTTCAACAGGGAGTCCAAGTTTTTCGTTATATCTTAGATCTTTATTTAACACGAGAGATTTTGTCTTGATTTTTAATAAAGTCATGATGTTCCTCTCCATTCTTTTTTAAGTTTTCACTTGTTAATTCAATGATAAGTCAATTTTACAGTATTTTCAATAAAAGATTTTAAATATTCTTAAAATTTAAATCAAGTGGCTGCGGGGAGGAAGTGAAAGAGTATGTTTGTAAAAAGCAATATGATCCCATTGCGTAAGACACATTTTGTGAAGGAAAAAGATTCTGTAAAACAAGTGCTTGATCTTCTGCAAAAGTATGATATTGACGGAGTTCCGGTCGTCTCTGATAACAGGTTTAAAGGGATTCTTACACGTCATTCCATCTACGAAGCTTTTTTCGCGAACAACCAGACAAAGGAGCAATTTTTAGCAAAAACAAAAGCCGGCGATATTGCCAGCTGCAGAAAACTGACCATCAGTGAAGATGAAATGTTTGAAAGGACTCTGCTGATGGTAAAGGATATGCCGATCGTTGCCGTAACTGACAAACATAATCAATTGCTTGGCGTCGTTACCCGGTATGATGTGCTGGAGCAGTTTCAAAGCGCGTTCGGCATGAAAAAGCCCGGGATTAGAATATCCTTCGCATCCCTTGAAACGGAAGGAAGGATTGCCCGATTGTCTGAGATTACAAAGCAATTTCACGAGAATATTATCTCACTGACTACATTTGATGAAACGGATCAGCTCGTAAGACGAATGGTAATGAAAGTGGAAAAAACACCAAATCTTGAAAAGTTTGTGGAAAAGCTCAGCCAGTCTGGATTCAGAATTTTAAGCATACATGAGGATTGATCTGGCCAGCCCTGCATACCGGGGCTGTCCTTTTTATCAATTTTCAGTTAAAATGTGTTTTACAAAAAGTTATTAACGGGGATTAACACTGTACTCCCAATCTTTTTAGTTCTATGCATGTACGAGTATATTTGTGAGGCGTTGTACAAATTTTACACAAGGTAAGCAGTCCGCTATACTTATGGGTATAATCAGCTATTGGAGGATTTAGAAATGGCTTCACAGGAAGGGAAATACAATATTAAAGCCGTTTCAAAAATGCTTGGAATCCAGGCGGGAACATTAAGAGCCTGGGAGCGGAGATATTCCATCATCCAGCCCAAGCGCAATGAAGCTGGCCACAGGCTATATACAGATGAACACATCTATATCATTAAATGGCTCATGAATAAAATTAATCACGGTTTCACGATTAGCCAGGCTGTAGATCTGCTTGAACATCATGAAAATAACATCGATCAGTTCGTCGTCGAGAGCAGCAGCCAGAAGGATATGGCTGTTCAACTGGCGGACGAGCTGCTGTCCGCACTCCTTTCTTTCAATGAAAACAAAGCCAAGGAAGTTTTGGACCGTGCATTCAGCCTTTTTACCATAGAAAAAGTAACGATTGATATACTAGGCTCTTTACTCGTAAAAATCGGCCATATGTGGGAGAACCATAAAATTACGGTTGCCCATGAGCATTATGCGACCTCTTTTTTGAAGACGAAGATCGGGAACATACTCTATCATCTTCCTGTCGACGGTTACTTGCCAAAAGTAATGGCGGTTTGCGGATTAAAAGAGACCCATGAATTAGGTTTACTGATTTTCACACTGTACTTGAGGCAAAAAGGGTTTGAAGTCATCTATCTTGGTAAAGGAATCCCTCCCGAGGATCTTAATGTTGTCATTAATGAAATCGACCCTAAATTGTTAGTTGTTTCCTGTACGATGGAACAACATCTTTCTCAGACCCTGAATTGGCTTGAAAAGGTGGATAAAGAGTATCCAAACCTTCAGATCGGCTTAGGAGGACTGGGAATTGAATATTTATCCAATGATATAAAAACCAAATTTAAAGACATCATAATAGGGAACACCAAATCAGATTGGGAACAATGGATTCATAAAAAATTAAAACAAGAAAAGCGACCGGCTCTTGATCATTAAAGTGCGGTAAGAGAAGTTTAGCACCAACTTCCTTCTTACTCATATAGTGTATTAAAGAGTTGCGGAATCGATCGTAAGGGGGACCAGAAATGCGGGTAGAGCGATTAACTTATAACAAGATCAAGATCTTCCTAACGTTTGATGATTTAAAAGAACGCGGAATCTCCAAAGATGAAATATGGCAGGATATTCCTAAAGTTCACCAACTATTCAGAGATATGATGACCGAAGCAGACGACGAAGTGGGATTCAAAGCAGACGGACCGATTGCTGTTGAAGTTTTTGCTTTACCGGCGCAAGGAATGGTGGTCATTGTGACAAAAGGTCATAACGAGTATGAACTCGAAGATGAATATGATGAAGACTATATTGAAATGCAAGTAACCTTGGATGAAAGTGACGAAATCTTCTATGAATTTTCTTCCTTTGAAGATGTCATCTCATTGGCAAAACGCCTTGGTCAGCTCAGCATTGACGGTGGGACACTCTATTCATTTGAAAACTGTTTCTATCTGAAGTTTGAAGAACAGGATCTTCCCGATATTGAACTGGATACACTCATTGCATTGTTAGCTGAATTTGGCAGTTCTTCTACCATTACGAGCTACAGAGTGATCGAATATGGCAAAGCCTTGATGGAAAGCAATGCAATTTCCCAAATCAATTCTTATTTTAATTAAACTCCCGAAAATCCGGGAGTTTTTTATTTGAAAAAACACATTAGCCATTACATCAACCTGCAAACATGGTATGATATATGGGATTTCCTTATAGAAAAGCTCACAAAACGGGGCAGGGAATATAATGAACTACATATATTTTTGGGGTGGGAGTGATTACACACATGAAAATTGCAGTTTTATACGGAGGAGTATCCGCTGAGCGCGAGGTATCCTTATCTAGTGGAAAACAGATTATGAACGCTTTGGAAGCGAAAGGGCATGAAGTAATCGGAGTGGACTTTCATCCTGATCGACTGGAAGAAATCATTCAGCTGAATGCAGATATCGTATTCATCGGATTGCATGGAAAATACGGTGAGGACGGCAAGCTGCAAAGCTTGCTTGATATGCTGAAGATTCCTTATGTTGGTTCTGGTGTTCTTGCATCGGCGCTGGCAATGGATAAAGCCCGTTCCAAACAGTTTTTTAAAAATGCTGGAATCCGAACGGCTAAAGAGGTTGTTTTGGAGAAAAAGCTATACCGCGAGGATAAACTCGATGTTCCTTTCGGATTTCCTCTTGTTGTCAAACCGAATCATGAGGGATCTACGATTGGATTGACCATCGCAAAAAACAAAGATGAAATGCTGAAAGGCATCGCTTCAGCCCTTTTGCATGATCATACAGTTATGGTTGAAGAATTTGTATCCGGCAAAGAAGTGACAGTGGCGGTTATGGGGGAAAAAGGAAGTGTCAATGCTCTCCCTGTCGTTGAGATTGTCCCGAAAAATGAGTATTACGATTATGAATCCAAGTATGCGGAAGGCGGAAGTGTACATTATGTACCGGCACGCCTTGATGAAAAAACCACATCATTGCTTCAGAAACAAGCCGTTTTGGCTCATGAGGTATTGGGGTGCGAAGTTTATTCCAGGGTTGATTTCATTATTCCGAGCGACGGAAGTGAACCTGTCATTCTTGAAGTCAATACGCTGCCGGGAATGACACCAACCAGCTTATTCCCGGACGCGGCGAAAGAAGTAGGTCTTTCTTACCCTGATATGATCGAGAAGCTCATTCAGCTTTCGCTTCAAAAATAAACGGCCGCCCTCCCTTCAAGTCTAGGGGGGGCTTCATTATGCCGGCCGTTTGATAGTAAAAAAGTACCGAAAGCGCTTACCTTTTTCGCGAATATCTTGAAAATTCCCTTCTCATAGGACTAACAAAGGTGTATACTGTCTCTGAAGATTGACTAAACTTTAGAGGTGACAATAATGGGAGGTAACCAAATGACTGCCCAAAACGCAGCAGATCACAAATCTGATAACCATGAAAATAACAACGTGCTAACCGCAACACAATCAGTGATTGGGGAAGCACTTGATAAATTAGGGTACCCTGAGGAAGTATATGAACTTCTCAAAGAACCGATCCGGATGCTGACTGTCCGCATCCCGGTAAAAATGGATGATGGCTCTACTAAAATATTTACGGGATACCGTTCCCAGCATAATGACGCAGTCGGCCCGACTAAAGGGGGAGTCCGCTTTCACCCGAGTGTAACAGAGACAGAAGTGAAAGCACTTTCGATTTGGATGAGCTTAAAAGCAGGAATTGTGGATCTTCCATACGGCGGAGGTAAAGGGGAATCATTTGTGATCCCCGCAACATGTCGTTCCGTGAACTGGAGCGTCTAAGCCGCGGTTATGTCCGTGCGATCAGCCAGCTCGTTGGTCCTACAAAGGACATTCCGGCACCTGACGTGTTTACCAACTCTCAAATCATGGCTTGGATGATGGATGAATACAGCCGGATCAGAGAATTTGACTCACCTGGCTTCATCACAGGCAAGCCGCTTGTTCTAGGCGGTTCACACGGCCGTGAAACAGCTACAGCGAAAGGGGTAACAATCTGCATTCGTGAAGCAGCTGCAAAACGGGGGTTTGAAATTGAGGGTGCAAGAGTCGTTATCCAGGGATTCGGAAACGCAGGCAGCTTCTTAGCGAAGTTTATGCATGATTCAGGCGCAAAAGTCATTGGGATCTCTGATGCTTATGGTGCACTCCACGATCCAGAAGGCCTTGATATTGACTATCTCTTGGAAAGGCGCGACAGCTTTGGTACGGTTACTAAATTATTCAAAGATACCATTTCCAACAAAGAGCTTTTAGAACTGGATTGCGATATTCTTGTTCCTGCAGCGATTGAAAATCAGATTACAGCAGAAAATGCCCATAATATTAAAGCTTCTATCGTAGTCGAAGCAGCCAATGGCCCTACAACACTTGAAGGAACAAAGATTTTGACAGAGCGCGGCATCCTTCTTGTACCGGACGTGCTGGCAAGTGCCGGCGGTGTAACGGTTTCCTATTTCGAATGGGTACAGAACAACCAGGGATATTATTGGACAGAAGAAGAAGTAGAAGAGAAGCTTGAAACTGTAATGGTGAAATCTTTTAATAACGTTTACACAACGGCCATGAATCGTAAAGTAAATATGCGCCTCGCAGCCTATATGGTAGGCGTGCGCAAGATGGCTGAAGCCTCCCGTTTCAGAGGATGGATTTAATCTTTTGCAAATGCCAGAAGAATCCCCTATCATTAATTGATAGGGGATTTTTATGGTTTAAGGGATAAATCATTTTTATTAATGAAAGGCTATGTGTGAGCCTATATAAAAAGAGCAAGCTATAGATTTGTGAACCAGGAGAGTGGAGAAATGAAGTACGATGTTTGTATTATTGGCGGGGGGCCGTGCGGCTTATCCGCAGCCATCGCTGTGAAGGAAAAAGGGCTTTCCTATGTGGTGATCGAGAAGGGGAATATCGTGGAGTCAATCTATAACTACCCGACTCACCAAACGTTTTTCAGCACTAGTGAAAAGCTTGAAATTGGTGGTGTACCTTTTGTCAATGAGGAAAGAAAACCGAGAAGAATCCACGCACTGACTTACTATCGCGAGGTGGCCAAACGGAAAGAACTGAACATCCGCACGTTTGAGAAAGTAACTGCTGTACAAAAAGGGGACAGTACAACATATCATGTCCAGACAGAAACGGCTAAAGGTGACTCCAATGAATACGAGGCGAAAGCTGTTATAATTGCGACAGGATACTATGATAATCCGACCTATATGAACATACAAGGTGAGCAGCAGCAGCATGTTTTTCATTATTTTAAGGAAGGTCATCCTTATTATGATAAAGATGTGACGGTGATCGGCGGAAAAAACTCTGCGGTCGATACAGCGCTTGAACTTCAAAAAGCCGGTGCGAGGGTGACAGTTCTCTACCGGGGTGAAGATTATTCCAAGAGTGTAAAACCATGGGTATTGCCTGAGTTTGTAGCGCATGTAAACAGTGGCAAGATCGCCATGCACTTTCAGTCGAACGTTCTTGAAATCGGCAAAAATACAGTAACCTTTGATAAAAACGGAAAAAAAGAAACGGTTAAGGCAGATTTTGTGTTTGCTATGACAGGATATCATCCGGATCACGGGTTCCTTGAAAAAATCGGTATCCATATTGACCATGAAACGGGCCGGCCCGCCCACAATCCTGAGACGATGGAAACGAATGTGGAAAATGTGTTCATCTGCGGTGTCATTGCTGCAGGCAACAATGCTAATGAGATCTTTATTGAGAATGGAAGGTTCCATGGCGGACTGATCGCCGATACGTTATCGGCATCTCATCAATAAAACAGGGGCTGCATTTTTATTAATGTAAGCCGCTTAATTGGTGGGTTCTTGCGGTGAAGAGCTTGTGTTATGATACTTAAGAGGTGTTTACATATGAAAAAAGTAGCGTTGATAACTACTGGCGGAACCATTGCCAGCAAGCCGAATGAAACGTCAGGACTTCTATCTTCAGGCGCTCTGACGGGGAAGAGCTGGCGGCAATGATTGAGCTGCCAAACGATATTGAAGTTAGTATTTTTTCACTGTTTCAGGTCCCGAGTATGCACATGACGTTTGAACATCTTAACGTGCTTAAGGAAGCCATTGAAAACCTTTTTAGGGATTCAGGTTATGATGGTGTAGTCATTACTCATGGAACAGACAGTATTGAAGAAACCGCTTATTTTCTTGATCTGACCATCGCAGATCCGAGGACAGTAGTCGTTACGGGTTCACAACGTTCACCCGGAGAAATCGGCAGTGACTCTTATACGAATATGAGGCACGCCATCTATACTGCATGTGACCCTGATTTAATAGGTTCTGGAACAGTAGTTGTATTTAATGAGAGAATTTTTACGGCCAGGTATGTAAAAAAAGTTCATGCTTCCAACCTGCAGGGCTTTAATTCTTTTGGTTTTGGATACTTAGGAATTATCGATAACGATAAGGTCGTAGCCTACCAAAAGCCGATCGGAAGGGAATATTATACTGTAGAAAAAGCAGTGCCTCCCGTTGATATCATCAAATGTTATATTGGCGCAGACGGCAAATTTATTAAAGCGGCCATCGAAAGCGGCGTTCAGGGCATTGTTCTAGAAGGAGCAGGCAGAGGGCAGGTAGCTCCGCTGATGATGAATTCCATTATTGAAGCAGTTGATGCTGGGATAAAGGTCGTCATTACGACCAGTTCTGAGGAGGGCCAAGTATATCCGACTTATGATTATCTTGGAAGTACGTATGATCTTGCTGAACACGGGGTTATCCTTGGAAAAGACTATGACAGCAAGAAAGCAAGGATTCGTCTGGCTGTGCTCCTGGCTGCCGGTGAGGGAGATCGCATCCAAAATATTTTCTAGGAAGATGTTACAATTTTTTCATAAACATCAGCTAACGGTTTCCATTCTGGGTGTTCCATGATACCATTGTAAAAAAACAGCTGAAAAGAGGGCTGCTATGTTAGGAATTGTTTCGGCAGGGGTCGCTCCTGCTGTCGCCCTGCTTGCTTTCTTTTATTTAAAAGATAAATATGAAACCGAGCCTGTTTCTATGGTCATTCGATTATATATTTTTGGAGCTTTGCTTGTTTTTCCGATCATGGTCATCCAATTTGGATTTAAAGAGGAAATGATGGTTTCTTCTTTTACAGAAGGCTTTTTTCTTTCTGCTCTGCTCGAAGAGTTTCTGAAGTGGTTTCTTGTTTTCTATTGCGCTTATCAGCATGCCGAATTCAATGAGCCTTATGACGGTATCGTTTATGCCGTGGCCTTATCCCTTGGGTTCGCTTCAATGGAGAACATTTTTTACCTGTACGTGCATGGGGTTAACGAAGCGATGGGCAGAGCTTTAATGCCGGTTTCCAGCCATGCGCTTTTCGGAGTCATCAGTGGTTATTACTTTGGAAAGGCCAAGTTTTCATCCGGTTCCCGGAAAAAGGTGTTTTTAAGTCTTTCGATCATAATTCCGTTCGGACTGCATGGAATCTATAACTGGATTCTGCTTGTTTTTGAAAAAGACTTTCTCATCGCCATGCTGCCTTTCATGCTGTTCTTATGGTGGCTGGGACTAAAAAAAGTGAAGCTCGCAAATGCCCATAAAACAGCCTGGCTGACACGGCATAAAAATGTAGGATCCTAACCCGGAGATGAAATTCTCCGGGTTTTTTCTATGTCTCATTCTTGTCTAGCTACAGTGCCGAAGGACGAAATAGCGATGTCGTCATAGGTCCTCGGAGAACGAAAATAGAGTACTGTTTTCGTCTTTGGTCACTTCGCTCATACACCTCAACACAAAAAGCGTGTTAAGGTGTATGACCTCCAGCGCTTGTCGGACCTAAGCAGGACGCTTGCGCTTTTCTTGTACAATACATTGCATAAAATGCTGAGATTTACAAAAGCTACTTTTATCATACAAAGCTGAGAATATTTCACAGGAGGCACTTTCTCATGAAAAAACCAATGCGTTACATAAAACGTACGCTGTTTTTTTTAGTTGCTATGTCATGTATTATGGCCGGATACACTCCGGAGACCACTCATGCCTTTACGCCCCAAGTCATCCAAAAAGGTGCCACGGGTGAAGACGTAGTGGAGCTGCAGTCAAGGCTGCAATATATCGGATATTACAATGGCCCCATAGATGGTGTCTTCAGCTGGAGAACCTATTGGGCTCTGCGTAATTTCCAGTATGAGAACGGGTTAAAGATTGATGGGCTCGCTGGGTTTACAACAAAGAAGAAGCTGGCGGACCAGACAAAATTCAATTATGGATGGGTTCATAAGCAGATCCGCAAAGGCAATAAGTTTACCACTTATGGCGGCGTTCCAAAAGAAAAGCAAGTCAAACAGGGAGGCGGGAAGAAGGCAGCCCAGCCTGCAAGACCAGGGAAAAAAGCTGCAGCGGCAAAGCCAGGCAACAAGCCGGCTGCTAAAGTAAGCAAGCCGAGACCAGGCAAAAACATCCCCGATGGCTATTCTCAGAATGATATTAATTTGATAGCAAACGCCGTTTACGGTGAGTCCCGAGGAGAACCTTATATCGGCCAGGTTGCTGTAGCAGCTGTCATTATCAACCGGGTGGAAAGTCCGGAGTTTCCTAATACCGTATCAGGCGTCATTTTTGAACCAGGTGCGTTCACAGCCGTTGCAGACGGACAGATTTACCTGACGCCGAATCAGAAAGCGAAAAAAGCTGTGATGGATGCTCTGAACGGATGGGATCCGACAGGAGAAGCGCTTTATTATTTCAATCCTGATACAGCGACATCCGGATGGATCTGGACAAGGCCTCAAATCAAAAAAATTGGTAAGCACATCTATACCAAATAACGGAGGTGATTTCATTGATACGAACAGTATTAATTGCTCTTTTAGTATTAGCCATAGCGGGTACAGGGTATTGGGGATACAGTGAACACCAGCAAAAGAACGCTATCCTCATTCAGGCGGAAAATAACTATCAGCGTGCATTCCATGACTTAAACTTTAATGTAGATGCTCTGCATGACAAAATTGGGGAAACATTGGCCATGAACTCCAAGCGCCAGCTTTCACCGACACTGGCACAAGTGTGGAGGCTTACGTCAGAAGCCCATAACAATGTGGGCCAGCTGCCGCTGTCGCTGCTTCCATTTAATAAGACGGAAGGTTTTTTAACCAAGATGGGGGATTTCAGTTATCGTGTCTCACTGAGAGATCTTGAAAAGAAGCCGCTCTCGGATAAAGAACATGCCACACTCAAAAAATTGTATGCAAACTCTTCAGAAATACAGAATGAACTTCGCAGGACCGAAGCACTGGCTTCAAAAAACAACCTTCGCTGGATGGATGTTGAAATGGCGCTCGCTAACAATAAACACCCGGAGGACAATACGATTATCGATGGTTTTAAGACCGTAGACAAATCTTCAGAAGGTTATTCTCAGACGGATTTTGGTCCTGAAGTTTCGAATATGCATAATGCGAAAAAGCGAAATGTATCAAAGCTTGAAGGAAAGAACATCACGAAACAGGAGGCGAAAAAGCTCGCGATCAAGTTCTTCCAGCTCAAGAAAAATGTAAGGATTAACGTAAAGGAAACGGGAAAGGGCTCGCAATATAAAGCATATTCCATCACGATGTACAATCCTGACACAAAAGCCACAACCTACATGGATGTGACGAAAAAAGGCGGTTATCCTTTATGGGTGCTGCAAGACAGGAAAGTAGCGGCCCAGAAGATCAGCTTGAACGATGCACAGAAGGAAGCCATTTCGTTCCTTACTCTTCATATGAAAAGTAAGATGGAGGTCGTATCAGCCAACCAGTATGATAACATCGCTGTCTTCACTTTCGTAAGTGTTCAGGATGGCGTAAGGATTTATCCGGACAGCATTTCCATTAAAGTTGCTCTGGACAATGGAGATATAATGGGGTACCAGGGAACCGATTTCTTGACTTCCCATCACGACCGGACCATTCCTCCTGCAAAAATCAATGAAAAACAGGCAAGAACGAAGCTTAACCCGAAATTCAAGGTCATGGAAAAACACATGGCGATCATCAAGAATGATGTGCAGCAGGAAGTTTACTGTTATGAGTTCTTAGGTCTTCTCGGTGACGAAACATATGTAATCTACATCAGTGCACTAAACGGAGACGAAGAACAGGTTAAGAAATTGAAAGAAGGAGAACCGGATTACAGCTCCATGTAAGATAGTAAAAGGAAAGCGCCAACGCTTTCCTTTTTTTAATGGTCTTGTACTTTCTGGGAAATATGGCATAATTAATGGTAAAATAGTCTTATAATGGGGGATTTGGTTGTTTGCTATAGGAGACACTCTATTTTTAGAGCCGGCAGTATCGGATCACGGTACGCGCTACAAATGTAAAGTGATGGAACTGTCGGATGAACAGATCTATATTGATTATCCGTTCAATGAAAAAACAGGGAAAATGGAATTTTTCATGAATGGAACAGCATTCAAAGCAACAATTTATCATGATGATCAAAATGTATATATGTTTCATACTGAACTATGCGGACGCAAGATCGACAGGATTCCGCTCTTGGCCATCCATTATCCGGTTGAAAATTCGCTGGTAAAGCTGCAGCGGAGGCAATTTATCAGAATCGAGACCATGCTGGATCTTGCGGTTCATCCATTAGAGGAACCCTCTTCTTTTGCTCCCTTCACTTCTGTCACTTCAGATATCAGTGCGGGAGGGCTAAGAATTGTTTTGCAGGAAGGGCATCCTTTACAGGAAGGGATGCAGGTTTTATGCGGTGTGGTTCTTCCTATGCAGACAGGCGCTATCCATTATCTGAAGGCAGAATGCAGAGTGCTGCGGATCCTGCATGACGGAGAGAGAGAAAAGGCATCTGTCCATTTTGAAAATCTGGGGGAAGCCGCACAGCAAAACCTTGTCCGCTATTGTTTTGAACAGCAGCTTGCTGAGAAAAAGAAGCTTTTAAACGAATAGAACCTTTCCGGCTTGGATATATTATTTTCATGTATCGGAGGCTGATCGGCTTGAAAAAAATTGAAGGTTTTCTCATAAAGCTGGCCATTATCCATTTTGCATTCCTGATCCTTTCACAATGGATACTGACTCATGACACTTGGAAACGGAACGTAAACAAAAGTATTTATTATGAAGGCGTCATTAAAGGAAAGAACCCAGGCACTATGGAAACCATAGACCGCTAGTTGCGTTTATGGTATAGTTAATGGCGAAAAGTTGCCTATGAATAGTTAAGAAATGCAGAAGCGCTGGAGCTAGACCATACCCTTGTAAGCGGAGTAGAATAGTATAATTTCTTAACTATAAAAAGCAGGGTGTATACCTGCTTTTATTCGTATGGTTTCAAAAAAAGATTTTTGTGTATGCAGGAGGAAACATGAACAAGAAATTAAAGATCGCTATTGACGGCCCAGCAGGAGCGGGCAAAAGTACAGTTGCAAAATTGGTCGCGGACAAGCTTTCCTATATATACATAGACACGGGTGCGATGTACCGGGCATTAACCTACAAAGCCCTGTCTTCCAATTCTGATCTGCATAACGGCAGCATGCTGCAATCTCTTCTAAAAGAAACGAACATAGAATTAGAGATTACAGGAGACGGCCAGGCTGTCATCCTAGATGGAAGGGATGTCTCCAAAGAAATTAGAAGCTCGGAAGTGACGAACAACGTTTCCTTTGTCGCTACTCCGCAAGAGGTCAGAGAAGAGATGGTCAGGCGGCAGCAGGAACTTGCAAGCGAAGGCGGAGTAGTAATGGACGGCCGTGACATCGGCACCCATGTTATGCCTGATGCTGAATTGAAGGTATTTTTGATCGCATCTGTAGAAGAGCGTGCGAAACGAAGATATGATGAAAATACAAGCAAAGGGCATGAAACCGATCTTGAGAAACTGAAAGAAGAGATCAGCCTCCGCGATAAACGCGATTCAGAACGCGAGTTTGCTCCGTTAAAAAAAGCGGATGACGCGATTGAGCTTGACACCACATCAATGTCCATTCAAGATGTTGTTAATGAAATCCTTCATTTGGTGAGTGAAAGGGCTGGATAAAGTGAACCTTTACAAATTCGGTAAAGCGGTGTGCGGTGCTTTTTTGAAAAGCATGTACAAAATTGATATTCAAGGGCTTGAAAATGTACCTGCCGATGGCGGAATTCTTCTTTGCAGCAACCATATTAATAATTTTGATCCTCCGCTAGTCGGAGTGGCCGCACCACGAGATGTTCATTTTATGGCCAAAGCTGAACTGTTCAGTATGCCAGTCTTAAAGACAATCCTTCCAAAAATCAATGCGTTTCCTGTAAAGCGGGGAATGAGCGACAAACAGGCATTAAGGAATGGATTGAGCATACTGAAAGAGGGAAAAGTACTCGGGTTATTTCCTGAGGGCACGAGGAGCAAAACAGGCCAATTAGGCCAGGGGCTTGCAGGCGCGGGTTTTTTCGCTCTCAAATCAGAAGCAGCTGTCGTGCCGTGTGCCATTAAAGGCGAGTATAAACGCGGCAAAAAAATCACCATTATTTTCGGGAAGCCGATTGATTTTACAGAAATGAGAGAGCAAAAAGCTTCCGCAAAAGATGCAACAAACCTTATAATGTTAAATATAGAAAAGCTTCTTATGGATTCTGTATCGTAAAAGGAATACTGTATACTTCCTTCATATTGAAGGTTGAAATATATACTTATACGAAATTGAGGAGGCATTGTTGTATGGCTGATGAGTTGAACACAAGTTTAGAAGAGACAAAAGTGCTCGAAGTTGGAGATGTAGTTGAAGGGACTGTCTTAAAGGTTGAAGATAAGCTGGCCATTATAGATGTGGGCTACAAGCAGGATGCTGTATTGCCTGTGAATGAAATCTCCAATGTTTTCGTAGAAAAAGCATCAGATTTTCTAAAAGAAGGAGATAAAGTGGCGGTAAAAGTCACATCTCTTACTGAAGAACAGCTCACCGTTTCCAAAAAAGCGGTCGACACTGTCATGTCCTGGGAAGAACTGAAACAAAAGTTTGATCAGAATGAAACATTTGAAGTAACGGTTCATGAAGTTGTAAAAGGAGGACTCGTCGTCGATCTTGGCGTACGCGGTTTCATCCCCGCATCCATGGTCGAAAAAAGGTTCATTGAAGACTTCAGTGATTACAAAAACCGAGCTCTGACGGTTAAAATTATGGAGCTCGATGAAGAGAAAAACCGCGTCATTCTTTCCCATCGCGCCGTCGAGGAAGAGCTGGAATCACAGCGGAAACAAGAGCTCCTGAACAATTTGGATTCCGGCCAAGTGCTTGATGGCACTGTACAGCGTTTAACCGATTTCGGTGCGTTTGTTGACATCGGCGGTCTTGACGGCCTCGTTCACATTTCTCAGCTTTCCCATAAACGGGTGGATAATCCATCTGAAGTCGTCTCAGAAGGAGATGCTGTCAAAGTTAAGGTCCTTTCCGTTGACAGGGATAATGAACGTGTTTCCCTCTCCATTAAAGAGACCCAGCCGGGACCTTGGGAGAGCCTTGAATCTGGTCTTGCACCAGGCAAGGTGATCCAGGGTACGGTTAAACGCCTTGTTTCCTTCGGTGCGTTTGTTGAAATCGCACAAGGTGTTGAAGGGCTTGTACACATCTCAGAGATCAGCAGCCGCCACATTGGAAGTCCTGGAGAAGTGCTTTCTGAAGGTGAGAAGGTTAATGTAAAAGTGTTGGATATTGACCGGAAAGAAAAAAGAATTTCCCTCAGTATCCGTGCTGCACAGGAAGCGAAAGAACAGCAGAACATCCGTGAAAACTTCCCGAAAGAAGAAAAAGGCTTCTCGCTCGCCGATATGATCGGTGACCAGCTTAAAGGATTAAAAAAAGATTAAGATAAAAAAAGAACTCCCGCTGCGGAGTTCTTTTCTTTTGTTTCAGCTTTTTTGGTTATTTCTTCTTTTGGCTTCTTCCGGGCCTTCCAGCGATGTAGCTCCAGAATATTTCAGACTCTGGTCACGGTCCGATTCTACTCTGTGTGATTCGCGGAGTTTTTTTTCCTGGCGGTCTTTTCCCATGCTGCTGCCTCCTTTCTGTTTGCTTTTATTATGACTGCATGATTAGGTTTTATTCGATTGAGCCATAATGGGGGTAGAGGAGGAGAGCATGATGGATGGAATTTTCTTTTATTGGTTTGCATGGATTGGATGGGCCTACAGCACGTTTTTAATGAAAGCATCGCCCCAGCGGACGGTCTATTCAGCCTCGCTTCTCATCCTGCTGATCGCGCATGGCTTCGTATTGGACACGGGTTTTGTGAGCATTAATTTTACATTTCTATTTCTGTTTTTAAGCTGTTATTTATGGATTTTTAGATTGCCGTTTAAGATGGTTCTATATTACGTATTTTGTTCTTTTCTGATCGCTCTTTCCTATAATGCCATGCTTCTATTCTCGATGTATGATCCAGTTTGGATGGTTGTACAAGTAAAATGGCTGCTTGCGTGTGCTCTCTTTGTTCTTTCTTTATTATTAATTAAACATCCGCGTTTTCGTCCCTTCGTGCTCGCAGCGGGATATTGCGAAGGGGAGGCTGTCTATCACGTTATTATTAAAAAACTAACGTGGAGCATTGAACTGGGAAGTCTTAATTTCCTTGATGTTGTTTCCTTGTCGGTTGCCCTGTGCTTTGTCTTTGAAGGCGTACAGCAATTCGGACATTTTTTGTCCGCAGAAGCAGGGAAAGGAAAAATGATAAAACGTGTATCAAGGTGAGTCTGCGCTGAATGACGGTTGTGGGTTATACTTTTATCTGCTAAAATAAATTAGCTATTATTGCGGCCCTTCATCGCGGAAGGGTTTTCTTTTTTTGGACTATTAAGTAAAAAGGATGTGTCGACATGCAAAAGCCAGTTTTGGCCATCGTCGGAAGACCAAATGTGGGGAAGTCCACAATATTTAACCGTATTGTCGGAGACCGGGTTTCTATCGTGGAAGATATGCCAGGTGTGACAAGAGACAGAATCTATAGTTCAGCTGAATGGCTGAACCGTGAATTTAATATAATTGATACGGGCGGAATTGAAATCGGAGATGAACCGTTATTGCATCTCATGAGACAGCAAGCTGAGGTCGCTATCGATGAAGCGGATGTTATTGTTTTTCTTGCCGATGGGAAAGAAGGGGTAACCGCCGCAGATGAAGAGGTGGCAAAACTTCTTCATCGCTCAAAGAAACCCATTGTTCTTGGAGTCAACAAAATAGATAATCCTGAACGCAAGGATTTGATCTATGATTTTTATTCCCTTGGAATGGGAGAGCCTTTTCCAGTATCGGGTTCGCACGGTATTGGCCTCGGAGACCTTCTCGATGCGGTATTCAGCCATTTTCCGGAACAGCCTGAGGAAGAGGAAGATGATGAAACGATCCGTTTTTGCCTGATCGGCCGCCCAAATGTTGGTAAATCTTCACTCGTTAATGCGATCTTAGGCAAGGAGCGTGTGATCGTAAGCGATATTGCCGGCACAACAAGAGACGCGATCGATTCAGAATTTACCCGTGAAGGACAGAAATATACGATTATTGATACAGCAGGGATGCGAAAAAGAGGAAAAGTCTATGAGCATACCGAAAAGTATAGTGTTCTTCGTGCTTTAAAAGCCATTGAAAGAGCCGATGTTGTCTGTGTTGTTCTGAATGCGGAAGAAGGAATCATCGAGCAGGATAAAAAAGTGGCAGGCTTTGCCCATGAAGCAGGAAAAGCGGTCATTATCATCGTGAATAAATGGGATGCCGTTGAAAAAGATGATAAAACACTTCGTGAATTTGAACAGAAGATCCGGGATCATTTCCTGTACCTAAGCTATGCTCCTATTCTTTTTGTATCAGCAAAAACAAAACAGAGACTTCATACTCTTTATCCTTTGATCAATCAAGTGGCCGAAAACCATTCCCTTCGTGTTCAGACGAACGTTCTGAACGATGTGATCATGGATGCTGTGGCAATGAATCCTACACCTACGGACAACGGCAAGCGCCTGAAAATCAACTATGCCACTCAGGTAGCCATTAAGCCGCCTACGATTGCTCTTTTTGTCAATGATCCTGAACTTCTTCACTTTTCATACCGCAGGTTCCTTGAAAACAAGGTAAGGGAGACGTTTGGCTTTATTGGTACCCCGATCAGAATCGTTGCCCGCAAAAAAAATGATTAGGTAGACGGCATGCAGATTGTCTTGCTGTTTATCGGTGCTTATTTATTAGGCTCCATCAGTTTCAGTTATATCATCACTAAAGGGCTGAAAAAAGAGGATATACGCAAACTGGGGAGCGGAAATGCAGGAGCCACGAACACGCTGCGGGTTATCGGTGTAGGACCTGCCATCGGCGTGCTTCTGCTGGACGGGCTTAAGGGGATGATCCCTGTGTGGGCTGCAAGTGGCCTCCATTACAATATGACCGCAGCCATCGCTTCGGGAGCGATGGCCATTATCGGGCATAATTGGCCCATCTATTACGGATTTAAAGGAGGTAAAGGGGTAGCGACGACCATTGGTGTTTTTGTTGTAGCTTCGTTCATCCCTTCACTCATATCTGGGATCTTTGTAATTCTTCTCATTGCAGCTACCCGTTATGTTTCTTTAGGTTCCATCGTTTTTATGATTTTGACGCCTGCATTAATGGTTATTTTAAAAACAATACCTTATGATGCGGCGCTATGCGCTTCATTGATCGGTGTTCTCTCCATATGGAGGCACCGCACCAATATCTCTAGACTTTTAAAAGGAAATGAAAGAAAAATAGGGCATTAAGTAAGGAGTGGAGTGGGAATGGAAAAAGTAGCAGTAATCGGTGCCGGCAGCTGGGGTACAGCGCTGGCCCTCGTATTGGCGGATAATGGACACGATGTCCGGTTATGGGGAAGAAGACAAGAACAGATCAACGAAATCAATTCTTTACATACCAATGAAAAATATTTGCCGGGTGTCTCGCTTCCAGAAGAGCTCCGCGGATTTACCGATCTTCATGAAACGGTCTCAGGCGCGGGCATGATCTTGATTGTCGCTCCTACAAAGGCGATAAGAGAAGTGCTTGGCGATCTGGTACCGCACTTGGATCATCCGGTAACGATCGTACATGCCAGCAAAGGAATAGAGCCCGAAACGTATAAGCGTGTATCTGAAATCATTGAAGAAGAAGTACCTGCTGAAGTGCGCAAATCCATTGTTGTGCTTTCAGGGCCAAGCCATGCAGAAGAAGTTTCATTAAGGCAGCCGACCACGGTTACGGTTTCCTCTGCCGATATAGAAGAAGCGGAGTTTGTTCAGGATCTGTTTATTAACCAGAACTTCAGGGTCTACACGAACCCGGATATTGTAGGGGTTGAACTCGGCGGAGCACTGAAGAATATTATCGCGCTTGGAGCCGGTATGTCTGACGGGCTTGGTTATGGAGACAATGCCAAAGCCGCTCTCATCACGCGTGGACTTGCTGAAATCGCCAGGCTTGGAACGAAAATGGGGGCCAACCCGCTGACATTCGCGGGCTTGACAGGAATCGGAGATCTCATCGTTACATGTACGAGTGTCCACAGCAGGAACTGGAGAGCCGGAAACATGCTCGGCAAAGGGGAAGCGCTCGATGCGGTACTTGAAAAAATGGGCATGGTTGTCGAAGGTGTAAGAACAACAAAAGCGGCTTACCAGCTGGCTCAGAATGAGAATGTAGAGATGCCGATCACAAATGTTCTTCATGACGTTCTGTTCGACGGAAAAAATGCGAAAGAAGCTGTGGATGAACTGATGAGAAGAAGCAGGACCCATGAAGTGGAAGACGTCTCTTCTCTTTTATCGAATTTAAATATTACGGAATAATCCATTTGGTTTATCTCTCCGATTTCTTTCACGATTCTTAGACTAACGCATAGGATAATGGTGAATAGGTTGTTGGAGGAGGACGAAAAATGGATCGTAACAATCAATTTTTTGATAAGGTTGAAAAGAAAACAAACGTTAAGAAAGAAGATATCTTTAAACTTGCCCAGACCGTCAGCAATGAAAATCTGCGGGATGAACGCACTCTAAGAAGACTGATTTCCCAGGTAGCCTCCTTGGCCGGTGTCCCTGTTTCCAAACAAAAAGAAGACCAAATTGTCAGTGCTGTAATCAATAACAATGTGCCTCTTGATTTCAACACATTATCTAAAATGTTCGAGAACAAGTAGGGACAACTTTAACGGATAGCCAATCAATCTGCAAATTGGGGTTTTTAGTCATTCGGCAGGCGGTGTATCAGACATCGGCCTGCCTTTTTTTGTTGTAAGAAAGAAGGAATGTCTAGCTACAGCGCTTATCGTACCAAAACTTGAGCGCTTACGCTTTTCTTTTGTTTTATGCTATAATTTACGCTGTATGCAAAGGGGGATACATATGGACGCAGGATTAATGAAAATGTGGGTTGCGCTTTCATCCATCGCATTGATGTTTATTGCGGTTTTTTCTATTATGATCAGCAGATCGAAACTGAAAGGAATCTTTAAATACATACTGGCGGCTATCGCATATATTTGCATGATTACAGCAGGCATCTTTATTGTTCTCGTAGTCTTTAGCGGACCGGCGAAAGGATAGGTACGCCAGAACCATGAAAAAAATCTGTTCTCTCACGTTCTTAGTCTGCCTGCTCTTCAGCCTGACGGGCTGCCTGTATCCAGACAGCCAAAAAAGCGAAAACCGTATACCATACAAGGACCAGATGGCTATGGTTCAGTCTGCAGTGGATGATTACCATAAAGACACGTCTGTGCTTCCGATTAAAAACAAAGACGCCTCCACAGACGTTTATGAAAAGTATCCGATTGATTTTGGAAGGCTGGTTCCAAAATACATGCAGCAGCCTCCCGGCAATTCGTTCGAAAAAGGAGGCACGTTTCAATATGTGCTCATCGATGCGGAAACGAAACCAAAAGTTAGGCTGATTGACCTGGTGACTGTAAACAAAGCTCAGGATCTGGAAACCAGATTGAAGGAATATATTCGAACCCATAAATATCCGCCATATCAAAAGATATTGGCTATTGGCAGGTATACCCTTGATTATAAAAAGATGGGCTACAAAGAGGCACCATACGCAGTAAGCCCTTATTCCGGAAAGAATCTTCCATTTATTGTAGATAATGATTCAAAAGTTCATGTAGATTATTCTATCGATCTCTACCACCTGCTGAAAAAGGGGCAGCATGTAAAAAAAGGAGAAGACATCCGTCCGCTCCTTGTGCAGGACTCATTTTTTGTGCCGGTGCGTTCCGTTCCCTATACCGTAAAGAACGGAGAGCCTGTTTTTTTGGCATCTGATCAATAACTTTATACAACACGAGATAAATAATTGGCATGAACTCTCCTCCTTTTTAATACATTCATAGAAAAGGAGGAGGGTTTTTTATATAAAAACGGACATGGTGATAACCTGGACAGTTTGCACACGGAAGATCACAATTGTTTGTGCTTCTCTCCCGGTCTATAAAACGAACTGAGGTCCATCGCTGATTTTTGTATGAAAAAACTTTCATTCCTTATCATATTTTTGGGACAACATCATATGTATGTAATGTCCAAGAATAGCATCCGGAACTTATTTGGATCGGGAGGGAAATGAATGGAAAAAATCGATATTTTCAAAGATATCGCTGAACGGACAGGAGGAGACATTTATCTCGGAGTAGTCGGTGCTGTTCGTACAGGGAAATCTACCTTTATCAAACGGTTTATGGAGCTGGTCGTGCTGCCGAACATCCAAAATGACGGTGAACGCCAGCGGGCACAGGATGAGCTTCCTCAAAGTGCAGCGGGAAAGACCATCATGACAACGGAACCTAAGTTTGTTCCGAACAATGCGGTCAGAATCCATGTCGGAGAAGGCCTGGATGTTAATGTGAGGCTGGTGGATAGTGTAGGCTATGCAGTGCCGAGCGCAAAAGGCTATGAGGATGAGAACGGGCCAAGAATGATTCATACACCTTGGTATGACGAACCGATTCCTTTCCATGAAGCTGCTGAGATCGGCACAAGAAAAGTCATCCAGGAGCATTCCACTCTCGGAGTTGTTGTCACCACAGACGGTTCGATCGGAGAGATTCCAAGGTACGACTATATCGAATCGGAAGAAAGAGTTATCGATGAATTGAAAGAAGTCGGCAAGCCGTTCATCCTGGTGGTCAACTCCGTGCAGCCGCATCATCCTGATACAGAACAGCTGCGCAAAGAACTGTGCGAGAAATATGATATTCCAGTTCTGGCCATGAGTGTAGAGAGCATGACAGAGCATGATATAAACAATGTTCTCAGAGAAGTACTGTATGAGTTCCCGGTTCTTGAAGTCAATGTGAACCTGCCAAGCTGGGTCATGGTGCTTAGGGAGGAACATTGGCTGCGGGAAAGCTATGAAGAAGCAGTAAGGGAAACAGTGAAGGATATCAAAAGGCTGAGGGATGTCGACCGGGTAGTAGGCAGCTTCAGCGACTTCGAATTTATCGACGACGCACGGCTTGCAGGCATTGAGATGGGTCAGGGGATTGCAGAGATTGACCTGTTTGCTCCAGATGACCTCTATGATCAGATCTTAAAAGAAGTCGTAGGAGTAGAGATCAGGGGCAAAGATCACTTGCTGCAGCTGATGCAAGAATTCGCCTATGCGAAGCAGGAATATGACCAGGTAGCAGATGCACTGAGAATGGTCAAACAAACAGGCTATGGAATAGCTGCTCCAGCCTTGACCGACATGAGCCTCGATGAACCGGAAATCATCCGCCAAGGCTCCAGGTTTGGCGTCAGGCTGAAAGCGGTAGCGCCTTCTATTCATATGATTAAAGTTGATGTGGAATCAGAATTTGCGCCGATCATCGGCACAGAGAAACAGAGCGAAGAACTCGTAAGGTATCTTATGCAGGATTTTGAAGAGGATCCGCTATCCATCTGGAACTCTGATATCTTTGGACGATCGCTGAATTCCATCGTAAGGGAAGGCATTCAGGGCAAAATTTCACTCATGCCGGAGAATGCAAGATACAAGCTGAAGGAAACCCTTGAGCGCATTATAAACGAAGGCTCTGGAGGATTAATCGCTATTATTTTATAATGAGAGGCTCCTTAAATGGAGTCTTTTTTGTTGGAAATAGGCAAAAAGACCCTATAAAAGTCGGCTTTTCGCTATTTTCCGGATAAAAATATTGAATTCTTATGACTTATCGTTTAATATAAGGCTTGTTACGAAAGTATTTAGTAAATCTTGTATAAAACAGGGCCCAGCGCTTTATGATAGTAAGACAGCCGAAAAACAAATGCATAGATAATAGCATTCTTTGAGAGGAGGTGAATGGAATGAACAAGACTGATCTTGTAAATACAGTATCTGAACAAACTCAACTTTCTAAAAAGGATGCCACTAAAGCTGTTGATGCAGTATTCGAGGCGATCGCTGAAACACTTAAAGAAGGTGACAAGGTACAACTTATCGGTTTTGGTAACTTCGAAGTTCGTGAGCGTGCTGCTCGTAAGGGTCGCAACCCGCAAACTGGTGAAGAGATCGAAATCGCAGCAAGCAAAGTGCCTGCTTTCAAACCAGGAAAAGCCCTTAAGGATGCTCTAAAATAATCTTATACATAGGGCAAGCAAGAACCGCATTATGCGGTTCTTTTATTTTTGTGATAAAAGTGTGGAATGAGCTTTCCTTTTTTGCCATTGCTTGTTACATATGCTAGAATCGGTTTTAGAAAAACGTACAGCAAACGTGAAAATGAACCTACATGAAACGTTGCAGGAATGAAAATGGAGGCTACCGCAGTGAAGGAATTCGATCAGGCAAAAATTGAACAGGCAGTTACCATGATCCTTGAGGCCATTGGAGAAGATCCGTCGCGTGAAGGACTTGTTGATACACCGAAAAGAGTGGCGAAAATGTACCAGGAAGTGTTTCAGGGACTGAACCAGGATCCGAAAGAGCACTTTGCTACGATCTTCGGAGAGGATCATGAAGAGCTGGTACTCGTGAAAGACATTCCGTTCTATTCCATGTGTGAACACCATCTTGTTCCTTTCTTTGGAAAAGCGCATATCGGCTATATCCCAAGAGGAGGAAAAGTAACCGGTCTGAGCAAACTCGCAAGAGCTGTTGAGGCAGTCACCCGCAGGCCGCAGCTTCAGGAAAGAATTACATCAGATGTTGCTGATGCGCTCGTAGAGACGCTTGAGCCTCATGGTGTGATCGTCGTTGTCGAGGCTGAGCATATGTGCATGACCATGCGCGGAGTGAAAAAGCCCGGCTCAAAAACCATAACATCTGCAGTTAGAGGGATTTTTGTTAAGGATGCGGCTGCAAGAGCAGAAGTGCTCACGTTTATTCGCGGTTAATTTAAAAGAAACGGAGTGTGCGGCATGAAAACGAACGAAAAAATGAACGAGAATGAGTTTTTTGTGATTAAAGCGAAAGAAAACGGAGTTAACGTGATTGGCTTGACCAGGGGGACTGAGACCAGGTTCCACCATTCAGAGAAGCTTGATAAGGGAGAGGTCATGCTCGCTCAGTTCACTGAGCATACATCTGCGGTTAAAGTAAGAGGCAAGGCGGTCATTTATACACGGCACGGTGAAGTTGACACGGAAGTATAAAGCTTGGCTCGTGCCAAGTTTTCTTTACGCCTGATACATTATGGCGTGAACAATTATTGAATGGCCGGTATGATATAATACATAATAGATAGAGTAAGCTGTATTTGCAGGATGTGGGGGCAGGGACATGAAGATCATCCATGAAATAAATAAGTTAAATGAATATGTTTTACGAACGATGGAACATTCTTTTCTAAAGCAGTATGTCGATGTTCCCCGGATCAATAAGGATAAATGCCTGATTGCCTATTCGCTTCTGAGAGAAAGCGGATATGAAGGCGAGGAATTGCAGGAATATTACGCAGCCGTCATACTCGTCCAGAGTGCGCTCGATATGCATGAATACATTCTGAAGATTCAAAAGGACGAAGTAAAAGAGCGGCAATTGACCGTTCTGGCGGGAGACTATTACAGCAGCCTCTACTATTTTATGCTATCCCTCTGTGAAGATCTTCCGTTAATACGGGTACTCTCACTTGGGATTCAGGATGTAAACGAAAGCAAGATGAAGCTTTTTTACAGCAAACAATCAAAACCTGATGAGATCACAAACGGAATCAAAAGCATGGAGGCTGGTATCCTGACAAGGGTAGCACGCCACTTTGGCAAGGAAGAGTTCATTCCGTTTATCTCTGAGTTCTTGTTTGTTTCTGCTGCTTCTCAATGCCCTGATCCTCTTTTTTCAGATTATCACCATCAGATTAAAAATGATCTGCTGCTAGCACGCCACAAGCTTAAGACACAAAAGCAGCCGGCTACTTTAAAAGCTGTCATGGAAAAGAGAATGAGGGCACTGCTTGAAGCACCTCACTATTTATTGCCGGAGGAAGGATAAGCGATGGAACAATTAAAGGAACAGCGGGTCCATTCGGTCTTTGAAAAAATATCAGGTCAATATGACTTTATGAACAACGTGATAAGCTTTAAGCAGCATACGAGATGGCGCAATGATACGATGAAGCGCATGGCTGTGAAAGAAGGAAGCCATGCGCTCGATGTATGCTGCGGCACAGGGGAATGGAGCATCGCTCTCGCGAAAGCGGTCGGAGCATCCGGGTCGGTAACCGGGCTGGATTTCAGCAAGAACATGCTGGAAGTCGGCAAGAAAAAGCTTTCGGAGCTGAAGTGCCCGAATGTAAAGCTGATCCACGGGAATGCTATGGAGCTGCCTTTTCCCGATAATACATTCGATTATGTGACCATCGGGTTCGGTCTTCGGAACGTTCCAGATTATCTCCAGGTAATCAAAGAGATGCAACGCGTGGTTAAACCGGGAGGCAGGGTGGTCTGTTTGGAAACTTCTCAGACGACCACACCGATCGTAAAGCATGTCTTCCGTTTTTATTTTTCGGTCATCATGCCGTTTCTCGGCAGACTTCTGGCAAAAAGCTATACTGAGTATTCCTGGCTTCAGGAATCTGCCGGAGAATTCCTTGATAGGAATGAATTGAAGGCGTTATTTGAAGAAGCGGGGTTATCCCATGTTACAGTTAAGCCTTATACGTTCGGAACGGCTGCTATGCACATGGGAATTAAACAAACATAGAAAGAGAGATCGCTTGTGTTTAAGAAATTAGCTATCATTCTTGAAATGATAAAGTTTGAACATACTTTATTTGCGCTTCCATTTGCATTTTTGGGGGCGATTCTCGGAAATGTAGTGGAAGAAGGAACTTTTCCGTCCATAACGGAATGGATCTGGATTACACTGGCGATGGTAGGCGCGAGAAGCGCTGCGATGACGCTCAACCGTGTCATCGATGCCAGGATCGACCAAAAAAATCCCAGAACGGCGACGAGGGCTATTCCTGCAAAGTTAATCAGCAAGAAAGAAGCTGTGGTGTTTATTGCCGGTTCTTTTGTTCTGCTGTTTGTCAGTGCTTCACAGCTGAACCTTCTTTCCGTATGGCTTTTGCCTCTGGCTGTATTTTTTCTAGTATTCTATTCCTATACGAAGCGTTTTACATACTTATGCCACGTCATTCTCGGTGCAACGATCGCTCTCGCTCCCCTTGGAGGATGGGTTGGAGCAACGGGAACCCTGTCTGCCGAAGCCTTTCTGCTCTATGCGGGAGTCTTGTTCTGGACGGCAGGATTCGACGTGATCTATGCCACACAGGATGCGGATTATGACAGGAACCACGGCTTGTATTCCATTCCCTCTTATTTTGGGATTCCTAAGGCACTTTTCATCGCACGCTTTTTCCATGTCGTCAGCTTCTCGGCTTTCTTATTTCTCGGCGCGGTCTCATCGTTTGGCTGGGTATACTTTGCCGGCGTGTTTTTATCAGGAGCGATCATGATCTATGAACACTCGATGGTTTCTCCGGAAGATCTGTCGAAGCTGAACGTTGCCTTTTTTACGATGAATGGAATCCTGAGCGTCGTTATGTTTATTTTCTCGTTGGGAGATTTGCTGCTATGAAAAATTTCGCCGTAGGAATTACGGGAGCGAGCGGAGCTGTATATGGAGTGCGCCTTGTTCAGGAGCTGCTGAAGGGCGGTCATAAAGTCCATCTCATGGTCACTGAAGCCGGCTGGCAGGTTTTTCACGAAGAGCTCGGATGGGATACAACAGACCGCGGCAGCATTCTTCAAGAATACTTTATACAGGGGAGCAGCGGCGAACTTCACTATCATACGCTAAGAGACTTTAAAGCTCCGATCGCTTCTGGCTCCTATCAGAACAGCGGCATGATCATCATTCCTTGTTCGATGGGTACACTGTCAGGAATCGCACACGGAGCGTCCGGCAACCTGCTTGAGAGGGCGGCGGATGTGATGCTTAAAGAGGGGCGAAAGCTCGTACTCGTGCCGCGTGAAACACCGCTAAACAGTATTCATCTGGAAAACATGCTTAAAGTATCACAGGCAGGCGGCAAGATCCTGCCTGCGATGCCTGGTTTTTATCAGCTGCCGAAGACCCTTGACGACCTTGTTGATTTCTTGGTCGGCAAAGCGCTGGACAGCCTCGGAGTGCAACATGATTTATTTAAAAGGTGGGGAGAGTAATGACGCTCAATATCGGCGAGATTAAATATACAAACATCCTTCCTCTATTTTTCTATTTGAATAAAAAAGAGATTGAAAATACCGGAGCGGCGTTCATTCCGCAGATACCGGCTGAGCTGAACCGGAGAATGGCCAGGGGGGAAATTGACCTTGGCGGTATTTCTTCCTTTTCTTTTGGTGAAAACAGCCTTCAATACAGTCTTTTCCCTAATTTATCCGTATCGACTTTCGGTAAGGTAGGATCTATTCTATTGTTCTCAAAAACAGCCATTGAAGATCTGGCCGGAAAGAGCATCGCACTTACTTCAAGTTCTGCAACTTCGGTCGTTCTTTTGAAAGTGATCCTTAAAGAATTTTACGGACTTGATCCTGTCTATGAAACGATGGAACCTGACTATGATCAGATGCTGCAGAATCATTCAGCCTGCCTGCTGATCGGGGAGGATGCCATTAAAGCCGACTGGCGGCAGGAGAAAGACATTCATGTGTATGATCTGGGCGAACTGTGGTATAAGCATACAGAGCTTCCGATGACCTATGCCGTCATGGCCGTGCGAAACGACAGCATTAAAAGAGAGCCGGCTCTTCTGGAGAAGCTCTTATTTGAAATGTCAGAGAGCAAACAAAAGACAAAGTCAGACCAATATCATGAGATGATCAGCCATATCCTGCCTGCCCATGGAGGGGAATACTCTTTTTGGGCAAACTATTTTCATGGCATCAATTATGATTTCGGGGAAAGCCATTTGAAAGGGCTGAAGCATTATTTTGAGCTCGCCCATAAGCATTCACTGATTCAGAAGGTTCCCGAATTTACTTTTTTTAACTACTCCTTACAGGGCATTTAGGTGAAAGCTATGAAACTGACTGAACTCTATTCACATGTAAAAAAAGATCTGCTTCAGATTGAATCCGAACTGGAGCAATCGATATCAGCAGACCACCCTATCTTGCAAAAGGCCGGGAGCCAGCTTCTGAAAGCTGGAGGCAAGCGAATCCGGCCGGTTTTCGTACTGCTTTCCGCACACTTCGGCGAATACGATATCCGAAGTGTAAAGAAAGTTGCTGCCGCACTGGAAACGATACATATGGCATCACTCGTCCATGATGATGTGATTGACGATGCCGAGCTGCGAAGAGGGGCAAAGACGGTTAAAGCTGAGTATGACAACAAAGTGGCGATGTATACAGGGGACTTTCTGTTTGCCAAAGCGATCGAGATGATGACCCATGTCAGCCAGATTGTAGCCCATCAAGTCTTGTCCTATTCCATGAAAGAGATGTGTCTTGGTGAGATCCAGCAAATCAAAGAGCAGTTTGATCTGGATCAGAACATAAGACAATACTTGCGGCGCATCAAAAGAAAGACAGCCCTCTTGATCGCTATCAGCTGCCAGCTTGGAGCTATTGCCTCCAATGCTTCTGTTCAGCTGCAAAGACAGCTGTACCGTTTTGGCTATTCCGTTGGCATGGCTTTTCAGATCACGGATGACATTCTGGATTTTACAGCAACCGAAAAAGAATTGGGGAAACCTGCGGGCGGCGACTTGAAGCAGGGAAACATTACCCTTCCTGTTTTTTATGCAATGGACAAGATACCAGAATTAAAAGGCAATATCCAGCGTTATTATCAAACCTGGGATGAGGATGAGTTTTCCGGCATTATTGCACAGATCAATAAAAGCGGATCCATTCAGAAAGCTTCCATGGCTGCCCAATCCTACCTGGCAGATGCATTTGCAGCCGCCGATCAGCTTCCGGCAGGACAGGCAAGAAACAGCATGATCAAGATTGCCAAGTATATTGGTAAGCGCAAATTTTAGCTCATTGCTAAATCGAACTATTTTTGATACTATTTTCTAGGGGTCACAGCTAGCTTACAAGCCCTGAACCAATACATAGAAGATAGGGGAGAACTATTATGGAAAAAACGTTTCTAATGGTAAAACCAGATGGTGTACAGCGCAATTTGATCGGAGAGATTGTTTCAAGATTCGAGAAAAAAGGATTTCAGCTTGCTGGAGCCAAATTGATGACAATCTCACGTGAGCTTGCAGAAAATCACTACGGAGAACATAAAGAGCGTCCGTTCTTTGGCGAGTTGGTAAATTTCATCACTTCTGGCCCAGTTTTCGCTATGGTATGGCAAGGAGATAACGTGATTGCTACTGCTCGTAACATGATGGGAAAAACCAATCCTTCAGAGGCAGCTGCAGGAACTGTTCGCGGAGATTTTGCCGTAAGCGTAAGCAATAACATCATTCACGGTTCTGATTCTCCTGAAAGTGCTGTTCGTGAAATTGGTCTTTTCTTCAAGGAAGAAGAACTTGTCAATTACGAGAAAGCGGTTTCTTCTTGGATTTAATGTAAGCGTTATAAACCAGCCAGCCACGGCTGGTTTTTTTATTTGGCGTGTTTAGCGTTAAGGAATGTTTCTTATTTGCCGATAGTTAGAGTAACGCTATACATAAAGGGGTAAGAAACGTGGATCAAGATTATTCAAATTTTATTAAAGACGTTCAATCCATAACATCTATTGACCTGTCACTGTATAAAGAGGCACAGATGAAGAGGCGCCTTACTGCTTTTCGTGACAAGAAGAGCTTTGAAAGTTTCTCTGTCTTTTCGAAAGCTCTTATGAAAGACCGCCGCTTGCTGGATGAATTACTTGACCGGATGACAATCAATGTTTCGGAGTTTTATCGGAATCCGGAACGATGGATGGTTTTAAAGGATAAGATCATACCAGATCTTTTAAGCAGGACGAACAAACTGAAGATCTGGAGTGCCGCATGTTCAACAGGAGAGGAGCCTTACACCCTTGCTTCGCTTTTGCAGGAAACAGGAAGGAACATCACCTATTCCATTCTGGCGACGGACCTCGATGAGCTTGCGCTGCGAAGGGCAAAGGAGGGCTTATATGCTGAAACATCGATTAAGAACGTGCCTGAGTCAGTCAGGAACAGCAGTTTTCGGCAAGAAGCTGGAGGGTTTGCGGTTATGGAAGCACTAAAAAAACCAATTGTGTTCAAACAGCATAACTTATTGGCAGATGCCTTTGAGAAGAGCTTTGATCTCATTGTTTGCCGTAATGTTATAATTTACTTTACAGAAGAAGCGAAAGAAGCATTGTTTCATAAGTTTTCAGAGTCATTGCGCCCCGGAGGCTATCTGTTCGTGGGCAGCACGGAACAGATCTTTCACCCGGGCCGCTTTAATCTGCAGCCAAGAGAAGCTTTCCTTTATCAGAAACCGCTTGTCTAGTTCAGAAATGCACAGCCCTTTGGGTTGACAAACTGTGCGTAATGCTTTATCTTGTGTTTTAACGATTTAGATTTTCAGAATGATTTAGCCCAGAGAGCAGTTTAGTTGAGAGATGAGAATAGTTGAGAATGATGAGTGGAGCCGAGCAGAGGGTTATGAATACATAGTACCCATGCCTCTTCGAGCATGGGTTTTTTTGTACCTCTTTTTCGCCTCATTCATTCTCCATTTTTGATGGAGGTGAATATGCACCATGTTATGTCTATCTTTTTATTTATCCCCTACATGAACGGATCGTTGCTGCCTTATTGCATTAATAATCTTAAGGAGGGATTGCAATGGCCGTCAAAGAACTTCTCAAAAAAGGAATTCTTGGAGAAACCTACTCACAAAAAGAAGCCTACGAAATGATGAACGAAATACTGGAAGGAAAAGTGACGGAAGTCCAGCTTTCCAGTTTGCTGACCATACTCCGGCTGCGGGGGGAAACCATCGAAGAAATCGTTGGATTCTCAACTTCAATATTGGATCATACCGTGCCGCTTCACCTCGAATATCCGCAAATCCTTGATACGTGCGGAACAGGCGGAGACGGTGCGTCAACCTTTAATATATCCACTGCGTCTTCCTTATTGCTCGCATCAACGGGCATTAAAGTTGCCAAGCACGGCAATTCAGCTGTTACATCGAAAAGCGGGAGCGCAGACGTGCTTCAGCAGCTCGGGATCGGATCAAGCGGCGATGCGTCTGAAATCGCAGAGAATCTGGAGAAGTTCTCTCTTTGTTTCCTTTTTGCGCCAAACTATCATCCGGCACTCCGGCATGCGAGCCAAACGAGAAAGGGACTGTCTTTCCGAACGGTTTTTAATATTCTCGGTCCGTTATGCAATCCGGCCCATCCAACACATCAGCTGATCGGTGCCTTTAACAAGGAAACGGCAAAAAAAATGGCGCATGCGATTGCTGATTTCAAAGAGCAGAGAACCTTAGTGGTTACAGGAGCAGACGGATTGGATGAATGCTCCATATTCGCACCGACACACTTTTTCGAAGTGGAGAATGGGAACGTGAACGAATTCACACTCACTCCTGAAGATGCAGGACTTCCATGCGGAACTTTAGAAGAGGTGACGGTGGCCTCCAGTCAGGAGAGCGCAGCCTTGATCAAAGCAGTTCTGAGCGGTAAAGCTTCTGCTTCTGCACAAAATATCGTGATCTATAATACCGCCGCCTCTTTATATTTGACAGGAAGAGCCTCAACCATCCATGAAGGGGTTAAACTGGCACGGGACATTATTACAACGGGGAAAGCCAGCCGCCATTTAGAAATGATTCAGAACCAAACAGGAGGATTGCCTTATGCTGCAACAAATTCTTGATCAAAAAAAGGAAGAAATCACAAAGCTTGAAAACAACTTCACTATAAAACATAACAGAAAAAAGGCATCTCTCTATGAGGCGATCAGAACATCAGAAAATGCGCCTGCGCTCATTGCTGAAGTTAAGAAAGCTTCGCCTTCAAAGGGGACGATTAAGGAGCATTACGTTCCTGCAGAGATTGCCGCTGAATATGAACAGGGAGGGGCGGCTGCAATATCGGTGCTTACGGATCAGCGTTTTTTTCAGGGACATGCGGCAGACCTGGTCGCTGTAAAACAGATGGTCTCTCTTCCGGTCTTGAGAAAAGACTTTATTATCGACAAGCTCCAAGTCCTCGAGAGTGCTCATATCGGCGCTGATGCGATTTTGCTGATCGCCGCTGCCATGACACCGCAAAAGCTGCACGAATTGTACGAGTTTGCTCATGAGCATGATCTGGAATGCCTTGTGGAAGTTCACTCTGTAGAGGAGCTGGAAGGCGTCCTGAAGCAGTTCACACCAAAGCTCGTCGGGATCAACAACAGGGATCTCCGTACGTTCAAAACGGATGTAAAACATACAGCGGCCATCGCCAGCCATATTCCAGAAAGCATATTAACCGTGAGTGAGAGCGGAATAAAAGAAACAGACGATCTCCATTACTTGCGCAGTCACAGCATCAACGCGATTTTAGTCGGCGAAACGCTCATGCGTGCTTCCTCTCCGGCCGAAGGGATCAAGACGCTGTATGGCCGGTAAGACTACGTTTCTTAAATTTTGCGGATGCCGGAGCAAGGAAGACCTGCTTCTTGTAAAAGAGTCACGCGCAGATCTGGCAGGATTTATTTTTGCCCCGAGCAAACGAAGGGTAACTCCTGAAGATGCGGGCAAATGGGTGATGGAAAATCAGCCGCTCAAACAGCAATTAACAGGAGTATTTGTGAACCCTTCTCTTGATGAAATAAAGGCCGCTTTAGTAAACGTGCCTTTAGATATCGTTCAATGCCATGGTGATGAAACTCCCGGATTTCTAAAAGAACTAAAGAAAAAAACAGGAATAAAGATTTGGAAAGCCGTACGCCACGAGCAAGCCGGATGGAGCGTCCTGAAAGAGTTTGCCGGGGTCGCAGACGGATATGTAATTGATGCCCGGGTAGAGGGAGCTTACGGAGGAACAGGAACTGCCTTTGACTGGGATGCTGTTCCGATGTATTTACAGGAGGCCGAACGGCAAGGTGTTCCTTGTTTTATTGCCGGGGGTATTCATGCAGAAAACATTACAAAACTGCTGAGCTATAGTCCGGACGGCATAGACATCAGCAGCGGAATTGAGGAAGACTGTAAAAAAAGCCGAAAAAAAATAAAGGATATAGAAGGGATGATGATGCAATATGAAAACAGTATATCCTGACAGCCGGGGAAGATATGGAGAGTTTGGCGGGAAGTTTGTACCCGAAACGATCATGTTTGCTTTGGATGACCTTGAGAAGGGATTTAATGAAGCGATTGAAAACGCTGAGTTCATGGAGGAGCTTCAGCATGAGCTTGCCGATTACTCCGGCCGTCCTACACCTTTAACTTATGCAGGTAAGCTGAGTGCAAAGATCGGCGGAGCGTCCATCTACCTGAAAAGAGAAGATTTGAACCATACTGGTGCCCACAAGATCAACAATGCGATCGGGCAGGCGCTGCTCGCAAGAAGGATGGGAAAGAAAAAGATTATCGCTGAAACAGGAGCAGGACAGCATGGCGTTGCTGCTGCTACCGCTGCTTCGAGGTATGGTTTGGAATGCAAAGTATATATGGGCGAGGAGGACATCCGCCGTCAGGCTCTAAACGTCTTCCGCATGAAACTGCTGGGAGCGGAAGTGATTCCGGTGAGCAGCGGAACAAAAACGTTAAAGGATGCGACGAATGAAGCGATCAGGCAATGGGTCGCATCGGTTGAAGATACTTTCTACATGATTGGATCAGCCGTTGGGCCGCATCCGTATCCGAAGATCGTCAAAGAGTTTCAGAGTGTGATCGGATACGAGGCAAAAGCACAATTTGCTCAAATAAAGGAGGGCGGCCTTCCTGAGAAAGTGGTGGCCTGTGTAGGGGGCGGCAGTAATGCAATCGGTATTTTTTCGGCGTTCGTCGATGAGGATGTTTCTCTTGTCGGGGTTGAAGCGGGAGGCAAAGGACTCTTGACCGGCCTGCATGCCGCGACGATGGCGAACGGGACAGCCGGTGTTATCCATGGATCATTGACGTACCTGCTTCAGTCGCAGGAAGGCCAGATCCAGGAGCCTTATTCCATCTCAGCAGGTTTGGATTATCCTGGAGTAGGACCGGAACATGCTTTCTTAAAATCAACGGAACGTGTCAAATATGAAAACATCACGGACGAGGAAGCGCTTGAGGCACTGAATCTCTTATGCCGTGAAGAAGGCATTCTTTGTGCGCTGGAGAGCGCACACGCTGTGGCACAAGCATTAAAAGAAGCACGAAGCATGCGTGCTGAAGAAAACATCATCGTCTGCCTGTCCGGCAGGGGAGATAAAGACGTTCATACACTTTTTGAGCAGCAGAAGGAGGAAGTCTCTCATGGGCAGTAGAATGAAAGAGTTTCAGTCAAAGAAATCGTCATTGTTCGTACCCTTTATCACAGCAGGTGATCCTTCTCCCGTGGTTACGGTTGACCTGGCTCTCGCTCTTCAAAACGAAGGGGCGGATGCACTGGAGCTGGGTATTCCATATTCTGATCCACTTGCAGACGGGCCGGTGATCCAGCGGGCTTCCAAACGGGCGCTGGAAAATGATATGAGTTTGGAAAAAGCCATGAAGCTCGTCGCAAACATGCGCGCAGCCGGTTTAACCATTCCGGTCATTATCTTTACTTATTACAATCTTTTGTTACAATTGGGAGAACAGAAATTTTTTGAATTGGCATCACAGAACGAAATTGATGGGCTGCTTGTGCCGGATATGCCTTTTGAAGAAAGCAAAGACCTTCAGAAGTCATGTTCCGCCCATGATCTAAGCTTCATTTCTCTCGCTGCGCCCACTACTTCTCAAGGAAGGCTAAAAGAAATCGGAGAGGCTGCACAGGGGTTTCTCTATTGCATCTCTTCACTTGGTGTTACCGGGGCAAGGACTTCGTTTGCCAACGGCCTGGACCGCTTTCTGGATGAAGCGAGATCTGCGAGTTCGGTTCCGGTATTGATCGGTTTCGGCTTGTCGAGCAGAGAGCAGATGCAGCAATTTGAGGGTAAATGTGATGGTTTTATCATGGGGAGCACGATCGTATCAAAAATTGAGGAGCTGGGACCAGATCTTCTCAGGGAGGACAAGAAAGGAGAGGCGCTTCAAACGTTCTCTGACTTTCTTTCCAAGCTGGTCCCGCTGAATGTTTACAGTTAACAGAAAGGAAGGGTCTTTGTGGAGGCAAAATCACAGCTGTTGAATTTAAAACCCTATCAGCCGGGAAAACCAATCGAGGAAGTGAAGCGCGAATACGGGCTGGACAAAATCGTTAAATTGGCATCAAATGAGAATCCATACGGAAGCTCGCCTTCGGTTAAGGACGCTATCGTTTCAGAAGCCGCTCACTTAGGGCTGTATCCTGATGGCTACAGCGCTGAACTGCGGGAGGAGCTTTCAGAATTTTTAGGAGTAAAAAAAGGAAATTTGATTTTTGGCAATGGTTCCGACGAAGTCGTGCAGATCTTGTCAAGAAGCTTTTTGCATGAAGGAACGAACACGGTCATGGCAGCGAACACTTTTCCTCAGTACAAGCATAACGCTGTGATTGAAGGAGCAGAAGTTCGCGAAGTTCCGCTGCTTAACGGAGAACATGACCTGAATGAGATGCTCAAAGCGATCGACGGACAAACAAAAATCGTTTGGCTGTGCAGCCCGAATAATCCTACCGGCCATTATATTGATCAAAAATCGTTTGAAACATTTATGGCTGAAGTTCCTCCGCACGTACTCGTAGTGAGTGACGAGGCGTATTATGAATACGTTGAAGCCGAAGATTTTCCAGAGACCATCACTTATTTGGACCGATATCCGAATTTGGTGATCCTGCGGACGTTTTCTAAGGCTTACGGACTTGCTGCACTCCGGATCGGTTATGGAATCGGTGATGAGAAGCTTATCACCGCCATTGAACCGGCCAGAGAGCCGTTCAACACCTCACGCATTGCACAGGCAGCAGCCCGTGCTGCGATCAAAGACCAGGATTTCATCAGCACCTGCTCTGAAAGAAACAGAGAAGGGCTGCAGCAATTTTATGATTTCTGCCAGAAACGCGGATTGGTTTACTATCCTTCTCAAGCGAATTTCATCCTAATTGATTTTAAGGAAGACTCGAATCTTTTGTTTCAGCATCTTCTTGAAAGAGGCTACATTGTGCGTTCTGGATCAGCACTGGGCTTTCCTACAAGCCTCAGAATAACGATTGGCGATAAGCAGCAGAACGGGGAGATCATTGAGCATCTGGAAAATTATTTGCTGGTGTCAGGAAATACAGAAAAAGAAACCGTTTAAACCAGAGAATAGGGGCCTGCTCGGCCTCTTTCTCGATAAATTCAAAATTTTCGAAAAATACTGTTGATTTTTGAAGCGCTACTGCTATAATATAACTAATATGGTTTCTCTCCACTCCTATCCATATTATTGTTTTCCCTGACAGCGCTTTCAAAGTCAGGGCTTTTTTTTGTTTTCCTATACTCATATCTTTGCAGGTGCGCTCATAGCCTGTCTATATAAGGGCGAAGGCGAATCGTAGATTTTGAAGTGAACACACCCTCTCATGTATAATGAAAACAAAATAGATTGCCGTAAGAGAAGGAGTTTTTGTTATTGGAAAAGTTACAAGAAGCCATCACCCTTGTTGAAATGGGACATGTCCGTGAGGGCATGAAGCTCATCGAAATGCTTACAAAGGAAGCCGACCATCAAACACTCTATGATATTGCGAGGGTTTATGAAAACTGGGGACATCTGGAGGAAGCGATGAAGATCGTTGCTCAGTTGAGAGCTTTTTACCCGGAGGATGGCGACCTCGGCATCTTTGCCGCCGAGCTGCTCATTGAGATGGAAAAGGAAGATGAAGCTTTGGAGATGCTGGGACAAATCAGTGCATACGATGATTCTTACGTCCAATCGCTCCTATTGCAGGCTGACCTTTATTTTATGCAAGGACTCCATGAAGTTGCGGAGCAAAAGCTCCTGAAAGCCAAGCAGACCAAACCGGATGAGCCAGTTCTTGCTTTTGCTCTTGGTGAACTGTATCTTGAACGAGGCGATTTTATCAAAAGCGCTGCCTTCTTCAAGGAAGCCGAACCGATTGCGTCGACTCTTCCCGAAGGGGATCTTTACCTAAGGCTTGCCGAAGCGCTGAGCAGAGGCGGTAAGTTTGAAGAAGCTCTTGACTATTATAAAAAAGGCCTGGAATCCAAAAAAGAACTGCACAGTCTGTTTGGATACGGATTGACCGCGTATAAAACAGGGGAGTATAAAACAGCGATATCTGCGCTTGAAGAATTAAAAGGACTGGACCCTGAGTATACGACGCTTTATCCTTTGCTTGCTTCATCCTATGAGGAAGAGGGGGCCCTTGACGAGGCGATCGAGGCGATCCGGGAAGGAATCAGCAAGGATGAATTCAACGAAGACCTTAAAGTACGTGCCGCACGCCTCATGTACCGGACAGGAAACAAAGAAGAAGGCGAAAAGTACGCGAGGGAGGTTATCGCGCTCAATCCTTCAAATGCTGAGGCTGTCCTTCACTTGTCTTCCATGCTTAAAAAAGAAGAACGTTTTGCTGACATGGTCGAACTGCTCACACATGTTGCAGAGCAGGGTGACGAAACGCCGGAGATGATCTGGGATCTGGCCTTTGCATACAAAGAAGCAGAAGAATATGAACAGGCCAGAGAACAATATGAAGCGGCCTTTCCTTCCTTCACGAACCATGAAGTCTTCTTGGAAGAGTATGGCATGTTTCTGATCGAAGAAGGGGAACCTGTAAAGGCAGCCGGCATCCTGAAACAAGCCTTGTCATTGAACCCGAACCTTTACCATGTTGAAGAAATAATCAGCCGGCTGGAAGAGTACTAATCAACCCGCTTTTTTCTTTAAATATTCTTTCCGGTTAGAAGGATTTATCAAGCAGGGCAAGAATATACTAAAGTAATATACTTTGGTTAGGAATGATGGGGGGATCACAATGAGCAGCACCGTTTCTGTCCTTGAAAAGAAGGATTTTATTAAATGGTTTTTAAATCATTATCAACTAAAAAAACGTGAGTGCGTCTGGTTGTTAAACTACCTTGTCAGTGACGACCAGCTCATGGAAAAGGTTCACTTTGTGGAGAAAGCAGAGTATTGTCCTAAAGCCATTATTATGTCCGCTCAATGTACCGATGGTGTTCCATTCCGTTTTTATAAACAGAATGTCTTGACAACGGATGCAGAAAAATCATTCCACGATATCCGGCTTAACCAGGAAGAAGACATCTTTATTGAACTAAACTTTAATTCTTCAAGATTGACGCCCGAGTATGCCTCGGTACTGGAAGAAAATCCGCATCTGCCTGACAATATGGTAACAGACCGGAAATATGGACTGTGGGCAGAACTGATTCTTGACCAATCGGTATCCCAATTTAAAAAACAGAAAATACTCGTTAACATTGACCGTGCGCTGGACCAAAAAGATGAAGAAACTTTCCAGCAGCTTACCGAAGAACTTAGAAAATTGTAACCCTCTTTTTTAAAAAGAGGGTTTTATTTTGTTTTTTTTGATACGATGGAATACATATTAAACTATTTTTACATAAAAGGAGTTTCACAGATGAAATGGAGTTCAGGTGATATTAATATTTATCAGCAGTCGAAAGAGTTTGTGGATACTGTCATCATTCCCCTTCAGCCTCTTTCTTTCGGCCCTTCCATGAGGACAAGCGCAGGGATGGCTGATTATTCCCTTCTCATTGCAGAAGAGACAGAACGTCAGCTGCACGGACGCTTGTTTCTCATGCCTTCCTTTACCTATTTGAAGCTGGAAAGTGAAGAAGCTCTCATGTCCCGGCTCCACTCATGGGTCAGTGAACTTAAGGAAGAAGGGTTCCGCCATATTTTTTTCTTGACGAGTGATGCCGATTGGAAAAAAGCTGAACAGGAGCTGGAAGAAACACTCCTTTGGATGCCTGTCATACCGATGGAGACGATGGACTCGTCATATAAGGAAGAAATCGTTAAAGAACAGGTCAAACAGCTGTTTCAGATCATCCTTCATAAGTGGCAGGAAAGCTAAAAAACCAAGCACTGGAGATACATGTTCATATTGACAGTAAAAGACAACTTACGCTATCATGTTAATGTCCTAGTAATATGTGTGTAAAACAATTGTCCGGATGGACTTTATTTACAGCAAGGGGGGGAAACGAAATGTCTAAGGAAGATATCTCCAGACGCCAGTTTTTGAACTACACATTGACCGGTGTCGGAGGGTTCATGGCTGCAGGGATGCTTATGCCAATGGTGCGTTTTGCCATCGACCCCATCCTTGAAAAGGGTGCGGACCAGGATATGGTAGCGGTTACTGAAGTCAGCAAGATCGGCAAGGAACCAAAACGATTTAACTTTAAAATCAAGCAAAAAGACGGATGGTACGAATCAGAGGTCACCCAATCTGCGTGGGTCTACAAAAACGGCAAGGGCGAATTAATAGCGCTTTCACCGGTTTGTAAGCATTTGGGATGTACCATCGACTGGAACACTGATCCAAGCCACCCAAGCCAATTTTATTGTCCTTGCCACGGAGGCCGTTATGAGAAAGACGGTACGAATATTAAAGGTACACCGCCGCTTGCGCCTCTCGATGTTTATGACAGCAAGGTGAAGGACGGAAAGTTGTATCTAGGAAAGGCAAAACCACGAAAGGGGGCGTAATAGATGCTGCAAAAAATTTACGATTGGGTAGACGAGCGTTTGGATATTACGCCGCTTTGGCGCGATGTGGCTGACCATGAAGTGCCAGAGCACGTTAACCCGGCCCATCATTTTTCCGCGTTCGTTTATTGTTTCGGAGGATTAACGTTCTTTATTACGGTAATCCAAATCTTGTCTGGAATGTTCTTAACGATGTACTATGTTCCGGATATTGTGAA
Organism: Fictibacillus marinisediminis; assembly: GCF_023149135.1. Taxonomy (NCBI): domain Bacteria; kingdom Bacillati; phylum Bacillota; class Bacilli; order Caryophanales; family Fictibacillaceae; genus Fictibacillus; species Fictibacillus marinisediminis. Next base: position 2,439,169 of record NZ_JAIWJX010000002.1, on the reverse strand, counting down.
TGCCTGGGAATCTGTATATTATCTGCAGAATCAGGTGGCATTCGGTGTCATCGTTAGAGGAATGCACCACTGGGGAGCCAGCTTGGTAATCGTTATGATGTTTTTACATACCTTGCGCGTATTTTTCCAGGGCGCTTACAAAAAACCTCGTGAATTGAACTGGGTAGTAGGAGTATTGATTTTTGGTGTTATGCTTGGACTTGGGTTCACAGGCTATTTGTTGCCGTGGGATATGAAAGCGCTGTTCGCTACAAAAGTAGGGATTCAGATCGCAGAAACAATCCCTGTGATCGGACCGATCGCGAAAACATTCCTAGCAGGCGGAGAAATCATCGGAGCACAGACATTAACGCGTTTCTTTGCGATTCACGTATTCTTCCTGCCGGCTGCACTGCTCGCGCTCATGGGTGCCCACTTTATCATGATCCGCAAACAGGGTATCTCAGGTCCGCTGTAAAATTGCTTTTTTAATTGTCTTTATTTTTAAAATTGAGTGACCATTCTCTACATCAGAGATATATCTTGGCAGATAAAGCTCATCTGCGTCAGAGCAGATAAGCTTCTAGACGCTAAAAAAGGGAGGGAGAAAGATGCATCGAGGCAAAGGAATGAAGTTTGTAGGAGACTCCCGTGTTCCTGCAGAGCGCAAGCCGAACATTCCGAAGGATTACTCTGAGTATCCCGGAAAAACGGAAGCGTTTTGGCCAAACTTCCTTTTGAAAGAATGGATGGTAGGTGCCGTCTTTTTAATAGGGTATTTAATCTTAACCATTTCTCACGAATCTCCGCTGGAGCGTAAAGCAGATCCGACAGATGCAGGATATATTCCGCTTCCTGACTGGTATTTCCTATTCTTGTATCAGCTCTTGAAATACAAGTATGCTGCCGGTGATTACGTTTTAATCGGAACGATTGTTATTCCTGGACTTGCTTTCGGAGCGCTGCTGCTCGCACCATGGCTGGACAGAGGGCCGGAACGCCGTCCTTCACGCCGTCCTGTTGCTACAGGATTAATGCTGCTTGCCCTTATTTCCATTACATATTTAACATGGGAGTCCGTTGTTACCCATGACTGGGAAAAGGCGAAAGAACAGGGTAAAATCGTGGAGACCAACATCGACAAGAACGATCCCGGCTATCAAGTCTTCAAAGGCCAGTCCTGTGTAGGCTGCCATGGATCAGAATTGACAGGCGGAACGGGGCCATCACTTATTGGAACCGGTTTAAAACCTGAACAGATCATGAAGATCGCCAAAGAAGGGCGAGGGGCTATGCCTGCAAACGCTTATAAAGGCAATGAAGCCGATTTGAAAAAATTGGCCACATTCATTTCAAAACTGAAAAAATAAACATCAAAAAAAGCTGGCTTGCAGAGTCGGCTTTTTTTACATCAATCGGCAAGTGAGGAGAAAAAGAATGATTTATCTTTATGGAATTTTGAAGCAAAAATGGTTCCTGTCCAGTTTGCTTATCATCAATATTCTTGGAACGGCCTATGGATATTACTGGTATAAAGACCAGCTCGCTGCAACACCGCTGAAGTTTGTTCTTTTTGTGCCAGACAGCCCGACGGCCAGTCTGTTCTTTGTCTTCGTGCTCATTGCGTTTCTTTTCGGAAAAAACCTTCCATATATCGAAGCACTGGCCGCGGTAAGCCTTTTTAAGTACGGAATCTGGGCGGTTGGCATGAATATTGCCGGCGGTGTAGTCGATCCTCCTATGTATTGGGCCAATTATATGCTCATCGTTTCCCATCTGGGGATGGCGATCGAAGGCCTCCTTTATACACCGTACTATCGAATTCAGCTCCGGCATCTGGCGGTAGCGGGCCTTTGGGTATTTCATAACGAAATTATCGATTATGTTTATGGTATGATGCCGAGGTACGACGTACTCTGGAAACATATGCAGCTTATCGGATATCTTACCTTCTGGCTCAGTGTGGTATCCGTCGTCCTTGTGTATTATTTAACGAGGGAGAAGCCGGCTCACTCCGGCAAATAAAGGTCTAACCTTGTCCGTTTCCTCATATGATTTGTTATACCGTATGGGAGGGACAAGGAATGAAATTTAAATTTGCGGCTGTGTTCAGTTTACTGCTGGTTAGTCTTCCGATTGCTGCACACGCGAACGGCGGACAGACCAGCAGCCTTGAAAACGTCACTCAATTATCGGATAAAGCGCTGGAGCTTGCCAAAGAGGAACGGTATAAAGAAGCGAGCGAAGTCCTTTTCTATTTGTCATCTCAATTTGGTAAGGGCGCCCTGAAGGCCGATTTGGCTGAAGATAAAATCCGCATGGTTGATGTCACAGTAGAAGATACAATCGAAACGCTTGGAAGAGCTGAAGAACCGCGCGACGTTAAACTCCACCGGCTTACAGGTGTAAGGCTGCTTGTCGACGCCTTGATTTCCGATCATCAGCCGCTGTGGAAACAAACGGAATATCAGCTCATCAATCCATTAAAGCACATGCAGCTGGCTTTACGGAAGAATCATAATCAGGAATACCAGGAGGCGGCAAACGAGTTTCTCGCCAACTACGCCATGATCCGCCCGGCAGTCAGCATGGACGTTGAAGATACTTTTTTTAATCAGGTGGATAAAGATATCGAGTTCATCGACAGCAGCCGGACCAGCATTTTCACATCCTCAGCGGACAAGAAGAAACTTGAATCCGTTAGATCCGATTTTGAAAACCTGTTTGCTGCAAAAGAAGACAACTCTGAACCTTCCCTGTTCTGGCTGATCTTTTCCATCGGGGGAATCATCTTCTCTACATTATTTTATGTAGGATGGAGAAAATACAAAGCGGAGAAGGAAAACGTGAAGGCTGTAGATAAGCGGTAAAGCATTCTGTTTGACAGATATATGGCGACAATCATAAAATTAAAGTAATTACTATAGTGGAGGAATGCTATAAATGTCTTTTCTCATCTATTTTGCATTGTTGCTGATCATCCCGATCTGGGCACAGATGAGGGTGAAAAGCACGTATAACAAGTACGCAAAAGTTGAAAACTCAACAGGAAAAACAGGGGCGGAAGTCGCCCGTGAAATACTGGACCGCAATGGGCTATACAATGTCGCGGTTGAGCCGGTCAGAGGACGGCTGTCCGACCATTATGACCCGCGTTCAAAAGTTGTCCGCTTATCCGAAGAAAACTATTACGGCCATTCCATTGCAGGATCTGCAGTAGCCGCCCACGAAGTCGGCCATGCCATTCAGGATAAGGAAAGCTACGCGCCGCTGCGTTTCCGGCATGCTCTAGTGCCGGTTGCTAACTTAGGTTCCAACTTTGCTTATCTTTTGATCATTGCAGGAGCTATTTTCTACTCTGCTAATCTTTTGTTAATCGGTATTATCTTCATGGCAGCCGCAGTCCTCTTTCAGCTGGTAACACTCCCAGTCGAATTTAACGCGAGCAGCCGTGCGATGGATCAGATCGTTTCTACTGGCATGATCCGGAACAATGAAGAGCGCCAGGCAAGAAAAGTCCTTAATGCCGCTGCACTGACATATGTAGCTGCAGCATTGGTCGCTGTATTGGAGCTTCTACGCTTCATACTTATGTTTGTAGGAATGAATAATGACGATTAAATGACGAAACCCCTGCTCAGGCAGGGGTTTTATTGTTTTTTGTGGTGCAATGGATGAAGAATGCGGGTATGTGAGCGGAATTGATTCAATTGAGTGAAGAATTGAACCGTAGAAATAATAATTGAACCAAACTAGAGGATAATTGAATCGTACTGAATATTCTTTCAATTCCACCTGGCTGCTGCATAAAAAAGCGTGCTGAAGTACGATTACTTCAACACGCTTTCCTTCAGTTGGGATTCAGCTTCAGCGTCTAAAGACTCGACGACTTCACTCTTTCACCCCAAAACAAAAATCGTGTTGAAGTTCTAGAGTTCCAGTCTTTTTCGTCTTTGGTCTGGCGCTTCAGCTTTTCTCATATCCCTATCGGATTCTTATCACTATCGAGTGTGAAGCCTTCTCCGAGGACTTCGTGTACGTCGTTAACGGTTACGAAGGCATGGGGATCGACCCGTTCAATTACTTGCTTAAGCCGGACGATTTCGTTACGCGCGAACACGCAATAAAGAACTTCTTTCTGGCTGCCAGTAAAGCTCCCTTTAGCGCTGAGCAAGGTTGCGCCGCGGTCGAGCTCTTTCATGATCAATGCAGCGATCTCGGTATTTTTTTCGGAGATGATCATTGCGGCTTTGCCGGCATAGGCGCCTTCCTGCATAAAGTCGATGACGCGTGCGCCGACAAAAACGGCGACAAGTGTGTACATCGCTTCTTTGTAGTTGAGGTAAACTAGCGACATTGTGATGACCACCGCGTCAAACATAAACATGGTCTTTCCCATGCTCCAGCCGAAGAATTTATGGCCGAGCCTCGCGATGATATCGACACCGCCAGTCGTTCCCCCGAAACGGAAGATGATTCCTAGGCCGATACCGATGAATACCCCGGCAAAAAGAGCGGCGAGAGGCATATCCTGTTTCAAATTAATTGTAAGAGTTGAATAACGCTGGAAGAGAAACAAGAACAGTGAAACACCCAGCGTGCCGATCATCGTATAAATGAATGCGTTTTTTCCAAGCAGCTTCCATCCTACAAAGAAAAGAGGGATGTTGAGGGCAAGGTTGGAATAGGAAGGGTCAATATGGAACAAAAAGTAAAGGATAAGGGTAATTCCTGTAAATCCGCCCTCTGCCAGATTGTTTGCCATATTGAAGTGGACGATGCCAAATGAAAAGATGGCGGAACCAAATAAAATAAAAAATACGTTTTTGCTGCGAATCGGAAATGTCATTTATGTGCCTCCTGATACTGATGCGATACCCTGTTTGCGTTTTCATTATAAAGGAAAAAGAAGGGAGGTTCAATCGCTCGTGAAATTTGTCAAATGTCTTATTCTTCGCTAACATAAACGTAGGATTGTCGAAGAGGTGATATCGTTGAAAAAAACCATGCAGGAAATGCAGCAAGACGTTGATACATATATCGGCCAGTTTAAAGAGGGGTATTTCAGCCCCCTTGCGATGATGGCCAGGATGACAGAAGAGCTTGGCGAGCTTGCTCGTGAAGTTAACCACTATTACGGTGAAAAACCGAAAAAATCCACTGAAAAAGAGCAGACCATTGAAGAAGAATTGGGTGATATTTTATTTGTCTTACTATGTTTTGCCAATTCACTCGATATTAGTATGGAAAAAGCCTTTGATATGGTCATGAATAAGTTTAATACGAGAGATAAAGACCGATGGACGCGCATCGAAGAAGGAGAGGAAAAGTAGCATGAGCAAACAAATAACCATTGTCATTGCCGGGCCAAGAGGAAAAATGGGGCGTGAAGCCGTGAACATGGTCAACGAAACTCCACATTTTACACTTTCAGCAGTGATTGATTCCAGACATGCAGGAATGAAGCTGAAAGATCTGGAGGGAATGCCATCCCTCGATATTCCGGTATACGATGACGCAACACTTTGCTTTTCAGAAATCAGGCCGGATGTTTTGATCGATCTTACGAAGCCTGAGATCGGGAAAGTCCATCTTGAACAGGCGCTCGAGCATAATGTCAGGCCTGTCATCGGAACGACAGGCTTCTCGGATGAGGATTTAGAGCGTCTGAAAAACCTCGCTCAAGAAAAAGAACTTGGAGCGATCATCGCCCCCAACTTTGCGGTTGGTGCCATCTTAATGATGAAGTTTGCCCAGATGGCTTCCAAGTATTTGCCTGATGTTGAGATTATTGAGAAGCACCACGACCAAAAACTCGATGCCCCATCCGGAACGGCTTTGAAGACGGCACAGCTGATCAGAGAGGTCAGAGAGCCAAAATCCCAAGGACATCCTGATGAGAGAGAAGATCTTCCTGGAGCAAGGGGTGCTGAACTTGATGGAATACGGATTCACAGTGTCAGGCTGCCGGGGCTTGTTGCCCACCAGGAAGTCATTTTAGGCGGAGAGGGACAAACCTTAACGATCAAACATGATTCGATGAACCGTGCTTCGTTTATGCCTGGTGTTAAGATGGCGGTAGAAGCGGTTGTAAATGTGGATCATCTCGTATATGGCTTGGAAAATATTATAGAGTAAAAGGTGGGGGAACGATGAGAATTGCTTTGGTTGCGCATGATAATAAAAAACAGGAAATGATTAACTTTTCCATGGCTTATGAACCAATTTTAAGAAAACACGAGCTGTTTGCCACGGGAACGACCGGGCAAAAGATAATGGACGCAACCGGACTGGACATCCATCGGTTCCAATCAGGCCCGCTTGGCGGGGATCAGCAGATCGGTGCGCTGATCGCTCAGAATAAAATGGATCTGGTGCTCTTTTTTAGGGATCCATTAACTTCGCAGGCGCATGAACCGGACATCTCTGCACTCATCCGTCTTTGTGATGTATATCAGATTCCTGTCGCGACGAACGTGGCGAGCGGAGAACTTTTTATCCGGGCGATGGAGCGAGGCGATTTCAACTGGAGAAATATTATTAAAGAAAGAGAAGGAAATCAATCATGAACAAAGAAAGCTGGCTGGCTGTCGGCGCCCATTCCGACGATGTTGAGATCGGAATGTCAGGCACGATTGCGATACATACGGCCAATGGAGGCAAGGTTTCAATCTGTGACCTGACAAGAGCCGAACTGTCTTCCAATGGAACAGTGGAACTGCGCAAGGAAGAAGCAGGCCATGCGGCAGAAGTTATAGGTGTTTCCGAGCGTTTGAATCTTGAGCTGCCGGACAGAGGTCTGTTGATGAAAGAAGAATACATACTGGCGATTGTTTCATTGATCAGGCGCAAGAAGCCTGATTGTCTCTTTATCCCGTACTGGGAGGACCGCCATCCCGATCATGGCAACTGCTCAAGGCTCGCAGAGGAAGCCGCTTTTTCAGCCGGGGTGAGGAAGATTATTGATCCTGACAACCTGCCGCCACACAGGGTAAAGAAAATCTATTATTATTTTATCAATGGTTTTCATAAGCCTCAGCTCTTGGTCGATGTTTCAAGCGTCTATGAGAAGAAGAAAGCTGCGCTTCAATGCTATAAGAGCCAGTTCGTAAAGCAGGATGACAGCTTTGATACACCGCTTGTCAACGGCTATATCGAGTCGGTGAGCGCGAGGGAGAAGATGTTCGGGCATGAAGCGGGCGTAGACTATGCGGAAGGCTTTATGATGAAGAAACCCCTGTTATTAAAGAAATTATAAGGAGAACAGCTATGAAGCTTAAAATAGGAATCACTTGTTATCCTACTGTAGGTGGATCGGGTGTTGTAGCGACTGAGCTAGGAAAACTGCTGGCAGAAAAGGGGCATGAGATCCATTTTATCACTTCAAGCCTGCCGTTTCGGCTCGGGAAAGTATACGCCAACATCTTTTATCATGAGGTTGAGGTGAACAACTATTCTGTTTTTAAATACCCGCCATATGATCTGGCATTGGCGAGCAAGATGGCGGAGGTCGCAAAACGCGAGAAACTTGATATCATCCACGCGCATTATGCCATTCCTCATGCGATCTGCGCTTTTCTTGCCAAGCAGATGGCCGGCGAACAACTAAAGATTGTGACGACACTGCATGGTACCGACATTACGGTGCTTGGATACGATCCTTCACTGAAGGAGATGATCAAGTTCGGCATCGAGAATTCAGATGCGGTGACCGCCGTTTCTAACAGTCTTAAGGATGATACCTATAAGCTGCTCGGCATAAAGAACGAGATTCAGCCGATCTACAATTTTGTCGATGAACGGGAATACTTTAAGCAGGAGGCTGCCCATCTTAAAAAGGGATACGGCATTAAACCGGAAGAAAAGGTGATCATCCATATCTCCAATTTCCGTTCGGTCAAACGGGTGCCGGATGTCATCAGGGCCTTCCATAAGATCGTGAGTACGATTCCTGCCAAACTTCTCTTGATCGGAAATGGGCCGGAATTTACGGTAGCGTGCAAAATGGTGCAGGAACTGGATATCGAGGATCATGTCCTTTTTCTCGGCAAGCAGGAAAATGTGGCAGAACTATTTTCGATCAGTGATTTAAAGCTCCTCCTTTCTGAGAAAGAAAGCTTCGGACTTGTTCTTCTTGAAGCTATGGCGTGCGGGGTGCCCGTTGTCGGTACGAATATCGGCGGCATTCCAGAAGTGATTCTGGACGGAGAGACCGGCTATATCTGCGAGCTGGGAGACATAGACGGCATCGCAGCGGCCTCCCTTTCTATTCTGACGGATGAGAACAAACAGCAGACGTTCGCCTATCAAGCGATGCAGCACGTCAGGGATCATTTCCATTCTTCTAAGATTGTAGGAGATTATGAGGATTTATATTACAGTGTGCTAAAAGGATAGGATAATATGAGCGATCTTTTTGCCGGAGCACAGATCATCATGGACAGGCTGCTACAAGCCGGCTACCAGGCGTATATGGTAGGTGGATGTGTGAGGGACTACCTTTTGAACCGGGACATCGGAGATATTGATATCGCCACCTCTGCACTTCCAGAAGTGGTGTGTTCGCTTTTTGCAAAAACGATCCCTGTCGGCATGGAGCACGGGACCGTTATCGTGCGTGTACAGCATATTTCATATGAGGTGACAACTTTCAGAAAAGAAGGCACTTACGTTGACCGCCGTCATCCATCTTCTGTGGAGTATATTGATTCATTGTTCGAAGATCTTTCAAGACGAGATTTTACGATCAATGCCATGGCGATGGATGCGGCCGGAAATTTGCACGATCCGTTCGGCGGCAGTCAGCATTTAAAGGATAAGAAAATCAAAACGGTCGGAGACGCTGAAAAGCGGTTTATGGAAGACCCTCTTCGTATTATGAGAGCTCTCCGCTTTTGGGCGGTCTTGGGTTTTACACTTGAAGAGGAAACAGAAAAAGCGTGTAAAAGACTTGCAGATGAATTAAAAGAGATTGCAGTGGAACGCCTCGCTGCTGAGTTTATAAAACTGTTAAGAGGTATAGAAGCATCTTCATGCCTCAGGTTTATGTTTGAAACAGGGGTGGTTTCCTCCCTTCCAGAGCTTAACCGTTTCAGGAGCTCTTCAGAACGATTGTATGCTTTGGATTGGGCCTGCTTGGAGAGTGATGAAGAAAGGTGGGCCGCGCTGCTGTTTCTCCTTGGGGAGGAAGATCCAGCCGTCTTCCTGAAAGCCTGGAAGCAGTCCAATGCTTTGATCCGTTCGGTACTGCAGCTCATCCGTTATCTGGACAAGGAGGAACTGCGGCCGCACGATCTTTATGAATTGGGAGAATTGCAGGCAGTGTCCTGTCAGAGGGTGAGAAATGCAGTGAAGGGCAGGATTGTGGATGAGGATCTTGATTCTGTTCAGAAACGCTTTCAAAAACTGCCGATTCATCAGCGGAAAGAGCTTGCTGTAAACGGGAAGGACATCGTAAGTCTTGATGAATCAGAGAAAGGCCCCTGGATACAGGAGATGCTGCAGAGGATCGAACACGGGGTAGTTGAAGGAAAAGTTCTAAATGAAAAAAGGGCCATCATGGAGTGGGTGAGGAGTTGGAAGGGAAAATGAGACAGCATTTGCTTCAGATGCTTATTGAGAATGGAGATACGTTTGTTTCCGGACAGCAGATCAGTGATGAGCTGAATTGCTCTCGTACGGCGATCTGGAAGCATATCACAGAGCTGCGGAAAGAAGGATACGTGATTGAAGCCGTTCAGCGGAAAGGCTATCGTATCGTGTCTTCTCCCGACCGCGTGACTGAGCATGAGATCAGCGCCCGTCTGAAATCGGATGTATTAGGCAAGAACATCGTGTATGAAGAATCGGTGAAAAGCACACAGGAAATCGCACAAAAGCTTTCTTATGAACAAAAGCCGGAGGGTACGCTTGTAGTTGCTGACGAACAGACAGGCGGCAGGGGCAGACTCGGAAGGCCTTGGCAGTCTCCAAAGGGCACCGGAATCTGGATGAGCCTCATCCTGCGTCCGGAAATCCCCCTTCAAAAAACGCCGCAGCTCACACTTCTCGCTGCTGTCAGTGTCACGAAAGCAATCTACAAAGTGACAGGGCTGCATGCAGAGATCAAATGGCCGAACGATATTTTGATCAACGGCAAAAAAACAGTCGGCATTCTGACAGAGCTTCAGGCGGAATCTGATCGTGTGCACGCTGTGATCATCGGGATTGGCCTGAACGTAAATGTAACAGTCGAGGATTTTAATGAAGATGTCAGAAAGATCGCAACATCGCTGAAGATCGAATCAGGAAATGAGACGAAAAGAGCCGATTTGATCGCAGCCATTCTTGAAGAGATCGAAGTTCTTTATCGTGAATATTTAAACAAAGGCTTTGGGCTGATCAAACTGTTGTGGGAAGGATATGCCCATAGCATCGGAAGGCGGATCAAGGTGAGGACAGCGAGCCAGCAGCTTGAGGGCGTGGCCAAAGGAATTACTGATGAAGGCATCCTGCTCCTTGAAGATGATAACGGAAAGGTGCATTCGATTTATTCAGCGGATATTGAGATACCCGGAACATAAATAATATGGTACATTATAAAGTGTAGAAAAGGCGGTATCCCGCAGTGCGGGAACTGCACTTTCTTTGAACGTATGACAGATAGCTTTACATCTGCCTAGATCCATCAAGGACCGGGACAGAGGGATTGGAAAGGTTAGAGATGCAATGGACCCCTCTGCTTAATTGAGGGGTTTTTCCTCTGTTCCTCCCAAAAAAAGGAGGAAGAAGGATGAAGACCACGCAAAGTTTTTTGGCTATGAAGCAGCAAAAAGAAAAGATCACCATGATTACTGCTTACGACTTTCCATCAGCCCAGCTGGCCGAACGAGCGGAAGTGGATATGATTCTCGTCGGCGATTCACTCGGAATGGTGGTCCTTGGGTACGATTCGACAGTACCGGTAACCGTAGAGGATATGATCCATCATGCCCGCGCTGTAAAACGAGGGGCACCGAACACGTTTATCGTGACTGATATGCCCTTTATGAGCTACCATGCCGGCAGAACGGAGACGGTGAAGAACGCGATGAGGATCATGCAGGAAACAGGCTCCCACGCTCTCAAGCTTGAGGGTGGAAAGAATGTGATCGAAACGATTGGATATTTGATGGATGCGGGCGTTCCTATCGTAGGCCACCTCGGGCTTACACCTCAGACAGCTGGCGTGCTCGGCGGTTATAAAGTACAGGGAAGAGAATCGAAAAAGGCAAAACAGCTGCTCCAGGATGCCCTTGCGATCGAAGAGGCGGGAGCTTTCGCTCTTGTGCTTGAATGTGTACCGAAGCAGCTGACACAGCTCGTTGCGGAGTCCGTGAAAATTCCTGTTATTGGCATTGGTGCCGGGAATTCTGCCAACGGCCAGGTGCTTGTGTATCATGATCTGGTCGGCTATGGCTTTCATCATGTTCCTAAATTTGTGAAGATGTTCGCCCATTCGGCGGAGGATATGCAAAAGGGGATCGCAGACTTTATTGCTGAAGTAAAAGAAGGAACGTTTCCTGCTGATGAGCATTCATTTACGATGAAGCCGGAAGATGCAGAAGCGCTGTACGGAGGGAAATAAAGTGAAAATCATCACAAGTATCAGCGAAATGAAGGCTTTCAGTGCCGAAGCAAAGACCGGGGGCAGGACAATCGGGTTCGTACCGACGATGGGCTATCTCCACGAGGGGCACGCCTCACTTTTGGAACGCGCGGGAAAAGAGAATGCTCTTACCGTACTGAGTATTTTTGTCAATCCGCTCCAGTTTGGCCCAAACGAAGATTTTGACCGTTATCCGAGGGATTTTGAACGAGACGAACGGGTGGCCCTGAACCATGGTGTGGACGCTTTGTTTTATCCGGAGGTACAGGAGATGTATCCTTCCGAGCCTTCAGTCACCATGAGGGTAAACAAGAGGGTGGATGCTCTTTGCGGAAGAACGAGGGAAGGCCATTTTGATGGCGTGGCCACCGTTTTGACCAAGCTGTTTCATATCATCTCACCTGACAGGGTTTATTTCGGGATGAAAGATGCACAGCAGGTGGCGGTCGTGGAAGGGTTGATCTCAGACTTGAACTTTCCGGTCGAACTCGTCCCTTGTCCGACCGTCCGAGAAGAAGACGGGCTCGCAAAAAGTTCGAGGAATGTTTATCTTTCACCTCAGGAGAGGCAGGAGGCGCCTGTCTTATACCGGTCGCTCCAGGAGGCAGCAGATCTTCTCTTGGAAGGGAAAAATGTTATACACATCAAGGAAAAAATGATAGAGTATTTAGAGGAGCATACAAGCGGAAAAGTGGACTATTTTGAGATATTGTCCTATCCGGAACTTGAAGAAGCTTCAGCAGCAGACCAGAAAAAGATCATCGCGCTCGCCGTCCAGTTTAAGAATGCGAGACTGATTGATAATATAACCATTATTCCTGATGGAAGGAACCATAGGTGATTCATATGTTCAGAACAATGATGAAAGGCAAAATACACCGCGCCCGCGTAACAGAATCTAACTTAAATTACGTGGGAAGCATAACGATAGATGAGGATATCCTGGATGCGGTTGACATGGTGCCCAACGAGAAGGTGCAGATCGTCAACAACAACAACGGAGCCAGATTTGAGACGTATATCATCCCGGGGCCACGCGGCACAGGTGTGATGTGCCTGAACGGTGCTGCTGCCCGGCTCGTTCAGGAAGGAGACGTTATCATCGTGATTTCCTACGCCATGATGGCAGAAGAGGAAGTTCCGTTCCACCAGCCGAGAGTGGCGATCATGGATGAAAATAACTCAATTACTGAAATACTAGGTTATGAACCGGCTTCAACGATTCTTTAACCCCTTGATAAAGGGGTTTTTCTATTTACATAAAGGACTTGGATTTATTTATTGAATACCGAGCCGCTTGACCCGAGGTGAAAAGGATGAACAACCGTTATGTTGTCATAGATGTAGAAACTACAGGAAACGCTCCTGCCCGCGGAGACCGTGTCATTCAGATCGGTGCCGTTGTTGTTGAAAATAACATAATTGTTGAACGGTTTTCTTCCTTTGTTAACCCGGAGATACCCATTCCGCCGTTTATTGAACAGCTGACCGGCATCAACGATGAAATGGTCGCGGATGCTCCACTGTTTGAAGAGGTGGCTCCCGTTATTCTGCAGATGCTTGAAGGGTCATACTTTGTTGCCCACAACGTCCTATTTGATCTGAACTTTCTGCAGGAAGAGTTTGAAAACAGCGGATATCAGCGATTTACCGGCCCCCTTCTGGATACGGTTGAACTTTCGCGGATTCTGCTCCTGCAGGCTGATGGATATCAGCTCGGCCAGCTGGCAGATTATCTTGGCATTGTTCATGAGAATCCCCATCAAGCGGACAGCGATGCTGAAGTGACGGCTTACCTGCTGATCGAACTGCTGCATAAACTGTCCAGGCTTCCTCTGCTCACACTGCAGCGGATGGATCCGTTTCTTAAAAAGATGCAGAGCAGCCTGGAGGAGATCATAGGGGACCTGATCATCCTGAAATCTTCCAAAATAGAAGATGATCATGGAATGGACTATTTCAGGCAGCTAGTATTGAAGTCATTTTCTCCAATCGAGAAAGAGGAGAATGCGCTGCAGATCAAGATGGACCCGTCCGCACTATTGGAAGATCTGTCACAGGAAATGGAACATTATGAAGTACGTGAGAGCCAGCAGAAGATGATGGAAATGGTGTACGATGCGATGGAGGATCATCAGCATGCGATGATCGAGGCTGGAACGGGAGTAGGAAAGTCAATGGGCTATCTGATCCCTTCGATCCTTTATGGAAAACGGGAAGACCGGCCGATCGTTGTGAGTACACATACGATCCAGCTTCAGCAGCAGCTTCTGGAACGGGACATTCCCATTTTGAAAAATATCCTGTCTTTTCCATTCCATGCTACCGTCCTAAAAGGGCGCAATAATTATCTTTGTTTACGAAAGTTTGAACAGTCGCTGGATGATCATTCAGAAGATAATTATGATACGAACCTTACGAAAGCACAATTGCTCGTTTGGCTGACGGAGACAGATCAAGGAGATGTTGAAGAACTGAACCTCGCATCAGGAGGCAAGCTTTTTTGGCATCAGGTGAAAAGCGATTCTGCCTCTTGCCTGAACCACCGCTGCCCCTGGTATTCCAGATGTTTCTATCATAGAAAAAGAAGAGCTGCACTGGCATCCGATCTTGTGATCACCAATCATGCGCTGCTCTTCAGCGATGTAAAATCCGATGCGCAGCTCTTGCCCTCCTACAAAGAAGTCATCATTGATGAGGCTCATCATGTAGAAGAAGTGGTCAGCGACCATTTCGGCATTCAGACCGATTACTTCGTATTTACGAGACTGCTTGAACGTATTGGACACGACGATGACAGCGGACTGGTGAAAAAGCTTTATCAGCTGATAGAAACTGTTGAACTGCCGGGGCTTGAGCCCGTGCTGGAACAGATCGCGAAGGAGCTGCCTGAAGCAAAGATGGAGATAGACGAGTTGTTCCGCTCCATCCGTTCTTACGTGCTGGAAGCCAAGAAGAGCAGCATGAATGACTTTGGCCGTGTGAGCTACCGTTACGGCGGACGCGACACAAAGAGCGCAATGTGGCAGGCGATCCTTGAGATGGTCGAGCGTGTGTTATTCGGCTTGGGTGACCTTGGGAAATCGCTAAAAAAAGTGAACAAGCTTGCAGATGAAAAGGAAGAACATCTGAATTTTGCGCAAAAAGGTCTGCTGGCTGATTTCGACGGATTGAGAAACCAGCTTGAGGAAGAGAAAGAAAAGCTTCGTCATCTGCTAAAAGAAGTCAATGAAAACGAGGTTTTCTGGTTTGAGGTCGAAGCGAAGGGCGCAAAGAATGCGGTCTATCTATACAGCAAACCCATTGTGATCAGTGAGCTGCTGGCCGATGAATTCTTCGCCAAGAAAAATAGTGTCATCATGACTTCAGCGACTTTGTCTGTTAGAAATTCGTTTCAATATATGACGTCAAGACTCGGACTTGATGATTTCGGTCCGATGACTGCGAATCTTCCTTCTCCTTTTTCTTATGACCAGCAGGTGAAATTTATGGTGCCGACAGATGTCCCTCTGATCAATGAAGTGGATCAGGAGACATTCGTCGCTGTGATCGCCCGCCAGCTTCACAATATCGCAAAAGTCACAAAAGGACGGATGCTCGTTTTGTTTACGTCCAACGATATGCTCCGGGAAACGTACAGCGTCTTTAAAGGAATCACCGCGCAAGATGACTTTGTTCTGTTCGGTCAGGGAATTGACAGTGGCAGCCGTGCACGCCTGACAAAGAACTTTAAGAAGTTCGAACAGTCCATCCTTTTCGGTACGAGCAGTTTTTGGGAGGGGATCGATATCCCGGGAGATGATCTTTCCTGCCTCGTAATCATTCGGCTTCCTTTTACTCCACCGGATAATCCGGTAACCGCGGCGAGAGCGGAGAAACTGAAAAGCGAGGGCGGAAATCCCTTTATGGAGCTTTCCCTTCCTCAGGCAATCATCCGCTTTAAACAAGGATTTGGCCGGCTTGTCCGTACACAGCGGGATACCGGTGTCGTGTTTGTTTTTGACAGGAGGATCACCGAAACGCGCTACGGCAAGTCGTTTATTACGTCTCTCCCTCCAGTGCCAGTGCAAAAAGGAATGATGCACGATCTTTTGATCGATCTTGAAGGCTGGCTGAGCGAATCATGAAAAATGATAGCAGAAGCCTGTCCCAAAATGGGCTGAAGTTTGATATAGTAGGAAACGAGACGAATAAAGCGGGAACGGCAGCACAGCACCGATTTCCTGGTGAGTCCCGTTTTCGCCTGTAATTATGGCAGCTGTAAGGAGGTAATACTTTGGAAAGCAAGATTGAAGTTCTTTCCACGGTAAAAGTAAAAAAATCGCCGGATTTGTATAAAGTTGTGACTGAGCTGAACAAAACGCTGAAAACAAAAGATGTGATGTTTGGCCTGGCACTTGATGACCACGACGAAAATACAATGATATTTACCATCTATAAGACATAGAGGCGGCCGAAAATGAAAAAATGGTGGGTTATTTTGGGGATTGCCTGTGCAGGGATCATTCTTTGGCAGGGAATCTCAATGTATCGGCAAATCCTGTCGGGCCAGGAAGCTGGCCAAAGCAAAGCGGAGGAAATCGCCAAGGACCAGTATGGGCTGTCCCGTATCGACAGTGTGGAATATTATCACGGAACCCAGGCGTATGAGACCGTACAAGGAACATCCGGAAAGAACGGAGAAGTCTATGTTCTCGTTGGCCCAAAGAATAAAACAAAGCTTGTTAAACAGAGCGACGGACTGACCAAGACTCAGATGAAGGCCTATGTCGACAGGAATTTGAACCCGAAAGAATGGGTCAATCTCCGTCTTGGGATGGAGCATGATCAAGTGCTGTGGGAAGCTGTCTATCTGGATGAAAAAGGAAGATATACGTTTTATTACGGCTATTTTGAGAACGGTGAGCGCTATAAAAAATACAGTATGAAACATGAAATCTAAAAGCGAGGGATGAAAGAAATGGAACTGGCAAACCGAGTTAAAGCACTGACACCATCAACTACATTGGCAATAACAGCAAAGGCTAACGCCCTGAAGGCTGAAGGGCACAATGTAATCGGTCTTGGAGCAGGAGAACCCGATTTCAACACTCCGGACCATATCATCGAAGCCGCTTACCGCGCGATGAAGGAAGGCCATACAAAATATACGGCTTCGGGCGGCCTGCTTTCATTGAAACATGCTATTTCGCAAAAGTTTAAAGAAGATCAGAACCTGGACTATTCACCGGCTGAAATTGTTGTAGGCACAGGGGCAAAGCAATCATTGTATACGCTCTTTCAGGTCCTGCTTAATGACGGCGATGAGGTGATCATTCCTACTCCATATTGGGTCAGCTATCCTGAACAAGTGAAGCTTGCCGGAGGTGTTCCGGTCTATGTAGAAGGCAAAGAAGAGAACGCCTTTAAGATCACTCCTTCACAGCTCGAACAGGCAGTGAACAATAAAACAAAGGCGATCATCATCAACTCTCCAAGCAACCCAACCGGATCTCTTTATTCAGAAGACGAACTGAAGCAGCTGGGAGAGGTTTGCTTGAAGCATAACATCCTGATCGTTTCTGATGAGATCTATGAAAAGCTGATCTATGGCGGGGCATCACATACCTCCATTGCCCAGCTCTCACCTGAACTGAAGGGACAGACCATCATCATCAATGGCGTCTCCAAGTCTCATTCCATGACAGGCTGGAGGATCGGCTATGCAGCTGGAAACAGTGCGATCATTAAGGCGATGACGAATCTGGACAGCCACAGTACGTCCAATCCGACGACCATCTCCCAATATGCGGCGATTGCAGCATATGAAGGAACCCAGGAGCCGGTTGAAGAGATGAGAAAAGCTTTTGAATCCAGGCTGGATACCGTCTATGAAAAATTGATCAAGATTCCCGGTTTTACATGCGTTAAACCAAAGGGAGCCTTTTACTTGTTTCCTAATGTAAAAGAAGCGGTCAAGCTGACCGGTTTTGAAACAGTAGACGAATGGGTGTCTGCCTTGCTTGAGGAAGAAAAGGTTGCTCTCGTGCCGGGATCAGGATTCGGCTCACCGGATAACGTCAGGCTGTCCTATGCCACTTCTCAAGAGAAATTTGAAGAGGCACTGGAGCGCATTGAACGTTTCATGAAGAACAACAGCAAATAATCTATACAGGCTTATTTGATTTATATAAGTGATTAGACGATAATCACTTATACATAGAATATTTTGGAGGGTGTCACGTGAAAACTACTATATCCCAATTAAAAAGCCATATCGATCAAACCGTTACCATCGGTGCTTGGCTGAGCAATAAGCGTTCCAGCGGTAAGATTGCGTTCTTGCAGCTGCGCGACGGGACAGGCTTCGTCCAGGGAGTCGTTGTTAAAGCTGAAGTTGCTGAAGATATCTGGACGACTGCAAAGAGCCTTACTCAGGAAACAAGCCTTTATGTAACTGGAAAAGTTCAGCAGGACGACCGTTCCCAGACGGGTGTTGAGCTGGTGGTTACAGATGTGAAAGTGATCCATGAAGCGGTCGATTATCCGATCACACCGAAAGAACATGGAACAGAGTTCTTGATGGACCATCGACACCTTTGGCTTCGTTCCAAACGCCAGCACGCGATTATGAAAGTAAGGAACGAAATCATCCATTCCATGTATGAATTCTTCCATAAGAACGAGTTCATAAAAGTGGATCCGCCGATTCTTACAGGAAGCTCGGCAGAAGGAACGACCACATTGTTTCACACAAAATATTTTGATGAGGATGCCTACCTTTCTCAGAGCGGGCAGCTCTATATGGAAGCAGCAGCGATGGCACTCGGGAAAGTATTCTCCTTTGGCCCGACGTTCCGTGCTGAAAAATCAAAAACTCGCCGCCACCTGATCGAATTCTGGATGATCGAGCCTGAGATGGCGTTTGTTGAGCATGAAGAATCTCTCGAGATTCAAGAGCAGTTTGTCAGCCATGTGGTTCAATCAGTCCTTGAGCGCTGCAAGCTTGAACTGACGATACTTGGCCGCGATCTTTCCAAACTAGAAAACGTGAAAGCTCCGTTCCCTCGCATTTCCTACGATGATGCGATTACACTGCTTAAAGACAAGGGGTTCGATGACATTGATTGGGGAGACGATTTTGGTGCCCCACATGAGACAGCCATCGCTGAGAGCTTTGACAAGCCTGTCTTTATCACGAACTATCCAAAAGAGATTAAAGCGTTCTACATGAAGCCTCATCCAGAACGTGATGACGTTGTTCTCTGTGCGGATCTGATCGCTCCGGAAGGATACGGAGAGATCATTGGCGGAAGCCAGCGTATAGATGATCTGGAGCTCATGAAAGCACGCTATGAAGAACACGGTCTGACAGACGATGCCTACAGATGGTATCTCGAGCTGCGCCAGTACGGCAGCGTTCCGCATTCAGGTTTTGGCCTGGGGCTGGAGCGTACGGTTGCTTGGATCACAGGTGCAGAACACGTACGTGAGACCATCCCATTCCCAAGACTGTTAAACCGTTTATATCCATGATGATGGAAAACCTCCTTTTCGGAGGTTTTTCACCGTTTAGCCATCTAAGTGATGCCCATTTGCTTCATTTCGTCTGTCACGATTTCATCATGATTGCAGGAAGCTGGGTTTCTCGTGGTATACTGATGAAGGAGGGGTGTTATGATGGAAAAGGCATTGTTTCTTAAATGGCTGTCTGAAGGCACGGTTTCTATACCCCATGTATTGTTTAAACAATACCGGGCCATCGGGCTGCAGGATGAAGAATGCATGCTAATTCTTCATGTCCACACATTTATAGAATCCGGAAACCCGTTTCCGACACCGGAAGAACTGTCTGGACGGATGAGCATCTCAGCTGCAAGATGCATGGCGCTGCTCAGAAGTTTTATCCAGCAGGGGCTTCTGGAGATCGACCATTTCGAAGATGGCGAAAAAGGCATGTACTATGAAGCCTATTCTTTGAACCCGCTTTGGGAAAAGCTGCTCTCTTTGCTTTCAAACCAAGAAGCGGAGCAGGATCAGCAGGAAAAAGAAAATGATGAAGAAAACGTCTACTCCATTTTTGAACGTGAATTCGGAAGGCCGCTTTCGCCGATGGAATGCGAAACGTTAAAAATATGGATCGACCAGGACAGGCACTCGCCTGCTTTGATCATTTCAGCGCTAAAAGAAGCGGTGATCAGCGGAAAGCTGAACTTCCGGTATATCGATCGCATTCTGTTCGAATGGAAGAAAAATAATATACAGACACCCGAACAGGCCAGAACGTACGGGGAGAAGTTCAGAGCGCGGCAAACCCGCGGAACAGCGCGGGCGCCAGAGCAATCTGAAAGCCACAATCAGTTCTCGGTTCCCGTTTATAACTGGCTTGAGCAATCGTAGACGAGTGGCCCTCGTCTATTTTTCTATGTCTGCTCTACAAGAATTCTGGAGGTTACGATGCTTAATAAATCACAGATCGCCTATTGCCTAGACACGATCGGCAAGATGTTCCCGGATGCACACTGCGAGCTGAACCACAGCAATCCATTTGAACTGACCATCGCCGTACTCCTGTCTGCACAATGTACCGATGCCCTGGTGAACAAAGTTACACCGGGCCTGTTCGCAAAATATAAAACACCCGAAGATTACCTGCAGGTTCCTTTGGAAGAACTGCAGGATGATATCCGCTCCATCGGACTTTACCGCAATAAAGCTAAAAATATTCAAAAGCTGTGCGAGCTCCTTCTGAGCGTATACGGCGGCAGAGTGCCGGAAGACAGGGATGAACTCACGAAGCTTCCAGGCGTTGGGCGGAAGACAGCGAACGTCGTAGTATCTGTCGCATTCGGTTTGCCGGCAATAGCAGTCGATACCCATGTTGAGCGGGTCAGCAAGCGGCTTGCCATCTGCAAATGGAAGGATTCCGTCCTGCAGGTGGAAGAGACGCTGATGAAAAAAGTTCCAAAAGAAGACTGGGGTGTCACCCACCACAGGCTGATCTTTTTTGGACGGTATCATTGCAAAGCGCAAAACCCGAAGTGCCCCGAATGTCCGCTCCTGGAACTATGCCGCGAAGGCCAAAAACGCATGAAAGTAAAGTTAAAGAAAGCCTCGCCGCGCTCCAATGCTTAAAATTCCTGAATCCATGAGGCATCCCCTTTTTTTCGGCAATGAGGAGCAGCTGAAAGAAGGGGATGCTGACGTCCCTTTTCTGGAAGAACTCCTCTTTTATAACGGAATGGGATCTTCTCCACATCCTCAACAAAAACAAGGAATAGAAGCAAAGTTTATGAAGTGGGAAGCGGCAAGCTCAGTTATTCGATCTTTCTTTTCAGAGAGAAACAGAAAAGAAGCGAGAAATCCGATGATTTTCCAGCTGAGCTGTTTTCTGCAGGCTTTGATGTGGTGCAACGGACAGCCTGCCGGCAACCTTTTAGGATGGAAAGAAGAGATTCAATCATTGGATATCAAGCCAGTGAATGTTATAGAACGTCTCGAGATGATCTGTTCAGAGCCGGATCATTATCATTCTTATATCCAGCTGAACGAGCTGTTTCAGGAGCTTCAGAAAAAGGTGGCTGCCATCAAACACAATGGCTGACCGGAATATGGACAAATTCTCCCTACATAGACTAATTCATGAGAACGTGTAGGAGGGGGAGCTATGCAGATTCATGTGGTTCAAAAGGGAGACTCGCTCTATAAAATCTCTCAATTTTATAACCTGCCCTGGCAAGAGATCGCTGCCGTAAATGCTCTTGGTGCTCAGGATGTCCTGACTGTCGGGCAGACACTGCTCATACCCGCGCCATTCATTTATAAAGCTAAAAAAGGGGATACGTTAGAAACGGTTGCCTCAAAGCTAGGAGTCACAGTATTTGAGCTGAAGCAGGCCAATCCCGGGTCTGATGACAAGCCGTTGAAGGAAGGACAGACGCTGAATGTCCCGCAAAAGAGGAAGAGGACGCTGACGATAAATGCATTTGCAGAACCATCTGAAAAATCAAGGGAAAATTTTAAAAAAGCAGCAAAAGCACTAAGCTATATATCGCTGTTCAGCTATGAAGTGAACGAAAATGGTGATTTAAAGCCGCTTGATGACAGCTCTTTTTTGCGTGAGATAAAAAATGAGAACGTCAGGCCTCTTATCTCGATTACGACAATCAAAGACGGGGCGTTCAGCCAGGAGCTCGCGACGACTATTCTAAAAAGTCCTGAGATCAGCAATAAAGTCATTGAGAACACTGTAATGATCATGAAAGAAAAAGGGTACGTAGGGGTAAACGTAGACTTTGAATATATTGGCCGACAAAACAAAGAACGGTATAACCGGTTTCTGCGGAACATTACCGACCGCATGCATAAAGAGGGCTATGTTGCCACAACGGCGCTCGCTCCGAAGATCAAAGAAAAACAAAAAGGCGTCTGGTATGAAGGACACGATTATAAAGCACATGGACAGACTGTTGATTATGTGATCCTGATGACCTATGAATGGGGATACAGCGGAGGCCCTCCACTCCCGGTCAGCCCGATCAACGAAGTGAAAAAGGTGCTGGATTATGCAGTAACAGCGATACCAAGAAGCAAGATTTTGATGGGGATCAACCTGTACGGATACGATTGGACACTTCCCTACGTCCAAGGCGGGCCGCAGGCTGAAGCCCTCAGCCCGGCTCAGGCGCTGCAGCTCGCAGGAAAAAGGAAAACCGCTGTTCAATACGCAGAAGGCGTTCAGGCTCCATATTATGAATACTGGGATAAAGAGAAGAAGCAGCATAAAGTCTGGTTTGAGGATTTCCGCAGCATGAAAGCAAAGTTTGATCTGATTGATGAATATCGGCTGGGAGGAGCAAGTTTCTGGAACCTTGCTTTTAATTATCCGGGATTATGGAACTACCTTCAGGACCGCTATACGATCCGGTTTCAATAATAAAACAGGCCATCGCCGCATAACGGCGATGGCCTGTTTTATTTTACTTTATTGATTTAAGTCTGGAAGGGAAGGGAAACCGCCTTGTTCTTGTTGCTGTTTCTTTTCTTGTTTTCGTTGTTGCTGATCCTGCTGTCCTTGTCCTGGCGGATTCTGAGGCTCCGTTCCGCCTCCTTGCTGGCCTCCGCCCTGATCAGGCTGGCCGTTGTTTCCCTGTCCAGGATTGGTGTTGTCTCCAGGATTTGTTCCTGGCTTGCTGCCTTCCTGCCCTTGTCCAGGGTTGTTCCCTTGTCCAGGGTTATTCCCATGATCAGGCGTTTGTCCTTCGGCAGGCGGCTGCTGTTCACCTGGTACGGTTACGGATGTTTGAGCAGGGTCGCTCTCTTTCCCTGTATCGGTTTCAACCGCTGTGACCTGGAAGGTATACGTCTTGCCAGGTTCTGCGTTTGGCACGGTGAATTTCTTGTCGCTGATGGTCTGTTCAGCAGCAGCTGCGCCGTCAACGTTCGCCGCTACCTTATAGACCGTTTTGCCCTTGCCGCCTTTGTAAGTCCATTTCACATCAATGGACTTGCTCTTATCATCGTACTTGGCGGTCAGGCCTTCAATCGAAGCTGGTTTCTCATACTTGTTAGAAACTTCGCTTGGTTCCGTTCCGCGAACAAACAATTCGGTCGTTTTCTGATCATCAGGTGTAAATTCGCTTGCTTTTTTATGTGTTCCTTTTTCAAGTGTTACATCTACAACAGAGTTCGGTTTCTGGAAGTCTGTGTTGCTGTGATTTAAGCGGCTCATCACTTCTTTAAAGATTAACTTGGAATAGTTTTTTTGATTCGTGTCGAGATAGTGAACGCCGTCTTCATCTTTGTATTTGTTGTATCCGGTCCAAACAGCAGCGGAATAGGAGCTTGTATATCCTGCCATCCACGCATCGTTCGTTGCACTCTTAGGGATGCCATACTGGTCTCGGATTTCCTTCGGAAGGTTGGTCGTTCCCGTTTTACCGGCGATATTAAGGCCTGGGACGTTCGCCATAATTCCTGTACCGCTTCTCATGACGCCTTTCAGCATATCGGTGATCATATAAGCAGTATAATCCTTCATCGCAGCGACTGGTTTAGTTTCTGGTTTTACAACCTGTCCGTTCGGGAACTCAATCTTCCTTATTGTTGTCGGTTCGGTATAGACGCCTTCATTTCCGAAAGCGGCATAGGCACCCGCAAGGTTAAGTGGGGTGATCCCTTTTTGGAATCCGCCGATCGCATAAGCTGGAGGTGCAGAGTCAATCTTGATACCAAGCTTATTGGCGAAATCGACTGCTTTGCTCTCGCCGACTTCAAGGAATGTTCGGACGGCAGGTGTATTCTCCGATTTTTCTAGAGCCTTACGCATCGTTACCTCTCCAAATTGTTCATTATTGAAGTTATTGATGGTCGCTCCATTGATTGTAATCGGTGTATCTTTCAGAATGTGCCCGGTATCCCACTTCATGCTGTCGATCGCAGGGCCGTAGTCAAGGATCGGTTTGATCGTAGATCCCGGCTGCCTTGGATTTCCAGAAGCATAGTAGGCGCTCATCAGGTTCTCATCGCGTCCGCTGCCGATCGCCCGGATTCCACCGGTCTTCGTATCAACAATCGCAATACCGGATTGAAGCTTCTTATTCTCATTACGCAGGAACGAGGCGTTCTGAAGCACATCCTCCGTTGTTTCCTGAGCTTTTGTATCCATGTTCGTGTAGATTTTCAGACCATCGGCAAAGACATCGACATCTTCCATGCCTTTAATTTTATGAAGGTCTTTGATAACTTGCTGCAGGTAAGCTTCGTGAACCCGTGTTTCCTGCAGCTTTCCTTTACGCAGGCCGTCTGTTACCGGAGTGGCTTTTGCTTTATCCGCTTCGGCCTTTGTGATGAAACCATACTTTTGCATCTGTCCTAATACAACGTTTCGGCGCTGCTCTGCTTCTTTTGGATGCGTGAGCGGGTCATAGTTGCTCGGGGCTTTTGGAAGTCCGGCGAGCAGGGCTACTTGATGAAGCTTAAGCTGATCAAGTTTGTCCGCATCAAAATAGGTTTTAGCAGCTGTTCCGATGCCATAGGCACCATGGCCGAAATAAATCTTATTCAAGTACATCTCCAGGATCTGCTCCTTAGAGTACTTCTGTTCGAGTTTGATCGCCAGGTACGCTTCCTGAATTTTACGCGTCAGCGATTTTTGATTGGTGAGGATCGTGTTTTTTACGACCTGCTGGGTGATTGTGCTTCCCCCTTCAGAACCAAAACCGCCTGTCAGGTTGGCGAGTGCTGCTCCGAAAATCCGGCGCACGTCGACACCCGGATGCTTATAGAAGCGCACATCCTCAACGGATACGAATGCATCTCTAACATTAGGCGGAATATCTGCGATTCCTGCTTTTACCCGATTCTCTTCAGAAAAGAGGGAGCTGACTTTTTTTCCGTCTTTATCGTAGATCTGGGAAGATAAAGGGGTCTTCAGTTTTTCAGGGTCGAGTTTTGGGGATTTCGCCATGATGACCCCGACAGTTGCTGTCCCAATGAGGAACATGATGATCAAGAACGAGATGATAGCTTTAAAGAGCGGGAACCTCTTTTTCTTCTTGGGCGGATTATTGCCTCCACCGGAAGCCTGTCTGCGTTCCTGCCTGCTGCGGTATTCATTAGACATGTATTTGTACCAACCTTTCACTTACTGCATTGTACATTATGATTATTCGTCAATAGCGGATTATTTATGAACTTGACTTGCCCGCTAGTGATTGAAGTACATTTTATCAATAATTTTTAAATAGTCAATTCTGGGGATAAAACCCGGGGAAACAAGGAATCCGTGCGTTTCTATTTCAGTTTTCGGTATCGATTTCCTACCGTTCTTTTGATCGTTCCAGAATGAGATCAGGTGTGAAGCGTCAAGCAGATAGACTTCGTTCAGTGTAGAGAACCGCAGGATCACGAATGCAATGCCGCCGTGCGCCGTGATTGCTTCCATGTGCTGAATCTGATGTTCATGGAAGTTGCGGAGCGGAAAGGAGGTCTTGTTTTTCGATTCCTTCGCTTCAAAATCAACATACTTCCCCCGGTATACGCCGTTGTAATCGGTCGTGGAAGCGAGTTTAAAATAAGCTTCTTTTATGACCGCAGCTGAACGTTTTGGATATTCAACATTGACAATCTGAACAGGGGTCGGTTTTTTATGGATGACGGCTCTGCCGGTTTCCAGATAATACTCATTGCTTTTATTCAAGTCTTCTTCAAGAGTCATGCCCCTGTTGCCGTAGGAAATGGTGCTTTGGGCTTTAGAAGCGCCCTGCGGCAGGGTAGACTCCTGCTTTTTTCCATTCGGATAATTGATGGGTGTCATCCTTTCACATCCTTATAATGAATACATAAGAAAAACTATGCAAGCGGCAAGTGCTGGCATAGCTTTTTAGAGATCGGCCGTATTTGTTTAATCGATCGCAAGAATGGACTGCAGTTCCTCCTGCTTGAAGCCCATCACAACTTCCTGGGAACCATCCTTTATAATCACGGTAACAGGAGTAGCACTTGCTCCATAACCGATGACTTCATTCATATATTGGGAATTCTTTCGAATATCTCTTTCCTCGAATGAAATGTTATTTGATTTTAGCCATTCTTTCTCTGCAAAGCATGGCGGGCAGGTTTCCTGTGTATAGATGATCACCTTTTGCTCCATGTTCATGCCTCCAAACCATATGTTTATCTTCTTATTTTACCGTTTTTCTATAGAGCTTACAAATATTTTAGGCAGCGCTGTAGAACGATAAGGTTAAAAGGAGGGGAAAAGTTGAGCCAGGAACAAAAATGGATAGAATCAGAGCTGATCCGAGAGATTCAGCTAAAAACAGAAAAAGGGAACCGAGATAATATTTCACGTACCGTATTTTATCAGCAGTTTTATGAAAAACACCCAGAGGTCAAATGGTCTTTTCTGGCTTCCATCGTATCAAGAAATGCTGGTTACAACATGTGTGACCTGGAGGGTGAATGGATGAGGAGATCCATTCACCCAAAATACCGCCATCTGCTTTTTTTTACGTATGAGCGGGCGAATTGGCTGATTTTTTCGGATGCCTATCCGCAGCTCCTTCTTTATGAAAAAAGCAAAGAGACCGGCCGGCCGTTGTTCTCACTGCTTCCGATGCTCAATGTTTCTAAGTTTATGCAGAGAGAGTGGCTTCGGTTTTGGTCAATGGGAGACGAAGAGAGGCTATGGACATCGTTGATCATCAATGAACAGCATCTGATCCAGCGCCCGGTCATCGATCATCCTGTTTATCGCCGGAGAGTTTTTCTTTCCATGCCCTATCGGCTCCAGAATTGGCTCCATTTCAGTACAGTTTTGTTTCCGACATTAGAGGGAGATGTGTTCGGCTTTTCTGTACACGGTTTCCGTACGATTAAAAATCGCATTCTGCTCGGAAGAAGGCTCGCATGGCTGCTGTTTCAATCTCCGTATCAGACATTGTTTTATGATTTTGCACAGATGACTCCCCATACAGGCTCACGCCGCGATTATGAGCAGTACGTCTATCCGAACCGCGAAAGGCTGCCGCAGCTGCTCCGTCTGATTTATCCGCTCGTAGATCACGGCCGGCCGTCCCTGCCGGACTGGAGTAAACGAGTAAAGAACCTGGATACCTATTATCGATCCTTTTCTATCCCTCGGCAAATCAACCTGACGGAGTGGTACCACAAAAAAGAGCTGGAGCTTCAGATCGGAATCCTATTGGAAGAACTGCTGTTTAAAGATAGGAATTTGGAATGAAAAAAGGTGATCTGGCTTCCGCTGTTAAAGCGGGCAGGATCACCTTTTTTGCTGTTTAGTAAGAATGGTTTGAAAATAGCCGAAAGCCTGAACGAGTGGTTCAGCCTTTCTTGATCCAGCTTCGGCGCCTAGAGACTCGGCTGCTTCACTTTTACATCTCAACACAAAGAGCGTGCTGATTTGTAAAAGTTCCACCAACTTTCGTCTCTGACCAGGCGCTTCAGCCTTTCTTGATCCAGCTTCAACGGCCAGACCCTCGAGTCGCTTCGCTCTTGAGCAGAAAACAAAAAGCGTTTTATGCTCAAGAACTCCAGCGCTTGTCGGGTCTGAACGGCCGTTTCAGCCTTTCGTATTATGTAGCCGGATAGTTGGGGCCTTCCAGCTTTTTGTCGCCGTGTCCTGTTTCTTTTTCCTGTTCAGGTGCGTTTGTCATTTTTTCCTGCTCCTGCTCCAGGCTGTTTTCGTGTTTTTCCATAATCGTTCACCTCCTGATTGTAGTGTTAGGCAGGAGGACCTGTTTCATACGGAGTGAACAGTGTCGAAAGGAGGATATTTTTAAGGAATATCACTTTCTTTGCCGAATCGCTTCTAGTTTTGTCACCTATGAAGGGAATCAAAAAAAGGGACGGAATTACTACCATATAAGAAAACGGGGAGGGAATTAGAAATGGAAATGGTGTTTAAAACAAAAACGGTTTCGGAAGAACTTGGTGTCAATCCCACTACCATTCAGCGCTGGGTCAAACATTTCAATCTTACTTGCCAAAAAAATGACCATGGTCATTATCTGTTCTCTGAGCAAGACATAGAAGATTTGCGTGAGATAAAAAAGCAGCTGGACGCCGGGCTTCTCATGAACGATATCCAGATCGCTGCTCAGGTAAAATCTCCAGTGGCTCCGGTGAAGGCCCAGAGGTTTGATGAACGATTCGAGAGTCTGATGGCACAGATCGAAAAGCTGGAAAAAAAGATCGAAGAAAAGGCAGACGACGTATTGTCCTATCAAGTTCTTCAGCATGCTACAGAGATGGATGACATGATGAAGCGTCTGATCAAAATTGAAGAGAAGATTGAAGATATCGAAGTGAAGCTGCTGAAGATGCCGCAGGGCACAGAAGAGACCGCTGGATATAAAAAACCCCGGAGGAATTGGCTCGTGAGTCTTTTTACCCTTTAACCTTATTGAACCACGTGCATTCTATCCTTTATTTTGGTAGGATAGAAGGGTCAGGGGTGAATTATGGATCGCTTAAATCAATTAACGAGAGAGCTTTTAGATGCCAATCGGGAAGCTTTTGATCAGTATATCGAAAATACAAAAAAAGAAGGCTATGAAGTAGACTTTTATGGAGAGGTCAAGCCGTTTACCGACCGGATCCGCGCGATGGCGGAAGAGTGGAAGAACCTTTCCTTGCCATGGGTAGCCGCTAACCAGCCAAAATATATTCACGTTAACCAGATTAATGACACGTTTGATAACTTACAGTTTATTGCGGTATTTGCATTTCAGCCGGATACGAAGGAGAAACGGTTCACCGAGATGGTCAAATCCATCGATTACGTCCTGAGTACCATGCTGGAACGGCTGCATTCGTAAAAGACGGAAAACCAAGCCGTCTTTTTTATTTTGTCTGTTTCAAAAAAAGAGAAAGAGTAGCGTACGGAGATGTATGAAGGTAAAATGAATGTATTCATCCAGTGCCATATATAATTTCACGTACCGTATTTTAAGACTATAAAACAAAGAAGGTACTTACATGATTGATCCCACGATCTATGAAAATTTAAAAATTATACTGGAAGGCATGGTCTATGACCTTGATTTTGACGGTCACTTAAAGGTTACGAACCGCCGTGATCTGGTTGATCTTGCATCTCTCAGCAGAAAATACAATTTAGAAGTATTTATAAAAGGAAAAACAGGACAGGGAGTAAAAGCAAAAATTGAGCTTGCAGCAGGTTTAGAAGACCTTGCAGATGAAATAATGGAAAGAGAGACAGAGAATACTGGATGCAGGTTTTCTGTGACCTATTATTTAACGGTGCAGGATATTGAAGCAGAGTGTTCAGAGCTCGGTGAAACCTTAAGAAGGATATGGGATCCGTACGGTGAAGTCTCTCAAAAGGTTTCATATATCTATGGATTGCCAAGAGGCAGCTACCATAATGAAATTTTAATAAACATAGACAGCAAATTGCATGAAGAAAACAGTGAACAGCTAGAGGATTACCTGGAACGCATGATGGCTTCATGTAAACAAATTTTTCATAAAGGGGAAAATAAATGAGTATGACTACACAATTAAAGGAGTTGCATCCTTTCCTGCAAGAGAATTGGGAAAATGCGGGGTTTGAAACACTGACTCCCGTACAGGAGCAGATGCTGCCGAGTATGTTAGGAAGAAAAGACTTAATCGTTGAATCTCCGACTGGAACAGGCAAGACACTGGCTTACTGTCTGCCGGTATTGCAAAACATAGACAGCAGTTCATCTTCTGTACAGGCAGTGGTCATTGCGCCAACAAAAGAACTGGTCATGCAGATTCATACCGTTTTCCAGGAATATGCTCAAGGAAGCGGAATCTCAGGAACAACACTGATCGGCGGAGTAAACGTACAGCGGCAGATCGATAAGCTAAAGAAGAAGCCACAGTATATCATCGGGACACCG
This sequence comes from Fictibacillus marinisediminis, assembly GCF_023149135.1. NCBI lineage: Bacteria > Bacillati > Bacillota > Bacilli > Caryophanales > Fictibacillaceae > Fictibacillus > Fictibacillus marinisediminis. The sequence goes on along the minus strand of NZ_JAIWJX010000002.1, from coordinate 2,409,169 downwards.
GGAAGGATTCTTGAGCTTTACAAAAATAAAAAGCTCAAGCTTCATGAGGTGAAGACGATTATAGTGGATGAAGCAGATGTCGTTTATGATATGGAATTAATGGACGAGGTTCAGAATATTGTCAAAGGGACGATGAAAGACCGCCAGCTTGTTTTTGTGTCAGCGACCATTTCAAAAAAATCGGAAGAGCTCGCTAAGGAATGGATGAATGAGCCTCTTTTCATAAAGGTTGAAAGGGATTCATCTGCTGCAAAAAAAGTGCAGAATCTTTACCTGATTTCTGAAAGACGTGATAAAATAGATAATCTCAGGCGGATTATTCGACACCATTCGAACATGAAGGCTATCGTGTTTTTTGGTGATAGCATGCGTCTTGAAGAGATTGCTGCAAAAATGGCTTACCGAGGCATTACCGTAGGGGTGATCTCTGGACAAGCATCCAAACAAGAGCGGCAAAAAGTGATGAGAGAATTCCGTGCAAGTGATCATGCATTGCTTCTTTCAACAGATCTAGCTGCGCGTGGATTGGATATTAGCGGACTTACACACGTTATACATTTTGACCTAGCAGATTCAGAAAAACAATACATTCACCGGTCAGGAAGAACAGGCAGGATGGGCCAAGAGGGAACCATCATTTCTCTAGTGACCGAAAGAGAAGAGAACGTGCTCGTAAAATGGGCGAAGAAGATGGACACCGACCCTCAAAAAATGGTCTTTAAAAGAGATCATCTTGTCCCGCAGTCGCATAGTACACAGCAAAAAACGGACAAAAAAAGGCCGCCCAAAAAGTCAGCGCCCCAGCGAACTCAAAATTTTACAAAAAAGAAGGGGAAATAATTGCTGGAGAATGAAAAACTAATTTATAAAATCAATAAAATGGTGGAACGTTTTAACTTATCAGTTGATGTTCAGATCGAGGCCAAATGTCCGCTCGACCGAAACATTGGCGGGAAATATAATGCCGGAGACCATTCGATAACATTGTATCTGGAAGAAATTCAATCTCAGTGCCAGTGGATGTTTCCTGAACAGGATGTCATGCTGGAGTATGCCTTGGTCATCTTTGCTCATGAAGCGGGCCATTCCACAGATCCCTATTTGCAAAAGCTAGTGGAACTGTACGATGATACAGAAGATGAACTGAAAAAAAGAAAGATTGAACTGTTAGTTGAAGTTCAGGCCTGGAAGATTGCAAAGGCCCTCGTCAGGGATGTGCCTGATGGATTCTTCAACAAAATAAAAAGGATTTCTTTGGAACATCATTATGAAGCGGTTTCTGTTCGCATGGATGATGCGGGTGTCGCCTAAAGCTCATATATAAAAGGTCCAGTGCTGATCAAACAGTACTGGACTTTTTTTGTGAGAATCTAACGTTTTTTATCGAATAAACATTTGGACCCAGGCACCATTGTAGTACCCGACGCCAATCTGGCTATACTTGCTGCTTAAAATGTTTTCACGGTGACCTGTACTGTTCATCCAGTCCTGCATCACTTGCTGGGGGGAACGTTGCCCTTCAGCGATGTTCTCACCGGCGGCTGTATAAGAGATGCCGAATGTTTTCATCATGTCAAAAGGCGAGCCGTAAGTTGGTGAGGTGTGGGAGAAATAATTCCGTTCCACCATATCTTTTGCTTTGATCTGGGCGACATTGCTTAGTTTCTGGCTGAGAGTAAGCGGAGAGAGCCCTTGTTTGTTCCGTTCCTGGTTAACGAGGCTGGCCACTTCTTTGGCGTTAGCGCTTACATTAACCTGCTGGCTTGGAGCCGATTGGCTGAAAGTCTGACTTTCTGTTTTGTTGCTTGCTGGAAGCTCAATCGTTTGCCCGGGATATAGCAAGCTGGGATTCTTGATTTGCGGATTTTCCAGAATCAAAGCTTGGATGCTTTGTCCATATTTTTTTGAGATGGTATAAAGGGTGTCTCCGAAGCGGACGGTATATAATGCTAAATGATCAGGAATATAAATGACTTGTCCAGGATAGATCATCGTTTGGTGCAATAGATTCATATTCATTATAGTTTTAACGCTTGTCTGATGGGCTTGAGCAATTTTATAGATGGAGTCTCCCGGCTTTGCAGTATATGGACTTGCTGCAAAAGTGGCAGTCGTCATACTCAGAAAAGCGGTAAGACTTAATGCGGCCGTTTTAAAAAACATAGTTCCTCCTTATTAAATGATTCTCACAATTCAAATATTCACACATCCAGTAAATGAAAACAACTGGGAATCAAAGGGAAATCGTTTTCATAATAGAATCTGCCTTTTTGCAGTAAAATTTGTTATGATAGTTGAGTTGAAACTAAGCTAATGGAGTGAAAATTAATGAGTTACCAAGTGCTGCTGTTTTATAAATACATCACGATTCAAGATCCAGAGCAATTTGCTGCTGAGCATCTTGAATTCTGTAAATCGATAGGATTAATGGGAAGGATCATTGTCGCGCATGAAGGGATCAACGGAACGGTATCTGGAACGACCGATCAAACGGACTTATATATAGAGCATATGAAAAATGACAGCCGGTTTCGCGATATCGTATTTAAGATCGAGCCGTCTGAAACCCACGCATTTAAAAAGATGAAAGTTAAATTGAAAAGAGAGATTGTAAACCTAAACTTGGATGACGATGTTAACCCGAATGAGCTGACAGGCAATCATCTTGCGCCAAAAGATTTTTATGCAGCAATGCAGCAGGAGGATGTGGTTATACTCGATGCCAGAAACACCTATGAATATGACCTTGGCCATTTTAAAGACGCCATCCGGCCTGATGTTGAAACGTTCAGAGATTTGCCAGACTGGATCAGGCAAAATTTCAGCCAGTACAAAGACAAGAAAGTGCTGACGTACTGTACCGGAGGCATACGGTGTGAAAAGTTTTCGGGCTTCTTATTAAAAGAAGGGTTTCAGGATGTCTCCCAATTAGAGGGCGGAATCATTTCCTATGGCTATGATGAAGAAGTGAAGGGAGACCTTTGGGACGGAAAATGCTATGTCTTTGATGAGCGCATCGCAGTACCGGTCAACAGAGCAGGTACAGAAAAGGTAGTAGGCACATGCTATCATTGCGGCAAGCCTGAGGAACGCTATTTGAAGTGCGGCAATCCGGAATGCAACAAACACCTGCTCATGTGTGAAGAATGTGAGCACGAGCATAAGCGGGCATGCAGCACTCATTGCCGAGACCATAAGGACAACCGCTATGTAAAAGAAAACCGTTCGATTGAAGCCTAAATGAGTACCGGGTACCCTTTGATTTAGAGAGGGTACTTTTTTTATACTGGAAGGCGTTTGCAATAGGTGTATAATATAGGCAGAGACATCAAGAAAGGTGTGTATTCAATGATTGATGTAGAATTCCCGGAAAATAAGCTTGAACTTCTGCCAGCTGTCTTCATCTTCATCATTTTTGTGATTCTGGCGTGGATGACGGTTAAATTTCTTAAACAGTTACATACAAAGGAACTGAAGAAAGCTGAAGCAGCAGAAGTCAGAATGAAAGAATTTGAACTTCAAAATAAGCATTAGTACGCATTAAAAACAGGCAGCCGGTCAGGCTGCCTGTTTGCGTGTTTACATGTTTTATTCAGATGCCATTTTCACAAGTTTTTTAGAAAGGCTTAGGAGTATAAGACCAAGGAAGATGGTAACTCCGCCGATGATCATGAATACTTCAAAGTATCCTAATGATTCAGTAGTAGAAGCCAATTGTCCGGCAAGGATGTTGGCAAAACCAGATCCGGCAAGCCAGACACCCATCATAAGGGAAGCCAATTTAACTGGAGCGAGTTTACTGGTCATGGACAAACCAACCGGCTGTAAGCAAAGCTCACCGATCGTATGGAGGAAATAAGTCAGTACCATGAAGATCATGTTTGCTTTAACTGCTGAAGAATCGCCGGTTCCTGTTTGAATAAGAGCAGGAACAAGAACAGCAAAACCAGCACCAAGCAGCATCATACCAATTGCCATTTTCGTAGGAGTTGGCAGGTCTCCACGTTTTGATTTTGATAATTTAACCCATAAGATAGAGATGATTGGAGCAAAGATTACGATAAACAATGGGTTAAGTGACTGGAACCAAGAAGTTGGGACCGTCCATCCAAATACTGTACGGTCAATGAACTTGTCCGTATAAAGGGTTAACGAGCTTCCTGCTTGTTCAAAACCTGCCATGAAGAAGATAACAAAGAACGTCAGAATCACGATAACTTTCACTCTGTTTTTCTCCACTTTAGTAAGAGGTTTCTTTTTCACATTATCGCTGACAGTATTTTGAGCAACTCCAACCGGCTTTTTGCCGATGTCGCCTAAGAATTTGTTTCCAAGAAAGTTGAACAGGAGCTGGCCGATAATCATTCCGATGGCCGCCGCCAAGAATCCAAATTTAAATCCGAAATGCTCTACACCATTAACTGTTGTTTTAAAGAAGTCTTCAGCAAGGAATCCTACAATGAGTGGAGAGAAAAATGCACCAATGTTGATTCCCATATAGAAAATAGTGAACGCAGCATCTTTACGGGCATCATTTTTAGAGTATAGATCACCAACAAGCGTAGAAATGTTTGGTTTAAAGAAGCCGTTTCCGATGATCAACAATGCCAGTCCAGCGAAGAATGCAGGTTTACTCTGATTGGCAAACAATACCAGGTTACCAATCGCCATTGTGACACCGCCTATGGTAATCGCAAGTCTTTTGCCGAGGAATCGGTCTGTTAAATATCCGCCTATCATTGGTGTGAAGTATACAGCACCGGTGAAGAAGCCATAAATACTCATGGCCACGCTATCACTTATACCTAGACCACCGCTGATCAGCGATTTAGTCAAGTAAAGGACAAGAATGGCTCTCATGCCATAATAGCTGAACCTCTCCCACATTTCAGTGAAGAAGAGCAAGTATAATCCAGGTGGATGTTTCTTTTTTGTTTGGAGCTGAATGTCCTGCTCCACTTTTACAGTTGCTTCCATCATGATGCCTCCAATTTGTTTAATCTATAAATATTTTAATTTACTAAATATTTAGTAGTCAATAACAATTAAATGGAAAAGCTATTATAATTCAATTGTGAAAATAATGAATATTTTCACAAAAAAGCGCTTTCCTTGATATTACTGAGGATTACGGCCTATGAAAAAATGACCAAGTGTGAAAAAGAAGGAGAAATTTTTTATGAAAATTGTCGTGATAGCTGATACCCATATGCCCAAAAAGTCCAAAAAGCTGCCTGAAAGGCTCCTGTGTGACCTGGAAACTGCCGACCTCATTATCCATGCTGGCGACTGGCAGACGTTAGATTTATACAATGAGCTGCAATCCTATGCACCTGTCAAAGGAGTGACAGGAAATGTGGATGGACTGGAAATGAAAGAACTTCTAAGTGAGAAACTCATCCTTGAAATCAATGGATACAAAATAGGCATTGTTCATGGACATGGAAAGAAACAGACGACTGAGAAAAGAGCGATCACTGCTTTTCAGGATGAAAAAGTGGACTGCATCATTTTTGGCCACTCTCATATTCCTAAGAACTATATGTTTAATGAGATTCTTATGTTCAACCCAGGTTCACCAACTGATAAACGTAGAGAAAAATATTTTTCTCACGGCATCCTTTCAATTGATCAGGAACTAAAAGCTAAGCATATCTTTTATAAAGATAAAATTTAACATTGTTAACTAATAAGCAGTTTACTCCTATTCTCGCCGAAATTCAAACAATGGGATTGAACGCCTAGAACTAAAAACGTAAAACGTTAAAATAGTTCATATAAAAAAAGCCAACATTAAATGTTGGCACTTTTTCCGTTCAAGAGGGTTATATTTTCACCATAAGAGAATACATGAAGAGAAATCGAGAGTCTCTAAATAAAATGTTTGAATTTTTAATATACAGGTGTTGATAGCTGACTGAAAGTTTGTTAGTATAAAACAAATTAAAAGGCTATGTGTAACTGGCGAAACGCGGATAACCGCGAGGGAGCACATAGTGTCGCAGCCGTTCGCCTGGGCAGAGGTAAGGAGATTTTTTCCCTTACCTCTTTTCTGTTTATTTGAGGAAGTATAGGGTGATTCGTAAGTTTCCTGCTTTACTTTTGGTAATGGATTAAAGAGAAAACCATCATAAAAAAGAGGAGAGAACAAAATGACGACAATCACGTTAGAAAAAGGAAAAACCATCAAAACCTTAAATAACATAGCGGAAAGCGGTCTGAAGGTATTCAGCAAAGGCAACTATGTTATAGACAACGACAGTGAAAATCCTGAAGCGATCGTTGTTCGCAGCTTTAACATGCACTCTTTAACATTTGGAGATGAACTCAAAGCGATTGCGCGGGCCGGGGCGGGAGTTAATAATATTCCGGTTGAACTATGTACTGAGCAAGGAATTGTTGTTTTTAACACTCCTGGAGCTAATGCGAACGCAGTAAAAGAAATGGTACTGACATCATTAATGGCTTCATCCAGGAACCTTTTTGCCGGTGTGGAATGGACAAAGTCTTTAGAAGGCGAAGGTAAACAAATTCCAAAACTTGTAGAAGCAGGAAAAAAACAATTTCTTGGAAAAGAAATTAAGGGAAAAACGTTGGGTGTAATAGGTTTAGGTGCAATCGGTGCACTTGTAGCGAATGATGCGCTTGATTTAGACATGGATGTAATTGGGTTTGATCCGTTCATCTCTGTGGATACAGCCTGGAACCTGTCCCGCAATGTAAAGCGTGCGATGACGCTTGAACAGTTATTTGCCGAATCAGATTATCTTACAGTACATGTTCCTTTAACGCCTGATACAAAAGAGATGTTTAATCAGAAAGCGTTCAATGTTATGAAACCGGGAGTCCATATATTAAATTTCTCTCGCGGAGAGCTTGTGAACGAAAAGGATATGGAAATCGCACTCGAAAATGGAACCGTCGGCCAATATATTACTGACTTTCCGAATGAAAATGTGCTGAAAATGAAAAATACTGTTCCGGTCCCGCACCTTGGAGCTTCCACGAAAGAATCAGAGGAAAATTGTGCCATTATGGCGACCCGACAGGTGAAGGAATTTTTAGAAACCGGAAACATCAGAAACTCCGTAAACTTTCCAAATGCCTCCCTTCCTTATACAGGAAAGCTGCGAGTGGCAGCTTTCCACGAAAACGTACCGAATATGGTGGGCCAGATCACACTGGCAGTATCAAGCTATAATTTGAACATCGCTGACATGGTGAACAGAAGCCGAGGAGGATACGCCTATACGATGATTGACATTGACAATAAGGTAAGCGGCGAGGTAATCCCTGGTTTAGAAAATAAGATCAAACAAATTGACGGCATCATTACAACCCGTTTGATCTAATAACAAATAGAATTGTAAAGAAAGCCTCAATTCCTTTAAGGAATTGAGGCTTTCTTTATATGGGTTCGCTATGAGCTTTATGAGAAGCCAATAAATAACGGTGTGTAAAAAATTCAAGGATTCCCAGAAAGACACTTGTTAACAGAGCGCCAAACCAAGTAACAGAAGCTTCCCATTGAAAGTTTGAGGCATAATAGAAAATGATACCGGATACCGCCACATCAATGAATACACTGATCCAAAGAGCCCCTTTGCGAAGGACAAAGTATTCGACTGCGACTCCAAGAATTGCAAGCGTCATTCCCACCACAATGATTTGCCAATAACTCTCGAAATGTACACCTGGAAAGAAAAAAGCAGCGACGAATAAAACAATGGGAATCGCAATAAGTTTTATGATCAAACTAGTCATATTTAACCTCCTGTCTGCTGATATTGTAACCACGATCTTTTGTCTCAATTCAGCAAAAAATATTGAGAGTTAGAAGTGTTGACTGAGAGGCAGAGATGTCTCTTTTTTATTTCTTTTTTTAAGTCTTTGTTAAAGCATAATGTTGATTGTAAAACATATTAAGGGGTGATCGCTGGCGGTTCAATCACACCCCATCATAAATCAACAACATTGACTAACAGACATTTTTTAAAGATATATCAAATAATATGTTGACATATATCAGGTATATCAATTAAGTTAATAGTGTAACCAATTTACTGAAAATTCAGAAAGGAGACTTTTTTTAGATTTTATTGTAAGCGCTGTCATCTTTACCTCTAAGAACCTACATACGAATATTTTTAAAAATTAGAGGAGGGTGTTGGAAATGAGAGTAAAAAGCTACAAAAAGCTGGCCGCAATTTCGGTTATCACTGGGAGTGTTCTTTTTAGCTCGGCTTGTTCAGATGCCAATTCTACTTCGGGGAGCAAAAAGTCGGGAGACAGCAACACGATTAGCATTACGTTCCGAGATGGGGGAGGAACGAACAAAGGACTGACCGATTGGCTAAACAATGACATTATTCCAGAGTTTAAAAAAGAGCATCCAAAAGCGAATATCAAGCTCTCTCCAATCAGCGCATCGGAAGGCGATTATTTTGCCAAAGTTGCTCTAATGCTCAAGTCCGATCAGTCAGCGCCAGATATCGTCACGGAAGATACTTTTATGGTGAATTCGGATGCGAGTGCGGGCTATCTTGAACCCTTGGACGATAAGCTGAAAGGCTGGGATGAGTGGAATCAATATATCGACAATGTTAAGAATGGTGTTAAAGCCCAGGACGGCAAAACGTATGGTGTCCCTTTTAATACCGATTCGCGAGGCCTCTGGTACAACAAAGAGCTTTTTAAGAAAGCTGGGCTGCCGGTACCATGGGAACCAAAATCATGGGACGATATCTTAACGGCGGCTAGAACCATTAAGAAGAAGGATCCAGGTGTTATTCCATTGTGGATGAACTCTGGCAAAGCCACGGGTGAAGGCACTTCCATGCAAACGTTCGAGATGCTGCTGTATGGTACAAAAGATCCGTTATACGATGAGGGCAAGGGAAAATGGATCGTGAACAGTCAGGGACTGCTAGATACGTATACATTCATCGATACCATTTATAAAGAAAAACTGGGTCCAAACTTGTCACAAGTACTAAACGGCCAGGGAGGCACCATTGCCTATACTCAATTGATGCCAAAAGGAAAGCTTGCGATAGGTTTAGACGGGATCTGGCAGGCAGGAAACTACCGAAAAGACGGACCCGCACCATGGCCGGATGCATTTAAAACACTGGGTTATACAGCCATGCCAACCCAAAACGGTGAAGAGCCTGGACAAACCTCAATGTCGGGAGGATGGGCATTTTCCATTCCAAAAAAATCAGATAACAAAGATCTATCTTGGGAATTTATTAAATTCATTTCTACTAAAGAAAATAACCTAAAATTATTGTTAAAAGAAAACAACCTTTCTCCGCGCGAAGACGTATCAAAAGAATCGGAATACTTAAACTTGCCGATGTTTAAAGAGGCTACTGAATTTCTGGAACACACCCATTTCAGACCGTCTGTCGATAAGTATCCTTCTGTTTCGACAGTCATCCAATCAACGGTGGAAGATGTGGTTACCGGAAAATCATCGCCAAAACAGGCAGTTGAAAACTATCAGAAAAATGTAACACGTGTTGTAGGCAAAGACAAAGTGATCGAAAGGTAACGTTTTCTGAAAAGGAGTGTTTTCTTTGGATGCAAACCCTGTGGTTTCTCCTTCAACATCTGTTGGAAGAACTTCATCACCTCATAAAAGCAACCATAAAAAGTTAGTAACATCGCTTCTCTTTTTACTGCCTTCCTGGATCTTGCTGCTCATCTTTTTTATCGGGCCGATCCTTTTAACCTTTTATTTTGCCTTCACCAACCTGTCTCTGACAGGGAGTGAGGCGCAAGCGACCCAATTCGTGGGCTTCAGTAACTTTGTGAACATGTTTCAGGATCCCAACTTTCGGATCAGCGTGATCAAAACGATTGTGTATTTATTGTTCTCAGCCATCGTGGGCCAGCAAATTCTTGGATTTATTCTGGCCCTGCTCATGAAAGAGAAAAATCCGGCATTCCGCCGGGTGATCGGTATCATCGTGATTGCCGGCTGGGTGACCCCAGAAATTGTCGTTGCTTTCTGCTGGGTAGCGTTTCTAAATGACAGCGGGACGTTGAACATGATTCTGCAGCAGATTGGTTTGAAACCGGTTGCCTGGCTTTTTACCTTTCCGATGACGAGTGTGATTATTGCTAATATTTGGCACGGCACCGCGTTTTCCATGCTTGTTTTTCAGGCCGCACTGGATGATGTGCCAAAAAGTATTGAAGAGGCGGCGGTCGTGGATGGTGCTTCACGGTTCCAGGTTCTTTATAAGATCGTACTGCCGATGATCAAAGGCTCTGTTGTTACGAACATGATCCTCGTTACGCTTCAAACCTTAGGCGTATTCACTTTAATTTATGCAATGACGGGCGGAGGGCCGGGCACATCAACACAAACATTGCCGATCTTTATGTACAATCAAGCCTTTGTCAACTATCAGCTTGGTTACGGTACTGCCATTTCACTTATTCTTTTATTAATCGGTGTGCTAGTAAGCCTTCTGTATTTAAAATCGATGAAAGTCAAAGTTTAGGAGGGAGATCGATGAAAAGAAAATCCATAAAGCTGGAAAGAACGTTGCCATACATCATTTTAACGGTGATAGGTGTTCTGTTTCTCCTTCCGCTTCTTTGGGTGCTTATCGCATCCGTCGATCCCAATGCCAACTCCTCCATTAAGGTTCCAACTGCCTTTACGGTGGATAATTTTAAAAGCGTCCTAACCAATCCGGTAAACATACGGGCGTTTATCATTGGATTGCTTCTTTCTTTGGGGCAAGGCCTGCTCGTGGTGCTGGTGGCAGGGCTGGCTGCTTATCCACTTTCTCGTTATCAGATGAAATATAAAAAGCATTTTATGTTTACGATTCTCTTTATGACCTCGCTGCCGATTACGGCTGTTATGGTGCCAGTATATCAGTTGTTTATTTATATGAAACTTCAAGACTCGCTATGGGGGACGATGTTCTTTTTAACAGCAGCCGGACTCCCTTATGCGATCTGGATGCTGAAAAACTTCATGGATGCTGTTCCACTGGAGCTAGAGGAATCAGCTTGGATTGATGGTGCCTCGGTATGGCAGGGACTGAAAAGAATTGTCGCGCCATTGATGATTCCAGGTATCTGTACGGTCGGCATTTTTACCTTTTCAGGCAGCTGGGGCAATTTCTTTGTACCGTATATTCTCATTCAGTCTCCAGAGAAGCTTCCTGCTTCAGTTACCATTTATCAGTTTTTTGGTAACTTTGGCATGGTAGAGTACGGTAAACTCGCCGCGTTTTCCATTCTGTATACCTTCCCGGCGATTGTTCTGTACATCTTTTCACAGCGCTTTATGTCTCAAGGCTTTAGCCTGGGCGGGGCTTCCAAAGGGTGACTGTGAGTGGAAGCAGGCAGGTTCGAAGATGGAGTTAACCGTTAGAATTGTCAGACCTTTCAGGTATAATCAATATGTATACACTGTTTTCCAGATATAGTATGCATATTTCTGTTTTTGGAGTGGTAACATGGAACCTTTATACAAGCAAGTCTATCAATCAATCAAGAAAAATATTATCAATGGCCAGTATGCAGCAGGAGATCGGGTACCTTCTGAAAAAGAACTATCAGACTCCTTTCAAGTTAGCCGTATAACCAGCAAGAAGGCGTTGGAGTTACTAGTGAGTGAAGGACTCGTGTTTCGCCAGCGCGGAAAAGGCACCTTTGTGTCTGAAGATTCAACAGACAACCCAGAAAATGACGTAAAAGAAACGAACAAGTTTTTAGTCGGATTGATTGTGCCTGACTTGGATGACAGTTATGTTTCAAAAGTGGTTTCCAGTATTGAAGAAGCAGCCAATCATCGCTGTTTCGTGATATTAAAACGTACAAATGGGTCAATCGATAAAGAGGCCGATGCCATCAGACAGCTGATCGACTTTGGAGTAGACGGGTTAATCCTTTATCCTGCACACGCTGAACATTATGGATCTGAGATTCTTAAAATGGTGATCACAGAATATCCGTTTGTGCTGATTGACCGAACCTTTAAGGGAGTGGCCGCGGCGTTCGTTTCGACGGATAATATTAGGGCTGCTCAACAGGGAATAAACCATTTATTCGAATTGGGGCATGAATACGTCGGTGTTCTGGGACCAGCCACTGCAGAAACGACGACCGTCGTAGACCGTTTTAACGGTATACTGCGCGCGTATGAAGAACAGAACCGAATCGTTAACCGGCAGTTATGGTGTTCTGATCTGAAAAAATCTTTGCCCTCCTCTATCAGCAAAGATATTAAACCAGAACATGATGTCGAGATCATCAAGGAACACCTTCAAAAGCACCCTGAGATCACAGCGATATTTGCCCTGGAATACAACATAGCGGTTCTTGCCAAACGTGCAGCCGAAGAGTTGGGTCTTCGTATTCCTGAAGATCTCTCAATCATCTGTTTTGATGCGTACGACAACAATTTAAGCGGCTGGGAGTTTACTCACCTTCGCCAAAACGAAAAAGAGATGGGAAGGCTTGCTCTTAACCGATTGCTGGAGATGATGAACGGCAGCTCTTCTATTAAAAAAGAGTTTTTGGACGTGGAATTAATAGAAGGAGATTCTACCCGTCCAATTCATTGAAAACCTTTTCAGTAATTTAAGCATTTCATGATAAAGAGGAGGAGTGATGAAAAGTGGTTTCCGTAGCGTTATTAAGCAGATGGCATGTTCATGCTGATGATTATGCGAGAGAGGCAAAAAGCAATCCATCCCTTTCGATTCAACGAGTTTGGGATGAAGATCCTTCCAGGGGAGAAAAATGGGCTGAAGAACTGGGAGTACGTTTTGAAAAAGAACTAGAAGCAGTGCTGCAAGACCCTGGTATTGATGCGGTTATCGTCAACACACCCACGAATTTGCACAAAGAAGTGATCATGGCAGCCGTTGCACATAAAAAACATGTTTTTACAGAGAAGGTGCTTGCGTTAACAACAGCTGACTGTGAAGAAATCTATGAGGCTGTGGCAAAAGCAGGTGTTAAGTTAACCGTCTCCTTGCCAAGGCTGACAACCAATTACTATTTATATGCACAGCACGCGTTAGATCAGGGGTGGATAGGGGAGCTGACATCGATTCGCTGCCGTCTGGCACATAATGGTGCGGTTCCTGAGAGCGGCAATGTAAATGGCTGGCTTCCTCCACATTTTTATAACAAAGATCAATGCGGAGGTGGAGCGTTAATCGACCTTGGTGCCCATCCCATCTATTTAACCAACCGGCTGGCAGGGCCTGCAAAAGCAGTAACGTCTATTTTTCAACAGAGTAATGAAAGAAATGTGGAGGAGAGTGCGGTGGTCCTTGTCGAATATGACTCAGGTGCGCTCGGAACGCTGGAAACCGGATTTTTATCGTATGGAAGTCCTTTTCAGTTAGAGGTTTACGGTACAAAAGGAGCCTTACTGATTGAAGAAAACGAAATTCGTCTAACTAGCAGACAGCTTGATCAAGAGGGCTGGGCCACACCACAGCAGTTGCCCGAAGCACTTCCGATGCCGATGGAACAATGGGCGGAGTCCATACTGAATGGAGGAGAAACGACGATTACGAAGGAAGATGTTTGCAGTCTTACCTTGATCAATGAAGCAGCAGCACGATCAAACGCTGAAGGAAGAAAGGTTTCAATTTCTGAAGTAAAAGAAGTTTTCTTAAATCAATAATCAAGGAGGAAGTTTTCGTGTATAAGAAAATACGGATCGGAATTATTGGATGCGGCGGGATCGCCAACGGAAAGCATATGCCAAGCCTTTCAAAGATTGACGAAGTAGAACTGGTTGCCTTTTGTGACCTGGAAGAAGAAAAAGCAAGAAAAGCGGCTCAGGAGTTTGGAACCGAGGATGCCAAAGTGTATCTCGATTACAAAGAACTTCTTGAGGATGAACGCGTTGACGTCGTACATGTTTGTACACCGAACCATTCCCATGCAGAAATCACGATCGATTCTCTTGAAGCGGACAAACACGTAATGTGCGAAAAACCAATGGCCAAAACAGCAGCTGATGCCCGTCGAATGGTCGAGGCCGCCAAACGAACAGGGAAAAAACTGACCATTGGCTATCAATATCGCTTCCGTGCAGACAGCTGGCATTTACATAAGCTGTGTGAGCGCGGAGATTTTGGAGATATCTATTATGCGAAAGCACACGCGATCCGCCGCCGTGCTGTACCAACATGGGGCGTGTTCCTGGATGAAGAAAAGCAGGGTGGGGGGTCACTGATCGATATCGGTACACATTCACTCGATATGACTCTCTGGATGATGAACAATTACGAACCGAAGGCAGTACTCGGAACGACCTATCACAAACTTGGCAAAAAGAAAGACGCAGCAAATGCCTGGGGTTCCTGGGATCCTGAAAAGTTTACCGTAGAAGATTCAGCCTTTGGCATGATCACCATGAAGAACGGAGCAACCATCTCGCTGGAAACGAGCTGGGCACTGAATACCTTACAGACAGGTGAAGCAATGTGTACCCTATGTGGAACAGAAGGCGGAGCCGACATGATGGACGGACTCAGGATAAACGGAGAAGACTTCGGCAAGCTATACACGAATGAGGTTCAGGTTGATGGAAAAGGAGTCGCATTTTATGATGCGGATGAAGAAAGCGATGCCGAGCATGAAGCAAGACTGTGGATCGACGCTATTCTGAACGACAAGGAGCCGGTAGTTAAACCAGAACAGGCTTTGGTGGTTACGGAGATTCTTGAAGCAATCTACGAATCTGCCAAATCGGGCAAGGCGGTTTATTTCGACGAAGAAGAGAAAGATCTGGACAAGTCTGTCAAAACAAATAAAATACTTCAATAAATTATACCGAAAAAGGCTGCAGGAATATCTGCAGCCTTTTGGGCGGTATCAAAGGAGATTGAACAGATGGGTGCAATACTTATCGCCGAGTTACTCTATTTACGTTCTTCTTTCTCTGTATTCCGATCATCCTTCATTAATGTCTTCATATCAATTTTGAGCATCCGATCCCTTGGATAGGTCCCGGTATACCGATATTTGTTCGCTCCTGATTCAAAGGAAACATAGAGATCACTTTTTACTAGCACTGCTCCTTCATTCATGGGAATCGCGGTGATACTTTCTATCGGTTTGGCGGTTTGTCCATCAAGGAACCAAAGAGGGACTTGCTTTTCCCCGAACGTAACGTATTGATTAGGCTCCTCTTTTAGCGGATCTTCGTATCGATAGAGAACACTATCGTTTGCCCGTCCATAGGAAGTAACTAAAGAGATCCCCTTCTTTTGAACAATGGCGCCCTGAACCTTTCCGATGGTGGAAAAGACATAATCCGGAGTTGCAGGTTCATTCGATGTTTGATTCCATTGTTCACTTGTCAGCATGTCTGTACTTGGTGTGAGCTTATAACCGACCATCCAGGCATATTGCATTTCTCCGGCACGGTTCACCTGGTGGTGTGCTGGATCCGTCGGGTAGCTGCTTGGCTCATAAAATTCACCAACCCATAGAATTTTTTTATCATCGTCATAGACATCATAAGCCGCTTCTACGGGAACATGAATCTGGTTCGTGAACGTAAGCTCATCATTATTTTGCGCCGCAACGATATCACTGATATTTAACGTATAGAGAAATTGTTCGGAAGAGATCCAAACATGGTCCATGCTTACAGTAACGCCTCCCGCGTGGCCGGTGTATGGTGTGCCGTCTTGGTTATACAATACAATGGATTTCACCAGTTTTTCAGATGTGGCATCAATCACGGATAGCGTTCCGGGCCTTCCATTATCCAAATAATTAATGGTAAATAACCAATCTTTTTTCTTGTAATAACCGAGTCCTTGCGGGACAAGATCCTGTACTAATCCAGGGATGATCGGGCCATCCTTGCTGATATCCCACAGTGTTTGATATTTTGGGTTTCTGTCATTGGATGATCTTTCTACCTGTGTAATGAGCTGATGTCCGGGTCTAACCGTTAGGGGGGCTGATTTCGCCGATTCATTTCCTGAAGTATCAACGGCAGTCATTTGCACGGTATAATCAAGATTGCCAATCAGCGAAGATATCGTAAATTCATGCTTGGATGGAGAGACGGAAAACTCTAAATTTCCATTCTTGTAGATATGATAGCGATAGAGGTCGGAATCCGGATTTGAATCCCAGCTTAGCTGCACTACACCGTTTCCTGCCTCTGCTTTGATATTGGAAGGAATGGAAGGTGCCGCATCGTCTTGTTTTGGTCTTGGAGGAGCTTGTGCCGATTCGACCCAGCCAGGTGTCGGATTTTGATTGCCGGATAACGTTTTCATCGTGATGCTTCCATTGGTTGGATAACCGAACATAATGGACTTATTTGCGGCTACTTGGTCACCGGTGTAATTCGCTTTAACGACTTCCTTTCCGCTCGGATCAAAAACGGATACCGTCTGGTTTTTGCTATTCACCAGGCCGCCAATATCTTCTATTCTTTGCAAGTGATCTTCCTCAATGTATTTACTAGAATAAGACGAAAAATAAAAGTGATTGAAGCCTTCCAATGTCATCGGCTGAGTTTCCTGCCTTCTCGTCCAGAACAGCATCGTATCCCACGGGCCGATTTTGGCTGCGTTATCAATTGTCTTGTTCCAGCCTCCTGTTTGAATGTGATAGTCTTGCAGATTGATCTCCTGATTGCTGTTATTATAGATTTCGATATACTCAAACGCATCATAACCCGCATAGTTATCCGTATCTGGAATGACCTCTGTAATCAATAGATTGGGTACTGCATTTTCAGCAGCATTTGCTTTAAACGCATGCAGTCCCCAATCATTTCCCATTGCCAGAACAAGCGTTGCAACATAGATGAGCCACTTCCTATACTTCAAACCTTTCATTCTTTCCCCTCCCCGGTCATATTTTGTTGATCCTATTCTTTCCAGATAACATTTAGAGAGGATAAACACACAAAAAAACCCCATGACATAGCATGTGCGGCAATAAATGCCGTACGAATGCATGTTCACAGGGTTCTCCGTATCTCTACCCGAAACACTAACTGTTCAAGTTATCTGATTATTTTTAATTATACATAAATTTGGAAGAGATAGCAACATAAACCGGGACGATCCAGAATAGTTTATATTAACCTGCTAAATGGTTCATCAATATTTTCAGTCGGTCATCTATAGTACATGATCAAAAGCTGTTTTCGTAAGCTCTGATGCTCTTGGGAGTAGTTGATTTCCGTTACAGGATGCTCGCTTTCCGTGGGGCGTGTGCTGAGCCCGTCGGCGCTAGCGCCTTCATGGTCTCACCTGTCACGCTCGTCCTGCAGGACAAGGAAGGCTTCGTCAGCGGTGCATCGCACGAAGAAAATGTGAAGTTCATTTTCGAGGAGTCTCGCACCTTGCACTACAATCAACTTGTCAATGAAGTTTTTTTACAACAATGTTCCCATAGCAACAATCTTTTAGAAAAGAGCATTTCCAAATAATAGTTGACAGACTCGTTTGAATATTGTATAAATTGTTTAGCAAATAAAAAAATAATGCATTGTGTAGATTTATGGCCGGAGATGAAGAGAAGCCATAGTCATTAAAAACATGTTACATGTTTTTTTGGCTATGGCTTTTATTTTTCTTCTTCTATAATTTTACATAATGAAAAAGGGAAGGGGTCAGATTATGAGTTTTGAGCATTTGGATTCTCCAAAATTAAAGCGCTTTCAAAGAAAAGTCACCCTCTTGTCAGCTGCCGGTACTTTTCTTGATGGCTTTGATTTAACGGTTATTGCTGTCGCCATGCCGTTAATTTTAAGTCAGTGGGATATTACTCCCGGGATTCAGGCTTTGATCACATCTTCGGCTGTTATTGGTTCATTGATCGGTGCGTTGTGGCTTGGTAACTTAACCGATAAATTCGGCCGAAAAGCGATGTATGTTGTTGATTTAATGGCTTTTGTTGTGTTTGCCGCCTTAACCGCATTCGCACAGGCTCCATGGGAGCTCATTTTATTCCGTTTCTTGTTAGGAATTGGAATCGGTGCAGACTATCCGATTTCTGCTACTCTTGTATCGGAATTCAGTTCAACAAAAAGCCGGGGAAAACATAGTACATC
The DNA here is from genome assembly GCF_023149135.1 of Fictibacillus marinisediminis. Taxonomy (NCBI): domain Bacteria; kingdom Bacillati; phylum Bacillota; class Bacilli; order Caryophanales; family Fictibacillaceae; genus Fictibacillus; species Fictibacillus marinisediminis. Next base: position 2,391,084 of record NZ_JAIWJX010000002.1, on the reverse strand, counting down.
TCTGGGGGCCATGTGGTTTGTAGGCGCTGTTACGGCCTATCTCATCGGGATCTTGTTAGTGCCGGTGGGGCCGAGTGCCTGGAGATACATGCTTCTGGTAGGAGCTGTTTTTGCATTAATCGTTTTCTTTTTTAGAGTCACCCTTCCGGAATCTCCTAGATGGCTGGCTTCAAGAGGACGGGAGAAAGAAGCAGAGGAAATCATGCTGAAAATCACAGGGCAAAAAGTCATCATTCCAGCGGATTCTACTCCGAAAACAAAAGTCAGCCATTTATTTTCAAAGACTCTTTTTAAACGTACGTTCTTTGTTTGCGGATTTTGGTTCTGCTATGCTGTCGCCTATTATGGAATTTCCATGTATACACCAACGATATTAAAACCCTTTACCAATGGTTCACAAATGATGGTTTATATGGGATCTGGAACGGTTAGTTTATTAGGTTTATTGGGAGCCATTGTCGGAATGAATCTTGTAGAAAGGATTGGAAGAAGGCCTCTTATTATTACTTCGTTCATCGGTTTATCGATAGCACTGATTATTCTAGCTCTTAATCCAAGTCCTACGTTTGCATTTTTGGTCATTCTGTTCAGTTTGGCTGTGCTGTTTGCCAATATGGGTGGAGGAATCCTTAACTTTGTCTATCCGACAGAATTATTCCCAACAAGTATCCGAGCGAGTGCATCCGGTTTGGCCACGGGATTCAGCCGAATTGGTTCCATTATGGGGATATTGGTATTTCCTAATTTGATTGCGGCGTGGGGAAGCAGCAAAGCCCTCTGGTTCTTTGCCGTTATCAGTTTATTAGGCTTAACTGTATCGGCATTATTAGCCCCTGAAACCAAAGGCAAAAAATTAGAAGAACTGAATAATGATCTTACCTCTAATTTTAATTCATCAACAAACGGAGAAAATCATGGAAAAATGGCTTAATAGCTGGTCCCTGGGACTAACAGCAGATGTAAATGACTTTATCAGGATTAAAAAAGCAGGGTTCGAAGGCATTGAAATACTGGCAGAACAGAACAATGCTCATCACTATTTAAAGTTTGCCAGTGATTTAGGTTTTAAGGTTGGATTGCATTTGCCTTTCCACGATCTCAATCTGGCTACTCCTGATTCGATTGTATACGAAAGAACATTTAATGTTTTATCACAATGGCTGGCAAAGCTTGCTGAATATGGAGGGAAGCATGCGACCTTCCATGGAGGATATGCCTGGTTTTCTGAAGAACGAAATGAGTCCTTAATAAGGGTAAAAGAGCGAATTTTAAAGCTAAATGAAGTCGCTATGCAGCATGGGGTAGAATTGCTGTTGGAAAACCTCATTCCGGATAAATTAAACTATTGCCATCAGATTGCTTCTAATGTAGAAGAATGGATCGATTTAATCACTGCTGCAAATGTAAAGGCGTGCTTGGATATCGGCCATTTGGATTTGATGGGGGATGCTTTGGAAACAACGATTGATCAGCTGGCTGGATCATTAGGCGGCATCCATTTATCAGAGAATGATGGGAAATCGGATCTTCATCTGCTTCCTGGGGAGGGAAATCATTTCACGGAGGAGCTGGAGGGCTTTTTAGAGAAGCAATCCTTTGATGGACCGGTTATCTATGAAATTAATCCGTATCAATACTCGATCCAGGATATTATCAATCATGTATCGAACGTTAATTCTATCGTACGATAACAGGCATCTCTGAAACTTACAACTGAATAACAGCGGGAAGAGAATAAGAGAAACCCCTAGCTATTTTAGCCTTTGCTTATAAGGCTTCTATAGCTGGGGGTTTTATTCATTTTAGTGCAGTTTAAATGGAGGTATTCATATGGCAAAAGGTTTTATATTTGATTTGGATGGAACCGTTTATGTAGAAAACCAGATGATTGAGGGGGGGAAGGAAGCGATAGAATATTTGCGGAATGGCGGGCACAAGGTCGTCTTTTTCACGAATAAATCCATCTCGACGCGTCATGACTATGTAAAAAAGCTGAAGGGACTGGGAATCGAGGCGTCAATAGATGAAGTTATCAACTCCAATTACATTACAGCCAAGTTTTTAAAACAACATATGAATCGCAGCGATGCTGTTTATGTTATCGGGGAGGAGGCTTTATTCGAAGAGTTGATCCATGAAGGAATAAGAATTACAGAGGATCCTGACCAAGCTACCTATGTCGTTTTAGGCTGGGATCGCCAATTTAATTATCGTAAACTGAACGATGCCTATCAAGCATGGGCGAAAAACGGGGCGGTGATTCTGGCAACCAACCCGGATCGCACGTGTCCGGTTGTGGATGGTGAGATTCCTGATTGTGGGTCCATTATTGGGGCAATGGAAGGAACGATTGGCAAGGCCATTGATTATATCATGGGGAAACCTTCGAAATTCGCGGCGGATATTGTCATAAAGGATGTTTTACATTTAAAGCCTGAAGAATGCTATATCATCGGAGACCGTTTAGAGACGGATATACGAATGGGAAATGATAATGGGATCCAAACCGTGCTCGTGCTGTCTGGAATTACAACAAAAGAAATGGTAAAGGATTCTGTGCAAAAACCTTCCTATATCCTTCAAAGCATTAAAGATATCCACCAGTTGCCATTGCACCGCTCTTTGCCAATAACGAGTCATTAGGATAAGGAGGTCGATAGGATTGAAGGAATTGGCAGCAAACTTTGATGCAGAGATGCTGGTGAAACTATTCATATCTGCCATATTGGGGCTGGCTATCGGTTTAGAAAGACAATTAAAGAGGAAACCATTGGGGTTAAAAACGAGCTTGGTTATATCCATTATTAGCTGCCTGTTAACCATTGTTTCCATACAATCTTCCTATTCCTTTCCGTCATCTGCTTTCGTAAAAATACAAATGGATCCGCTTCGATTAGCCGCGCAGATTGTTTCGGGAATTGGGTTTTTAGGAGCGGGAGTGATTTTAAGAAAAGAGGATGATACCATCACGGGTTTAACGACGGCTGCCATGATATGGGGAGCAGCAGGGATTGGTATCGCAACCGGTGCGGGTTTTTTTATCGAAGCTGTTGCAGGTGTCATCCTGCTTATGATCAGTGTTGAGATTCTTCCTCTTTTTATTAATAAACTCGGTTTTTGGCGAAAGATTCAAGCAAAAGAAATCTCCCTTAAACTTAATTTGAAATACAGGGATGAAATGGGTGAGGTGATTGCTGAAGTACAAAAACAAGGACTTAGAATCGATCATGTGCATATTCAGGATCTGGAAGATCATTCACTTCTTCTGGAGTTAAAAGTAGCGGTATTAAACAAAAATACCATTTATGACATCTACAGAGGCATAACAGAGATTAACAAAGTTCATCGGACAGATATCAGCGGTTAATCAGGCACATAAAAAGGGAACAATTCTCTCTAGTTCCCCTTTTGTGTGCTTTTTAGATATCAAAATTCCATAGGGAGGAATCACCGGTAGACATGGCCAGAGCACCCGCTTCCAGTCCTTTGATGATATCTTCTTTTGAACTGATTAAGCCTCCCGCAATGATGGGCAGGTTAACCTGTCTTGTCAGATGATCGATCACGTTTGGCATAAGTCCTGGCAGCACCTCAATGGCATCCGGATGATACGTCTCGCATATGCTGATTCCCTTTGTAATGGCACTATGGTCAATAAGAAACATTCGTTGAATGACCATTAACCCTTCTTCTTTGGCAAATTTAATCAAGGTGCTTTTTGTTGTAATGATGCCTAAGGGTTTCCATTTTTGAGCAATATATTTTATGGCGCTCTTCGTATTAGAAAGGCCTTCTATAAAATCGATATGAATAAAGATACTCTTTTGAGCTTCTTTTAATCGATCAAGATATTCTGTTATATTCAACAAGTTTCCTGTCAAGAGAAATACAATATTTGCATTGCTTGTTATCGCTTTTTCGATTTCTTCTTCATTTTTAATAGCAGCAATGACTTGTGACTGAACGAGATCTACGATATTCATACGGTGCAACTCCTTAGCCAAGGTTTGAAATTTTGTTAAAATATAGGGTTTTATCAGGTATTCTATATCAGAAATCATTTCTCCTTCCGACAAAGGCAGAGTGAACTATTTTTTTCACTCAGTTACGATGATCGTATTCAATTTTAATATAACGATCCTGTTGCGTATGTTCACCAACCTGCATAACCTGATGGATAAAGTGATCAAAGAGGTGATCAGTTTGAAACGTGACGATTGTTTTAGACCATTTATCAGTCCCAATCCAATTACTTCATTTAATCCCGTTCAAATCTCCCCCAAAATTGACAAAAGATCATTCATTAGTCCTTTCTCCAGTGTAATTGGTGATGTAGTCATAAGAAAAAATGTTTATGTAGCACCTAATGTTAGTATACGTGCGGATGAAGGGACCCCATTTTATATAGGCTCTAATACAAATCTTCAGGATGGAGTCATTTTACATGGGTTATTAAATAAACTCATATCTGTAGGTGGAAAGGGGTATTCCATCTTCATAAGCAAGGAAGTCACCATTGCTCATGGAGCTCTCGTTCATGGCCCCTGTTATATTGGAAATAAGGTATTTGTTGGATTTAAATCCATTGTATATAACGCGATTGTACAAAGTGGAGTGTTCATTTCCAATAATGCAGTCGTCACCAATGGTGTTCATATTCCAAAGAACAGATTCGTCCCGCCGGGCGCTAATATTGATACCCAAGAAAAAGCTGATGCCCTTTCAAAAGTACCTGCTGACAGCAAAGAATTTGCAAGAGAGGTACAGCGAGTCAATCAGGAATTCCCGGCTTCTTATAATTTATTATTTGGGGAAAATCGCTGTTCTTGCGGTGTCGCTTATGACGGCCGCAGGAAAGAGGGAGCAGAATAATTAAAAGCAGTGCATAAGTGGTCCTTTTAAGACAAGGACCACTTATGAGTTTACTTCAATGGCACCATATGCAAAAGAGCTTCAATTGAAAAACGGCAAGCCGACGGTTTTCGTCTGCGAAAATTCAGCTGTCGTCAGCCGACCACCGATCTAGAACAAGTTTTACAAAATCTTTAATAATAGGAACAGCAAGCCCATGGGTTTGCTGTTTTTTTATTGTGTGGTGCCTGGCACCGCGTTCCGTTCAATAATAAAAGTGTAGCTCTTGAAAATTAAAATCAAAGTCCATTCCCCCCTAATTTTTATACTTTCTTTCTTCTTAAGCCGTTTTAAGCAGGTAATTAGAGGTATTTATACTCTTACAGCCTCTTTCATCTGATTTTGAAAGGGATTTTAAGTTGATTTGTCTATTTTCCCTGTTCCGTCGCAACAATTTACATACACCAATCCCCGCTAAATGAGATATTAGTTTTCTTACGAACGTTTATTCGATAAAATAGAGGATGAGGTGACGATATGGAAACGAAAAAAACGATGCAGGAACTGCTTGCATTATTAAGAACGGAGCCTTCCATTAATGAACAGATTGTTCACTGGAAAATAATAGAAGAAAAAGAAGCGGTGACAGGGCAAATACCTGAAACACTTCATCCACATATAAAACAAGCATTACAAGACAGGGGAGTAACTTCACTATATTCCCACCAGCTGACCGCCTTTCAAACCGCACTGAACCAAAAGAGTTTTGTCGCGGTCACACCGACGGCTTCAGGGAAAACCCTGTGCTATAACTTGCCGGTCCTGCAGGAAATCGCGGAGAACCCGGACAGCAGAGCCTTGTACTTATTTCCGACCAAAGCGCTCGCCCAGGACCAAAAGGCTGAGATCAACGAGTTTATTGATGCGATCGGTCTTGATATCAAGAGCTATACGTATGATGGCGATACACCGGCCAACATCCGGCAGGTGGTAAGAAAAGCCGGAAATGTCGTTATGACAAATCCGGACATGCTGCATTCAGCGATTCTGCCTCATCATACGAAGTGGGTCTCACTGTTTGAGAACCTGAAGTATATCGTCATCGACGAGCTCCATACATACAGAGGGGTGTTTGGCAGCCATGTCGCAAATGTCATCCGCCGTTTGAAGAGAATTTGCTCATTCTATGGAAGCGATCCGATCTTCATCTGTACTTCAGCTACGATTGCCAATCCGAAAGAACTGGCGGAAAATCTCACGGGAACAGGAATGGAACTCATCAACAACAACGGCGCGCCGAGCGGTAAGAAACACTTCATCTTCTATAACCCGCCGATTGTGAACAAGCCGCTGAATGTTCGGAAATCAGCCACACTGGAGGCGAGAGATCTTGCAGGCCAGTTTCTTAAAAACAAGATCCAAACGATCGTTTTTGCCAGAAGCCGCGTGAGAGTGGAAATTCTGCTGACGTATCTTCAGGAGCTGGCCAAAAAGGAATTCGGCATGAAGTCCATTCAAGGGTATCGAGGGGGCTATCTTCCGACCCAGCGGAGGGCCATCGAGAAGGGCTTGCGAAACGGGGAGATCATGGGTGTCGTCAGTACAAACGCCCTTGAGCTTGGTGTCGATATCGGACAGCTCCACGCTTGTATTTTAACAGGGTATCCCGGGTCGATCGCCAGTGCGTGGCAGCAGGCGGGAAGAGCGGGCCGCCGTCAGGATGAATCTGTCGTGATCTTGGTCGCTAGCTCCAGTCCGATGGATCAGTATATCATCCAGCAGCCGGAATACTTTTTTGACCGGTCGCCTGAATCTGCCCGTATCAACCCGGAAAATCTGATCATACTTGTGGATCATGTCAAATGTGCGGCATATGAGCTTCCCTTTAAAGAAGGGGATGCATTTTGGGGAGTAGAGATTGAAGAGATACTTGAGTTTTTAACGGAAGAACAAGTCCTTCATCATCAGGGAAAACGATACTTCTGGATGAACGATTCCTTTCCGGCCCACAACATTTCGTTACGGTCCGCCTCTCAGGAAAATGTGGTGATCGTGGATCAAAGTGATGTAGCAAACGTAAGAATCATCGGCGAGATGGACCGTTTCAGCTCAATGACTCTTTTGCATGAAGAAGCCATTTATCTTCATCAGGGTGTTCAATATCAGGTTGAAAAACTGGATTATGAAGAAAAGAAAGCATTCGTCCGGGAAGTAGATGTTGATTATTTTACAGATGCCAATCTTGCCGTTTCCTTAAAAGTACTCGAAATCGACAAGAATACGAAGCTGAAAGATCAGGAGAGGGCATTTGGGGAAGTAACCGTCAATGCGATGGCTACCATTTTTAAGAAAATAAAATTTGAAACCCATGAGAATATCGGATCAGGCCCCATCCATCTTCCGGAAGAAGAGCTTCACACATCAGCTACCTGGCTTGAATTTGACCGGGATCAGCTTCAAAGTATACGTGAAAGCTCCATCGAACAGGGGCTGATCGGAATTGCAAATGTGTTCCGGCATGTAGCTCCGCTTTTTGTTATGTGCGATCCGAGCGATCTGCATGTTGTTCCGCAGATCAAAGCGGTTCATTCCGGAAAGCCGACTATTTTCCTTTATGACCGGTATCCAGGCGGAATCGGGTTGAGTGAGAATGTATATAAGATATGGGATACGGTGATACACGAAGCTCACCAGGTTATCCAAACATGCCCTTGTGAAGCAGGATGCCCTTCTTGTACGGGAACAATGCTTGAAGGGGAAAATGCGAAAGTTCTGGCACTGAAGCTGCTGGATGCAGTCAGGAGAGATGAAAATGTCGATGCAGTCAAAACTGAATCGTTTTAAGAAGCACCTCGTCTCTGAGAAGAAGGAAGCCCGGACGGGCATCCAGACGCCGCCTTCTCAGCTAGTCATTCAGCATCATGAAGCTTGGAACAGTTTTCAAACGACGCCTTATTTTTATGAAGAAGAGTATTGCCTCGTCAGGGAAGTCAGCTACCCATTGGATCAGCGCTGGGGAAATTATTCATTCGAAGAACTGGAAGAAGTGATGGAAGACTGGAGGAAGGCTGGTGCCGTTCATCCGCTATCTTCTCATGACCTATATCCATCAGATCTTGTTTTCTTTGATACGGAAACGACTGGATTAAGCGGTGGAGCAGGAAATACCATCTTTCTCCTCGGCTACAGCCAAGTGGAAGAAGATCAGGTAAAAGTGAAACAGTTTTTCCTTCCCGGCCCTGGATCGGAAATTGCGATGTACCATCTTTTTTTAACTCAAATCAAGGAACTGAAAAACTTGGTTACGTACAATGGGAAATCCTTTGACTGGCCTCAAGTTAAAACGAGACATACACTGATTCGGGATTTTGTACCTTCTCTGCCGGCGTTCGGACATTTTGATCTTCTCCATGGATCCAGAAGGCTTTGGAAACAGAGCCTTGAATCCGTAAGGCTCTCAGTCGTTGAAAAGGAGATCCTCGGTGTGAAGCGGGAGCATGACACTCCAGGTTATCTGGCGCCCATGCTCTATTTTCAATATTTAAAAGAAAACGATCCCGAACTCGTAAAAGGGGTCATGACCCATAATGAATGGGATGTTTTATCGCTGATTTCCCTCTATATCCATATCTCCAAACTCCTGCAGGGCGGCTCTGCAGTGACGAGCATTGAACAGTATGAATCGGCAAGGTGGTACGAATCTGCCGGCCAGTTTGGCATTGCTCTGCAAAAATATACGGAGATGATGAACGGGGAAGGAAGCCAAAGTAAAATGGCCAAAAAGGCAGCAGCGGCTCTTTATAAAAAAACAAAGCAAGATCATCTGGCAGTTCCGCTCTGGCAGGAACTTTGCACCAATGGTTCGCTGGGAAATGATGAAGAACCGTATGTCGAATTGGCGAAATGGCATGAACATCAGGGAAAAGACTATGAAAAAGCGCTCTATTATGCAGAAGCTGCGTACGGGATCTGGAAGAGCAAAAAGAGGTTGTTAAAACGGACGGAAGAGAAAGAAAAAACAGCTTTGGACAACAGAATTCAGAGATTAAGAAAAAAATGTGAAAACTCCTAAAAAAATATAAATTTTGGCCGATAAATGTATTTAAATTTGGACACTTTTTGTGTAGAATAAAAAAAGAGATTTTTCATAGGAAAATACTAATTATTCCCCAGGCAAGCGCAAAATGTGCGCCGCTTTGACGATAATCGCTAAAACGTTACACGTGATGTAGAAATTTGGGGAATCGGCCATTTTCCTGTAAAAATATGCTAGTATATTAAGCGATGGAGAGATGGATCCGTGAGGCAATGGGTAGTATTTGCATTTTTTCTTGTTTTGGGACTGACGTTTTTTATTGCAAATGAATTTAGTCATGTTACGTGAGGGAACTGATCATTTTGATTGGTTCCTTTTTTCAAAGTAAATGAAGTGCTGGGAGAGAAGTTCATGGTGAAAAACTTGCTGATAACTGGATATAAATCCCATGAACTCGGGATTTTTAAAGAGAAAGATCCGGGGGTACACTATATAAAAAAAGCCATTGAGAAACAACTGACAGTGCTCTTGGAAGAAGGACTGGAATGGGTGATCATCAGCGGCCAGCCGGGTGTTGAAATATGGGCGGGGGAAGTCGCTGTTGAGCTTCGGGATCAAAGATTTCCGGACCTCAAACTTGCAGTGCTTACCCCATTCCTGGATCAGGAAGCGAATTGGAACGAAGCCCGGCAGGAGCAGTATCATGAACTGCTGGCGCAGGCGGATTTTGTAGAATCGATCTCCAATAAACCGTACTTCAGTCCGAAGCAGCTGGCCGCAAAAAATGGGTTTCTTGTGCAGAAAACCGATGGGATGCTCATTTTATATGATGAAGATACTCCGGGAACACCGCGTTTTTATCTTGAACCTGCCAGACGGAGGCAAGAAAAAGATCCGGCATACGAAGTACTATATATCACACCGTCTGACCTAGAACTGATCTATCAGGATGAACAGGACGCCAAAGGGGAATTTTGGGAATGATTTTGGATAGAAATTGACTTTTTCTATTGAATTTGAAAAAATATAGGCTAGATTTAATAAAAAGTCATCATGTATAAATAAAGAACGGTGTATTTGTTTGAATTATGCTGCGAACGCAGGAAAAAATGAAGTTAAACATTGAGGTGAGCCCGATGAATGGAGAAAAACGATTGAATCTGACTGCAAAAGAAATTCTCGAAAAAGATTTTAAACAGGGTTTTCGAGGTTATGATCAAGATGAAGTAGATAAATTTCTTGATTTGATCATTAAAGACTATGAGAACTTCCAAAAGGAATTTGACAAAGTCATTCAGGAAAACAACAGGCTTCGCAAAGAAGTGCAAAATACATCTGAACAGACAAGAAGAGTTCCAACATCATCCATGAACATTAATTCCGACATTCTTCAGCGTCTGTCAAATCTGGAAAAGCACGTATTCGGAAGCAAACTTTACGATTGATTCAGTAATTATTATCCATTTGATTTTTAAACAGCTTCCTGCTATACTAAATTTTGCTTTGACAATTTAAAACTAATAACGTTCGGGTAATCGCGGCATCTTTTTAAAGATGTTGAGGAAAGTCCATGCTCGCACGGTCTGCGATGGCCGTAGTGTTCGTGCCTGGCGAAAAGATAAGCCAGGGTATTCTGGTTTCGACTGGATTAACGGCAGGGAACTCACCTAAGTCTTCGGATATGGTGACACTACCTTTAAAGTGCCACAGTGACGTAGTCTTTCCGGAAACGGCAAGAGTGGAACGCGGTAAACCCCACGAGCGAGAAACCCAAATTATGGTAGGGGAGTTTTCTGAGCGGAATTGAACGCGAAGAAGAACAGATGACTATTCATCTGGAGATAGATGATTACCACCGGAGTACGAGGCGGAAGCCGAATGCAGTACGATGGAACAGAACATGGCTTACAGAACGTTATTGGTGACACTTGAGAATGTAAGAGGGCCCTAGTGGCCTTTTTTCTTTTTACATAAGCTATTTTGGGTATATTAAGACTGGAAAAACAACCATGAGGAGATCTCTTATGAATCTGACGTATATTGCTACCGCAGCCATGGGCCTGGAATCCATTGTTGCACAGGAAGTCCGTGACCTTGGGTTTGAGGACGTAAAAGTTGAAAACGGCAAGATTATTTTTAAAGGAGACGAGTCTGCCCTCTGCCGCTCCAATCTATGGCTGAGGACCGCAGACCGTGTTAAGCTTCTTGTCGGAGAATTTAAAGCGGAAACATTCGATGAACTGTTTGAACAGACGAAAGCGTTGCCTTGGTCTGATTTTATCCCTGAGGATGGAGAATTTCCTGTTATCGGAAAGTCCGTTAAGTCAAAATTATTCAGTGTTTCTGACTGTCAGGCCATCGTTAAAAAAGCTGTAGTCGATCAAATGAAGAATGCTTATCAAAGAGAAACATGGTTTTCGGAAGAAGGCCCTCTTTATCGAATTGAAGTCGCACTATTAAAAGACGTGGCTACTCTTACGATTGATACGAGCGGGACGGGCCTCCATAAACGGGGTTACCGTGCCCTGCACAGTGAAGCGCCGCTAAAAGAGACAATGGCTTCAGCTCTCATCAAATTAACGAACTGGACACCGGACAAGCCGTTTGTAGACCCATTCTGCGGATCAGGAACCATTCCGATCGAGGCAGCCATGATCGGGCAGAATGTGGCGCCAGGGCTGAATCGAGAATTTGCTTCTGAAAATTGGAATTGGATTGATAAAAAAGTATGGTATCGTGCGGTTGAAGAGGCGCATGATCTCGCCAAGTATGATACACCGCTTGATATTCAAGGATCGGATATCGACCATAAAATGATCGACCTCTCGATCAATAACGCTGAAGAAGCTGGGTTTGGCGATTTCATTTCGTTTAAACAGATGCAAGTCAGAGATTTTACGACAAGAAAAGAGTACGGATATGTGATCAGCAACCCGCCTTATGGGGAACGTTTGGGTGAGAAGGAAGAAGTGAAACAGCTTTATAGAGACATGGGTGAGGTCTTCCGTCCACTTGAAACTTGGTCGGTATATGTCATTACCTCCAATGAGCAGTTTGAGCAGCTCTATGGCAAAGCAGCTACGAAAAAGAGAAAATTATATAATGGGCATATTAAGACCGATTATTACCAGTACTTCGGAAAAAGACAGCCCCGCAGCTAACATAAAGGATCTCCTTCGGGAGATCTTTTTTGTTGGATAAGTAATGAGGGACACAGGAACCGGCCATACTGTGATCAGAGGTGATGGACATTGGAACAGAATGCAGAATATATCCTGCAGCTGAAGCACGCGTATGAAACGATAAAAGCATTAAAGGAACAATACGGTGATCAATATCATCAGGCTTTTATAGAAGCAGATCATGCATTAAAACAGGCGTTATCTTACGAATTTGGCATCAGAGGAGAACATGGAACCTCCTCATTTCTAGAACGTTTACATTAATTATTTCCATGACAGCCTTGAAAAGGCATAGGTGTGTTGTCTAGCTCCAGCGCCCAGGGCTGAAAACGAATTTTTCAGTTTTCAGCTTAAGTCCTCGGTGGGCGAATTGATAAATCACAATTCGTCTTAGGTCGCTTCATTCTTACCCCACAACACAAAAAACGTGTTGCAGTGTAAGATCTCCAGCGCTTGTCGGACTTAACAGGGTGCTTTTGCTTTTCTTTCTTGCAGGAGTTTTATGTTTTCTGCCGAATGGTTAGATGGTATGGTTAATTTACTTAAGTTTAGAGAGGAAGAACATAATGTCACAGACCTTGCAATCGGTAGAAAAGGAATTTCTTAATTACGTAAAAAAAATGACGCATATGAATGAAGCCATTGGTTTGATGTACTGGGATCTGCGTACAGGTGCGCCAAAAAAAGGAGTCAGCCAGCGTTCAGAAGTCATAGGTACGCTTTCTGCGGATGTATTTGCTATGTCCACATCAGATGAAATGAAAAAATACATAGAAGAACTTTCTGTAAGCTCCGTATATGATTCGCTCTCGGAAGTAACAAAAAAAACGCTGGATGAGGTCAAAAAAGATTATGACCGCAATACAAAAATTCCCGCAGATGAGTTTAAGGAATATGTGATTCTGCAGTCAAAAGCAGAAAGCATTTGGGAAGAAGCGAGGGCCAAATCTGATTTTGCTATGTTCCAGCCTTATTTGGAAAAGCTTGTGGAATTTAATAAACGCTTTATCGGATATTGGGGCTATGAAGGCAATAAGTACAATACCCTTTTGGATATGTATGAGCCTGGTGTCACTGTAGAAATTTTGGATGAGACGTTTGCTAAACTGCGCGACCGCATCGTTCCGCTCTTGCAGAAGGTGACCGAAGCTGGGAAGCCTGAGACGGCTTTCCTGTTTGAGGCGTTCCCTAAAGAGAAACAAAAGGAATTCAGTCTTCATGTCCTAAAAGAGATGGGATACGATTTTGAATCAGGACGTCTGGATGAAACGGTCCATCCGTTTGCTATTGGTTTGAATACTGGAGATGTCCGTGTAACGACCCGCTATGTGGAAAAAGATTTCCGTACAGCGATTTTTGGTACAATTCATGAAGGCGGACATGCCCTATATGAGCAAAACCTATCAGAAGCACTCGTAGGAACACCGCTCAGCACAGGTACATCCATGGGCATACATGAATCACAGTCGCTGTTCTGGGAAAACTTCGTTGGCCGCCATCAAGGGTTCTGGAATCATCATTATGCTTCGCTCAAGCAATATGCAGGAAGCCAGTTCGATAATGTAGATCTGGAGAGTTTTTATAAAGCGATAAATGTAGTTGAACCTTCACTGATCCGTATCGAAGCAGATGAGATGACTTATCCTCTTCATGTCATTGTTCGGTATGAAATTGAAAAAGGTTTATTCAACGATGAAATTGAAGTGAAAGATCTTCCTCGTATCTGGAATGAAAAAATGCAGGGATATCTCGGAGTGAAGCCCGAGAATGACAGTGAGGGTGTCCTTCAGGATGTTCACTGGTCAGGAGGCAGCTTTGGCTATTTCCCTTCATACGCATTGGGCTATATCTATGCAGCACAATTAAAAGAAGCCCTAATCCGTGATCTCCCTGACTTTGATCAGCTTGTTGAAAAAGGGGATCTTAAACCAGTTCAGGAGTGGCTGAGCAAAAATATCCACCAATACGGGAAGATGAAAAAACCGATGGAGATCCTTCAAGATGTGACAGGTGAGGGCTTAAATCCTGACTATTTGATCCGATATTTTGAAGAGAAGTATTCCTCACTCTATCAGCTGAATTAGTCATTAAACGTGCCAGCCCCATAACGGCTGGCATTTTCATGTGTTTGAAAATCAGATTTTAGGTTCATATATAGAGTATTAGACGAAATCTTAAGGGGGAAACGGTATGCATTTTAAAAATCCGGCTGATGATGAAATCAGGGATATTCTCATATCAAAACAGAGGATCGCTGTTGTTGGTCTATCAGACAATCCCATGAAAACTTCTTACATGGTATCTTCGGTCATGCAGGATGCCGGCTATGAAATCATTCCGGTAAATCCGGCAGTTGATGAGGTACTTGGGGTAAAAGCGGTAAAAAACATTGCAGGAGATTGAAGGTCATGTTGATATCGTGAATGTTTTCCGCAGAAGTGAATACCTGCTTGAGGTAGCGAAGGATGCCGTTGACATCGGGGCAGATGTTTTTTGGGCACAGCTAGGACTAGCGAACGATGAAGCATATGACTATTTGAAGGAACATCAAACGGTTTCCATCATGGATAAATGCATCAAAATCGAGTACGCCAGATTAGCCAGATAAGCTTGAACCACCCGATGTGATGGGGTGGTTTTTTGTGTAAACTCAAAAGGTTTTTGCACGATTGAAGCAGAAAAGTTAAAATAGAAAGCGGTCTATCATTTTTTAAGATGCAGGAAAGTATAAAATTAACTGGCAGAGAAGGAATGTCTAGCTTCAGTTTAGGTCCTCGGCAGACGATATATAAACACATTTCGTCCCAGGTCGCTTCACTCTTCCCCCACAACACAAAAACGTGTTGCTTGGTAAGAGTTCCAGCGCCTAATCGGACCTAAGCAGGGCGCTTACGCTTTTCTTATCTGGAATAGAAACAAATGTTCTGATATGATTAGTTATACTGCAAGTTTTTTGAAGGGAGAAAGTGTTTTGGCTAGTAAACCACATTTAGAATATAACGATGATGCCATACAGGTATTAGAAGGCCTTGAAGCGGTCAGAAAACGTCCTGGTATGTATATCGGCAGCACCGATAGCCGAGGATTGCATCATCTTGTTTATGAAATCGTAGATAATGCCGTCGATGAAGCACTCGCGGGGCACGGCAATAATATATATGTCACGATACATAAAGACAACAGTGTAAGCGTCAGAGACGAAGGACGGGGTATGCCGACTGGTATGCATAGAATGGGCAAGCCGACACCGGAAGTAATCCTGACCGTTCTGCATGCAGGGGGGAAATTTGGCCAGGGCGGGTACAAAACGTCCGGCGGTCTCCATGGTGTAGGCGCCTCAGTCGTTAACGCTTTGTCTGAATGGCTCGAAGTGACGATTCACCGGAATGGTACGATCTTTCAGCAACGATTTGAATTCGGCGGCAAGCCGGTTACAACGCTCGAGGAAATCGGTAAGACAAGAAAGACGGGGACGATCATTCATTTTAAACCGGATGCCTCGATCTTCAGCACAACCAATTATAACTATGAAACGCTGAGTGAGCGGTTAAGAGAAGCAGCATTCTTATTGAAAGGCGTAAAGATTGAACTGACGGACAAACGGAGCGGACAGAGTGATACTTATCAGTATGAGTCAGGCATTGAAGCCTTCGTCACGTACTTGAACGAGGATAAAGATGTGCTGCACCCTGTTGTTAGTTTCGAAGGGTCACAAAATGACATCGAAGTCGACTTTGCGTTTCAGTTTAATGACGGGTATGCAGAAAACGTCCTTTCGTTCGTTAACAACGTTCGCACGAAGGACGGAGGAACGCACGAATCAGGTGCTAGAACCGCTATCACAAGGATCATGAATGATTACGCCCGAAAGGTATCTCTTTTAAAAGAACGCGATAAGAACCTGGACGGATCCGACATTCGTGAAGGCTTGACCGCTATTATCTCGGTGCGCATTCCAGAAGAAAAGCTTCAATTTGAAGGCCAAACGAAGAGCAAGCTTGGCAGCAGTGATGCCAGATCAAGCGTCGACAGCGTCGTTTCAGGCAATCTTTCGTACTTCCTTGAGGAAAACCCTCAGATCAGTGAAATGCTGATCAGGAAAGCCGTTAAAGCCGCCCAGGCACGGGAAGCAGCACGCAAGGCGAGAGAAGATGCGCGTAACGGCAAGAAGAACAAACGGAAAGACACGATGCTAAGCGGAAAACTGACTCCGGCAACCTCAAAGAACCCTGCCAAGAACGAACTGTATCTCGTAGAGGGTGATTCTGCCGGAGGTTCAGCCAAGCAGGGGCGTGACCGGCGTTTTCAAGCGATTCTGCCTCTAAGGGGTAAGGTCATCAATACAGAAAAAGCAAAGCTTGCGGATATCTTTAAGAATGAAGAAATCAATACGATCATCCATGCACTTGGAGCAGGAGTAGGTTCTGATTTTACAGTGAAAGACCTTAATTATGAAAAAGTTATCATCATGACCGATGCGGATACGGATGGCGCGCATATCCAAGTCCTGCTGCTGACTTTCTTTTACCGTTATATGAAACCGCTGATCGAGAACGGAAAAGTATACATCGCTCTGCCGCCGCTATACAAGGTGAGCAAAGGAAGCGGAAAAAAAGAAATCATCGAATATGCATGGGATGATGATGAGTTAAAAACGGCGATAAAAAAGGTCGGAAAAGGCTATATCATTCAACGCTATAAAGGACTTGGTGAGATGAACGCTGATCAGCTCTGGGAAACAACGATGGATCCTGAAACGAGAACATTGATCCGTGTGAAGATCGACGATGCTGCCAGAGCGGAAAAAAGGGTTTCCGTACTGATGGGAGACAAGGTAGAGCCGCGAAGAAAATGGATTGAAGAACATGTTCAGTTCGGGTTAAACGAGGATACCAACATTCTGGATAATGAAAACATATCAGATCAGCAGTATCCTGAGGAGGTTTAGATTTTGTCATTAGTAGAACGATTTATGGATTTACCGCTCGAAGAGGTCATCGGAGACCGTTTTGGGAGGTACAGTAAATACATTATTCAGGACCGTGCATTGCCTGATGCCAGGGATGGCCTGAAACCAGTACAGCGACGTATTCTGTACGCGATGTTTCAGGAAGGCAACACCGCCGATAAACCGTACCGAAAATCAGCAAAAACCGTCGGTAACGTAATAGGGAACTATCATCCCCATGGAGATTCTTCCGTTTATGAGGCGATGGTACGGATGAGCCAGGACTGGAAAGTTAGAAACGTGCTGATCCAAATGCATGGCAACAACGGAAGTGTCGACGGAGACCCGGCAGCGGCCATGCGTTATACCGAAGCAAGACTCGCTTCAATCTCTTCGGAACTGTTAAGGGATATTGAAAAAAACACGGTGGAATTCGCACCAAACTTTGATGATACGATTGATGAGCCTGTCGTACTTCCTGCAAGATATCCGAACTTGCTTGTCAACGGATCAACCGGTATATCTGCTGGATATGCTACAGATATTCCGCCACATCATCTTGGAGAAGTTATTGACGCTGTAACGATGCAGATCGCTAATCCCGACGTGACTCTCGATGAGCTGATGACGGTGATCAAAGGGCCAGATTTTCCTACAGGAGGAATCGCACAAGGAAAAGAAGGCATAAGAAAAGCGTTTGAAACAGGTAAAGGCCGTGTGATCGTACGGGCGAAGACTCGGATTGAAGATCTAAAGGTCGGAAGACAGCAGATCGTTATTACCGAGATTCCTTTTGAGGTAAACAAAGCCAACCTGGTAAAACGGATTGACGAGCTACGGCTGGACAAGAAGGTAGAGGGAATCTCCGAAGTAAGGGATGAAACCGACCGTACTGGAATGCGTATCGTTATTGAACTGAAAAAAGACGGTAATGCTGAAGGCGTACTAGCTTTTCTGTTTAAGAATACGGACCTCCAGATCTCGTTCAACTACAACATGGTCGCCATCCATAATAAGACGCCGAAGTTGATGGGGCTCAAACAAATCATTTCAGCTTATATCGAGCACCAGAAAGAAGTTGTTACTAAGCGTTCCCAGTATGATCTTAACAAAGCGAAAGAACGCCAGCATGTCGTTGAAGGCTTGATTAAAGCGATCTCAATTCTTGATGAAGTCATCGCGATCATCCGCGGTTCAAAAGATAAGCGGAATGCGAAAGACAATCTTATTCAAAAATATTCTTTCACAGAGGCTCAGGCTGAAGCGATCGTTACGTTACAGCTTTACAGGCTGACGAATACGGACGTAACAACCCTTGAAAATGAAGCTTCAGAACTTGAAAAGAAAATTGCTTACTTAACAGGCATTTTAAACAGTGAAGCTAAATTGTTCAATGTAATCAAAAAAGAATTGGCTGAAATCAAAAAGAAATATAGTGATGAACGCCGAACGAAGATTGAAGATGAAATTGAAGAAATCAAAATCAATATGGAAGTCATGATTCCTTCAGAAGAAGTGATGGTCACCGTAACGAAAGACGGCTACTCCAAGCGTTCGTCCCTTCGTTCTTATTCCGCTTCAAACGGTGAAGCGCCTGGGATGAAGGAGACTGACCGGCTTCTGATTGCTTCTCAGCTGAACACAACCGATACCATATTGATTTTCACAAGCAAAGGAAATTACATTTTTATGCCGGTCTATGAGCTTCCGGAAGCACGATGGAAGGATACAGGCCAGCATTTGGCCAACATGGTTGGATTCGACCGTGATGAACAGCTGATTAAAGTCATACCTGTCAAGGAATTTCAGGAGAATCAATTCCTGGTCTTCTTCACGAAACAAGGGATGGCAAAGAAAACAGAGTTAATGCAGTATAAGGCACAGCGGTATAACAAAATGTTGATGGCTCTCAAGCTTAAAGGCGACGATGAATTGATCGATGTACACCTGACGAACGGCAGTGAGGATGTCTTTATTGCAACACATTATGGATACGGTCTCTGGTTTGGTGAGGAAGAGATCAATGTGGTCGGACAGCGGGCTGCTGGAGTCAAAGGAATAAACCTTAAAGATGGCGATATTGTTGTGAGCGGAAAAGCGCTGCCTGAAAAAGAAGCCAGCCAGCTTGTCTTAATTACACATCGCGGATCTGTTAAAAAAATGAAGATTACGGAATTTGATAAATCATCAAGAGCAAAACGCGGGCTTGTCATGCTGCGGGAGCTGAAAAGCAATCCACACCGTGTCATCGGTCTGGAGCTGGCAAATGCAAATGCCAGTTATGAAGTAAAAACAAAAAACAACAGTATCGTACTGGTTGAACCGGCAAAACTTAAAAATGCAGATCGGTATAATAACGGTTCATATGTCGTGGATATCAGTGATTCAGGTGAAGTGACAGAAGTATGGGAACATGTCCATACGGAAGAAAACAAAGAGTAGCAATTGCTGCTCTTTGTTATTTCTCTCTACTAGTTAACCTGCATAGGATTATGTAAACTAACAACAAGAAAAAGGTGAACGATGAAAGGGAACACACATTTAATGGGAGGTTTGGCAGCGGCTGCACTTGTAAACGAATGGATAGATGGACCAGCTTCCTTAGACCATCAGCTTGTCTTTTATGGAGCAGGGCTTCTCGGCAGTCTGCTTCCAGATCTATGCCATCCTAATTCATGGGCTGGGCGAAAAACAAAGCTATTTTCAAAGTTTGTCAGCAAAACGTTTGGCCATCGAACGATTACACATAGCTGGCTGTTCATTGCAGCAGTCGTCCTGCTTGCTGGTGCCCTCCATTCAACCTACAGTCTGAATCTGAAATATGGGTTACTCGCTGGTGTGATCAGCCATCTCATTCTGGATGCCTGCACATCGAGAGGCATTCAATTTTTGTATCCGATTCCTTTACGGTTTCGGTCTCCGATCTATACCAAGACGGGCTCCAATACGGAAGCAGCTGTTTCAGGAATCTTAATGATCGCTGCTCTTATTCTTCTAGCAAAACAGCATATATTAAACATATAACAAAAAAGCAGCGTTCCGTATATTCAGGAACGTTGCTTTTTTAATGGCTGGATGATCTGCGGTATTGATATTGCTGCCATTGAAAACGGATAAAGCACCCGATGCAAAATCCGAGGATCGCGATGAAAGCGGCAGAGAAAACCATAATCGTAAATACATAGGCAGCGATCGTGAAATGAAGGATATAAGAAAGATAAGCGAAGATAAGGCATGCCACTGCAATCTTTTGGTTAAACTGATGCTGATTCCATTCTTCCGGAACGTAGGAAGAAGGTGGTTTTTGAAGAAACAGCTTTCCAAACTGCATGACCGGATTAAACCGGAACAAAAGTCCAGAGACACCTGCAGCGAGCGGGAGAAGAAGGATCCATTCAAAGCCTGTCAACCAAACTGCCGCAACAGAGAGAACGATAAACCACTGATTAAGCCGTACTAAGGGACGTGGAACAGAGACTGGAGGCTGACGCATTTTAATATCCGACCTTTCTGATTGGAATATACACATTATAGCCGAAGCCATTGTGGGTGTTAAGCAAAATATGTTGAAAGTAAGAATATACGAATAACTTTTCCTCCGAACGTCTATTATGGTTATAAAGGAGGTCGCCATGAAAAGATTAATAGATTTTGTTTGGGAGGGGCTAACGCTTCAGCATATGCCCTTAAGCCGGTTCATGATCCTTTATATTGTCCATTATGTTTTGCTCTTTCTTTTTTCAGTGACCTTATTTATTTTCTCATTTGGTGCACTGCTTTTATATAAATCGCTTCACACCATTCCTCCCTTTGGAGTTTGGGCAGGTATCATGGTGTCGGCTACTGCGGTTTTCTGCATTTTTATCATAGGCATCGCTACAGTAAAAAGAATGAAAAAACAAGTTATCACGTGAAAATTTTGTCCTTTTATGGTAATATTTAACTGGTTATTAATGAAGTAAAAACCGTCAGCTACATGTTTGAAGTTTCAAATGAGGTGCGCTTATAAGAGAGGGGGGAATCTGTTGTTAGGGGCAAGAATATACATAAAGCCGTTCGCGTTGGGAGATGCGGAGGCGCTGCTTGAATTGCAAAAGAAAAATCGTTGTTTTTTTGAACGATTTTCCATGGGACGTCCCGACGATTTTTACAGTATAGAAGGCCAGCGGAAAAGGATAAAAGAATATGAACAATCTCAAAAAAATGATTCGGATTATCAGTTTGGTATATTTACAAAGAAGAAGCATGCGCTAATTGGCACGATCAATCTTTTTCAAGTGCTGCGCGGCTCCCTTCAGAGTGCGTTCATCGGATATTTCCTGGATCAGGAGCATAATGGTAAAGGGTACACGACAGAAGCCGCCAAATTGATCGTTCAGTATGCATTTGAAGAATTGAAACTCCACCGCATTGAAGCGGGAGTTATGCCTCATAACATAGGATCGATAAGCGTTTTGGAGAAGGCAGGTTTTCATAAAGAAGGCCTGGCCATTAAGAATGTAAAAATCAATGGTAAATGGGAGGATCACCAAGTCCTGGCCATCATTAATCCTCATGATGAATAGTGGAAGACTTTCCATAATGGAAGGTCTTTTTTTAACATAAAGCTCTGTTACTCAATGTTGTCGTTTTTTAGTGGGGTGTGAATGAACCGCCGCCGGCTCTCATCATCGCTGGCTATCACACGCCTTACCATCAGTATGCGATGCCCACTTGGAAAGAAAATCAACAATATGCTTTAACAAAGCCTAACATAAAAAGAGAAGGCGGGGGCAAGGATAGTAACGGAGAGCAATTTTTGAGGAAGGAATGGATCAACATGAAAAAAAGAGAATATCAAGTCGGTGATCAAGTCTTCGTCATCTACAGAAACCCACATACGCCAAATGTAGCAAACATCACACAGGCTGAAATTGTAGAGCATCCTGAACATGAGAATGAAGTGGCATTGTTTTTGCACGAGTCCTATCATCTGCTGGCCGATGATGATGCTGTTTATAACACTTTCGAAGAAGCTGAGCAGCACTATAAAGAAATCTTTGATTATGATCAGTTTTAGTAAAAGGAGAATGTACTTTTGATAAAACCTTTTGTACCGCAGCTGGTTTACATAGAACCAAGAGCGTTGGAGTACCCTCTTGGAGTTCAGCTTAAAAAAAAATTTGAAGATATGGGACTAGAGATCCGGGAAACAACTTCACATAATCAGGTACGGAATATCCCGGGAGATAACGACCTGCAAAAATACAGAAACGCCAAATCAACTCTTGTTGTGGGCGTGCGGAAGACTTTAAATTTTGATTCGTCCAAACCGTCAGCTGAGTATGCCATTCCCTTTGCCACCGGGTGCATGGGTCATTGCCACTACTGTTATTTACAGACAACGATGGGAAGTAAACCGTATATCCGCACCTATGTGAACGTGGAAGAAATATTGGATCAGGCTCAAAAGTATATGGAAGAAAGAGCTCCCCAGATCACACGGTTTGAGGCTTCCTGTACGTCCGATATTGTGGGGATCGATCATCTGACTCATACATTGAAGCACGCGATTGAATATTTTGGCCAGTCTGATCTGGGCCGTTTGCGGTTTGTTACGAAATTTCATCATGTAGATCATCTGTTGGATGCAAAGCATAACGGACGCACACGGTTCCGTTTCAGTGTGAATGCCGATTATGTCATCAAATATTTTGAACCGGGAACATCCCCTCTCGACATGCGGATCGAGGCTGCAAAAAAGGTCGCTGAAGCAGGATATCCTCTTGGTTTTATCGTCGCTCCCATCTATATTCATGAAGGCTGGCAGGAAGGCTATCGCCAGCTGTTTGAAAAGCTGGATGCAGCACTGCCGCAAAGTGCCAGGGATGACATTACATTTGAGATGATTCAGCATCGCTTTACAAAGCCTGCCAAACGCGTCATCGAGAAAAACTATCCTAAAACAAAGCTTGAGATGAACGAAGAAGAGAGGCGCTACAAATGGGGCCGTTACGGAATCGGAAAATATATCTACAGCAAAGAAGAAGAGCTCGAACTGCGGGAAAGATTGGAGTCAGACATCGACAAATACTTTCCTAATGCGAAAATTGAATACTTTACGTAACTAAAACCAGGCCTGGTTTCAAAATGGGCCTGGTTTTCTTTTCATTTATAAAGGTGCAATAATTCCCTCAGCCGGATCCTCATGAGCTCCAGCAATTCTTGAGGCTGTTTAACCCTCGCTTTTTTACCCATTCCAATAAAAAATTCCGCAAAATAGTCAAGGTCGGTTATCGGAATTGAGCACTCCAGCCATCCTGTGCCATCGTTTCGTGTCCTTAGCTCGGGAGCTGCCCAAATTTCTGATTCACACTGCTGGACACCTTCCTTGTTCAGTTCAACAATAAGCCTGACCAGTTTTTCTCCGGCTGGTTGTAGGATCTTCTGTTTCCCAGGTGAAGCGAGGAAAAGTCCATCGGTTCAGTTTTTTTCGATGGATCGCCAACATTATGAATGCGGTCGATGCGGAAGAGCCGAAAATCGTTGCGGAGGAAACAATAAGCAGGACAGTACCATAACCCATTGCTCGCATAAATTCCGATCGGCTGGATCTCCCTTTTTGTGGTTTCACCTCTTGATGCATACTACCAAAATTACCTTTTGCTGGATGGATGCTGCCAGAAGAGCAGACAAATAGGGAGATTTTGAGCTCCGATGCGGGGTGATGATGTCTACACGATTCTTCATCTCATCAATCCTGTCCCTGACTTCACCGGACATATAAAAATAAAACTTGTTTAGCGCTGAAGAGTATTCCGTTTCAAACGGCAATGATGAAAAATGGCGCAGCGCGTGGCCCGCAAAAGAAATGGAGACTGCCTCTTCTTCCGTAAACGCGATAGGAGGCAGTATCCGTTCATTCAGCACCTGATAGCCTCCATGAGGGCCTACTTCTGAATACAGAGGGACACCCAGCTCGCTTAGCTCTTGCAAATCGCGGAGGATCGTGCGCTGTGAGACGCCGAATTCCTGAACCAGTTCTTTTACAGTAAACTTTCTTCTTCGGTTTACGGTCATCATTAATTCCAGGATACGCTTCGATTTTGACATCTTAATTTTCCCCATTTTTTTATTTGTGACATTCCCTGTCACTGTTATAAGCTACAATGAAACCACAACAAGTACATTAGCACTTAAAGAAATCAAGTAAGTGAAATGGAGTGAGCAAGATGCAGGGAATAAACGAATTGAAAGAGATGCTTCTGGAAGAATTGGAGCTGATTGCGAGAACTTCAACAAATTTAATCGGTAAAATATCACCGAACCACTTGGATTACCGCCCAAAAGAAAACATGAGATCTTTGCATGAACTGGTGCTGCACCTCGTTTCCGTGCCTTCTACTGATCTTCTGATCCTGCAGGAGAAAAGCGAAGAAGAGGTTCGGGAACTCGAAGCGGAGGTTGCCGCCGATAACGAGCCAGAACAATGGATCGTGAGGATGAAAAATGGGCTGCATGATGTAAGGAGCTACATGGAACAGCTGCCGGATGAAGTATTTCTTCAAAAGGAAACGAAGCCGTTTTATTTAGATTATGGGACGGTGCAGGCCAAATGGCTGATTGAAATCGTCACTCATGCTCAGCATCACCGGGCGCAGCTCTTTAATTATTTGAAGGAACTGGGCTATGACGTAAACATGTTTGATCTATACTGATCGAACATTAGGAGAGGGCGATCACTTATGAAGAAAAAGAAAACAAATAAGAAAAGATTATTTTTTGATGGACCGGACACAAGGCTTTCCTATTTGGACTTTGGCGGGGAAGGAGCGACACTTCTCGCATTGCATGGACACATGAATGAAGGGCGCTTTGCCGAAGGATTAGCCGAACATATTCAGGAAGCCTGTCATATGTTTGCGCTTGATCAGAGGGGACACGGTGAATCTGGCCGTCCTTCAAGCTATGAAAATGACCGGTATGTTGAAGACGCGATTGCTCTGCTGGATCATCTCAACATTGAAAAAGCGATTATTCTCGGCCATTCCCTGGGAGGAGCTGTAGCCTATCGACTTGCAGCCCGCTTTCCCGATCGCGTTTTGGCTCTCATCATTGAAGATGTAGGAGCAGTGATTCATTCTGATTTGAGCTTCGCTTTGGATTGGCCATACAGAGCACCTACAAAGGAAGCGTTAATCGAAGGAATCGGCCGTCTTGGACCTGCACATGCCTACTCGATGCGGCAGTACGAAGATGGGTGGGGGCTTCCATTCAATGTAGGGGACATCCTCCGCTCACAACGTGAACTGAACGGGGACTATTGGAAAGAATGGACCGCCTCAACCGTTCCGGCCTTATTGATCTATGGGACAACAAGCAGAGTGCTCTCATCTGAGCATGCTCAGGAAATGGTGTCAAAAAGACCGAACACAGAGCTTGTTAGTATTGAAGCTGGACATGCGGTCCATTTTGACAATCCTGAATGTTATCGAGAAGAGATTGTTAACTTTATGAGTAACCTCGGATTTATCAAAGAATGGCAGATTTAGTTTTTTAGGTACAGCTCTCACTGGGTTGTACCGAATTTTTGTTGTACACTAACAGTAATCCTCTAGTTGAAAGGAAAGTATCTATGACGTTTACTGACCGCGCACTTCTTATTATAAAACAAATACCTGAAGGAAAAGTCATGACTTATGGACAGATCGCCCGCCTCGCTGGAAGTCCCCGCGGTGCAAGACAGGTTGTGAGAATTCTTCATTCGATGGGTAAAAAGCATCACCTTCCTTGGCATCGGGTCATCAATGCAAAGGGAGAGATCGGGTTTACAGACGAAGAAATGCACGCTGTCCAACGGTTTTCTCTCGAGAGTGAAGGGATATCTGTTTCATCAGATGGCAGGATCAATCTTCCATTGTACTTGCATCAGCCTGAAACAAGCAAAAGGATGTACACCCCATAAGCGGGGCGTACATCCTTTATTTTTTTGCTTATTTTGAAGTCCTCTTATTTTTATATTTTTCTAGTACGTGCCTCATGCCTTCTTCTAGAAGGTCGTTTGCAGGTCTGTCAAGCTTTGCTGCTAATGCTTTTAATTCCTTATACAATGACTGGCTCAAAGTCGTATTCACGTTCTTTCGGTCATCATTTTTTGGCCGGATGCTGCTCTGATACATCGTTTCCTCCTATTGGTTATTTATTGTATTTTTTCAATACTGATCCGTCCGGAGAAAAAAGTCGCACCGCCGCCCATATCGGCGACCCGGTCAGGCGTTAGAACGTTGACTAACTGTTTTGTACCAGGAAGGTCGGCCCAAAGCCCCTGTGTAACCACTACTCCGGACAGAACGTTTTCACCGATGGATGCCTGCAGCAAGCATTCTCCACGTTTGTTCCATATTCTTACCATTTCTCCGTTTTCAATGTTCAGTTCAGCTGCATCTCTCGAATTGATATGCAGCTGAGGTGTTTTTTCCAACTGGATATGTTTATCGTTATTACTGAACGTCGAGTTTAAGAAATTATGATTGGGTCCCGGTACGAATAAAAATGGATGATCACCGTCAGCAGGAAGCGGAACATACGTCGGCAGTGCTGGGTAGCCGTCTTCCTCCATCTTTTTGGAATACAGCTCGATTTTCCCGCTTGGTGTCGGGAGTTTTCCTGGAAACAATGGTGTGTTTTTTGCTTTGACAAACTGATTTTCTTTTAATGTCTGCAAATCAATGTCTTCAATATATGAATTGGCCGGGTAATGGAACGCCTGTTCAATCATTTCTTCATCAGAATCTTTAAACACATCATCCTGGAACCCCATCGCTTCGGCCAATAGGCGGAAAACATCGGGATTGGACTTGCTTTCCCCATATGGCTCGATTACAGGTTCTTGTATCTGAGTGTACTTGTGCCAGTAGGACGTATAAAAATCCGTGTTTTCAAACGATGAGGTAGCGGGAAGCACGATGTCCGCATAGGATGCTGTTTCGGTCAGGAACAGATCGTGAACGACAATGAACAGATCTTCCCGTTCCAGCCCTTTGCGTACTTTATTCCCTTCCGGAGCTACTACAGCTGGATTGCAATTGTATACAAACATCGATGAAATGGGGGGCTTTAAGTCAAGCAAAGCACTTCCGATCTGGTTCATGTTAATGACGCGTGTCTCTTTATTCTCAAGCAGATCTGGCCGTTGAACCGCTGCTGTATTGTGGGCAAGGTAGCCGGAGTTTCCTTTTATCGCGCCACCGCCTTTTACAAGCCATTGCCCTGTTATGGCTGGAAGGCATGCGATGGTACGGACAGCCATACCGCCGTTGTCATGATGCTGCAGACCGTTTCCGATGCGGATAAAAGAAGGTGAGACGGTACCGTATAATGCTGCAAGTTCCTTTAAATCGTCAACCGGAATTCCGGTAATCGCTGCTACGGTATGGGGATCATATTGTTTTACATGTTCCCGGAGTTCTTGATAGCCGATGGAGTATTCTTGCAAGAACTCCAGATCCGCCAGGCCTTCTTCAAAAAGAAGGTTCATCAAGCCGAGAGCAAGAGCACTGTCTGTTCCCGGAAGAATAGGAATAAACCAGTCTGCTAGAATACCTGTCCGGTTCTTATGGACATCAATAACGACGATTTTTGCTCCGTTTTTTCGTGCTTTTTGCGCCAGTGCGACTTGATGCATGTTGGTGCTGACTGCATTTATCCCCCAAAAGATGATTAATTTTGAATGGATGGTGTCTTCAGGATCGATTCCAAAGCTTCCTCCCATTGTGTATTTATAGCCAACGGATCCTGCCACTGAACAGATAGTCTGGTCCAGGCGGCTGGCACCGAGACGGTGAAAAAAACGCCTGTCCATGCCTTCAGCGCTCAATATCCCCATGTTTCCATAAAAACTGTAGGGAAGAATGCTCTCAGTACCCTCAGATGCTATAAGATTCTTCCATTTGGAGGCGATTGATTCTATTGCCTCGTCCCATGTAATTGGTTCAAATTGCCCCGACCCTTTATGGCCTGTCCGTTTTAAAGGAGTGGTCAGCCGCTTCGAATCATAGATTCGTTCCGGCATATTTCTTACCTTGTTGCAGATGTTCCCTTTTGTAACGGGATGATTTGGATCTCCCTGAACTTTCGTTATTTTCCCATCTGTTTTATGTAGAAGCAGACCGCATTGATCCGGACAATCCAGAGGACAGACTGAGGGGAAGATGCCATTCTGCTGTTTCTTGAAGGTGCTCATGGTTTACTCCTTTCATCCTCTTGTTAATCTAAGGATAAGATCAAATCAACAGATTATCAATGACTTCTTTCCAAAAGAAAGAGGGTTGGTAACTTTAACAGGATACCGAAGAAGCGGTTTTCATTGAAATGAAATAAATTTGTAAAGATTGTAATCTTTATCCTGCGGAGGAGCATATGATTTATTGTTTGGCAACAAACGTAAATTTAAAGTAAGGAAGGGAACAGATGAAGAAATTTTTAGCGCTCCTCCTAACGTTCAGCTTTGTGTTGTTTTTTGCTCAGCCTGCCGGTGCAGCTGGAGTAAGCCAATTCATTATCATCAACAAATCAAAGAATGAGCTGGCCTATTATGAAAACAGCAGGCTGAACAGTGTGTTCAAAGTGGCCACTGGCCGAGAAAAGTCTTTTACACCTGAAGGAAAGTTCAAAATTGTAAACAAAATCGTTAACCGGCCGTACTACTCTGGCCATATTCCTGGAGGAGATCCGAGGAACCCGCTTGGAAACCGCTGGCTGGGATTAAATGCCAGAGGGACATGGGGTACCACTTACGCTATTCACGGAAACAACAACCCGAATTCCATTGGCACCTATGCCAGTGCCGGCTGTATCCGCATGTACAACAACGAAGTACAGTGGCTTTTCAGCAAGGTGAAAGTGAATACACCTGTGGTGATAGCGAGTTCGAGCAAATCTTATGATTCCATAGCAGCGGCAAACGGTCTGAATCCATCCTCACTTCCTGCGAACTCCTCTGGGAACCTGAAGCTTGGGAGCAAAGGAACCGAAGTGAAAGAGCTGCAAAGAACACTTACCAATAAAGGTTACAGTACGAAAGGAATCGACGGCATCTTCGGGAAAAATACAGATTCGGCTGTACGCAAGTACCAAAAGGCAAACAAACTGAAAGTCGACGGAATTGTGGGACCGGCAACCAAAAAAAGGCTGGGTATGCTGTAATAGAGAAAAAGGAAAAGAGATTCTTAAACGGAATCTCTTTTTTTATTTTCCTTTCAGGCTAAAAAATGAGATAATTCTAAAATTAACAGATATGAGAGGTGACGGATATGCAGCAATGGATTAAAGAAGTAGGACGTGGAAAACGGGGTGCCAAAGACCTCGCGTATGAAGAGGCGCTTAAAGCTGCTGCGTGCATTGCTTCAGGGGAGGCAACGGATGCCCAAATCGCCGCATTTTTTATGGCCGAACGCATCAAGATGGAAACTCCGGATGAACTTCTCGCTTTTATTCATGAATTCCGAAACCATACCGAGCATTTGACGCAGCAGACCACTCGAAAGATACTCGACTGCGGTGGCCCTTATAATGGCAGAAACTCATTTGCCGCCACGATTCCTGTAAGTATCCTGTTATCACAGCAAGGATTGCCAGTGTTTTTGCATGCGGATGAATCGCTTCCTCCTAAACACGGAACTTCCTTAAAAACAATATTGGAGCACTTGAAGGTTCCAATCGCGCATAGCTTGGAAGAAATGGAATATTCTCTTGATCAGACAGAGATCGGGTTTGGGTGGACGGAAAAGCTTTGTCCACCGCTTGGTTCATTAAGAAGAATACGCAAAGAGATCGGCGTGCGGACAATCATGAACACGGTTGAGAAGCTGCTTGATATTTCGAGTGCCAAATACATTATCCTTGGTGTTTTTCATCGATCGGCAGTCAATAAGATCATACCCACTCTTCAGCGGCTAACCTATGAAAAAGCATTTATCGTGCAGGGGGTGGAAGGTTCAGAAGATCTTCCTGTACACAGAAGCAGCTTTATTTATGAAATAACCGAAAAGAAAAGTGAATCTATCATTATTAATCCGGAGGACTATGGATTAAAGCATACAAAAGAAGTAAACAAAGAGAGGCTGACACCTGCTGAGCAATGTTCATTGATACACAGAGTTCTAGCAGGCGATCCGTCAGAGGAGCTGGCTCCTTACCGTAATCAGGTGGTTCTAAATGCTGGGCTCCGCTTCTCTATTCTTGGGCATACCCCTTCCGTAGCGGAAGGAACAGCTCTTGCAGAACAGCTGCTGAATGACCGTAAAGGAGAGGAGCAGCTGCAGCGCTGGCAGCAGCAAACTCATTCCGCTTTTAGCCATAAGACTTAAGACGTATGTAAATTCAGGCTCAAGGCGCGTTACAAAAAGCTGTCAAATACAATACACTACTTGTATAGTTTATTTCTGCTGAAAAAGGAGATTAAGATAATTGGAACATAAAGGACTTCGAATTCTTATTCACGCCAGTACATGGTTTGCGCCTATACTCGTACCGCTGATCGTTTATCTTTTGATAACTGATCGGGAAGTGAAAAGCCTGGCGCTTCAAGCTGCGCTCTTCCATCTTGTAATTGGGGTGTTAATCGCTGTCTCGGCATTCTTCTCATGGGTACTCATCGGTTTGCCATTCTTGATTGTTTTTGGATTAATGGCTATCATCGCCCCTTTAGTGGGAATTTTCCGTGCATTAAATGACCGGCCTTACCAATATCCGATAGTTGGTTCTTGGGTGAAATAATATTTTCAGTAAAAAGCATTCTCCGATTCAGAGGAGGATGCTTTTTACTATGACCTTTGCAGTTAACCTATTTACCTAGTTCATTTCAATTGAAAAAAGTTGATTGGTATTTTGGAAGTATTTTCTATGGAATGTATTGTAAATGATATGTTTGTATAGTAATATGACTCCGATTTGGAGGATGTAAAAGGGAAGTACTAGGCCGATATGTGGAGAACAAAGTTTTTCCCTTTTTTTAAAGCCCTGATTTCCAAATCAAAATATAAGGGGAGGTTATGAAATGTCTAGTGCGTACAGGCTAATCGTTTCCGCTGCACTCTTGTTATTTTTGATCATTGGGATAATTACACCAGCAGAGGCACATTCAAGTCCTGAAGGAGGAGGTTATTGGCTTCAAAGCGATAAAGTAAAATTGAAAAAGGCAACAAATCTCATGAAGGAAGGAAAATCTATTGAAAGGTACAGCGAGAAAACGATTCAGGAAAAAACTAAAAAAGAGGTTCAGACGTTAGAAGATCTAAGAAACGAAGACAAGCAAAGCAACTCTGCATATGAATCGAAGATGGGGCCGCCAATGTTTACTGCGTTGGGCTGGGAGCCCCCGGCATTTGATTATGATCATATCAGTACTGTGGAAGAGTGCCGAAACAACCCAGCCAGCGGCTCAAAAACAGGTTATATAAAAAATCATTATTCTTTCTGTTGGTCCCATGTGGCTACTTACCAGATACCCAGGTCATGCCGCTTTGGATTTTGTACCTATGACGGTGTGCAGATTCAATTCACAGAAATCGGATACGGATCGAATCAAAGCAGGAAAATGAGAGTATATTACAGCATTGATGATATCCTTGTTACCAATCCTTCGTTAAACGGAGCAAAACTGAAAATTGATGTGGTTTGTCAGGCTAAAATCAATGCAGGTGACTGCAAACCGGATTCAAAGACTCCTGCCATAGAACGGACCATTGCACAGTGGAAAAACACAAACTTTGGTTTGAAAACATTCCTTTCGGATGCTCCTCCGGCCAGTGATTATAACCCTGATCAAATCGGATATATGGATTTCTGGCCCAAACTCACCATTAAGCATGCACCTAAGAAGTTTACTAAAACCATTGATGGAATTAAACAGAGAGTTCGTTTTGATTCAGCAAAATACATGTTTGCATTTCCCGACCAGCATTTTTGGCAGGGAGCCATATTTAGTAAAACCGATTCGGTATTAAATGTTCCCATCACCAAGGCAGAGTTCGCTCCACTAAAAGAAGCAGGTGAACACTGGAAGTTTGCGATGGATCATCCGGAGAAGACCAAACCTTATAAGCTGGGAAAAAAGATACCTGGAGCATTGGGAGACCGTCCGCTAACACGTATGTATACGAAAAGGCATCCAGAAGAATATGCACAAAACAGAGCTAAGACAAGATCTGTATGCAACAAGGAATTTAAGGGAGAAGACCGGACAGGAAAAGAGTGCGATGAATTTCCTTTTGCTTCAACTTGGGAAGGATCATCAACGAATGGCCAGGATTGGTTTTCGGTAAAACTCATCCCTAAGGAATCCAATAATGCAGCAGGAAGATGGCTGGCTGCCTGGTATGCCTATGACCGTATATTGGACAATGATCCGTTTTACGTACAAGTAAAGGCTCCTGTAAAAGTGGGGACCATTTCATCATATGGTACTCCCAAGCCAGGACAGGACCATAGATCCAGCGACAACTTCTCACTGAAAAACATTCCTTCCTATGCCAGCAAACTGAAATGGATCGTCACCTCAGGTCCCAAAAACGCTCAGTTCGATGTGATGCATGATGATAAACTGGGATTCGATGAGACTATTTTTAATGACCTGAAAGACGGAGCAATAACAAATATTAAAACTGTGAAAGACATCTATCTTGCAAATCCGGAAAAAACAAACGGAAAAGAATTCACAGTCGAAATATATGCCATTCCTTAAGAAAACAGTGAAGGCCTCTTATAGGAGGTCTTTTCTTTTTGAAAACAAAAGACCCATTCAAAGAATATTACATAGGATAGGGTAAAAAATGTAAGGAGGAGTTATGGATGCCTGCGACCGTCGGAGCCGTTAATATCAATACCGTTCGGGAAAGCGGCGTATTTACCATTGGTAATAGCCTGGTTCTTAATCCGAAAAGAAATGAGAAATTTTATGCGGGTTCTGGTTTTGGCAACACCGGAAGCACTGTTTCAACCCACACGGATTTCAGTTTCACTCATACTTACGATAGCGACTCGGAAGATAATTCAAATATTGATAATAATTAGCCCAAAGGGAGCGGGTGTTGTAAAATAAAAGAATAAAAATATTCTGACGGAAAGTGGGTGCCGGTATCGTTCTTCATTTAAAAATGACCATAAATGATGTATTAAACAGAAGTACCTTTTCCAAGGCGAAAGTCGCTGCCGGCAGTAAAGGGCTGAACCGCCTGGTGAAATGGGTTCATGTGATGGAGGTCGCTCAGATCGGAAATCTCCTCAACGGAAACGAGCTGATTCTTTCGACAGGTATGGCATGGAAAGACAATGAAAAAGCCTTTCTTTCCTTTGTGCTGGAACTTATTGAGCTAAATGTTTCTGGTTTATGCATCGAGCTTGGAACTCAACTGTCGGCTGTGCCGGCATCGGTTCTTGAAGCTGCTGAAAATCACGGATTTCCTATCATATTGTTTGAAGAAGAAGTCCGTTTCATTGATATTACCCAGGAGTTGCATACTTATCTCATCCAGCAGCATTATAAGATGATCACAGAGCTTGAGAGTTTTTCACAAGCGCTGAATCAGTTGCTGCTAAGCTCAAATCCACAGGAAAATATACTTAAACTTCTCCACCATTCCGTCAAGATGCAGGTGGTTTTTATACAAAGCCAGAAAAACGTGGCACTGTTCCCTGCCGTGGATTCTCCAGAGCAGGAAGAATGGCTGGATTTTATTGAAAAAAACAAGGAAAGCTCCTCGGTGGTAAGGCAGCCCATCCAGGCGCTTGACCATCAATTCGCAGAGCTGATTCTCTGTTCGAAAGACCAGCCGATTACTGATCTGCACGTCCTCCTGGCAGACCGGACGGCTACAGCCATTGCCAACCAGCTGCTCCGGGAGATGTATACCGCTGAAAAAAAGAAAGCGGAAGAAAACAGCTGGATGCAAGAGTGGCTGGAGGGACGCCACCGTGACGAGGAGATCGAAAAGCATCTCGTATATTTGGGAATGAAAGGCCGACATCAAGGGGCGTCTGTTTTTTGTGTTGAATTTGAAAACGGAGAGGCCGGTTTTTCTGAAACACAATATCCGTACATACAGATTGTTTTCCGGTCCATTTTCGAACCACTCGGTTTTTATATCCTTCCCTATGCAAAAAGCGACCATCTCATCTTTATCCTCATTAATCTTAGGGATGCTGCTTCATACAAAGAAAGGGTGCGCAAAGGAATCCATCTGGCAAGGGAAAATCAGAATCTTCCTTTGCTCTTTATGGCGGTCGGTAAATGGATAAGCAGGCTGAGTGCACTGGATAAAAGCTATGATACAGCTCAGAAGGCGTTAATTTTTCAAACCAAACTTGCAAAAGGAAAAATCAGTCCTCTTTATGACGATCTTCACATGTACCGTCTGATTTCCATGATTCCGGACAAACATGAACTGGTTGATTTTATTCAAGATTATCTTCGGCCAGTGATCCAATATGATGCAAAGAATAATACAAGACTTCTGACCACGCTGAAAGTATTTTTGATGTGCAATGGGTCTAAACAAGAGACGGCTGGCCATCTTTTTATTGTCAGGCAAACCTTGTACCACAGGATTAAGCAGCTGGAGGAATTGCTTGGCAAAGATTTTATGGAACCCGGAAAGCGCCAAGCCCTTGAATTCGCGGCGATGGCTCATGAATACATGGAACTGTAGAGGCTGAACCTATACCAGTCTCTTTTTATTTAACTTTATGTATACCAGTTAAGGGAAACCATTTTACATTATGTCTAATGAAAGTAGCGTATTATACGGATATAATAGAATTGGAAAGTTTAGAATATTTTAAAAATTATTGCGGGAGGTAATTTTATGACAGTGTTGACAAATAAAGCACAAACGCTTAAAAATTTCGTAAAAGGCCAGTGGGTGGATTCATCTGCCTCTGAATTTCTCGATGTGCCCAACCCGGCTACGGGTGAAGTTCTTGCGAGCGTGCCTATCTCGACGAAGGAAGAGGTAGGACAGGCAGTTCAGGCAGCGAAAGAAGCGTTTAAAACTTGGAAGAAGGTTCCCGTGCCAAAGCGTGCCCGAGTATTATTTAAATACCAGCAGCTGTTAACAGAAAACCACGAAAAGCTTGCACAGCTTGTCGTTATGGAAAATGGCAAAAGCTATAAAGAAGCCTATGGGGAAGTACTTCGCGGTATTGAATGTGTTGAGTTTGCCTGTGGAGCTCCATCCCTAATGATGGGTGAGTCCCTTGGCAGCATCGCTGAAGACATTGATTCAGAAATGTTTCGATATCCGCTTGGTGTTGTAGGAGGCATAACACCTTTTAACTTCCCGATGATGGTGCCATGCTGGATGTTTCCTCTGGCGATCGCATGCGGAAACACGTTTGTACTGAAGCCTTCTGAACGAACTCCAATTCTTGCTAACCGTCTTGCAGAGCTATTGGCAGAAGCGGGATTGCCCGAGGGAGTCTTCAATATTGTCCATGGTGCCCACGATGTCGTTAACGGACTGATTGAGCACGAAGATGTGAAAGCGGTTTCGTTCGTCGGCTCTCAGCCAGTGGCGAAGTACGTCTATGAAAAAGCAGCAGCTAAAGGAAAAAGAGTTCAGGCATTATCTGGGGCAAAGAATCATCATATCGTCTTGCCGGATGCTGATCTGGATAAAGCGGTCCAGAACGTCCTCAGTTCCTCGTTCGGAAGTGCTGGCCAGCGTTGTATGGCGTGCAGCGCAGTTGTATTAGTCGGCCATCAGGATACCTTTGTTCAAGCATTAAAGGATAAAGCGGATGAAATGAAAATGGGATATGGAATGGATGAGGATGTTCTGCTGACACCGATCATCCGTCAGAGCCACCGTGAAAAAGTATTGGGCTTGATCGAAAAAGGCAAGGAAGAAGGCGCTGTATTAGTGCGGGACGGAAGAGAAGATATGGGCAACCATGCTGACGGAACATTTCTTGGGGCAACGATTTTTGACCAGGTAACACCTGATATGACGATTGCTCGGGAAGAGCTGTTTGCTCCGGTTCTCAGTATTCTTAGGGCTTCCGATTTGGATGAAGCGCTGGAAATTGTCAACACATCAAGGTTTGGAAACTCAGCTACCCTCTATTCACAGGATGCAAAAGCTGTGCGCCAATTCCGTGAAGAAGCTGAGCCCGGTATGCTTGGCGTTAATGTTGGTGTGCCAGCTCCAATGGCATTCTTTCCGTTTTCCGGGGCAAAGGATTCGTTCTATGGAGATCTGCATGCGAACGGTAAGGACGGCCTAAACTTTTTTACAAAGAAAAAAATGATCACGTCCCGTTTTGTTTAATTTGAGAGGAGAGACTGTGATGCAAACCGAGCAAAGGGATCTTCTTCAGCAAAAAGATGAACAGTACATCTGGCATTCTATGAAACGGTATAACCCTTCTACCATGGTCGTGAAATCAGCAGACGGATCATGGATTACAGACAAAGAAGGCAAAAAATATCTGGATGGAATGGCAGGGTTGTGGTCAGTCAATGTGGGATACGGGAGAAAAGAGCTGGCCCAAGCCGCTTACAGCCAATTAAAAGAGCTGCCTTATTACCCCCTGACACAAAGCCACCAGCCAGCCATAGATTTAGGTGAAAAATTGAATCAATGGCTTGGCGGTGATTATGTAATTTTTTTCTCAAACAGCGGATCAGAAGCAAATGAGACAGCCTTTAAGATCGCAAGGCAGTACCATCAGCAGAAGGGTGAGCAAGGACGATATAAATTCATTGCCCGCTACCGAGGATATCATGGCAACTCCATGGGAGCTCTTGCGGCAACCGGCCAGGCGCAGCGGAAGTACAAATACGAACCGCTCGGACAGGGCTTTCTCCATGTTGCTCCCCCTGATAGTTACCGGTTCCCTGATTATCATAATGCCGAGTCCTACAGTGAAGAATGTGCTTCTGAGATTGACCGGGTGATGACATGGGAGCTTTCGGAATCCATTGCGGGTGTCATTATGGAACCGATCATTACAGGGGGCGGTGTCCTCATCCCGCATGATTCCTATATGAAAAAAGTAAAAGAAATCTGTGAAAAACACGGTGCCCTGCTCATCTCTGATGAGGTCATCAACGGTTTTGGACGGACGGGTAAGGCGTTCGGTTTCATGAATTACGGCGTGCAGCCTGATATTGTGACCATGGCAAAAGGGATAACAAGTTCTTACTTGCCGCTGTCTGCAACAGCTGTAAAACGTGAGATCTACGAGGCATTTAAAGGAGACGGAGAGTATGATCACTTCCGCCACGTCAATACGTTTGGAGGAAATCCGGCTTGCTGTGCAGTCGCCCTGAAAAACCTGGAGATCATGGAAAACGAAAATCTGATCGACCGCTCCAGAGAGAAGGGAGCAGAGCTATTAAAAGAGCTGTCTGAACTTGAAGAACATCCTTATGTTGGAAACGTCCGAGGGAAGGGACTGCTGTTCGGCATTGAGCTTGTTCAAGATAAAAGAACGAAAGTACCGCTGTCAGTAGAACAGGTTAACGGAGTCATCAGTGCATGCAAGGCGAAAGGACTGCTGATCGGCAAAAACGGAGACACGGTTGCGGGCTATAATAATGTGCTTACTCTTGCTCCCCCTCTGAATATTACGGATGAGGATGCAGCCTTTCTTGTAAAAACACTGAAAGAAGCCATCTTTACCCTTTAAATTTGGCTGTTTTCGTAACCTTTGTTGCCCTTGGGAGTGGTTGATTTCCGTTTCAGGCTGCTCCCTTTCCGCGGGGCGTGCGCTGAACCCCTCCGCGCAAGCGCCTGCGGGTTTCACCTGTCACGCACGTCCCGCAGGACAAGGAAGGCTTCGGCAGCGTTATATCGCACGAAGAAAATGTGAAATTCATTTTCGAGGAGTCTCGCACCTTCCACTCCAATCAACTTGTCAATGAAGCTCTTTACAAAAATGTTCCCAAAGCAACATTTTAGAAATGAGCCTTAAATTTTCATCATGGCTCCCAGCTAAAGGAGCCATGGTGTATCCATCAAAGGTGAACTTAACATAGTGTAACGAAAAGCAGCTCCAACATTTGACGGAATGTATAATGAAAATTTATTTGAAAGCATGTATAGTAAAAATATTCAGAATTTTAGAATGATTACATAGTGTTCATGGAGAATGTTATTACGTAAGACCAAAATGTACCCTTCCGCTTACATGAAAATCTGTTTCATGCCTCATCGTCGTTCAACATCCATCTTATTGTTTTTTAGATTCTACAACCAATTAAATAAAAGGGGAGATATGATGTCAAACATGGTTAAGATTGGTCTCATTCAAGCTTCCAATGAAGCAGATGGCAATGAATCCGTGTCGGTTCACAAGGAACAGGCGATTGAAAAGCATATCAAACTCGTAAGGGAAGCCGCAGAAAAAGGAGCTCAAATCATCTGTTTGCAGGAGATTTTTTATGGTCCTTATTTTTGTACGGAACAAAATGCCAAATGGTATGATGCGGCGGAAGAAATTCCGAACGGACCGACTACCAGCAGATTTCAGGCATTGGCCCGTGAATTGGGCACCGTGATTGTGCTTCCGATTTATGAAAGAGAAGGGATTGCAACCTATTACAATACAGCTGCAGTGATCGATGCAGACGGCTCCTACCTTGGCAAGTACCGAAAACATCATATTCCACAAGTGAACGTTGGCCATGAAGGCAACGGTTTCTGGGAGAAATATTACTTTAAGCCCGGCAATCTGGGATACCCGGTTTTTGACACGGCGTTTGCCAAGGTAGGGGTTTATATATGCTACGACCGCCATTTTCCAGAGGGAGCTAGACTTCTAGGGTTAAACGGTGCTGAAATCGTGTTTAACCCTTCTGCCACGGTCGCTGGCCTTTCGGAATACTTATGGAAGCTCGAACAGCCGGCTCATGCGGTTGCCAACGGATATTATATCGGAGCGATCAACCGTGTAGGAACGGAAGGTCCATGGAACCTTGGGGAGTTTTACGGACAATCATACCTTTGCGATCCTCGCGGGAATTTTGTAGCCATGGGCAGCCGTGATCAGGATGAAGTGGTCATTGGTGAGATGGACAAGGAATTGATCCGCGAAGTAAGAAATACCTGGCAGTTCTATAGAGACCGACGTCCTGAAACCTATCAGGAAATGACCACGCTTTTGCCTTAATTCCAAAGAATAGAGGGGGCATACAAAATGAGTAACGGAAGCCAAGCGTTTATTTCACTGCAAGCACTTCAGCGAAACTTTGACGAGGTAAGGTTAGGGTTGACTCCAGCGGAAGCCAGGGACGAATCGAACAGGTGCCTGTATTGTTATGATGCTCCATGCATTCAAGCCTGTCCGACCGGGATCAACATCCCGTCATTTATTAAAAAGATCGCATCTGGGAACTTAAAAGGTTCAGCAAGGACCATCATGGAATCGAACCCTGTAGGAGCAAGCTGTGCAAGGGTTTGTCCGACCGAGGAGCTCTGTGAAGGAGCATGTGTACTCAACGACTCCACTAAACCCATCATGATCGGTGATCTTCAGCGCTATGCTACGGATTGGGCGATCAAGAACGAACAGTCATTGTTTAAGGCTGGCGAGAAAAACGGCTTAAAAGTTGCTGTGATCGGCGGCGGCCCTGCAGGTTTGTCATCAGCCCGAGAGCTTGCTCTGCTCGGCTATGAAGTCACCATTTTTGAAGCAAAAGAACAGGCTGGAGGGTTAAATACGTATGGCATCGTTTCGTTCCGCCTGCCGCAAAAAGTTTCATTATGGGAAGTACAGCAAGTTGAAAAACTCGGTGTAGAAATAAAAACGAATACGATGATCGGAAGAGATGTTCAGGCAGCAGATGTTCTTACTGAATATGATGCTGTAGTACTTGCTGTGGGAATGTCGAAGGTACCGATGCTCCGAATTGAAGGAGAAAATCTTGACGGAGTCCACGACGCCATTCAGTTTGTGGAAGACACTAAAACAAAAGAACTTTCTGAAGCCTACATCGGCAAAAGGATAGCCGTCATCGGGGCAGGCAACACAGCTATTGATGCGGCAACGTGTTCCGTTCGCTTGGGAGCGGAGAATGTAAAAATCCTTTACCGCCGGACTCAGGAGGAAATGACCGCATACGATTTTGAGTTTGAATTCGCAAAACAGGATAATGTGGAATTTCGGTGGCTGACCGCTCCAAAACGAATCATTGGAGATGAAAAAGGCCAGGTGAAGCAGCTGGAATGCATCCGCATGCAGCTTGGCGAGCCAGGAACAGACGGGCGAAGAAGGCCGGTTCCGGTCGAAGGATCTGAATTTATTCTGGAGGTTGACGCAGTCATTAAGGCGATCGGGCAGACAAGGTATACCGATCTGATTGAATCCTTTGGGCTCGAACATCAGTGGGGAACGGTTAAGGTCAACCTTGAAACCTATCAAACTTCCAATGAAAAAGTGTTTGCTGCTGGTGATGTTATTTTTGGTGACGGGCAGGGAGAAGCGATGGTCGTTACAGCCGCACAGCAAGGGAAAAGAGCAGCTTATGCGATTCATCAGACGTTAAAGAATTCCATAATTGAGACCGCGTAACCATTTGTTTTTCAATCAAATCACTTAGGAGGGTCTTTATATGGCAGATTTGCGTATTAACCTTGCAGGAATTGAATCACCAAATCCATTTTGGCTGGCCTCTGCACCGCCAACCAATTCGGGGTATCAGGTTCAGCGTGCTTTTGAAGCTGGCTGGGGAGGAGCAGTATGGAAAACGCTAGGTGAACCCATCATCAATACAACCGCCCGTTTTGCAGCTGTTAGTTTTAACGGGAAAAAAGTAGCAGGATTCAATAATATAGAACTGATCACAGACCGCCCCCTCGAAGTAAACCTTAAGGAAATCTATGAAACGAAGAAAAGGTTTCCGAACCATGCCATTATCGCCTCTTTAATGGTAGAACCGAAAAGGGAAAAATGGCACGAAATCGTCAAGCGGGTAGAGGATGTGGGCGTTGATGGACTGGAACTGAATTTTGGCTGTCCTCATGGTATGGCTGAACGTGGAATGGGTGCAGCTTCAGGCCAGCAGCCTGATCTGGTCCAGGCACAGACGATGTGGGCGAAGGAGGCTGCGAGAACGCCTGTCATTGTGAAACTGACACCGAACATCACGGATATTACGGTTACCGCTAAAGCAGCCGTTCAAGGCGGAGCAGACGCGATCAGTATGATCAATACGATCAACAGTTTAGCCGGTGTGGACATCGACACCTGGAATACGATTCCTCATGTTGCTGGCAAGGGAGCACATGGAGGCTATTGCGGACCTGCGGTTAAACCGATCGCCTTAAACATGGTGGCCGAATGTGCAAGGAATCCTTACATCAATGTGCCGATCTCAGGAATCGGCGGGATATCAACATGGCGGGATGCAGTGGAATTTATGCTGATGGGGGCAGGAGGCGTACAAGTCTGTACAGCAGCCATGCATCACGGCTTCAGCATTGTAGAAGATATGATTGATGGCTTAAGCAACTACTTAGATGAAAAAGGAATCTCATCGGTTCAGGAGATTATCGGAAAATCAGTGGAACGTTATTCTGACTGGGGCAACCTGGATCTAAACTACAGGATTGTCGCCCGCATCAACAATGATGTCTGCATCAATTGCAACAAATGCCATATTGCATGTGAAGATACTTCTCATCAATGCATTGATATGCTTACAGATCCTAATGGGCAAAAATATTTGGAAGTCCGAGAAGATGACTGTGTAGGCTGTAACCTCTGTTCGATAGTATGTCCTGAAGAAGGTGCGATCGACATGATTGAACTTCCTCATGAGCAGCCACCGATGACTTGGAACGAACGCCAAACGGTTTTGGCTGGATACAAAGATAATGAACGGGAGGCAGCAAAATGAAAAAAGTGATAAAAAACGGTACAATCGTAACCGCATCTGACACGTTTGTGGCAGATGTTCTCGTTGAAAACGGAAAGATAGCAATGATCGCAAAGAACCTTCCAAGTGAAGGCATGGAGGTGATCGATGCTGAAGGATGTTATATCTTTCCGGGAGGCATCGATCCCCATACCCATCTGGAGATGCCGTTTGGCGGTACGGTAAGCAGAGATGATTTTGAGACCGGTACGATTGCTGCAGCCTTCGGAGGAACAACGACGGTTATCGATTTCTGCTTAACTGACAAAGGGATTCCACTGAAAAATTCCATCGAAACGTGGCATAACAAATCAAAGGATAAAGCCGTCATTGACTATTCGTTCCACCTTATGATTGGGGAAATAAACGAAGAAGTCATGAAGGAGATTCCACAGGTAATAGAGGAGGAAGGCATCACTTCATTTAAAGTATTTATGGCGTATAAGAACGTGCTTCAGGCAGATGATGAAACCTTGTTTAAGACGCTCGTTATGGCAAAAGAACAGGGAGCCCTCGTTATGGTACATGCCGAAAACGGGGATGTCATCGATTTTCTGACTAAAAAAGCGCTCGAAGAAGGGAAGACGGATCCCATCTATCATGGATTGACGAGGCCGCCGGAACTGGAAGGTGAAGCAACTGGCCGTGCCTGCATGATGACAGGGCTGGCTGATTCTCAGCTGTACGTGGTTCATGTATCCTGTCAGGAAGCAGCCGAAAAAATTGCAGAAGCAAGGAGCAAAGGCTACCAGGTTTATGGAGAAACTTGCCCTCAATACCTAGTGCTTGATCAATCCGAAATGGAAAGGCCTGATTTTGAAGGAGCCAAATATGTCTGGTCACCGCCGCTTCGGGAAAAGAAACACCAGGAACCGTTATGGAATGCTTTAAAAAGCGGCCAGCTTCAGACGCTGGGTTCGGATCAATGTTCGTTTGATTTTAAAGGCCAGAAAGATCTTGGCAAGGGAGATTTCACCAAGATACCTAACGGCGGCCCGTTCAT
This sequence comes from Fictibacillus marinisediminis, assembly GCF_023149135.1. NCBI lineage: Bacteria > Bacillati > Bacillota > Bacilli > Caryophanales > Fictibacillaceae > Fictibacillus > Fictibacillus marinisediminis. The sequence goes on along the minus strand of NZ_JAIWJX010000002.1, from coordinate 2,348,169 downwards.
CGAAGACAGGTTTTCTGTCCTTTTTTCAGAAGGAGTAAAAAAAGGCCGAATCACGCTCAACCAGTTTGTTGACATTGTTTCTACCCGATCAGCAAAACTGTTTGGTTTGTTTCCTGAAAAAGGAACGATCGCTGTTGGCAGTGATGCAGACCTTGTAATCTTTGATCCGACAAAGGAACGAACTATTTCTGCGCAAACACATCACATGGCCGTTGACTATAACGCGTTTGAAGGAATGAAGATCACTGGTGAGCCGGTATCTGTTTTATCCAGAGGCGAGTTTGTTATTAAAGATAAAACGTTTGTCGGCGAATTGGGAAAAGGCCGTTATATTAAAAGAAAACGGTTCAATGCTGAAGGACAGAAACAGCTGGCGGCGCTTTCCAAATAATCGGTAGTCACACTCTTGAAAAGGAGGATGGGGTATGTCAGCATCACAGGAATATTTTGAGGAAAAGGAAAAAATAGATTTTCTCCTGTATCAGGGATATCAGATTACGAGAGTGTCAGAGAATCTTGATGGTGCCGCAGTAGAGTTTGAACGTACAGGTGCTACGAATCAAGAAAGGGAAGTTCTTCTTCTTCAAACGGCAGATGCCAGAAAGTATTTTTCGTCTATCATGTTTCATCAGCAAAAAAATCTTACACCGGCAGAATAATAGACAAAGAGGTTGTTGAGTCATTTTCAGCAGCCTTTTTGTACGTTGAAAAAGGAGGAATGACTGTGAAAGTTGAACAAATTCAGATCAATAGTGAACGGCTGAATGCCCATTTGCAAGAGTTGGCCGAGATAGGAAAGATCGGGGAAACAGGTGTATGCAGGCCGGCCCTTTCACCTGTGGAAAAAGAAGCCTTTAAACTTGTAAGTACTTGGATGGAAGAAGCAGGTATGTCTGTCAGGATTGATCATTTTGGAAACTTGATCGGCAGAATCGAGGGCAAGGATAGGAAGGCTCCGGTGCTCATGATTGGTTCACATCTGGATTCTCAGCCTTACGGAGGCCGTTTTGACGGGCCTGCTGGGGTTCTTGCCGGCATTGAAGCTGTAGCCACCTTAAAGGAACAGGGAATTACACCAGACCGGCCGATCGAAGTCGTATCGTTTTGTGATGAAGAAGGATGGAGGTTTAACCGAGGCTTGTTTGGCTCCAGGGGTATACTGGGCAAGCTGGATGAAGGAGATTTAAAGCGTAAGGACCAGGATGGAGTTACAAGAGAACAGGCTTTGCGTGATTTCGGCTGTGATCCGGCCAAGTTTCATGAATCACAATATCAGCCGGGAAGCATCCATGCCTTCTTGGAGCTTCATATTGAGCAAGGCCCAGTGCTGGATAAATCTAATCTTCCTATTGGAGTTGTAACTGGCATCTCTGGCCCTTTATGGTGGACGGTCAAACTGAAGGGATTTGCGGGGCATGCGGGTTCCGTTCCTATGGGGATGCGGCAGGACGCTATGCTGGGAGCTTCAGAAATCACACTCGCCCTCAACCGGATCGTCCAGCAGGAACCGGGAGCTCCAACGGTTGGAACGGTCGGGCATGTACAGGTCTTTCCGAATTCAAGAAACATCATCGCGGAAGAAGTAACGTTTACCGTTGACCTCCGTGACATTGATCAAAACCGCCGTGACCAATATGAGAAACAGCTGCGTCAGGAAATTGAGGAGATCTGTCAAAAGTATCAGTTAAACTACGAGATTCAGGAAGATACAAACAGCGAGCCGCGTTATTGTGCCGACTGGATCAAGGAGATTATGCACGACGAAAGCAAAGAGATGGGACTGGAAACACCAGAGCTAATGAGCGGCCCTTTCCACGATGCATTGATGCTCTCTTATGCGTGTGATTACGGCATGATATTTGTCCGCTGCAAAGACGGCATCAGCCATAATCCTGCGGAATACTCTGCGCCTGAAGACCTTGCGAAGGGGACGGAGCTGCTTTATCGGACGATGAGAAGAATGATGTCAGTTAATTGAGAAAAGGCATGCAGGCGTTTAATATCGTCTGCATGCCTTTTGTTTTTTCAGTAGGAGTAAAATTATTAGGAAATCCTTAATCACTAAAAAATGCTTTCGGTTACTTTTCATAATACCTTTGCATCACAAACTTTGAACGATCTCCACGGACAATGCTAGAGGAGAGTTCGATGGGGGATTGTTTGGTTGAATATGTGATGGACTCCAATAAAAACGAAGGGGATCCTACAGGAATGTTTAGTAATTCACTCATTGTTTGATTGGTTAAGATAGGTTCAATTGATTCCATAGATCGGTAGATATCAACCTCAAATTTGGTTCTCAACAATTGGAATAATGAACCTGAACAATCTTCCTGGATCAGGCTAGGAGCAATCTTCCAAGGGATGAACGATGTGGAATGCTGAAGAGGTTCTGTTCCCCCATATCGCAAGCGTACCAGCTTGATGACAGGGTCATCTTCTTTAATCTCAAGAGCTTGAGCCAGAGAGAAATATGCCGGAATTACATCTAAGGTCAGCACTTTTGAATAAGAAACGAGTCCGGCGTCTTTCATTTGCTCAGAAAAGCTCTTAATGCTTTGGGAGAGAGCCTCATTTATCTTAGGCTTGGATACAAAGGTCCCTTTTCCTTGGACCCGATGAATTTTACCGTCAATCTCAAGCTGCTGCAAAGCCAGCCTGATAGTTGTTCGGCTAACATCAAACATCTGGCATAATTCGGATTCCGTGGGCAGCTGACTGCCTACCGGATAGGTTTCATTTTTAATAAGCTCTAAGAGTTTCTCTTTGATCACGTAATACAAGGCAGTTCCAGGGTTTTTATTTATCATATTCTCACTCCGATTAATCTCATACAAAATAGATGTATTCATATGTTACAACAAATTTATTGCCATTTACAAATTTATTTAATAGTTAAAATAATTTATAGGGGTATTTTGGAGCTGCGACGACCACACCAAAGAATTTTATATGGCTTAATTCTTATTAATAATGAGCAAAACCAGTATTATTCAGACACCCTTTTATATAATCTAAAAATTTAGAAAATTCAATTGACAAGAATCATGAAATGAAATAGATTTGTAGTAACAATATAACAAATAAAAGGAAGGGGGATATTTTCATGACCTATGATGTTCTGGTTCAAGGAATCATTTCAACCGATATCATTTTTTCATCCATTCCTAAACTCCCAAAACCAGGAGAGGAAGTATATTGCGGGTCTTTTGAATTTACGTGTGGAGCTGCTTACAACACAGCGGTTGCACTATCAAGATTAGGAATGAAAGTAGCTGTTATCTCTCCTATTGGTAATGATTTTTTAAGCCATTTTATGAAAGAAAGTTTAGAGGCTGAGGGTGTATCTACTTCACTAATGCTAGAAGTAGATCAGCCGTTGCGTTGTTTATCGGTGGCCATTAATTATGGGGGAGACCGGTCGTTTCTTTCCTATCAGGATAACGTGGAAAAATTGAACCTGGCAGATTACGCGAAGACGGTGATTAAAAAGACTGACTCGAAAGTATTACATACCGGCGCGGTAAGTGAGAATATATCCGTCATTGAGACTGCTAAGAAAAAAGGCATGTATATCTCTTTGGATGTCGGTTGGGATGAGGAATGGCTTACGAACCCTCAATTAGACGAACTAATTAAAATGGCAGATATCTTTACACCCAATCAAAAAGAGGCAGAAACGATAACGGGTTTATTGAATCCTCTAGAGGCCATTGAGAAATTAAACAAATATGCTGCCCCTGTAGTCATTAAATTGGGGGAAGAGGGGGCAATTGTAAGACATAAAAACGCCACGAAAAAGATTTTAGGATATAAATGCAGTGCGGTTGATACAACAGGCGCAGGCGATGTTTTCTCTGCCGGACTGTTAACTGGAATTCTAAAGGGATGGTCATTAGATGATTCAGTAAAGCTAGGCAATTACTGTGGCAGCTGTTCGGTGCAAAGTCTAGGAGGAACGACCGGTAGCCCGACCTGGCAACAAGTACAGCAGGATTTTTTTGAGCCCAGTAAATAAAATAGGAGGAATGAATAATGAAACTGACTATTTTAGGCGGTGCTGGTATGAGAACACCGTTATTGATTGAAGGATTGTTTAACCATACAGACCTTGCGTTTAAAGAAGTGACCCTCTTTGATGTCGATGAAGAGCGGCTTTCGATCATGGGGAACATCTCTCGCCATTTGGTAGAGAAACATCAGGGTACTTTTAAATTATCGTTTACAACGGATATCCGTAAAGCAGTACAAGGGGCGGATTTCATCTTTTCTGCTATCCGTGTGGGGCAAGAGGAAGGAAGGGTTCTTGATGAACAAATTGCCCTTAAATATGGCGTTTTAGGGCAAGAAACGACGGGCCCTGGCGGATTTGCCATGGGATTACGGACAATCCCGGTTATGCTAGAATACTCAAAGATTATCAGTGAGGAAGCACCGGAAGCCTGGCTGCTGAATTTTACCAATCCTGCAGGGTTGATGGCACAGGCACTTACTACATATGGAACTCATAAAAAAGTGATAGGAATTTGCGATGCGCATGCTGGAATTAAAAACTCACTATGTAAATTTTTGAAGGTGCCGCACACCGACCTTCAAGTCAATTACTTTGGATTAAACCATCTCGGATGGGTACCTTCTGTTTATGACAAGGGAGTGGATCGTCTCCCCGAGATCCTTGATAATTATGATCATCTCTCCCGTATTTCACATACCTTCCGCTTTTTCGAACCAGAATTAATTCAAAACATGGGGATGCTGCCGAACGAATACCTCTATTACTTTTACTACTCTGATCAGGCGGTAAACAACATTAAGCAATCCAATCAGACAAGGGGACAGCAAATCGTAAAGTTAAATCGGCCTCTCCTCCAGAGAATTTCAGAACTCGTCCATCAAGGACGAATGGAAGAAGCTTGGAGTGATTATCAACAAACTTTAGATGCAAGGGGGAGCACCTACATGTCCAGGGAGACAACAGGACAAGTTCACGATGTTCACGAGCAAGAGGAAACCGTTGAACTTTCCTTTGAAGAAGAAGGATATGAAGGTCTGGCATTAAACATTATCCGAAGTATTGCAAATAACAAGCAGCAGGTCTTAACGTTAAATGTCCCAAACAAGGGTACCATTGCCCAGCTTCATAAAGATGATGTAGTTGAGGTTCCATGTCTTGTTAATAAAAATGGTTATTTCCCATTAAGTATTGGGGAGGTACCGGACTTTGCTCTTTCCTTGATCCATCCGGTGAAAACGTATGAACGATTAGCCGTTGAATCTGCCGTAAAGGGGGATTATCAAGCGGGTGTTAATGCTTTAACGGTTCATCCTCTTGTTCCATCATTCACATCTGCCAAGGCGATGATGGATGACTATCTTGAAGCCCATAAAGAACACCTCCCTCAATTTAGGGGCAAAAATATAACGGTTTAAGGCAGGAGGAGAAATCATTGAATGTGTTTATGAAAGAGGTAGCTGAACAGCCTCAAGCTTTAAAGGATACCCTTGAAGCCAACAGGGGCAATTATTTGTCCCTGGATCTCAATCGCCCGTTGCTTTTTACGGGTATGGGCAGCTCATTAGCAGCAGGAGAGTTGGCAGCCCTTTTTTTGAACGCAAAGGGTTATCCTGCAGTAGCAGTGGACACCTCTGAGCTCCTCCACTATCAAATACCAATGCTGAAACACTATCAACCCATCTTTGTTTCACAAAGCGGAGAATCGTATGAAGCCTGCCGGTTAGCCGCTACACTTTCAGAATATACCGCGATTACGAACACACCACAAAGTACCCTGGCTCAAGGTGCGTCTCAAGTTTTTTATACCGCAGCTGGAAAGGAAGAATCAATCACTGCGACAAAAACATTTACCTCAACAGCTGGTTTATTGCTTCACTTGTGCTCTCAGTGGGTGAATGCACCGTTAGAACAAGCGTTATTCCAAGGGGTTTCTAAATTGGAGACAGCTATTAAAGAAGAGGAGATTAGCAGCCGGATAGGTAATTTTCTATCCGAAGACCGACCACTGTTTTTGCTTGGCCGTGGTCCTAGTGTCATCACCTCTGATCTAGGTGCCCTTTTATTAAAAGAAGCGGCTAGAATGCAAACTGAGTCATTATCGCTGGGACAATTTCGACACGGACCGTTTGAATTGCTGGCGGATTCTTTTCAATGCATTCTGTTTAATCCAAAAGGAACTACAGAGGCGCTAAATCATAATTTTGCGATTGAAATTGCTGAGTTAGGGGGCATGGTAGTTTACGTTTCAGATCAGGTGTTGACTCATCCGAATGTGCTGTCGATCCAACTGAATTCAATTGATGAATTTGTCAGCCCTTTGATTTATGCCTATGTGGTTCAAATGGCAACCGCAGCCCTAAGCCAGAAGAAAGGTTTGTTTCTCGGCCAAGCCACACTTTTATCAAAAGTGACAACGAAAGAGTAAGGATTAACATTTATTTAAAGGGAGGGTCTATGTTGAAAAGAGGTAAAGTTCTTTTTCTGTTATCATTGATTTTTATCTTGCTGACCGGATGTAATGCAGCACCACCTACGAGTGGAGAAAAAGGTGAAGCGAAAGATGAGAAGCTGAGCTGGAACAACAAGAAAGACCTAAAAGGGGAAGAAATCACCCTATTATGGGTAAATACTGACGGTGAAAATGGTCCTCGAGGAAAAATATTAAAAGAATTTACAAAAGACACAGGTATCAAAGTTAAAGAGATTGCGGTTGATTATAATTCACTTTATAACAAAATTACAACAGCGGTACTTTCCAACTCTGCAGATATAGATTTAGCTGAGATGGATACCATTTGGGCAGGTCAATTTATGGAAGGTAAGATAGCGTTTGATTTAGCCGATTCGGTACCAAAAGATGTTCAAAAGAAATACACTCAATCGTCTTTAAGTTCTGTCATGTATAAAGATCAACTTGCCGCTGTACCGTTTTTTTCAAGTACCAAACACTTCTATTGGAACAAAGAGCTTCTTGCGAAAGCAGGATATAATGCGCCTCCTAAAACATGGGATGAATTTAGAGAAATGTCTAAAAAAATTACAAAGAATGGGGTTTATGGTTCTGCATGGTCTTGGAAACAAGCAGAAGGATTGAATTGTGACTTTGTCAGCTTAGTATATGGTTTTGGCGGTAAGTTCTTTGATGAAAATGGAACCCCCGTTTTTAATAAAAGCGGAGGATTGAAAGCGCTTCAATTTATGGTCGACCTTGTTCAAAAAGATAAAACGGTGGATCCTGCGAGTATGCAGTGGAGTGAAGATGATGTGAAAAACGCGTTTGCTGCTGGAAAAATTGCTATGATGACGAACTGGGAAGGAATGTATCCGGATTTGAATGATCCATCCAAATCCAAAGTGATGAATAAAACGGATGTAGGGCTAATGCCAGGAAACGGAGACGTAGAGTCAGCCGCAGTAACGGGATCTGAAGGCATCTCATTAATGAGAGATAGTAAACATAAACAAGCAGCGCTTCAATTCTTAAAATGGATGAGTACCAAACAATTCCAACTTCCGATGTTTGAGCAAGATGGGATGTATCCAACATTGGAAGGGTTGTATGACGATCCCGAGCTCAAAGCAGCAGACAAAACCAAAACAGTGGATAAGATTATGAAGCAATATCAATATGGGCAAAATCGTCCGAACGCTCCGGGTTACGTGGAATGGGCTGACATTTTATCCGCAGAAATCCATGAAGCTCTCTTAGGCAAAAAATCACCAGAAGATGCTTTAAACACCGCAGCAAAAAATATCGAAAAAGCCATTGAAGATGCAAAATAATAAACGAGAAGCGGTTGGATACTAACCGCTTCTTCTTTCGCAGGAGGCTCGCGATGGAAAAATCGACTGGAAAGTTAGTGAATCCGAGGTTAATGGGCAGGAAACAGAGAAAAGAAATACTTTTTGCTTTTGTCTTATTGTTTCCAACCTTCTACATACTCTTTAAGACCTTTTTGTTCCCCATTTACCAATCGCTTGTCTGGAGTATGTACAAGTATCATATGCTGGATGGTTCTGACGTTGTATTTGTGGGTTTTGGTAATTTTATTGCGCTATTTAACAATCATGATTTTTGGACCGCGACGTATTTTACCGGTTACTTTACGGTGATTTCAACCGTTGCCGAATTAGTATTGGGCTTATTTAGTGCTTTATTGTTAAATCAAATGTTCCGGGGAAGAGTATTTTTTCGAATGATAATTATTATTCCTTGGGCGATGCTGACTTTAGTAAATGGCTTGCTATGGAAATGGATTTTCCAGCCAGGGAACGGGTCGTTTACGATTATTCTTAAAAAAATACATGTGCTGAGCGCGAGTGAAAATCCACTCTGGCTGGCAGATGCTCATAATATTATCAATTCCGTTGTAGTAGCTGACGTTTGGAAAATGACACCCTTTATGACGTTATTATTATTGGCGGGTTTACAAGCAATTCCATCATCTCTGTATGAAGCAGCGATGATGGATGGAGCGGGTTTTTGGAAAAAGCTTTGGTATGTGACCATTCCTCAGTTGTTTCCGATATTGATGATTGCGGTAGTCCTTCGTACGATAGCTGCTTTTCGTGTGTACGATATTTTAACGGTTTTTACAGGCGATCCGACTACGTCGATCTCGTACCTGACGTTCAATAAAGCCTTCCGTTATTTTTACCTTGGAGAAGCTTCCGCCATGGCTTGGGTCTCTACAGCGATCATCTTAGTATTTATTGTTTGGTATATACGATTGTTAAAGAAAAATTCTCATGAGTTTTAAAAGGAGGGGCTACGATGTTCGAACCAACGATAGAACAAAGCACAGTCAGGAATGAAGTGAAACCAGCCGTCAAAGTTAAGTCTAAGTTATTTAAGACAAAAAGCACGGACCTTATTCCTCCCTTCTATTTGTGGAGTGGCTTAATCTTGCTGGCTATTTTCACATTGGCGCCTTTTATTTATCTTTTTACGTCTTCAATCAGTAAAACCGAAGAGCTCCTTAGCGGACATTTAATTCCTCATTCTCCGACATTAGAAAACTATTACAAACTTTTTACGGGGAATGGGGCGGGCGAATTTATAGCTGCCATGAAAAACAGTGTGATCGTTTCATTAGGCACAACTATGCTAACCTTGTTTTTGGCCATCTTTGCATCTTTTGCCTTTTCAAAGGTGAAATTTCCTTTTCGAAATTCTGCTTTATTTACTGTCCTTGCTATGCAGCTCTTACCTTCGATTTCAATTATTGCTCCTCTGTATGTAATGATGAGAAACGGTATATCCATTACTATTCCTTTTACTAGTTTTATATTGTTTCAAACTCCACCGCTGCTGGATACCGTTTGGTCTTTAATTATTTCTTACACTACCTTTTCCCTTCCGTTTGCCATTTGGATCATGACAGGTTACTTCCAAACCATTCCGAAAGCCTTGGAGGAAGCCGCAATTATTGATGGGTGTTCTCGTATCGGTACCTTGTTTAGAATTATTGTCCCTTTAGCGATGCCAGGAATTGCCGCAACGGCAATCTTTACGTTGTTATTAGCATGGGATGAGTTCATGTTCGCAAGTGCCTTCACACAAACCTTTGCATCGAAGACGCTTCCGATCGCCATCCGAGAATTTATCGGTAAGCACAGCATTGATTGGGGACTAATGACGGCTGGCGGTTTTATTGCCTCCTTACCTCCGGTTTTGGTCTCGGTATTCCTCTACAAATACATTGTTGGAGGCCTTGCAGGTGGGGGTGTGAAAGAATAATGGGAACGATTGTGATGGGTGTTGATGGGGGTGGAAGCAAAACCCAGGCCGTCATCGTTGATCAGCATGGACAAATTATTGGGAAGGGGTATTCTGGTTGTTCCAATTATCAAGTCAATGGAATCAAAAAAGCGTTAACTAATGTGCAAGAAGCGATTTCACAAGCGATGGAGGAAGCTGAAATCAGTTATAGTGACATCTCTTTTGTACAGTATGGATTGGCCGGGGCAGACCGTGAAAAAGATATTCGACTGCTTAAATCAGCACTCGCTACATTTCCCTTTGCTAAATGGAACTTGGTATGCGACACGATGGAAGGATTACGGCTAGGAAGCTCTTCGAATACAGGAGTGGTTCTGGTGTGTGGGAGTGGCACCAACGCATCTGGCCGAAATCAACAAGGAAAAGTTGTCCAAACCGGTGGTTTTGGATATCTCTATGGAGATGGAGCTGGAGCAGGTGGAAACGCGCTAGCAATTGAAGCCTTCCGATCGGCCATCCGTTCCTGGGAACTCCGAGAAATACCGACTATTCTAACACATCGAGTTCCATGTTATTTTGGCTTTAGCAGCATGGAAGAGATGTGGAATCAATTCTTAGATGATGGTGTGACCAAAGTAACCGGCGATTTGGCTATTGTACTTCATGAAGCCGCAATGGACGGAGATCAGCTCTCGATAAGGATATTAAAACAGATGGGAAAAGAATTAGGATTAGCCGCAAGTTCCGTTATAAAAAGACTGGGCAGTTTACCTGCACCCATTCCCATCATTTTGACCGGCAGTGTGGTGCAAAAGGGGAAAAACCTTTATGTATTGGATTCTTTAAAACAGATCATCGAGAATGAAGGGCATTCCATTCAGCTCGTTATACCCGAAATGGATCCGGTATTTGGAGCTGTTCTACTCGCAAGGGATCAATTAGGATTACCGACATCAACGGATGTTTTAAACCAATTGGAGAAAGGGTGGAAATATCATGAAGAGCGGGCTTAAAGTAGCAGTAATTGGAGGGGGATCGTCGTATACGCCCGAACTGATTGAAGGATGTATCGAGCGGTATGAGGAGTTTCCAATTCAAGATCTTTATTTAGTGGATATTAAAGAGGGGCAGGGAAAATTAGAGATTGTTGGAAACCTTGCTAGAAGAATGATTGAAAAGGCGGGTGTACCCATCAATCTTGAGTTAACACTCAATCGAGAGGAAGCCATAACCAATGCCGATTTCGTCATTACTCAACTTCGAGTGGGAATGTTAGATGCGAGATCCAGAGATGAAAGGATTCCTTTGCGATATCAGTGTATCGGCCAAGAAACTACAGGTGCAGGCGGGTTTGCCAAAGCACTTCGCACCATACCGGTTATCCTCGATATCTGTAAAGATATCGAAAAATTCTCTCCAGACGCGTTTCTCATTAACTTTACAAATCCCGCCGGCATGGTAACCGAAGCGGTCAATAAATATGCCAACGTTAAAACGATCGGGCTTTGCAACCTCCCGATTAACACAAGAAAGCAGTTCGCTGCATTTTTTGATGTCGATGCATCTGAGGTGGAAATTGAGATGGCTGGCATCAATCACTTGAATTGGACCACTAAAATTATGGTAAGAAACAAAGATGTGACACAATCTTTTCTAGACGAGATACCTGGTAAGCAGGGGTTTACCATGAAAAATATCCCCGACATAGAGTGGGACCGTGATTTTCTACTATCCTTAGGGTCATTTCCTTGTGGGTATCACCGTTACTATTATAAAAAAGACGAGATTCTTCAGCAGCAAATTCAGCAATTAAAGGATGAAGGTACTAGAGCGGATGAGGTGAAAAAGGTGGAGGTAGCCTTATTTGAAAGGTATAAAGACCCTAACCTTTCCATCAAGCCACCTGAACTTGCTCAAAGAGGCGGAGCTTATTACTCAGAGGCCGCGGTAAATATCATGTCTTCCATCTACAACAATAAAAAGGACATCCAAACGGTCAATGTCCAGAACAATGGAATCCTCGCCTGTCTTCCTTCTACGGCCTCCATTGAAGTAAACTGTGTGATTGATCAACAAGGGGCCCGTCCTATTCAGCTTTCAACGGAGATTGATGCAAGAATACGCGGCTTGCTTCAGGTGGTAAAAGCCTACGAAGAATTGGCTATTGAAGCTGCTGTTCATGGGGATTACTCATCGGCACTGATGGCCCTTACCACCCATCCACTGGTTAAGAGTGCTTCGGTTGCTGAAAAGATCCTTCGAGATATTTTGGATGAAAACAAAGACTACTTACCTCTATTTTTCTCAGAAAGTAAAACGATTTAAGTTATCTATTTAATCTGCTAATGAAGTGATAGTGCAAAACACACTAAAGGAGGAGGAACATATGACGCAATTGTTATGCAAACCAGAAAAAAGGGAGATTGCTTCAGGAGTAACCATTGTTCATGAAGTAAAAAATGAGGTTTCTCCTTTGCAGTATGTTGAACTTAAAATTATAGAATTAGCGCCAGGTGCTAAATATACTGAAATCTTAAATGATAAAGAATGCTGCATCGTTGCTTTGAAAGGGACCATAAATGTTAAGGATCAGAAGAATACATTCACTAAACTTGGTACCCGTAAGAGTGTCTTTGACAAGATTCCTACGGACAGTGTGTATATATCCAATCAGCAGCGGTTAGAAGTAGAAGGAGTGAAGCCTGCGCGCGTGGCTTTATGTTATTCGCCTACGGAGAAGGTTCTACCTACCAAATTAATTAAAGCTGAGGAAAATGAAGTAGAGAATCGAGGCAGCCGTAATAATCAGCGTTTGGTTCATAATATATTACCTGATTCCAACTCAGCAGCTCATCGTTTGTTGGTAGTCGAGGTTTATACAGAGAGCGGCAATTGGTCAAGTTATCCTCCTCATAAACATGATCAAGATAACCTGCCAGAGGAATCTTTATTAGAAGAAACGTATTACCACGAAATTAATCCACCACAAGGCTTCGTGTTTCAGCGTGTTTACACCGATGATCGTTCGCTCGATGAAACCATGACCGTTGAAAACGGCGATGTTGTTTTGGTGCCGGAAGGGTATCATCCAGTAGGGGTTCCCGAGGGATATACCTCTTATTATTTAAATGTTATGGCAGGCCCAAACCGTATTTGGAAATTTCATAATGATCCGAACCACGAATGGATATTAGAACGCTAAATAGCTGGAAAGGAGTGGGGAAATGAAAGTTGAGTTTAGTAAAAACAGAGAATTTGATATTATCGCCATTGGACGAGCCTGCATTGATCTAAATGCTACGGAGTACAACCGCCCGATGGAAGAAACCATGACCTTTACGAAATATGTAGGGGGATCGCCTGCTAATATTGCCATTGGCAGCTCGAAATTAGGCCTGAACGCTGGTTTTATTGGTAAAATTTCAGATGATCAGCATGGACGCTTCATTCAGCAATACATGAACCGAATGGGCGTAGATACATCCAATCTGATCATTGATAAAGAAGGACATAAAACAGGTTTGGCTTTTACCGAGATTAAAAGTCCGGAAGAGTGCAGCATCCTCATGTATCGTGAGGATGTAGCCGATTTATACTTAGCACCCTCTGAAATTAGGGAAAGTTACTTAAAACGATCAAGTATTCTTTTGGTCTCAGGAACCGCTCTGTCAAAAAGCCCTTCAAGAGAAGCCGTATTAAACGCCATTCAATTAGCGAAAAGAAATCATGTTTTGGTTATTTTTGAATTGGATTATCGGCCATACACTTGGAAATCTCGTGAAGAGACATCCGTATATTACTCATTGGTGGCTGAACAGTCCGATGTAATTCTTGGTACAAGAGATGAGTACGACATACTTGAAAACAAGCCAAACGGCAAAAATAAAGACACGATCCAATATCTATTTCAACACTCGCCTGGATTAATTGTGATAAAGCAAGGGGTTGAGGGATCGTTTGCTTATACCAGAGAAGGAGAAACCTATAAGGGGAAAGCTTATCCAACCGAAGTGTTAAAAACATTTGGTGCAGGGGATTCTTATGCTTCCGCTTTCTTATATGCTCTCATCAAAGGCAAAGGTATTGAAAGCGCTTTAAAATATGGGAGTGCCTCTGCTTCCATTGTAGTTAGCAAACACAGTTCTTCTGATGCCATGCCAACCGTACAGGAAATCGAACAGTTCATTAGAGAAAAGGAAAGTCCCTTAAATGAATCAATCCATGTAAAGGGGTGAATGAAAATGAGAACCATAAGGTTAACAACAGCACAAGCACTAATAAAATTCTTAAATCAACAGTATCTCCATGTGGATGGCAAGGAATTTCATTTTGTTGAAGGTATTTTTACTGTATTTGGCCATGGAAATGTCCTTGGGATTGGGCAAGCTTTAGAACAAGACGCAGGACACTTAAAAGTGATTCAAGGTAAAAATGAACAAGGAATGGCACATGCGGCAATTGCCTTCAGCAAAGAAATGTTACGGCAGAAAATCTATGCTGTTACGACTTCCGTCGGGCCTGGATCCGCCAATTTGGTGGCTGCAGCGGGAACGGCACTATCCAATAATATTCCGGTGCTTTTCCTGCCTGCTGATACGTTTGCCACCCGTCAACCCGATCCTGTTCTTCAGCAGGTTGAACAAGAGTACAGCGCAGCAGTCACTACCAATGATGCCCTCAAGCCGGTCTCAAGATATTGGGATCGAATTACCCGTCCTGAACAATTAATGAGTAGTTTACTCCGAGCATTTGAAGTGATGACAGACCCTGGTAAGGCAGGTCCAGCCACCATTTGTATCTCTCAAGATGTTGAAGGAGAGGCTTATGACTTTCAAGAAGCTTTTTTTGAAAAACGAATCCACTACCTCGACCGCCAGTTACCGACGGAACGTGAGCTGACAGGTGCGGCAGAGTTAATTAAGATGAGCGAAAAACCTCTAATCATTGTAGGTGGGGGAGCTAAATATTCTCAAGCCCGTGATGTCTTAATCGCTCTTTCTGAAAAACATGCCATTCCGATAGTAGAAACCCAAGCTGGAAAATCGACAGTAGAATCTACTTTTATAAACAATCTAGGTGGAATGGGTGTTACCGGTACCTTGTCGGCGAATAAAGCGGCACAACAGGCGGATCTCATTATTGGGATAGGGACACGATATACCGATTTTGTGACGTCTTCCAAAACGGCGTTCAGTTTTGATCAAACGAAGTTCCTTAACATTAATGTGAGCCGTTTTCAAGCATATAAACTAGATGCTTTTCAGGTGGTAGCTGATGCGAAAACAACGTTAGAGCAGTTGATGCCTATGTTGGAAGGTTACCGCAGTAATTTTGGTGAGGACATCCCCTGCCTAAAAGAAGAATGGCTGGCAGAGCGTCACCGCTTAAGCCAAGTAAGTTTCAATCGAACAGAATATGATCCGGAAATTAAAAATCATTTCTCTCAAGTGACACTTAACGAATATGCGGCTGCGCTTGAAACGGAGTTTGCTCAAACGACTGCATTAGTAGCCATCAATGACACCATTGATCCTGCCAGTTATGTTATTGGTTCCGCAGGATCACTTCCTGGAGATTTGCAGCGCTTATGGCGCTCGGAAGTCCCCAATACTTATCATCTGGAATATGGATACTCATGTATGGGTTACGAAGTATCTGGTGCGCTGGGGATCAAGTTGGCCCATCCCTCTCAAGAAGTCTATGCCATGGTTGGGGATGGGAGTTTTTTAATGCTCCACTCTGAATTAATTACAGCTATTCAATACAATCAAAAAATTAATCTGCTTCTCTTTGATAACTCAGGGTTTGGCTGTATTAACAATCTACAGATGGATAACGGAGGCGGAAGTTACTTTTGTGAATTCAGAACATCGGACAACAGGATCTTAAACATTGATTACGCGAAAGTCGTGGAAGGTTATGGCGCGAAAACCTATCGAGTGAACAATAAAGAGGATCTAATCCATGCCCTTGAAGATGCAAAGCAGCAAACCTGTTCGACGCTGATTGAAATTAAAGTATTGCCGAAAACCATGACTGCTGGATATGAGGCCTGGTGGAATGTGGGAGTTGCTGAAGTATCCAATAAAGAAAGTGTGCAGCAAGTCTATGATGCAAAACAGAAGAAACTGCAGGAGGCAAAACAATACTAAAAAAGGAGACCCAAGATGGAGAATCAAGGTATCTTTTGGGGGATTGCCCCTATAGGCTGGCGGAATGATGATCTGCCGGAAATTGGTGCAGAAAACACCTTGCAGCACCTGCTGAGCGACATTGTTGTAGCAGGCTTTCAAGGAACAGAAGTCGGAGGTTTTTTTCCTGAACCGGAAGTATTAAATAAAGAACTTGCACTTCGTAATTTAAAGATTGCAGGGAAGTGGTTTAGTAGTTATATCATTCGTGATGGTTTGAAAAGTGTTATTTCTGCGTTCCATGAACAATGCCAATACCTGCAGGAGGTTCATGCGGATGTGGCAGTTGTATCGGAGCAAACCTGCAGCGTTCAAGGAGAAGATACAAATGTCTTTCAGAATAAGCCAGCTTTTACAGATCAAGAATGGAGCGTATTATGTAAGGGGCTTAATACTCTAGGCGAGATAGCGACAACGTATGGATTACGCCTGGTTTACCATCATCACATGGGTACCGGAGTACAGACTTTAGCTGATATTGACCGACTTTTAGAACATACAGATCCACATTTTGTACATTTACTATACGACTCCGGCCATATCTTTGTTTCCGATGGAGATTACCTCACATTGCTTCACAAACATATTGACCGGATAAAACATGTTCATTTTAAAGATGTAAGAAAAGATACTTTACAGGAATGCAAGGAACAGGGGAAGTCATTCCAACAATCGTTTTTACATGGTCTGTTTACGGTACCTGGCGATGGATGCATTGATTTTACAGAACCCTATCAGACGCTAGTAGAACATGGTTATCAAGGGTGGATTGTCATTGAGGCTGAACAAGATCCCTCCATTGCTCATCCATTGGAGTATGCCTTAATAAGTCGTAAGTACATTGATGAAAAGCTTCTAATCAAAAAGGAAGAAAAGATGGTATGAACCTAAAGTATACAACAAGTTTCTGAAAGAACTTGTATCTTCAGCTTTATTTCGTGTATTTATGTTTAAATACTCTATTACTAGGATTTGATTTTTCAAGGAGGGTTAATTGTGACGTTAAAATTTGGTGTAATTGGGACTGGTGCAATTGGCAGGGAGCATATCAATCGAATCACCAATACATTATCTGGCGGTAAAATTGTGGCAGTAACCGATGTAAATAATGAAGCCGTAAAAAGTGTTATAGATGAATTTCAATTGGATGCAGCTATCTTTCCAGACGATCATTCAGTGATCAAGGATCCTAATGTAGATGCAGTGCTTGTAACAAGCTGGGGACCGGCCCATGAGCATAGTGTAATGGCGGCTATTGAAGCAGGAAAGTACGTCTTTTGTGAAAAGCCATTAGCTGCGACAGCAGAAGGCTGTCAAAGAATTGTACAAGCAGAAATGAAACAAGGGAAACGATTGGTTCAAGTGGGCTTTATGCGCCGTTATGATTCTGGGTACGTAGAATTAAAGCGAGTACTGGACAGCCATGATATTGGGGAGCCATTAATGATTCGCTGTGTGCATCGTAATACCAGTTCAAATGAAAATTACACCTCTGATATGGCAGTATCAGACACACTCATCCATGAAATAGATGTTCTTCACTGGCTGGTCAATGATGAATATCAATCTGTTCAAGTGTTTTTTCCAAAAAAGACCAAACATGCTTTAGGGCATTTAATTGACCCGCAGATTTTTATACTGGAGACCAAAGCTGGAATTGTCATTCAAGCTGAGGTTTTTGTAAATTGCAATTATGGATACGATATTCAGTGTGAAGTAATTGGGGAAGACGGTGTTGCACATCTTCCGGAAGTATCGAGTGTAGTTACACGAAAAGAAGGTAAAAGAAGCACAGAAATATTAGTAGATTGGAAACTTCGATTTCAAGATGCGTATGATAAAGAGCTTCAAGACTTTATGGATTCTATCAGGAAAACAGGAAAACCCAACGGTCCCTCATCATGGGATGGTTACATTGCTGCAATAACTTCGGACGCCTGTTTAAAAGCTCAGCAAACCGGTGAGAAGGAATTGATCCAATCTGTTGAAAAACCTGTTTTTTACCAAAATACACCCCAACTCTCTTTTAAACAGACTTAAAATTCTAGTGTTGAAATGCAGCTTCAGATCGACTGGTTGATTATTTAGGCGTTGTTGAAACCATCACTTAAATTGTTAAAAGCCTAGTAGAAGAAAAAGATAAGAAATGGAAAAGGGGCTGACAAATTAAAATGTCAGTCCCTTAACTGGTTTGTAGACTCATGCTTATTTTAACAGCACTTGAACTTTTGTTGCCGGCTGTGTCTGCAGCGTAAACATAAACATTGGTACCCGCTTTTTGCAGTTTTGATGAAATTTGCTTAAAAGTAAGACCGTTTTCGTTTGGTTCCATCTTAATTTTCTATTAAGCATTCATGCACTTTTTTAATATCCAAGATGGTTTGCAGATGCATGCCCTCGTGAAAAGTCGTCCAAAGAAGGACTTGTTCAAGGGTATCCATCCCCTGGTTTTGTTCAAATACTTCTTCTAATCTATCACCATATGTTTCCTTAATATTAGCAATTTGTCCTTTAAGTAACTGCTTCAATTCTTCTAAGGAAGGTGTTTCAGCAGTAAAGTTATCTGGAGAAGTGCCCCATCCAAACCATTCATTAAATTACTTAGGGAAACCAACCTCTTCCTTGGTTAAATTCTCGATCCAAGCATATTGTTCCACGAAAACATGGCCGAGATTCCATCGGATATTATTTTTAAAGCCTTTAGGGACAATCTCCGCTACCTCCTCAGTGACATTTGCCACTTTTAGCAGGTAGTTTCTAATGCCTTCTAATTGTTTGAAAAAAACCTCGTGACGCTGTTTCATTTGCGATTCCTCCTTTAATTCATATAGCTTATTATTCAGTTGCGCTGTATTATTTTCCTTTTTAAAGTGTAGTAGAATTCTCACAGTATTGTAGAAATTACAAATGGCCAGCCTTGTTCCAACGAGTATACTGCCTATCAATTTTCCGGCCAATTAAGTAATATGATTTAAACCAAAAAAGCTAAGGACTAGTATCCTTAGCTTTTTACAATTATAAAGTTGCTGCTTTGCCCAGATAGGTTAAGTGTCTTCCTTTAGTAAATGCAGGTAAGTAATCTGCATGAGCATCCAAAAGCTCTTTGGTCATGTCCCACATTTCGTCAAGCGATAGGACGGAAGACGTGTGGGGGTCGAGCATGACCGCTTGATACACATAATCTACATTGCCTGTAAGGATGGCTTCTACCACCAGTTGCTGAACATTGATATTGGTCATGTTCATCGCAGCCAAATGAGGTGGGAGATCGCCTACCTGGAAAGGCTGAATTCCTCGTTTATTGACCAGGCAAGGAACTTCCACGCAGGAATTATTCGGCAGGTTCGTAATAAGTTGTGTGTTTAACACATTGCCCCAAATCTCTCGGTTGATCCCCGTTTCTAGAGAATGAATGATAGGGGCTCCAAATTCATGGCTTTTTTCCATTGGAAAGGCCTTCCCTTGGTCAATCATCTTTTGTGTTTCGGAAAATTGCTTTAAATTGTCTTCGCTTCTTCTCACATATTCATCAATCGGAATGTCAAAGTCTTGGATTAACTGATCCCGTTTAATAAAATACGGCGTGTATTCGGAGATATGTTCACTGGATTCTGTGATAAAGCAATTTAATCTCTTCATCATTTCAAACCGCACTTTATCTTTAGCATAAATGTCTGGGTCTTTCATGGCTTCAAAGAGAGAAGGATAAAGATCCTGACCATTTCTTTTTAACTCCAAGAACCAGGCCATATGATTGATGCCTGCAACTTTGTATTCCAGTTCTTCCACGGGAATATTTAAGTAAGAGGATAACTCGTCCGCTGTGTTTTGAACACTATGGCACAATCCCACGGATTTTATGGAAGAAGCTTTTTGGATGGCCAGCATAAGCATGGACATCGGATTTGTATAATTAAGCAAATACGCCTCCGGACAAACTTCTTCCATATCTCTGCAGATATCGAGGAGAACCGGAATAGTTCGTAAGGCACGGAAAACACCACCAACACCGAGTGTATCAGCAATGGTTTGTTTTAAGCCATACCGTTTAGGAATTTCAAAATCAACCAATGTAGCCTCATGCATTCCCACTTGGATTAAATTAAGTACATAATCAGCATTGATCAATGCCTGCTTTCGATCGATGTGCGCTTCCACCTGAGCATTGTTTCCAAATTGAGCGATGATGGATTGTGTCATTTTTTCTGCGGTTTGCAGACGTTCCGCATGAATATCGGTTAAAGAAAAGGTAGTATCACTTAACTCGGGAAAACTTAAAATATCTGTAATTAAACGCTTGGCAAAAACTACACTTCCTGCTCCAATAATTGTAACCTTCATCGTTAACCCTCCACTTGTTTAATTGGGAGTTGAACTATTCGCTTTAGGAGCCAGTGATTGGCAGTTGCGGGTTTCTGGGCGAATAAGCCTTTATAAGAACTCCTCGTAATCTATTGAATCACCTCCTTAAAAAGATGCTTTGTTATAGATGATCCGCAGCTTGGCCGAATGACCAAAGAGGTTGGAATCATCACCTTGATGGGAAGATTTCTGCCATTTATTCGATTTATTAATCGCTTGACCCCGGTATGTCCCATTTCTTTGGTATAAACTTTCACCGTTGAAAAGGGGGGACTGCTGTTGAGACGTTGGATTTTTTCCTCTATCCTTAATTGGTTGCCATCATGAAAAACCTCTTTAGTTATATATTTTATAAATTTTACGATTAATTACTAAATAATTTACTGATTGATAGAATAATGCCACCAATTGAAAAGGCTTTCAATAGTTATTTTTAAATTATTCTGATTATTTTTGTTGGTTTTTAATATTGATTCATTTGAATAGGTAAAAAATTACTAAACGTTTAGGACGGGATTTCCTCAATGATGCAGTCAATAATCATTCTTAAAGTTAGGATTCTCCTAATAAATATATGTTTTAAAGAATGGTCGTGTATTTTACAGAAGACCAAATCAGGTTTCTATATTTAATATAATTTCACATACCGTATTTTTATATGAAAATATAGAAATAAACTATACAAGTTTACAAAAGACAAAAAGGATACTGTCTAATATATAGAAGCTAATCTGAAATAATTCAGATGTTTTTTATTATGTAAATTATCTACAATTCTATAATTCTTTTACGCTTCATTAATCGAATTTTTACAACTGTCCATTATATTAAAATAATCATCTTGTTTGTAGAACAGAAGAACAGAATGTATAAAGTTTGGGGGCGTAAAAGAAACATGATGAAATCACTCATTGATGGATCGATGAAACGGGCCGTTCTTATTATCACTCTGATAATACTGATTATTGCTTGGGGGGCGATGGCTGCCCGGCAAATTCAACGAGATTATTTGCCTGAAATCAATAATTCAACTCTTACTGTGTCTGCGCAGTCTGAAAATTATCAAGCAGATCAAATGAAACTGAACGTTACAAAACCGATTGAACAAGCCGTTCGGGTTGTGGATGGCCTTCAGGGTATCGAAACCAGCTCCTCAAATGACAGCTCTCTTGTTCGTCTCAACTTTCCAATGAGCTATGATATGGAAAAAGCTGAAGAAGAGGTTAACCGCGCCATAGAAACGATTTCAATGCCTGCTGGTGTAAAACAACCTGTTGTGACACGCCTTAGTACAAATTCGTTTCCGATTATGAGCATCAATTTAACCAGTGCCTCTCCAAATGTAACCGAGAACACCTTACGAACGATGGTCCAAGAAGATATTGTAAGTGGGTTGAAAACTGTTCCAGGGGTAAAGGAAATCAATGTAACGGGTGGTGGAACGGCTGGATATGCTTTGACCATTGATAAGGAAAAACTAAAAAAAGCTGGATTAACCGTAAACGATCTTCAAAATTCAATGAAGAAAAAATATACAACAGAACTGCAGGGCAATGTCCCAAGTAATCGAGCTTCTATTCCTGTCCAGGTCTCTGGTTGGTCATTAAATAAGCAGGAGTTATTAAACTTGCCTGTTCAAAGGCAGGATGGCCGATCCATCCCGCTCTCTAAGGTAGCTGACATTTCAAATTCAGTGGTCAATCTTCAAACGATCTCCCGGACCGATGGGCTGCCGAGTGTTCGGCTTGATGTGTTAAAAACATCCACTTCAAATATTACAGATGTAGGAGAAAAAATAAGAAGCAAGCTGAAAACCATACCTGAGCTAAAAAATAATGATGTGAAATCGTCCATTCTGTTTGATCAAAGTGAACAAGTGAATTCATCTTTAAAAGGACTAGTTAAAGAAGGGGTGTTAGGTTGTCTTTTCGCCATGATCTGTGTGTTCTTGTTTTTCCGTCAAGTTCGTTCCACCTTATTGATTGTTCTGTCGCTTCCCATATGTCTTTTAGCAACCATCGGTGTACTTAAAACGTTGGGAATCAGCTTGAACATACTGACGGTTTCAGGTTTGATCGTGGCCATGGCACGAGTGGTCGATGACTCCATTGTTATTTTGGATAATTTAAACCGGAAAGTGCAGGAAACGGAGGGGAAAATAAAACTTCATCAGTTATCACACGCGGTCTCAGAAATGATCCCTGCCATTGTTTCTTCAACAGCAACGACGATCGCGGTTTATGTTCCCATTGCTCTAATCGGCGGCATCGTAAGTTCAGCTTTCTCAGGGTTTGCATGGTCGGTAGTTATTGCGCTTTTCGTTTCCTTATTGGTTGCGATGCTGGTAGTGCCGACTCTCTACAACCTTTTTTGGAAGGGTAAACCCCTTAGTGTTCATGATCCGTTAGAACCTCTCATGCATAAAGGTTTTAAATGGATGTTGCACAAAGAGAAAAAAATCATCGCCTTAACGCTTCTATTGTTTCTTATTACGGGTATTGGAGCAGCATTTTTACCAGTGAACTTTTTACCCATGAGTTATAAAAAAGGACAAGCCGGTGTTCGGATCGAACTTCCTCAGTCTGTATCGTTAAGAGAAATGGATGCAGAAGTTAAAAGAGTAGAAGGGCTTATTAAAAAGGATCAACATGTGGGTACATATTCTTCAGTCCTTGGGTCGTCTTTTACTGCTCAATCGGATGATGTTTTTGATGCAGGCGGCGGTTGGATTCAAAAACCGAATGTTGCCAACTTATTTGTTACGGTCAACACAGATACTAACCTTGCTTCTTTTATTGAAAATCTTCAAAAACAGCTTGACTCCATAAAGGGAAAAGCCGTATACACGGTTACGGATCAGCGGATTGCGGGAGATGACTCCCAATTAAAGATTAACTTCACTGGATCGGATCATGAAACACTGGAATCCATGGCACATTCAATAGGCCAAAAGCTTGTAAGAGTTCCTGGGCTGGCAGTAGAGGATATAGCTGACGATGAGGCCAGTACGAAAAAGTATCATATTCATCTTGATCAAAAAGCCATTGAAAGAAATGGGATCAAAGTGGAGGATCTTTTAAATCGGATTCAATTTTATATAGCGGAAGGTACAAAGGGGCAAATATCCATTAATCAACATGCTTTTCCGGTCGTGTTGAAAAGCAAAGACAGCCCTTCAGATGTTTTTTCAGCCCTGGGCTCAGAAACTTTTAAGAATGACCAAGGGCATAAAGTAAGGTTAGATGAGCTTGCCACACTGGAAGCCGATGCCGATTCATCAGAAATTCAGGAAAAGGACGGACAGCCATTCGCCGAGGTTACGGCCAATATCACTTCATCAGATATTGGCGGGGTGACTAAACAAGTAAAATCGATTTTAGAGAAACTTCCGTTGCCGCAGAATATCAGCTACTCCTTTGCCGGAATACCAGAACAAGTAAATGAAATGATTTATGAGATTGCAATTGCCTTTTCTTTCTCTTTATTGCTCGTTCTTTTCATCATAGGTACAGTCTTTAGAGGCTGGAAAGCACCTTTATCCGTACTCGTCTGTATCCCTTTGGCGTTTATTGGATCAGTGGCGGCTATGTTTATCTTTCGATTGGAATGGAATCTAGCAGCCCTGGTCGGTCTATTAATGCTCACAGGCATTGTAGTTACAAATGGCATTGTTCTTGTTGATAAGATCGAGAGAAAACGAGCCGAGGGTCTTATGTTAAATGAAGCGATTGTTCTTGGAACATCCACTCGAGTGCGTCCGATATTAACGACAGCTTTAACGACTGTTTTAACCGTACTTCCGTTAGCTCTATCCTCCCGCACCGATTCTATAATCTCACAAACTCTTGGCATTGTCGTAATAGGCGGTTTGATCAGTTCAACATTTATCAGTTTAATAGTCATTCCCATTGTCTATAAATGGCTGCATAAAGGTTCACCAAATATTTCTCAAAAAAATATCACTGATGAAAAAATGTATGCATAATACCCAAACCATCGTGAGCAGCCTGGGCAAAGGCTGCTTTTTCTTTTTATTAGGCTGTTTTCGTAACCTTTGTTGCTCTTGGGAGTGGTTGATTTTCGTTTCAGGATGCTCGCTTTCCGCGGGGCGTGCGCTGAGCCTCCTCGGCGCATGCGCCTGTGGGTCTCACCTGTCCCGCTTCCCCCGCAGGAGTCTCGCATCTTGCACTCCAATCAACTATAATGAAGGATTATTTACGAAATATTTCCAAAGCAACAATCTTTTAGAAAAGAGCCTTTTATTAAGATACTAATTGTGAAGAGAAGAGATTGAATATTTTACATAGTTAAACAATTAACTTTACCTTGATGTAAACAAACGTTAAAAATATAGCAGTATCCTAATCTAGTAAAACATACCAATTAGAATGGAGAGAGAAAAGTGAAAAAGATCATTCACAAGAAGAAACTGATTGCTGGTATTGCAATAAGTACAGCGCTTCTTGGTTCGGCAAGTGTATACGCATCCATTGATGATCCCTTTGGCACAAAGACAGTAGGCAGACAGCAAGACGGTTCGGTGTTAACGCCTGTAAATCAGCTCGTCACTCCAGCCGGAAAACAAATTGAGTTTGGGGGCAATCCAATTACTATTGCGGTTCACCCGAATGGAAAAACAGCGGCCGTTTTAAATGGAAGAACTGATTATGGCGGTAACGGTCTAAACATCGTAAATCTCACAACTGGAAAATTAATGGCGACAAGCTTTAAATTAAAACTCTCACATATGTGGGGTGTTGCTTATTCACTGGACGGCAAAGAATTATATGCTACAGGATCGGCAGGTAAAACTGGAAAAGTAGTTGTTATGACGATTGCCGACGACGGCACGCCAACCGTCAAAACGACATATGACCTCCCAGAAGCGAGTGTTGGAGGAAACATCAACCCGCTGGATATTAAAGTCGGGCCTCAAGGGCAGTTGCTCGTCGCACTGAACAGGGATAACAGCCTTGCCGTCATCGATCCGAAGACGGGTACTGTAACGAGCAAGATTCCAGTTGAAAATGCCCCAACCAGTGTGTTAGTGAATGGAGATAAAACATATGTCACCAACCAAGGCGGCAGAAAACCACAGTCTGGTGACACAACCGTTGATTCTTCGGGTACGAAGGTGGTTGTTAATCCGAAGACTGGTGCCACTTCGACTGGAACGGTCTCTGTGGTAGACCTTAAAACCAATAAGGTGACAAAAACGATTCCAGTTGGTGTCCAGCCAGAACGAATGACTCAATCCGGCCAGTATATTTTTGTTGCGAACACAAACAGTGATACGGTTTCTGTTATTGATTCTAAAACAGATAAAGTAGTCCAAACCATCGACATTAAACCATATTCGAAGTCTAAAAAAGGTGCAGCACCCAATGCGGTCAGGATGCTGGACAATAATCGATTGCTAGTCAGTTTAGGACGAGTTAACGCAGTAGCAGTATATGACTGGCAAGGTCCGAACAAGACACCAGAACTATTAGGACTTATGCCTACAGCATGGTTTCCTGTAGACATGGCTATGGATGCCGATAATAAACGCTTGCTTGTGGCAAACGCTGATGGTGTAGGCTCACTTGGACCTGCACGTACATCAACCATTCAAGGAGTTACTGTTTCAGGACATTCCTCTTATGCGCAAATTGGATCTTTGTCCATGATTCCTTTTCCATCGGCAAATGATTTAATGGAAGGAACAAAAAAGGTTTACGCCAATAATAACTGGTTTGGTCTAAAGGACCAGAATGCGGAACCTCGACGCGATATAAATCCGGTTGCCATGCCAGAGCGGGTTGGCGAGCCATCAAAGATAAAACATGTCTTCTATATCATTAAAGAGAACAGAACCTATGACCAAGTTCTTGGTGATCTAGGGAAAGGAAACGGTGAACCTGCTATCACACAATTCGGTAAAGAGGTAACACCAAATTTCCATAAGCTTGCCAATACATACCCGCTACTGGATAATTTCTATGTTTCAGGGATTCAATCTGCAAGTGGCCACCAATGGGTCATGCAGGGGACCAATACAGATTATGAAGATAAAGAAACCGATACAGCCAACGTCCGAAGCTATCCAGGCGGAGCCGGAGATCCGATGGCTTATGCCCCTACTGGACACCTTTGGGACCAAGCTCTCAAATACAAGGTTTCTGTGGAAAACTTCGGAGAAGATACGACTGGATTTACAGGTCCTGAGGAATTCGGCACTTGGAAGGACTGGTACAATGATTACTTGAAACTGTCCGGACAACAAGAAGGTGATCCTCACGTTCCGGTGGGCCATTATCAGGCAACCTATGACATTCCGTCTCTTGGGCCGATTACGCACAAACCGTATCCTACATTTGATATGAACATACCGGATCAATACCGATATGAGATTTTTAAAAGGCAGTTTGAAAAGCATGTAAAGAATAAAGACTTGCCGCAATTAAATACGTTGTGGGTAACCAATGATCATACGGCCGGAACGGCTTCAGGAAATCCAACTCCTCAGGCCATGGTTGCGGACAATGACCTTGCTGTTGGTAAAATGGTTGATTTAATCTCCCATAGTCCGTACTGGAAAGACTCTGTCATTTTTATTACAGAAGATGATGCTCAAAATGGGTTGGATCATGTGGACGGGCACCGCGAACCCGCCTATGTGATCAGTCCATGGGTGAAAAAAGAAGTAACGAACAGCCGCTACTGGACAGTGATCAATATGGTTCGCAGTATTGAACAAATCCTGGGACTTCCTGCCATGAACCAAAATGATGCAGCCGCACAGCCGATGAGCGAAATTTTCACGAATAAGCCAGATTTCACACCATATGAAGCTGAAGCGAACCGAATCCCGCTTGACACATTAAACGGTCAGCCAACGGCCAATGCAGCTGCACTTGCGAACACAGAAGCGAGTACCTCAGAGTCTAAGGCATTGGCAGAGCAATGGACGGAATGGTCCAACAAAAACAAGTCATGGATGAGCGGGAAAAATGCATCACCTGACGAAATTAATGCAAACATGCTGAATCACGCGGTTTGGTACGCAACAAAAGGTTTTGATACACCGTATCCAGGTGACAAAAAGCCGCTCTTACCAAATGAAGTTGCCCAGCAGCCGGAAAGCAAGGCTCCATCGCCGGCAGACAATGATTAATAATTTAGAGTGAAGCTTGTAGAAGACCGTTCAGTATGAGACTGAATGGTCTTTGTTATTTAGTAATATCGGATACATCAATCATTGCAGCCAGCGGACATGCTGACCGATCAAGATGAAAATATGGATACCCTAAGACATAAGTTTGTAACTTCCTAATATACATTTCGTCTAAAATATAAAGGAGGAATGGTGTAGGAAATAATGAAAAAGTAAAAAAGTTCAAGCGATAATTCAGATTGTGAAAAAATGTCATCATTCAAGAACAAGGAGGGAGATTTTATGAAGAATCATTTGAAGATTTGGGTATTCGTGTTTTTATTAATGAGCTTGTTACTAGGTACAACTCAGTCCACAACACATGCAGCAACAAGTAAAAGAGTTCTAGGTACTCAATTTACCAATGGGCTCGTTTCATTCGTGCAAAACGGGAAATATGGAATGATGGACAAAAAGGAAGAGTTGTCATAAAGCCGCTGTATGAAGAGATTACCCAATCAAAGCGAACCAATTTATTGAGAGTCAAGCAGAATAATAAATATGGGTTCATCAACTCAAAGGGCAAAGTAATAGTGTCGCCTAAATACCAGTATGCAGCGGATGGTTATAAGAGTCCGGTCCTAGTAGAAAAGGAAAACAAATACGGGCTTATCAATACAAGCGGAAAAATAATCGTTTCACCCAAGTATGAAAAAATAGGTGATTTTCATAACGGAGTCGCATTTTACAAGAGTAAGGGAAAATACGGGCTCATCAATACAAGTGGAAAAATAATCGTTTCACCCAAGTATGAAAAAATAGGTGATTTTCAAAACGGAGTTGCATCTTACAAGAGTAAGGGAAAATACGGACTTATAAGCACAAGCGGAAAAATCGTTTTAGTCCCCACATATGATGAAATTACAAAGAACACAAATGGTGTATTCACTGCCATTCTTAACAAAAAGTTCGGCCTTATCGATAAGCAAGGAAAAGTCATCGTTGCCCCAACTTTTGATAGCATCGGTTCAATTCAAAATGGCTTGGCAAAGATTCGAAACGCAGGAAAATATGGACTGATGAGCTTAAGTGGGAAAATCATGGTTGAACCTAAATACGATCAGATTTGGCCATTTAACAAGGGATTTGCTCAAACAAAATTGGGTGGAAAGTACGGTTTCGTTAGTTCAAAAGGAAAAGTAATTGTTGAGCCAATTTCTGACGAAACGAGTCATTTCTCAGAAGGCCTGGCTTCCGTTGTTATTGATGGAAAGATTGGATTCATCGATACAACTGGAGCGATGGTGATTAAACCGCAGTTTGAGAAAGCAGAAGACGGTGATGAAACCGCACTTTATGTATTTCGCAAAGATGCAGCGGTGGCCTCAAAGGACGGCAAGTATGGGGTCATTAATCGAAAAGGCGAAGTCGTTCTCGATTTCAACTATGATTCAATTAGTTACTTTAACCAGATTGGGTTAGCTATTATCCGGCAGAATAATAAATACGGTTTTATTAACGAAACAGGCAAAGTGATAGTTGAGCCAACCTATGACTATTTAAGGATGGCAACCTATGGCGAAGGCTTAATAAATCGTGATTATTTGATTTTTAAGCAAAAAAACAAAGAAGGTGCTATAAACAGCAAAGGAAAAGTGATCATCACACCTAAATATGACCGGATTGATCCAATGGAAGGTAAAGGGTTAATAAGAGTGAGGATGGGTTCAAAATACGGAATCGTAACCGAAACAGGGAAAATGCTAGTCGAGCCCAAATATAGTGAAATTAACTCCTTTTCCAATCAATATGATTATTTCTATATCGACTACAAAGGGAAATATGGATTCATCGATAAAACGGGAAAGGTCGTGATTTCTCCTCAATACGACGAATTAGGTGACTTCCATGAAGGCCTGCTCTATGTAAAAAAGAACGGAAAAGCAGGGTTCATCGACAAAAATGGGAAAGTCATCATCAAATTAATATATTATTAAACTAGTAGGTGATCACTAATAAATTGGTTACAGAAAATAAGGACGATCAGTCAAATGAAGTGGTGATAGCCTTTGGTAGTCTATCGAATGAAATAGCAGCTTCTTTCGAAAAAACTCAAGTATTTGGTTTGGTAGATGGGAAAAACCATCTACATATGATGCAAGGAAAAATTGGGTTACGGTTGAAAAGTTTCATGACTTTATTGAGGATCTTGTTCAAAAGTTGGAAGAAAAAGAAAAACAAAAATAAGACTGGCATACGCCGGTCTTTTTTATTTTGCAAAAAGGAGAGTTCTACTTAAATAAAAAAGGCTAAAAGGAATTCGATGATTTTGACGAAGCCAAGGCTTTTCGAAAATCTCATCCGGAAGCCCTTGAATATACGGTCATCGATGTCGAAGATGAAATGTGTTTTCTTCAGGTACATTCCCTCACCAATCGAATGCATTACTATTTCACCGTTAATCAGATTGACCTGCCACATGGCGCAATGGAATAGAGTATTCCCTTATCTTCATAAAATCTTGCGTAAAATGTTAATTAACCAAACTAAATCATTTCTACTAAAACGCCTCAAA
The DNA here is from genome assembly GCF_023149135.1 of Fictibacillus marinisediminis. Taxonomy (NCBI): domain Bacteria; kingdom Bacillati; phylum Bacillota; class Bacilli; order Caryophanales; family Fictibacillaceae; genus Fictibacillus; species Fictibacillus marinisediminis. The sequence continues at coordinate 2,318,169 of NZ_JAIWJX010000002.1, read as the reverse complement.
CCCTTGAATATACTTGGTGGAAGGCGTTTTTAGATTTTTTCTTTAACGAGCGGAAAGTGCGATTAACCCAACTACAGTTGAAGTTAATTTAAATTGGGTATAGTTTAAAATACAATATTTGATTAAATCATATCAGTAATTAGATTAAATATTTCATTGTAATTTTACAATTGGGAGGGATCCACTTCATCTCTGCAATAACTGAAGATGGATTCCAATGATGCAAATGACATAGGTTTGGAAATGTATAGTTTTTACTTTTTAAACTCTGTTGTGTATAAGAATGCCTTATTCCGAATGCAGGAGAGGTAAAAGTGAATAGACCGAAACATAAGTCGGTTCGTAGGCTATTATTAAATGTGGAGGGCAGATTTGTGTGAATTATTCCGGTAATTAGTTGTAGGGGGATCAGGGGCTACCTGTAGCACGACACCTGTGCTTTGAATTTCTTCAGGTTTTGGTTGATTATATTTTAGAAGTGAGTACAATTCTATTACCTTTAGGAATGCACTCTTTATATACATTGCCAATAGACAAGTTCGATGAGGTGATTTTCAAGAATAAAACCTTACGAAAACTAATGTAGTCAAATTGTTCATATAATCTTCATCTCATCCACAAAAAGCACCTTTTTCTGTAGGTACTTATTATTTTTAAAATTATTATTGACCAACCGGTCATTCAATAATAAAATAAATCTATAAAAAGTTAAATAATGGTATATGAGATTGTTGTATTAAAATAATACAGAGGATTTTAATGCTTATGTAAGAAGGATTGCATTTATATTGTGTGTGTTGATCTACATCATTGAACACTAAAGTGACGAAGCACAGCTTTTATGGAGGTTTGTTAGATATGCCACGTACACCTGAAGAGAACGAACGTATTCGTCAGTTATCAAAACAAAAGATACGTGCAGCTGCTATGGAGTTATTTACTAAAAAGGGGTATTATGCAACAACTATTAACGAGGTAGTTAAACAAGCGGGTATTTCTAAAGGGTTACTATACAATTACTACAAAGGGAAAGAAGAACTGCTTTCTGAAATGGTCGAGCATAGAATTAACGAAGTGATTGAAGTCATGGAAGGAGCTGCTGCTCTCGAGACACCCAGTGAGCAACTTAAGCACATTATCGAAGGTGCGATTGATAATATCCATGAAAATCCAGAAGTTCATCGATTCTATCTGCATCTGCAAACTCAGCCAGAGGCAGACGAAGAGCTAATTAAATACAGTAAACTCCTGATTAAAGAAAACGCTAGAATGTTTGAATTTCAATGTGAAATGTTTGAAAGGATGGGAGTTAGGGAGCCAAGGAACCGTTCGTTATATTTTTCAACTGTCCTTCAAGGTATTATGTTCATGATATCTACCTATCCACATAAACTTCCGGTAGAAGAATTAAAAAAACAGATAATCCACGAGTTTTGTTCCACATAAGAGAAATTGGACCACAATAAATAATTACGACCTAAATGGATTGAGCAAATATGAAATTAAAATAAGGTGGTTCTCTAAATGAAATCCACCCTGGGAGATGAATGCGATGGAGACAAGGGTAAAAGAAATTGAAATTAATGGAGCCACTTTTCAATATCGTGAGACTGGAAAACCTTCAACACCAACGCTTATTGCACTTCACGCTTTAGGAGAAAGCTCAGAGTCATGGGATAAGACGGCAGCTGTATTGGGAGAGAAATACCGTGTCTTAGCATTAGATCAGCGCGGGCACGCTGGGAGTGCGAGGTTTGATACATACACCATTGAACTCATGTGCGAGGATTTGCTGCATTTTGCTAATGCCATGGATTTGGAACAGTTCACACTAATGGGTCATTCCATGGGGGGATTAGTATCCTACCTATTCGCAGAAACTTATCCGTCAAGATTAGAACGTTTGATAATTGAAGATATTGTTCCTCCTTCTGATGAAAAACCAAAAGAAATCCCATCAAAGCCCTCTCATTCTTTACCGTTTGATTGGCTGGTTATTCCCTCTATACTCGGGCAGCACAATGAACCTGAGTGGTGGGCACATCTTACCGACATTAGCGTGCCCACACTTATTATTGGTGGTGGATCTAGTAAAACCTCTCAAAACAAGTTACAAGAGGTTTCTGAGCTAATCCCAGATTGCGAATTGGTGATGGTTGAAGGTGCGGGGCACTATGTTCACGATGAATATTTACCTGCCTTTCTAACTGCTGTAAGAAAATTTCTCAATATTAATCCATGTGTGAAACCATAAAATATAAGGTTATGTCATAATCTCATAATTATCGTCTTGATTTTTTTAATTTGAAAAAAATCTGTAAATTGAGCGAGGGATTAGCGATGCCATTTTTCGAAAACAAAGAAGGTGTGCAACTGTTTTACCAAGAGTGGGGTACAGGGAATCCAGTCGTTTTTGTTTCTGGATGGTCACTTAGTTCTAGAATGTGGGATTATCAGAGGATTTTTTTATCAAATCAGGGCTTAAGATGTATAGCATATGACAGGCGCGGTCATGGGCGTTCCGACGAGCCAGGGAAAGGATACGACTTTGATACTCTGGCGGACGATCTTGCTGCATTGATTGAATACTTGAATCTTCGAAATGTCACCCTTGTATGTCATTCTATGGGTGGTGGTGAAGTGATTCGATATCTAACACGTCATGGCAGCGACCGGATCGATCGTGCTGTACTTATCGCTGCCATTGTGCCTTTTTTAATGAAAACAGAGGATAATCCAAATGGAATACCTAAGGAAGTTGCTGACAGGGTGAGAGAAACATGGAAACGAGATTTCCCGACTTGGTTGATTGAGAATGAGTTGCCCTACTTAGACAGTCCTAAAACTACTGCAATGGGTGAATGGACCCGGTGGGATATGTTGCAGACATCGCTAAAAGCAGTGATTGAGTGTAATAAGCAAATCATCGAAACGGATTTCCGAGAGGAGATGCGTTCTATCAACGTACGTACACTCATTATTCACGGCGATAAAGATAGATCAATTCCGGTAGAAATCTCAGGTCAGAAGTCAGCAATGTTGTTATCTAAAAGCAAGTTTACCTTGTATAATGATGCTCCTCATGGACTGTACATTACACATTCAGACCGGATAAATAAGGACATTCTAACATTTATTAACGATATACAAATTTAGAGAATATGTAGGATTTCCGTTAGTGAATCAGAGTTCTGAAAGGGGAAGTTAAATAAGACGTATAGCACATTTGTATTTTGAGATGGTGACTCACATGACACAGCAGTCAAGACTAACTTGTATTATAGTGAAAGAGCAAAGAGAGAACCCTAAGAGTTCTCTTTTCTGTTGTCTTTGTATAATGATAATAGAATTAAAATTACCATGAAAACTGGTATGGATAAGGTGAGAAATAGAAAAGGAAATGAATTAATTATATGATTGTATATCCAATTAAACATCAAACTCCTCCAGGATTCTAAGCTATACCAACTAAATCTCCTAATTCATTTATTTAAAGATATGCCCAATAATCATTAATCTATTCGAATGGACAATTAGGATTCAACTATTAAATCAATTAGGAAAAGATTGAATATATAACTTGTTGAACTTCTAATGACCTTCTGAACCTTGCATGGCAACAATGTAATTAAATCACATCGTTTAGATCGAATAGTTCGGCTCTCGAACTTTTATTGATGGGCTTACTTTGGAGGAAAAACACGCAAGTACATCCACAATCCTAGAATTGAAACGGCTAGTCGAACTGGAGAGGATTCATAATTAAGTTTTGTTCATTTGATAATAGAAATGATCCCTTTTATCAAATTTATTTGCTTAAGGAGGAATGTTTAGTGGCAGTTTCTTTTGCTCTTGAACCTCATCCAATCTATGTATCGGATGAGTTACTATCTGATCTTCGAAACCGCTTAAAGAATACCAGGTGGCCGCTTGATAATGGTAATGACGACTGGTTTTATGGCATTAGTAGGAACTATCTAGAGGAATTAGTAGACTATTGGATGAACCAGTTTGATTGGCGGAAATCTGAAAGTGCAATTAATGCCTACGAACACTACAAAGTAAATGTGGAGGGAGTTCCTGTGCACTTCATGCGTAAACCAGGCAAGGGCCCCAATCCAATCCCATTAATTCTATCCCATGGTTGGCCATGGACTTTTTGGCATTGGTCCAAAGTCATTGACCCGCTTGCGGACCCTGGTGTATTTGGAGGTAATCCCGCTGAAGCATTTGACGTAATCGTTCCTTCACTCCCAGGATACGGCTTTTCTTCACCACTTCCTAGCAACCCAGACTTGAATTACTGGAAAATCGCCGATCTTTGGAATATCCTTATGACTGATATTCTCGGCTATGATAGGTATGCAGCAGGAGGATGTGATGTAGGTGCGCTTATAACTGGCCAATTGGGACACAAATATAGTGATAATCTCTACGCAATACATATTGGATCTGCCCTTAAATTGAATTTTTTTAATGGGGATGATGCATGGAATTTTGCCAGAGGACGTATCCTTCCTGACAACATTTCTCAAGAAAAGAAAGAAAATATTTTGGAGCTGGATCGTCGGTTTGCATCCCATCTAGCCGTACATGTTCTTGACCCTAGCACACTTGCCTTTGGATTGAGTGACTCTCCAGTTGGAATGCTTGCATGGATTTTGGAAAGATGGATCAAATGGAGTAATAATAACGGAAACGTTGAGAATGTTTTTTCTAAGGACGACCTTCTTACTCATGCAACCATCTTTTGGGTTAACAACACTATTGAAACATCGATAAGAGTTTATGCGAATAATAATCGTTACCCATGGACACCTTCTCATAATCGTTGGCCGGTTATTGAGGCACCCACAGGTATAACTTTCGTAGGCTATGAAAACCCGCCTGGTATTACTACTGAGAATCGCATAAAGGATTTTCTAGACAGTGATCGTGCTCCCTGGTATAACCATGTCAACATTACAGCTCACGAAGTTGGTGGACACTTTATCCCATGGGAAATTCCAGATAAGTGGGTTGAGGACTTACGTCGAACTTTTCGTGGACTTCGATGAGTTCTGGTGTCATTCGATAGGTATGATGTAGTTAGGCACAGATTTACAGATTAAATTATATTGAAGCACAGGAGAAGAAATTTGAAGATAAATAGAGTATTTGATTACGAAATTGATAATGTTTTAAGAAAAGAGATCCAAGAGCTGCTCTTTGAGTGTTTTGAAACCAATTACCCAAAGGAAAGAGAGTATTTTAAGCAATTGCCTCATTTTAGATACTTAGTGTTTGATGAGGATAATGCTAATAAACTGGTTGCTCAAGTAGGACTAGATTATAGAGTGATGAATCTGAACGGCAAACCAGTTAAAGTTCTAGGGATTATTGATTTATGTGTGATAAAAGGGTACCGCTCACGTGGGTTAGGCTCTATGTTACTTTCTGAAATAGATAAATCCTGTCAAAATAAATCAATAGACTTCTTACTTTTATTTGCAGATGATAAGAACTTATATTTGAAAAATGGATATAGATCTGTAGAAAACAAATGTAAATGGCTTAAAATAGATAATGAGAAGCAGAGTACGTTAGGTATCGGATTTGAAGTTATTAACGAACTTATGATTAAAGAGACTGGAAATAAAAAGTGGGAATATGGAGATATAGATTTATTAGGTTACCTATATTAACAGTTAAATTATGACTTTTTAGGTTTTGTAATGTATGAAGGACGGCAATGCGAGAAAGAAGAAATACTTGTATGAGCACTGATAAAAAGAAGAAGTGAAATTAAGGGAAGCCATAAAACAGGCTTCCCTAATTTGTTATTGTGAAGACACCCATGTGACAAAAGAGACGCAAGTCTAACTAATACCTCAAACTCTTAATGAAACTCCACACCAATTTGTTTTTGATCATTCTCTTGATCATGTAACTTTAGCATACGTATCTCAAGAACTCCATTTTTGTAGGTGGCTTTTGCTTCTTTTTCAGCAGCAACAGGTGTAGGCAAACGAATGGAACGTTCAAAGCGACCTGTAAATCGTTCCTGTGTGTACATATGGTCGTTCTTAACTTCGTTAGCCCTGTTTATTATGCCACTAATAGAAAGCACATTATTATTCTCTATCTTAATGGTCAGGTCTTCTTTCTTTTCTACTCCTGGTATATCAACGGTTGCAACTACTTCATTGTCTGTTTCGTATACATCCATTTTCAAGACATCATTGTTCTGAGGAAAGTCTATATCAAAAGGGAAAAACCGATTTAATTCTTTTCTCATATTATCAAGCTTACGAAATGATTCATATGGAATTAAAGACATAAATCATCGCCTCCAAATAGAAATCAATATTAAAGTTATGCTCCTTTGTTTTTAAAGTGTTTCCATGTGGTGAAATAAGGATTCAATGGTGTGTCTCTAATTTCAGGCGGTCGTTCTTGGCCATTTGTTCCGAATCAACGGGGTGCTGTTTTTTAATTCGATGTCCCACCTTTTTCAATTCCTTTTGAAGGAAACGGCTAATTTTTCTACGTTTACGATCTGATTTATTCGACAAGGTATATGCCTCCTTTAAATCTGATCATTGAAACTTCCTTATTTACATATCCACGTTGGACTATCCCTTTGAAAGGAATATTCCAAGCTGCAATAAATACAAACCTCCATATTTATCGCCTCCTTATGTAAGGGATGAATTTTACACTTAAAATATAAAAAAATGGATTTTCCGTTTCAATATTTAAATAGCCCTATATAGGGCCAAATCTATATAATTTCTACTTATTTTGCAATTTAGATCCGTTTTTTAAATTTTTTCTTTATTTTTTTCATTTAAACCATTTTTATTTATGAAAGTTTAAGACAGGAGAGACAGTAAAGATAATGAGATATTATCTTTACTGTCGATACATTTATTAACAAATCTTATAATTAATTTAGTGAAGCACAGAAAAGAGAAGAGGGATACACATGGATTTAGTAACCTCTATTAGTAATGTTACCAATGAAAAGTATTTAACTGAACTTAAGGATACGTTGACTGAACGGGTCAGTTAATTTATTGTGTAGATGAGAACGTATTTATGAATTTACAAATGACTGCGTTAAGCATGTACGCTAAGTTAAATGAAGAACGAAAAAATATACTAAAGAAAATTGATGAAAGTGGGTCAATTTATGAAAAATGACGTGATTCTAAACAAGATCAGTGTAATTGAACGTTGTATAAATAGGATACACCAGGTTTATCAAGATGACGCTCAAAACCTTAAGGATTTTACCAAGCAAGACTCCATGGTTCTTAATGTGAAACGAGCGTGTGAAGCCTCAATCGACTTGGCGATGCATATAATCGCAGATAAACGACTGGGACTTCCGCAATCAAGTCGAGACGCGTTTGATATGTTACAAGAGCATGCAATCATTGAAGAACAATTGGCCAAGCGATTAAAAGCGATGGTGGGCTTTAGAAACATAGCTGTTCACGATTATCAGTCTTTAAACATTGAGATCTTAAAAGAAATTGTAGAGAAACACCTTGGTGATTTTAAAGAGTTTACAAGACAAATACTTCACTATTAACGTTTAAGGATTCTCTTGTATTAGCCAATGTCAAAACTCTTTTTTAATGAAATCTATGCGTAAAATTCAATTTTTACGAAACTTTGTTTACATAATTATATTATGTGTTACTAGCTTATCGAACACGTAGAACTAAAACATGTATTTTACTTATTCGAATTGGGTAGGGTAGCGAGTTTCGAAATCTGCGATTGCAGTTTCAGGAGCATCCTCGAAGGATTTGGCAGGATGGCATGTATGCCTCGATTTGTTATGTACCTTACTTCATGGTCATAACATAGACTTTCCAAAAGGTGAATGGGAAACGTGGCATAAGAAGTATAGTAACAAAGTGAGTCAGATAAAAAAATAACGGGTATGCCCAGGCGGCGTTTCTTAAACAAGAGATGCCACCCTTTTATTTTTCTAAAAAAAGGCTTCCAGTATAGGATTTACTAGTTAAAATAACTATTAAATCCCTCGTATTTATAGCGATACAAACTAAAAAAGGATGCCTGATGCATCCTCTTGTTGGATAAAAGCCTTTCTCGAAACTCTAGAAAGTGTTTTTATTTGTTTACCATTTTATATGCTGTTGGGTCGGATTTGGGTCGTTTTCGAGTAGATACTTCTGTAGTCCTGGAAGATCATCTGTGTTAATTAAGTCTACATCTGCCTTCATAAGTTCATCCCAAACAGCTTTACGATTAGGAGCTGCGAGATCAGGTGTAGCCCAAAATCGGACCATCTGTCCGTCGTTGTGTGCAGTTTTTACGATATACTTCAGCTTTTCTCGTTCTTCTGAAGGCATTTCACCAATACCTTGCCATGTAAACTGTTTCGTCCAGTTATCGCTGATTACCGGCATGAAATCATTTAGAGCATTTGTTTCCAAATCACTCATTCTGCCATCATAAGCTGCATAACGAACAACTTGGTTCTCCATCAATTCTCTAGGGCGATTTCCTGAAATAATAACGGTTACAGATCTTTGGTCTACTCCAACTTTTGAAAATTTCGTCAGCATCTTTTGATAGTCAGCGAGCTGCTCGTGAATTTTTTTATAAGTGGCTACATCTTCTGATTTAACATCAATCCATAGCAAGAAATCCTGATCCGAATCTTTGTAAACCGACCCTTGGTTCTGGGTAATTTTACGTTTAAGTGGTTCTAAATATAAAGACTTTAACGTTCGATCTGGTTTTACATCAACCTCATCATGGGCAACAAGCAATTTTCCATCTTCCAGCCACACATCAGCTTCAACACTAGTAAAGCCATGGTCGAGTGCGTCGTAAAGCGGTCTTTCATGTTCATAGTCGTTGTGCGCATGGGCTCTAGCAAGCGGTACAGTATTTGAATCATTTGGCTCAGGTTCTGCGAAAACTGATATTGTTGAAATGGACATCGTAACAGCTGTAACGGCTAGAGACATCATTAATCTCAATTTTTTCATAATTATTTTTCCTCCCCACTTAATTTCACTACCATTCTATCTCATAATTTTGATGAAAAAACGAAATCAACTGAAACTTAACAAATAATAAAGATTGGTTACAGGAAATGTTACAGTTGATTATTTCTTTTTCTGGCGGAATAAGTCCATCGATTTATATCCTTGCGAAAGAATATCCACCATCTGCAGATAACGCTTATCGCGTGTCTGCTGTTGTTTAGCTGAGTAAATATATCGTGCCCAGTCTTTTTGATAGCCTGGTGTTAACTTTTGATAGAATATATTTTCATTTGGATGGTTAGCTAGTAACCGTTCAACGTCTTTGATATGATCTTCATAATCCGCAACACACTGGCTTGCTGCTAAAGAAGATTTATTGATTTTCTTTTTCTCGCGTTTTAACCCAACAACAGTAAAAACATCATCCATACTCACCATGCGCGCAAATTTGATATCACTATCGCCAACATATCCATCCTCTCCCACATTCAATGCAGGAAACATTTCATCTCTATGGATAAAGGTTTTAAATCGTTTATTTCCTTTTTTCGGATACGCAATAAAGAGATATCCGTTCTCTAGCAAAAGCTGCTCATTTTTCACAATGGATTGAATATGCATCACCATCTCATCCAATGCTTCCACAAAAATAAAAATCGCATCATGATCTTTAGAAACAGTAGTCGGTTCATCTGTAAAGATATGATACTCACTTGGTTGATTGACAACGGCCATCTTTTGATATTTTTTAAGTTTTAGTTTATCAAAAATCGTCATATTATGCTCCTTATGTATTTAAAATTAAACCAGTAGAATTTAATAAATTATAGTTTTATAGTTTCAAGATAAAAATGCAAGGGAGAGAGGGTACCAGGTCTAGAACGATTTATATGTGAATTTAAAAATTAATATCCTTTTCTCTTAGAAATTCCTTTTACTTGATTTTACTATCTATATTAAAAAGTATCTATGGAATTAAAAATAATAAACCTATCCATTTCGGAATAGGGCACTTGATAGAGCTCTGAACGAGCCACATAAATCGATCTGGTAAATTGAAAAGCTTCAGATAGCTGATGTGTTTTGCTGCCTTCTAAACGATGAGCTTCTTGTTCGGCAAAAGCTCGGGACATGATGCTTTACGCTGCACTTCATCTTTTTCATCGAAAGGGTTCAAGGAAACCTCAGTTCTTGAAATTGTCGAGACTGCTCGATTCTCAAAAACAACCTTTTATTGATTCTGTCGGTGTAGCCAAACCGTTGGAAAAGTTCGCAGCAAAGCGTACCGCCGCTTTGCTGTATTGCTTTATCAAACGTTGCATAGGTATATCTATCACTATAAGATCGGTAGTTTGCCGATTTTATAAACTGATAATACCAGTCCGTATCCGTATTAAGGAAAACCACCCTTAATGATAGTATCGGGGCAATTGTCCTCACCGGTTCAGGGGAAAGCACCGATATCCGTCCTCGTCTGTATTCTGGATTAGTGGCTGCTATGTTTATCTTTCGATTGGAATGGAATCTAGCAGCCTTGGTAGGTTTATTAATGCTCACAGGCATTGTAGTTACAAATGGCATTGTCCTTGTTGATAAGATTGAGAGCTATCCTGGTGGGGCAAGGGATTCAATGGCATATGCTCCTACCGCTCCCTTTATGGAATCAAGCCTTAAAATATAATGTTTAGGTGAAGAACTTTGGAGAAGATACGACCGGTTGAGGGTTTATTATTTCTTATAACTCCAATTGTCTCTAATTACATTTATAGTACCTTGTCCTGTCCTCATATAGAATTCTTATTAAAAAACAGTGATATTCATCAGTAATTCAGAGACATGAGTAAAGAATTTTGTTTATCCAATACCTGGCAAAGTAGGATACTTATAGAAAAAGATTATTTAATATGTACAAGGCGGAGAAAATTGGATAAATCAAGGTTGTGATTGCAAGTATGTTTGCTAGAAACCTTCCAGTCTATCTAGGGATCTTAGCTTGGGGACCTTTTTCGTTAAAGGATGAAAGAGTTCGCACTCTTTCATTCTTGGCGAAGAAAAGACAAGAATAAAAAATTTAATAATTTAATGCATAAAAGCATTTACTTATTAAAGCGATGTGGTAAGATAGGGAGTATAATCGTTGGGATTTAACAATCTCTTGAAACACCCCCTAATGAAATACCCTCATTGAGCAGCCGGATCTATAGGATTCGGTTCTTTTTTTGCATAAAAAAAGCGGGGATATCCCCGCTCCTTTATCCTTAATTTTTTAGTGAAAGCAAACGATCTTCTCAAATATCTCTTCTGTAATGGCAGGACCCAAAAGAATTCCACGATCAGGTGAACCATCAAATCTCATTCTGTACCAGTGTTCAGCGATGATCATTCTTCTGTTGTCTCCCGTATTTTGAAGATCATATTGCGCTTCCTCCAGGAGATGGACGGCTGTATACACATCATACATAAAATCAGCCAATTTCTTTGCGAGAGCGCTCTGTTGACGGGCATCTAGTTTTAATACATGCTCAATCAGTTCTTCCACCCGTTGAACTTCCATCTTTATTTGGTTTCGCCGCTGAAGAAGTTCTGAATTTTTGATTTGATCCATGGTTTGATACAAGTCTTCCATAAATGATACTGTTCCGCCCTTCTGAAGTGTTTTTAATACTTCGAGCGACTGGATGTTTGCGGTTCCTTCCCAAACCGGATTAACAATTGCATCCCGTAGAAGGCGAGGGGTAACATATTCTTCAATGTATCCATTGCCTCCATGCAGTTCAAGCGCCTCTTTGGCAGCGGATACACCCAGCTCGCTGCACCGGTATTTGGCTAGTGAAAGAAGAATCCTGAGGAGAGAGGTACTTTCAGGAGTTCCTTCATTGTAGGTATGCACACGGTCGAATAAACAAATCATCTGAGCGGAGATTGACCATGCTGCTTCAATTTCAGTCATCATGTTTGTCAATGATTCCTGTACCATGGGATAAGAGATAACTGCTGCCCCGAATGCATTACGCTGGCATGTATAGACGGCCGCTTCCAGAAGTGCTCTTCTTGCAACGGCAAGACCTGCAAGAGAGGTGCCGAGCCTTGAAACATTCAGGGCTTCTGCCATGTATTTAAAGCCGTTCTCTTCTTCACCAATGAGATAACCTACCGCTTCGTTTAAAATGAGTTCACCACTGGCGACAGCCCGAACTCCAAGTTTATCCTTCAATCTTCTTATCGAAACTTTGTTTTTTGTGCCATCTGCCAAGGTCCTTGGCACGATAAAAAGGCCGAGTCCTCTTGTTGATGGCTTTGTACTGACTCGGGCGAGGGCAATGGCAATTTCAGCATCGCAATTGCTAGCGAACCATTTTTCTCCCGTTAGGAGGTAGTGATCGCCTTCTTTAACAGCGACGGTTTCGGTCGCTCCCACATCCGAGCCCCCTTGGATCTCTGTCAGAAAGGTCGCCCCTTGTTCGTGGAAATCTGGATCAGTGGATGCAAGACGGGTAAGGTAATCGTTCTTTTGCTGAGTGGATCCGAATTTTTCAAGAACGAAAGCAACGGACTGTGAAAGTCCCACAGGACAAGTGAAGCCATTTTCAGCCTGGCACAGTAAAAAAAGCAGAATGGAGTTGACCATAAAAGGAACCTTTTCAGGGGCGTTCTCATCATAGCGATAGGATACGACGCCTGTTCCATAACCGTCTTTTACCGTTTGCAAATATCCCTCGTTATACCAAACGTTATTAATTTCTTCACCTTTACGGTTATACCGGATTAATTTCGGTGCTCCCTCACGATCGGTATGTACAGCCCGCTGATCGATAGGGCCAGAAGCAAGCATCCCGGTTTTTTGAAAGGAGGATTCAACATATTTATACATAGGAGCTGACAGGTAACGTTTGGCATAGCGGACGAGAATCGGATCGTCATTATACCAATTGGCTTCGTTTCCTTGATTCCATATCGTATAGTCGATTTGGCTGATGTTCTTTACACTGTTTTTCACCTGTCACATCTCCTTTACAAGCTGTTTTACTATTTTACCGTTCGCATTGTATGGCAGCTCCGCTACAAAACTATAGACACGGGGACACTTGTAGGCAGCAAGATGGCCAGACACAAAGTTTTTTAGATCGGTTTCTGACAGCACCGAGTCTTCTTTTCTTACAATGACAGCTTTAATCGTTTCACCCCACTCCTGATCTTGAACTCCTACTACACAGGCCTGAAGAACATCTGGATGCTTCGTCAGTGTTTCTTCAATCTCCCGAGGATACACATTGACTCCGCCTGGAATGATCATGTCCTTTTTACGATCAACAATGAACAGATAACCATCCTCGTCGCGATACGCGATGTCCCCGGTATAAATCCACCCGTCACGAAAAATTTCTTCTGTTGCGATTTCGTTGTTGAAATAGCCGGACATGACACTGTCACCCGCTAAAATAATTTCTCCGTATTCTCCAGGAGCCGTTTCCGTTCCATCCTCATTGATGACTTTGATCTCCATGTTGACAACCGCCGTTTTTCCAATACTTCCTGGTTTCTGTTCATGTTCCTCGGGCCGCAAAAGAGATCCATTCGGCCCGGCCTCCGTCAAGCCGTATACCTGATAAAAGTTTTTGTTATGAAAGGCTTTTGTCACAAAATGATAGGAAGCAAGCGGCATGGCTCCGCCGCCATAGGCGAATACCCGCATGCTGGATAGATCATAATTCGATAGGGAAGGTTCTTTGGCTGCAAGCAAATAAGCGATAGGAGAGGCAAAGGTGAAAGTCGTTTTTTCTTGATGGATCCTTTGGAGAAAATTCTGAGGTGTGAAATCTCCAAGAACATGAGAAGCACCGCAATAAAGCCCGCCCATGAAAAAACAATTTAGTGGAGCAGAATGGGAAAGAGGCATCTGAGAGAGTATACGGTCCAGGTGAGTTAAATGGAATTCTACTGCGATCGCCATGGCAACAGAGGCAACCTGGGCATGAGTGAGCATCACTCCTTTTGGAAGACCCGTCGTTCCTGAAGTGAGCATGATCTCACAAATCTCGTTCGTATCAATCGAGAAGTTCAGATTATCGGATGAGAAGGGGAGGGATTGGTTAACGGCATGTTCCAAGGAAACCGCCAGAAGTGGAAAAACTATAGCCTCCTGTGAAACGCATGACTGAAAAGATTGCTCATAAAGGATTCCTCTGCAATCCATCCTTTCTAAAATAGAATGGACCTCGGTCGACTTGAGCCGTGTGTTGAGAGGAACAGGAATGGCTCCCGCTTTTAATAAAGCAAAATACGCATAGAAGAAATGCTCATTGTTTCGCGACATGATCGCCATTCGTTCGTTCTTCCTGACGCCGTTTTCAATCAGTAGTCGGGCAAGCTGATTGGCTTTGGCATTCATATCGCTGTATGTCAATCGTGCTGTACCAGAAATAAATGCTTCTTTCGTTGGGAACTTCCGGGCGTTTCGTTCCAAGAACCCGTGAATGGTCATCTTGACGGCCACCTTTACTAGAAATTTAACATCGTCTTTTCCAGGGTGTTAGTTAACTGTTTGACGTCTTCCTATGTGATTCCTGCAAATGAGGGGTTTTTCATGAATGTACAAAAATGCTTCATAAGTCACATGTTTAAATGAACAAAGGAAACCACGACTTGTCACAGTAAAATCCTATACAGCAGTAAGCGAAACCGAACCAAAGAGCAAGGAAATGCTAGGAATTTTGGATTAAATACCAATTATTAGTTATTTATTTGGAGCCGCATTATAATATCTATATTGTGGTTCTTTTCAAAATTTATAAAAAAGTGGCAGGTGAGAGTGTGGAAACATTCCGGAAATTGAAAGCATTTTATTGGCCGTATAAAAGGTACTTTCTCTGGTCAGTCGTAACCCTTATTATCCTAACGGGCATGACAGTAATCTATCCCATGGTGCTTCAATATACGATAGATGATGTTATTTTAAAAGGGAAATATGATAAGGTTCCACTGCTTGCTCTAGCCTTTGTTGTTCTCATGACTGTTAAAGGCGGATTCACCTTTATTAATCAGTATCTCGGCGATCTATTCGGAGTCAGTGCGGTATACAGGCTGCGTAAAGCATTGTATGAAAAATTGCAGTTTTTGCCCTTTGGTTATTATGATAACGCTAAAACAGGTGACCTCATGTCCCGGCTTACTGCGGATGTCGAAGGATTTCGTTTTTTCCTTTCTTTCGGATTTGCACAATTGATCAACTTTGTTTTTCTCATTGGTTTCAGCTTAATGGTAATGTTCTATTACTCCGTCCCGCTTGCTTTTGTTACGTTAGGTGTACTTCCGTTTTTAGGTATTGTCGTCTACCGATTTGATAAAGCGGTTCACCCTGCATTTCAAGCTATACGTAAGTCAATGGGGGACTTGAATACCAAGGTCCAGGAAAATGTCAGCGGGATGCAGACGGTAAAGTCACTATCCAGAGAAGATTTCGAGATTGGCAAGTTTATGTCTTCCAACAAAAACTATAAGGATAAACAAATATTTACGGCTGGCATCTGGGCAAAATACTTTCCGCTCATGGAGCTGATCGGCAATCTTTGTGTCGTCTTTCTTTTATCGTATGGAGGCTATCTTGTCATTCAAGGGAAGCTAATGCCTGGGGAACTCGTTGCTTTTTTTAGTTTGGTCTGGTACATCATCGGACCCATTATGGGGTTGGGATTTATCATTAATACCTTTTCACAATCCAAAGCGTCCGGTGAACGATTAGTAGAACTCCTGGATCAACCTGGAGAGCTCAATCATCAATCAGAAGCGATTGAAAGCATCGAAGGAGATATCGAATTCAAAGGGGTTACGCATCGATACGGAGCAGAGGAGGATCCCCCACTTGAAGAAATTTCATTTCATGTGAAGAAGGGTCAGATTATTGGGCTGATGGGAGCGACTGGTTCCGGCAAGACAACACTCACCCAGCTCATTTCCAGATTTTACGAATCTCAAGCCGGCGAGATCCTAATTGACGGTAAACCGATTTCCACCTTTGATCCGATTAAACTTCGTCAGCATATTGGCGTTGTTTTTCAAGAATCTTTTTTATTCTCCTCAACCATCAAAGATAACATCTCATACGGTGACCCAAATGCTGAAATGGACCGCATTATCGCAGCGGCAAAACAGGCACAGGCGCATGATTTTATTATGGAGCTTCCACAGCGGTATGAAACGCAGCTTGGAGAACGCGGCCTTGGCCTTTCCGGTGGCCAAAAACAGCGAATTTCCATCGCGAGAGCGCTTCTTGTTAATCCGAGCATCCTCCTGCTAGATGATGCAACGAGCGCCGTTGATATGGAAACCGAATTTAAGATTCAGCAGGCTTTCCAAGAAGTTATGAAGGACCGAACGACATTTATCATCGCTCACCGCATCTCTTCCTTGAAGCATGCAGATGAAATTTTAGTGCTTGAGAACGGAAGAATTGCAGCAAGAGGAACTCATGAGCAGTTACTCGAGCAAGAAGGAATGTATAAACGTACGTATGAATTTCAATACAAGGACAGGGAAGCACTCCAAGCCAAACGAGTGTCAGCGGGGTATTGATCATGGTAAAACGAAAAAAAGAACGATTCTTTTATTCCAGCGAACCGCCCATCGATAAGCCGTTTAATTGGGGGCTCATGACCCGGCTGTTCGAATATATGAGCCCATATAGAAAATCACTGCTGCCAAAAGCGGTCATCGCTATGCTGCTAACGACAGGAATCCGGCTCGTCGTCCCTATTTTTATTGGAGTCCTGACTTTCGACCATGCGATCAAAAATAAAAACACCCCATTGCTCATTGAGCTGATCACGTCCATTGCTGTCATGTACATTGTTTCGTGGGTTGCCAACACGTACCGGATCAGGTGGATGAATGAACTGGGGCAGCTCGTCATCTGTGACATCCGACAGCACTTGTTTAAGCATATCCAGCAGCTCTCGCACCGTTTCTTTGATCAGCGGTCAGCAGGTTCCATACTGGTGCGTGTGATCAATGATGTAAATTCACTTCAGGACTTGTTTACGAACGGCGTCATCAATGTCCTGATGGATTTAATTTTGCTTGTCGGGATCATAGTTCTTATGTTTGTCTACAGCCCGCCGCTTGCACTGGCTATTATGGTGGTTGTCCCGCTTATGTTTGTCATCTCAACGAGCATACGCCGCCGGATCCGCCGTTCCTGGCAGGTGGTCCGTGCACGGCAGGCAAAGATTAACTCTCATCTGAATGAGAGTATTCAAGGCATTAGGGTGACTCAGTCCTATACCCAGGAACAGGAGAATATGAACTTCTTTGACGGTATCAATAACGACAACCTGCTGAGCTGGAAACAGGCAACAAGGCTAAACGCCATGTTCCGCCCCTTTGTGGACGTATCGAACGCCATTGGGACCGTCATTCTAATCTGGTATGGATCACATTTAATCCAGCAAGGCTCTCTCGAAATGGGGGTATTTGTTTCTTTTGCCTTTTACCTTGGCATGTTCTGGGAGCCGATATCAAGACTTGGCCAAGTGTACAATCAGCTGCTCGTAGGTATGGCGTCTTCAGAACGTATTTTTGAATTCTTGGATGAAAGACCGAATGTGGCAGAAATTACGAATCCAGTGGAACCGGATGACGTCCGGGGGAAAGTGGTATTTAAGGAAGTGGAGTTCTCTTACGATGGCAAGCGGAAGGCACTGAACGGTATTGACCTGAATATTAAAGCAGGTGAAACGGTTGCGTTCGTCGGCCATACGGGCTCAGGAAAATCAACCATTGCCAACCTGATCTGCCGATTCTATGACGCTACTTCAGGGTCCGTTGAAATCGATGATATCCCTATTAAACATTTAAAGCTTGAAAGCCTTCGCCAACAGGTAAGTATTGTACTGCAGGACACGTTCATCTTCTCTGGTACCATCATGGAGAACATTCGATTTGGCCGGCCGGGAGCGAGCGATGAAGAGGTTCAAAGAGCAGCAGAAGCCGTCGGTGCGAACCTCTTTATTAACAAATTGAAGGATGGCTACCATACGGAGGTAGAAGAGCGGGGGAATGTCCTGTCTGTTGGAGAGCGGCAGTTATTATCCTTTGCGCGTGCCTTGCTCGCAAATCCGCGCATCCTTATTCTAGATGAGGCAACCGCGAGTATTGATACAGTAACCGAAGTCAATATACAAAAAGCGCTGAAGACCCTTCTTGCAGGGAGAACGGCCATTATTGTTGCCCACCGGCTTTCCACCATTCGTGAGGCCGATAGCATCATCGTACTCGATCACGGAAACATTATAGAACAAGGCAGCCACGAGGAGCTGATGGAGCTCGAGAAGGAATATTACCGGCTGGTCCTCTCACAGTTTAAAAGACTTGAAGTTGGGTAGATCTATGTGGCTATTAAAGCCTTTGCAAAAGAGTATATAAAAAGCCTTTTTCTGTAACGTCAGAGAAAGGCTTTTTATATTATTTTTAGTTAGTCATTTTTAGCTACCATGTAAAACGATAGAAAACGTATTATTAAATAGATAAGTTGAAAAATAACTATGTTACACTAGATTTAAAATTAATTAGCAAAATGATAAGTGCTCCTTTTTTATTTTAACCTATAAGAAAAGAGGTTGATCAATGATTGCTTTATACAAAGTGGATAAAGAGCTGGAGGAATTCATTACTCACATATTAATAAAGAGTGGCATTCAAACATCCTCATTTCATTCAAGAAAAACAGTCATAGATCATATTATGAATCCATTTGTCCTTATTACCCCTTCCATCTATTTAAGCGAGGTTGAATCATTTTCGATTCCCATTGTCCCCTTGTCCTTGCACTTAAGTGATTTTAAAAAAACGATAGACGAGCACAATCTTCTTGGAAAAAACCCACTCATTATCGTATCAAATGATGAAAAAAAATGGCTGGATCATGAGAATCAAATGATTTACAATAAAACATTTGAAATTTGCAGCAAAGACAACATCGATTTTGGAAATGCAAAGATAAACACATCTTTCCTAATTCCTTCTTGGGAAAGTCATCTGCCCATTGCCCAACAAACAAAAGAGAACCTATATTATGTTCAACCATCAATGGATACCGTATTTTCCTCTATAAGACAGGCAATAAATCTCTTGGGTGTCACCAGAGAGATGTTTAAAGAAAAATACCAGGTACAAGCCATCGCCGATTCTGCTCATGATGGATTAATAGCGGTAGACCGCCAAGGGAAAATAACTCTAACCAATGAAAATGCAAAAAAGTATTTAGGACTTGAAGGTGAAGTCGTTGGAAAGTACATAACGGAATTTATTCCGCACTCGGATATGCTTAGAGTGCTTCAGACTGGAAGGAAAGAAATAGGGGATGTTGCTAAGATTCTCAATCGGCAAATTATTATTAATCGTTTTCCGGTCATTCTTAACCATACTGTGGTAGGAGCTGTATCTAATTTTAAGGAAATCACTGACCTGCAAAGGCTGGAAATGAAACTAAGGAAAAAGTTGCATGATAACGGATTAGAAGCTAAATATAGACTCGAGGATATTATTGGAGAGGAAAAAGAGATCCGAGAAGCCAAAGAACAAGCAAAGATCTTTTCGAAAACGGATGCAACGGTTCTAATTACAGGAGAGTCTGGAACAGGTAAGGAATTATTTGCTCAAGGGATCCATCTGGAAAGCAGCCGTGCTATTGGTCCTTTTGTTGCTGTTAATTGTGCAGCCTTTCCTGAAAGTCTCCTGGAGAGTGAATTGTTTGGCTATGAAGAAGGAAGTTTTTCAGGTGCGAGAAAAGGCGGTAAACAAGGACTCTTCGAATTAGCACATGGAGGTACCCTCTTTTTGGATGAAATTGGCGAAATGCCCTTGCAGATACAGGCGCACCTTTTACGTGTTCTTCAGGAACGGTCTATCCGCAGAATTGGTGGACAACGAACGATTCCTGTTAATGTTCGAATTATTGCAGCCACAAATTCAAATATTGAAGAAGGAATTACCAAGAAGGAATTTAGGACAGATTTATATTATAGGTTAAATGTACTTTCTCTTGAATTGCCGCCTTTACGATATAGACTGGGGGATATCCCTTTACTTACCGGACATTTTATTGAGCAATTCAACGAAATGCATCGTAAGCAAATAGTAAAAGTTGAAGAAGATTTTATTTCTGTTTTGCAGCATTACCACTGGCCGGGTAACATCCGTGAATTAAGAAATGTCTTGGAGCGAATTGTTTTACTGCAAAAAGGAACAGAAATTTTGGGTGAAGATGCTTCCTTTTTTTACCCAAAGCTTAGGAAGAACAACGCAAGAACAATAGAAAGCAGTGGAATCACAATAAAAGAGAATGAAAAAGAGTTAATTCAAGGAGCACTTCAAAAATATGAGAGCAAAGCAGAGGCAGCAAATGCTCTTGGGATTGACCGATCAACTCTTTGGAGGAAAATGAAAGAATACCGATTATGATGTTTTATTTTGAAACGTTTGTTGTAAAACGCGACAAAAATTCTCTTCGCATGCTATTTTTTTACCTATTAAGTTCAGAAAATTTAAAATTAACAGAATTGGCATGAAACTTGCAAAGTAATTATCATTAACAGAACAAAATGAGGTGATGACTTGAAGCATTTTTCGATTGCCGCCATACCTGGAGATGGAATTGGGCCTGAAGTGATGGAAGAAGGGTTAAAAACATTAAAAAGGATTGAGGAACTTCACGGAGGGATTCATTTTTCTATCGACGCCTTTGATTGGAATTGTGATTACTATTTAAAACATGGAAAGATGATGCCTGAAAATGGTTTGGAAATTTTGCGGGATTACGATGTCATACTGCTTGGAGCGATAGGAGCTCCATCTGTACCTGACCACATATCCGTTTGGGAGCTGATCTTGCCTATTCGGAGAACTTTTCAGCAATATATCAATTTACGTCCAATTAAACTTCTAAGAGGATTGGACAGCCCTCTTCGTTATAAAGCACATGATGATTTGGATTTTGTAGTAGTCCGTGAAAATACGGAGGGAGAATACTCCAACATGGGAGGGCGGATACACGAGAATACTCCCTTTGAACTTGCTGTACAAAACAATGTGTTTACGAGATATGGAACAGAACGAGTGATCAAATATGCCTACTCCCTGGCTGAGAAAAGAACCAAAAAACGGCTGACCGCAGCTACTAAATCGAACGGTATTAATCACTCAATGCCTTTCTGGGATGAAATCGTAAAGGAAGTCAGCCGGAATCATCCATCTATACGAACTGATATTTATCATATTGATGCACTGGCGGCCTATTTTATTACACGGCCTGAAGAACTTGATGTTGTTGTAGGAAGTAACCTTTTTGGTGATATCTTAACTGATCTTGGGGCAGCTATTGTAGGTGGCCTTGGACTAGCCCCTTCAGGAAATATTAACCCTGAAAAAACGTACCCTTCAATGTTTGAACCGATTCATGGTTCTGCGCCCGACATCGCCGGAAAGGGGATAGCCAATCCCATAGCTCAAATCTGGAGTATCAGCTTAATGATGGAGCATCTTGGTTTTTCTGAAGTTGCGGACTTAATTGTAGACTCGATCGAAGAGGTACTCCTTGAAGGAAAGGTATCAACACCAGATCTTGGCGGGAAAAACACGACGAGTGAATTTGGAAGTGCCATTCATGAACAAATGACGTTTAAGAGTATGAATTTTAATTAAGGAGATGGATGAAGGATGACCGAGACACAAACTTCATTATTGAATGATAAAAAACTCTATTTGTACATTGATGGAAAACACGTTCAAACCGAACAAACTATTCCTGTTTATCATAAGTACACAGGGGAGGTGATTGCAAACATTGCTAAAGCAAGTAAGCATCATGTGGATCAGGCAGTGTCTGCGGCTGAAAAAAACTTTAACACCGACAAATTAACAGCCTTTCAGCGATCTGCTATTCTTTCAAAAGCAGCTGATTTAATGGAGGAGAGACGCAAGGATTTTGAACTCTCATTAGTAAAAGAAGTGGGTAAGACCCAAAAAGATGCGGCGGGAGAACTTGATCGTACGATTAACACGATCCGTTTGTCCTCAGAAGAAGCCAAAAGAATCGCCGGAGAAATGATTCCGCTGCAGGCGACGGAAGGGGCAGATAACCGGTTAGGCTTTACCATCCGTGTCCCAAAAGGGGTTATAGGAGTTATTACTCCATTCAATTACCCTTTGCTGTTAGGGGTTCATAAAATTGCTCCCGCTCTTGCTGCTGGAAATACCATTGTAATTAAGCCTGCTACCACTACCCCGCTGGCGACTTTTCAGCTAGTGGATCTTTTGGAGGAGGCAGGTCTTCCGAAAGGCTATATAAACATCGTCACCGGTGCAGGCAGTGAGGTTGGGGAATGGCTCTTGGAAGATGAGCGCATTGCGATGTATACATTTACTGGTTCAGGTGAAGTCGGAAGGCATATCAAAGAACGAAGCGGTTTAAGGCCAGTAGCTCTTGAACTGGGCAACAATTCCCCGAACATTGTTCATAGTGATGCAGATTTAGAGTTAGCTGCGAAACTTACGGCGAGCCGCAGTTTTCACAACGCTGGACAAGCTTGTATAGCAGTACAGCGCCTTTATGTTCATCAATCTTCCTTAAATGATTTTACGGAGCGTTATTTACATTATGTACAACAATTGAAAGTGGGCGATCCAGAAATAGCAGAAACAGACGTAGGTCCGATGATCAGTGAAAAAGAAGCCATTCGTTCAGAGAAATGGGTGAATGAAGCCATAGAACAAGGAGCAAAATCCTTGTTGCCTGTAAAAAGGGAAGGCGCCTTACTATTTCCAACAGTACTCGTCAACACGAAACCTGAAATGAAGGTGGTATGTAAGGAGGTATTCGCTCCCATTGTTTGTATCATTCCTTATCAGGATATTGAAGAGGCATTCCTATGCGCCAATCAATCAGAGTATGGGTTGCAGGCTGGCATTTTCACCCGTGATTTACAGCTGGCGATGAGAGCGGCTAAAGTTTTGCAATACGGCGGGGTAATCATAAATGATGTATCAACTTATCGTAATGATGTAATGCCATATGGCGGTGTGAAAAACAGCGGGATTGGAAAAGAAGGACCGCATTACGCCATTCAGGAAATGACAGATGAACGTATGGTGGTGATGAATCTATGACTGCCGGATTGCTAGAAGGAAAAACAGCTATCATTACTGGGGCAGGCTCGGGTATGGGGAAGGCTGCAGCTAAGGTGTTTGCAGCCCAAGGAGCAAAGGTCGTGTTAGCAGACTTAAACAGAGACGCTGCTAACCTTACAGCCGAAGAAATAGGACAAGCAGGAGAAGTATTGGTCGTTCAGACAGATGTGGGAGATGATGAAAGTGTCCAATACCTGATCAAGGAAGCCGTCGATAAATACAAAAATTTAGACGTCCTGCTAAATTGCGCGGGAGTTCCTCAGTTTTTCACTCCCATTGAAGAAATGAGCATAAGTGAATGGGATAAGATTATGAACGTAAATGCGAAATCGATTTTTTTAACCACGCGGCATCTTGTTCCTCATATGAAAAAAATGAGAAAAGGATCGATAATTAATATCGCTTCCATTGCAGGAATACGGGCCCGACCTGGATTAAACGCTTATTGTGCATCGAAAGGGGCGGCGATCATGTTAACCAAGGCACTGGCACTTGAATTAGCCCCTTATAAAATCCGGGTTAACGCCATTAATCCAGGACCAGCTGAAACTCCTATGCTGGGAAAATTCTTACCTGGTGATGAGGAAAAGGTTGAGGAAGACAAAAAGAAAATTTTTCTCGACAGCGTCCCTCTGGGCACTTTGATTCAACCGGAGGATATTGCGGAGGCAGCTTTATATCTAGCTTCTGATCTAGCAAAAGCCGTCACTGGTGAAATTATGAATGTGGATGGAGGCCGGGGAATCTAGTCTGAATTTAAGTATTAAGAAATCAGAATGAGAAGGGGAGGTTTTTATGAATCAACTTAATGTATCAATTGAAGAGCGTACAACAAAAAAAGTATTTTGGAGAATCATTCCGTTTATCTTTTTGTTATACATTGTTGCCTTTCTTGACCGAGTAAACCTTGGATATGCCGCACTAGATATGAACAAAGATTTAGCACTGGCCAGCTCTACGTTTGGTTTAATATCTGGTATTTTCTTCTTTGGATACTTTCTGTTTGAAATTCCCAGCAATATACTCTTGCACAAAGTAGGAGCAAGAAAGTGGATTGCACGGATCATGATCAGTTGGGGATTAGTTGTTATTATGACAGCTTGGGCTCAGAGTGCTGCACACCTCTATGTTTTGCGTTTTCTTTTAGGAGTAGCGGAAGCGGGATTTTTTCCAGGAGTTATTTTATATATTACCTACTGGTTCCGGGCAAAAGAGCAGGCCAGAGCCTTCGCCTTATTTATGACTGCTCTTGCAGCTTCAAATATCATTGGAGCTCCTCTATCTACTTGGATCATGGATTCTATTAATTGGGCAGGGATGCCTGGATGGCGCTGGATGTTCGTTTTAGAAGGAATACCTGCAATCATCATTGGAATTGTTACGTTTTTTTACTTAACGGATCGTCCACAAAACGCAAATTGGCTGGAAAAAGAAGAAAAAGAGTGGCTCATACAGGAAATTCAACATGAAAACAGGCAAAAAGGGAGCCTGAAACACCATTCAACTCGTGAAGTGATGACCAATCCTCTGGTTTGGAAACTATCACTCATCTACTTAACGCTGGTTATCGGTCTATACGGCATTGGATTTTGGATGCCGACCATCATAAAATCATTCTCTTCGTTGCTCACTAACACCCAAGTCGGCCTTATTTCAATGGTACCTTACATTGCTGGAGGAATTTGTATGATTTGGTGGGCCCGACGGTCAGATCGAACAGGTGAGCGAAGATTATTTACGGCTCTACCGCCTTTATTGGGGGCTCTAGGCTTAATTGGGGCAGGGATGACGTCTAATCCTTATCTTTCTATTTTAATGATGTCCATTGCAACCGTTGGAATCTACAGTTTTTTTGGCCCTTTCTGGTCACTGCCTGCTTTATTTTTGACAGAAGCCTCAGCAGCAGTAGGAATAGCACTGATTAACTCGATTGGAAACCTAGGAGGATTTGTTGGGCCTTACATGATCGGTTATTTAAAAGATGCATCCGGAAAGATGGAAGCAGGGCTATTTTTTCTAGGTTTTAGTTTAATAATGACGAGTTTGCTTGTGTTTAGTTTAAAAAAGCAAAGTTCAGTTATGAAGGCTGATGAACCGCTGATAAAAACGAAAACATTATAGTTACCAGAGCATATGGGAAAGGGGATTTTAATGACAAAACCTCTTATTCAAGTTAGCGACCTTAGTTTTGAATATAGTGTGAGTAACAATACTTCCATACCGGTATTGAATGGAGTTTCTTTTGATATTTTTCCAGGAGAATATGTTGCAATTGTTGGACATAACGGCTCCGGCAAGTCCACCCTGTCTAAACACTTGAATGGTATTCTTAAGCCCAGTAATGGAGATGTGTTGGTAAGCGGTTACAATACGAAGGAAACGAAAATAATTCGGGAGATTCGCCAAAAAGTAGGTATGGTATTTCAGCATCCCGATAACCAGATTGTTGCGACAATCGTTGAAGACGATGTGGCCTTTGGTTTAGAGAATATTGAAGTACCCGCATCCGAGATGAAAGAAAGAATTGAATATGCATTGGAAGCAGTAGGGATGAGCGAGTTTCGAAAAAGACCGCCACATCACCTATCAGGCGGACAAAAACAGCGTGTTGCCATTGCGGGAATCATTGCAATGAAGCCGGATTGTTTAGTACTTGATGAAGCTACCAGCATGCTGGATACCCATGGAAGAAGAGATATTTTGGAAGTTGTCCGACAACTGAATAACGACGGAATGACCATCATATCCGTTACCCACCATATGTCGGAAGTAGCAGAGGCCAGCCGGGTGATTGTTATTGAACAAGGCCAGATTGTATTGGACGGCCCGCCCAGAGAAATCTTTCAGCAATATGAACTGTTGCATAAATTGAAGCTTGATGTTCCTGTTGCGAGTCAATTAGCAAGATTGATTCATGAATACGACGAAGAATTTCAGGCAGATATAATCCAGAATAACGAGATTGTCCAAGAAGTTGTCCGTCTATCAGCCAAAAGAGGGGTGTTTGTAGGATGAGTGAGCTTCCCATTTTAGAAGTGAAAGATTTATATCATACCTACATGGAAAATACCCCTCTTGAATACCAGGCGCTTTCAGGGATTAATCTACAAGTAAAAAAAGGGGAATGCATCGCGATTATTGGTCATACGGGATCTGGCAAATCCACATTAATTCAGCATTTCAACGGTTTGATGCGTCCTCAGCGCGGAGAAGTATTGGTGGATAGCCAAAATTTATCTGATTCAAAACTTGATGTAAAAGCTTTGAGAAGAAAAGTTGGCCTCGTGTTTCAAAACCCTGAAGACCAGATCTTCGAAAAGCTGATCGGTGATGATATCGCTTATGGCCCTTTAAAAATGGGACTGCCATTAAAAAAAGTGAGGGATCGTGTCAAGTGGGCAATGGAATTGGTCGGCCTTTCTTTCGAGGAACTGAAAGACCGGGTGACCTATGCCCTGAGCGGTGGACAGAAAAGAAAAGTTGCCTTGGCTGGTGTTCTGGCATTACAACCCAAAATTTTGGTATTAGATGAACCTACAGCAGGTCTTGACCCCCATTCGAGACAAGAACTTTTGCACAAAATAGGTCAGTTGAACGAGAAAGAGAACATGACAGTCATTTTTGTTTCTCACAACATGGAGGAAGTGGCCTATTTAGCTCAAAGGATTTATGTGTTGGCAGAAGGGAAGAATCTGGTTGAAGGAACACCCCGAGACATTTTCAGTAATTCGGAAACCTTAGCTAAACACCATATTGGAGCACCTCAAACTGTAGAGATTCTCGCACGTCTAAAAGAACGGGGTTATCCAGTCAATCTTAAAGCATATGAAATGGAGTCTGCCGCACAGGAAATCGTTTCTATCCTTCATAGGAGGTGATAATGTTGGCTGGTTTTGAATTTGAATTAACACGCAATATAACGATTGGTCAGTACTTGCCTACTGGTTCACTTGTTCATCGTATGGATCCCCGCGTAAAGCTTTTAGCCTTCACGATTCTAGTCATTGCAATGGCAGTATGTGACACCTACGGAGGTAATATTATTGCTCTTGCATTTGCCTGTTGGCTATTTTACATGTCACGTATTCCCATTAACTATGGTTTATCAGGGGTCAAGCCTGCAATCCCATTCATTTTGATATTAGCGGTGCTGCAATTGTTGTTCTATACCAAAGTTGCTTCTGGTGGAACAGTTTTAGTGGATTATGGATTTATTCTGATAACAAGTGACAGCATAAGGCTAGTCGTTGTTTCTGCCTTTCGTTTTATCGAGATCATCTTTTTAAGCAGTGTACTAACCTTAAGTACTTCTACAACACAAATTACACATGGGATTGAGAGTTTATTAAGACCATTAAAGCATGTAAAGTTTCCGGTTCATGAATTTGCGCTGATTATTACGATAGCAATCCGTTTTGTTCCAACGTTTGCTATGGAAATGGAAAAAATGATGAAGGCCCAAGCATCCAGAGGAGCGGAGTTTGGAACGGGTGCCTGGTGGAGAATTATCCAAAGAACAAAAGATGTATTCCCTATTATTATTCCATTATTCAATGTTGCTATGTCCCGGGCAGAGGACTTAGTGCTCGCAATGGAAGCAAGGTGCTATACCCCAGGAAGTGAACGGTCAATTTACACAAAGTATAAGGCTCAAACCAAAGATTATATAGCTATTCTTTTTTGTATTTTATTCGCTGCATTCTTACTAGTATTCCCTTTTCCCTACTAGAGATCACTACCAAACTATCATTCTGTAAAAAAATAAGGAGGGTAATCGAATGGAAAGAGGATTAACCACAAGAAAGATTGTCATTGCAGGTGTCTTAGGAGCGGTAGCTATTTTGCTTGGTGTCACTCGGTTAGGTTTTATTCCTGTTCCAACAGCAGCAGGAAACGCAACCATCATGCATGTTCCTGCAATCATTGGAGGAGTTATGCAAGGGCCATTTGTTGGACTGGTTATTGGATTAATCTTCGGTGTTTCATCTTTTTTGGATGCAACGATACCACTATTCAAGGATCCACTAGTGGCCATCCTTCCTCGATTGTTTATTGGTGTCACTGCTTACTTCTCTTATATTTCACTTCGTAGAGTCAACGAATATGCCGCTATTGGAGTGGCTGGCTTTATCGGAGCTTTTACCAATACGCTCCTCGTTTTAATCATGGCGGTGGTTAGAGGCTATATTGCACCGGGTGTTGCGGTTACAATTGCGGTTACTAATGGCATACCGGAAGCTATAGTCTCCGTAATCATTACCCTGGCAGTAGTTGCAGCTTGGAAAAAGCTGGATCATAGCGGGAACAGAAAATCCAAGATTTCTGGAGATATGTAGTGGAATGTTTTCAAAATGTTACTGATGTCCCTGGCATTAAAGTTGGCAATGAAGAAGACAGTATAGGTTATACAGGCTGTACTGTTTTAATAATGGAAAAAGGCGTCGTTTGTGGTGTAGATGTTCGGGGGGCAGCTCCAGGGACTCGGGAAACGGATCTGCTTCACCCGCTGAATCTTGTTGAGCAAGTGCACGGCATTTGCCTGGCGGGAGGAAGTGCCTATGGTCTGGATGCAGCAAGCGGGGTCATGAAGTTTTTAGAGGACAAAAGGATTGGTTTGGACGTTGGAGTAGGAGTTGTTCCGATTGTTCCGTCAGCTGTACTGTTTGATTTGCCTGTTGGTGACCCTTCAGCAAGGCCAGATCGGGAAATGGGTTATCAGGCAGCATCCAACGCGAAAAGGGGACATTTTCCACTTGGTAATTCAGGAGCAGGATGCGGGGCTACGGTTGGTAAAGTAGCTGGCCATCATCGAGCAATGAAGGGAGGTCTCGGTTCGGCGTCTTTAATTTTACCCAGTGGTTTAATTGTGGGTGCGATTGTTGCCGTTAATGCCATAGGGGAGATTCGAAATCCTGAAACTGGAGAAGTCATTGCGGGTGCAAGAGATGACCAAGGGAATATAAGAAGCAGCTTAGAATGGATGATTGAGCAACCCGAATTTCCCTTGGCAGCTGGCACAAATACAACGATCGGAGTTGTCGCGTGCAACGCTAAGTTAACGAAGTCACAAGCTTCGAAAGTAGCCTCCATGGCTCATGACGGATTAGCGAGAACGATTTATCCTGTGCATACGATGTATGATGGGGACACCATATTTTCTTTGGCTACTGGAGATATGAGTGCTTCTGTTGATCTGATTGGAACCATTGCTGGAGACGTTTTAGCACAGGCAGTCATCCAGGCCATTATGAATGCTGAAGGAATCAAGAACTTTCCATCAAGTAAAGATGTCAAAAAATCACTTTGGAAAGGAAGGGAGCAATGACAACTGCTATAGAATCTATTCTGCAATATGTTGATGAAAAAGAAGTAGTCGAACTGACAAGAAGCCTTATCCGTATTAAAAGTGTTTATCGCCCAAATCTTGAAGACGGAAACGAAGAAAAGGTAGCCCGTTTCATAGTTGATTATCTTAAGGACATCGGATTAGAAGTGTACTATGAAGAAGTAGTGCCTGGACGCCCGAATGTTATAGCAATCTATGACTCTGGTATTCCCGGAAAAACCCTCCTGTTTGAAGGGCATACAGATGTGGTAACTGAAGGAGACCTGGACTCCTGGACGTATGCCCCCTTTGGGGGAGAAATCAGTAACGGTAAAATTTATGGAAGAGGTTCATGTGATACAAAAGGGAATTTGGCGGCTGCGATTTCTGCTGTTCATTCTATGAAAAAATCAGGAGCAGCATTCAAAGGTAGGATTATACTTTGTATTCCATGTGACGAAGAAGGCATGATGATTGGGATTAAACATTTTATAAAGAATGGCTGGGCGAATGATGTGGATGGAGCCATTATTTGTGAACCAGAGGAGAATCAGCTATGCATTACCCAAAAAGGTGCGATGAGGATCGCTTTGAAAACATACGGAAAAATGGCTCATGGCGCTATGCCGCTCACAGGGATCAATCCTGTTACAAGAATGGCTAAATTAATCGTAGAATTGGATAAACTTGAACAAACAGAAAAAGAACGGCTGGGAGAACATCCTTATCTCGGATGGCCAAGTATCACGCCTACAATTCTCCAAGCGCCAGTAAAGGGTGAACCGCAAATCAATGTAGTTCCTGCACAATGTATGACCACTCTTGATATTCGGACGGTTCCTGGACAGGAGCATGAGCAATTAAGAAGCAAAATTGAAGATATTATTGAGCAGCTTAGTGAAGAAGATCATGATTTTAAAGCAACACTGGAACTGATTGAAGACCGTCCTTGGACAGAGACGCCAAAAGATCATGACGTTGTACAAGCTATGGCACAGGCCTATACCCAAGTTACGGGCAAGGATCCTGTTTATAACGGTGTACCAGGTGCAACAGATGGTACTTTTCTTCATCTTGCAGGGGTGCCAATCGTTACAACAGGAGCAGGTGATCGTCATATCCCGCACCATGCCGATGAATATGTTGATATTAAAGAACTTGTTGAAACTGTGAAACTTTACACTCTTTCCGCACATAATTTTTTGAAATAGCTCCTAACAAATCATTAAAGGCAGTTCCTGTTATAACAGGAACTGCCTTTTGAGGTTTGATGAAATCGGGATTTAAGTGTGGGTTGAATCTGTCATTGTTACTCCAGCTAACTTCTTATGATGGAAAACGTACGAACCGGCAATCAAGATAAATCCTACAAAAAAGATTATCCATGACCTGAAGGGATCTCCAACAGCGATCGTAGAATACATCGCACCGGCCAGATCGAAGAAAAAACCGGCGTAGGCCCACTCTTTTAATCTTGGAAAGCCTGGCACCAGAATGGCGATTACACCCAACAATTTGGCAATGCCGAGAAAAGGCAAAAGATAGTCTGGATAGCCTAAACGATTAAATAAATCCACAGCAGCAGAAACAGAGAGAATATCAGGAATGGAACCTGCGAGCATTAAGGCTGCTAATAATGCTGTGAAGACCCAATACCAGACACGAATTAGCTTCATCATCTCATTCCCCTCAAAATAGCATTGAATTTTTGTTTCACCATCATGCATATACAAAGAAAATGAGGAGTAGAATGAGACTTTTTATTCAATTTAATATAAGAACATTGAGTCTAGTAATGGGATAGGCTATCTAATATTTTGACCTTTAGGATCTATGATAAGAAGCTTATGGTCTTCTTGTTCTTGCTGGCTTCAACCATTTCTATAAGTCCTGTTACCTCAAATAATCGGCGGACGCGATTCGTCATGCCTCTTAGCATTAACGTACTGTTGTTCCTGTTCGTTGATCTAAGCACTCCAGCGAAAACTCCTAACCCAACACTATCTATGAAATCAATCTTTTCAACATCAATAATTATGTCTTGTTTAGTTTTTTCTGATAAGGGGTCAAGTATTTTTTTTAACTTGGGTGCCGTGTAGCTCTGAACTTCTCCTTCTAATTCTAAATAATGAGTGCCGTTCAATTTTTCATGTGTAATTTTAAGATCCATGACATTCCCCATTGACATACTCATAAGGCAATACTCCAGGAGAAAGACTTTACTGTAATTGCAGGGCCACCTGTTTTAGCTATGGCTCGTTGATGATCCGATAACTCAGTAAGAATTTGTTCGTTGGTTAATGTCATCGTTTCCTCCTTCAACGTTATCTAATATCTTCATTAAAAGATTAATCGGTCACTGTCAGAGTCGCGAATATCGTCCAACCTGTTATGTATTTTTGAGTATTGTAATGAAACACATGGTTAAGATGCCGTTGGCGTAAAGGACAATAGGCATTCATGACCGTTCTTTCAATTAATAGTTTAATACGTAAATATAAAAGATGAGTGTTTAGATTATAAAGAATTATTAAATAAACATTAAACCTGTATTTGGATCGCTTAGTTTTTGTTTTGGCAAACGCTTATTTCCCTGAGATCATCAAGGGCAACCATAAGCTTGTAAAAGAAATAGAAGAGGTTGGAAAGTTAGGTAATGGTCTAGAAAAAGCTTTTTATCTTTTGCTGTTTTCGTAACCTTTGTTGCTCTTAGGAGTAGTTGATTTCCGTTTCAGGATGCTCGCTTTCCGCGGGGCATGCGGTGAGCCTCCTCGGCGCACGCGCCTGTGGGTCTCACCTGTCCCGCTTTTCCCGCAGGACAAGGAAGGCTTCGGCAGCGTTATATCGCACGAAGAAAATGTGAAATTCATTTTCGAGGAGTCTCGCACCTTACACTCCAATCACTTGTCAATGAAGGCTGTTTACCAAAATGACCCAAAAGCAACAATCTTTTAGAAAAGAGCTTTATCTTTTTAAAGGTAGGCATTCACCCTTATTCATGGTGAACATATGTTAGCAGAAAAGGGAAAGGGTGATTGGATGGGAGGAAAAGTGCTCCATTATTATGCAGGTGGAAATACAGCTAAAGGATATATTAGTCTTTATGACTCTGCATTAAGGGGTTTGAAACGAGTGTTTTTGCTTCAAGGAGGGTTACGATCAGATAAATCTGCATTCATGAATACAGTAGGTGAAACATTAAGAGCAGAAGGATATACTATTGAATATTTGCATTGCGCATCTAATAATGAATGGACAGAAGGGTTAATCGTTCCTGATGCTGGTGTTGGAATTATTGACGATGCAGTCCCTGAGATTCTCAAACAGGCAGCAAGCGAAAATTTGCAAATAACCATTCTTGAGAATGAAAGGACCACTAAAAATCTTTCTGAACATATTGATGAAATTCATCAGCTTAATATGGACATTTCCGCAAAATTTCAAAAAGCATATACAACATTTGCAGAATCACTTAAAGCACATGATGACATTGAAGATATCTATATTGCTAACATGAGTTTTGCTAAAGCCAATGAATTGACGAATGAGCTGATTGACCTTTTCTATGGAGAGGAGACAGCTGGAAAAACTTCAAATGTAAAACATCGGTTCTTAGGTGCAGCAACTCCAAATGGTGCAGTTGACTATATTCAAAATCTAACAGAGGATATTTGCAAACGTTATTTTATTAAAGGCAGAGCGGGATCAGGGAAATCAACAATGCTGAAGCAGATTGCAGCTGCTGGAGAAGAAAAAGGATACGACGTTGAGGTTTACCACTGCGGATTTGATCCAAACAGTTTAGACATGGTCATCCTTCGTGAAAAAGGCATCGCAATATTTGATAGCACAGCACCTCATGAATATGACCCTGAACGAGGAACAGATGAAATCATTGATATGTACGAAACTTGTATTACACCTGGTACGGATGAAAAGTTCGCTGCAGAAATCGAAAGAACAACCAAAGCTTATAAAGAGAAAATGAGGGAAGCGATTTCTTATTTGGCGGAAGCAAGGAACATGATGGTTAAGCTTGAGAATCTTAAATGTATAAGAAACACTGCTACATCTGTTAGTCTTTATGGCTTTGTAGAAGAAGAAATAAAACTGAGCTTGAAACAAAATAAGTAAAACAATTCAAGTAGAGCTAACGAACATTAGCTCTATTTTTCATACTGTTAGTTTATAGAACCAAATGGGTGTATTCAGTTTATGCTGATTACGATATGACCGATAAGACACAATACGATCATCTAAAGTTGTGATATCCAGATGAAATATGGACAAGGGTCACATCAGCGTTACAAATAACAGCGCAGCAAAAGGAAGATCGGGAAAAGCCAGGAAGGGTATCTCCTTAACCTTGTCGAAGCAATACGCATGGAAGAAAGCATTGTTAAGAAGGGGGTAGCTATTATGGTTTCAGTTCTGCAAATGCCAAGAACTATACTCTACGGACAACATTCTTTTAAGAAAGTGGGGGGAGAAACGTCTAAACTCGGAAATAAAGCACTAATCATCAGCGACCGAATTATGGAAAAGCTGATGTACGTTGAAGAATGCCAGCATCATTTAACAGAAGCAGGAGTATCCTCAGTCATGTATTTAGAAATCGATTCTGAGCCGACAGATTTGTTTGTTTATGAAGCTCTGGAAAAGCTTAAAGCGGAGTTCTGCAACGTTATTATTGGCTTAGGTGGAGGAAGTTGTATTGATACAGCAAAAGCGGTTGCAGTTCTTGGTACAAATGGAGGATCCATCAGCGATTATATGAATAGCCGAAAAATTGCACAGAAGTCAGCCGTTCCATTAATTGCTATTCCTACCACAGCTGGGACCGGATCTGAAGCAACTGATGTAACAATCATAACCGATACCGTTCAGGATATTAAAATGATGATTAAACAGCCCGCATTTATGCCGGCAGCAGCGATTGTAGATCCGGTCCTAACCATTTCTTCACCTAAAAGTATAACTGCAGCAACCGGAATTGATGCCCTTACTCACGCTATTGAAGCGTATCTTTCAAGACGTGCCCATCCTTTTACCGATTCATTAGCGTTAACTGCCATCGGGCACATAATGGAAAGTATACGAGATGCTTATCATGATCCTCAAAATATAGAAGCAAAGAAAAAAATGTCACTTGCTGCCCTCCAGGCAGGAATGGCATTTTCCAATTCATCGGTCTGCTTGGTTCATGGAATGTCCCGACCGATAGGTGCCCTGTTCAATGTGCCTCATGGCATCTCGAATGCTATGCTGCTTCCTGCTGTTCTGGAGTATAGTCTAGAAGCTTGCTATGAGAGGCTCGCAGACATCGGGGATTTAATTTTTAATGAAACGAAAGGGCTTACAAAACGGGAAACTGCGCAAAAACTGGTGGAAGAAATGAAAGCCCTTTGCCTCGAGCTTGATATTCCTAGTTTGAAAGGATGGGGAATTAAGGAGGAGCAATTTTTGAAAAGTCTAGAAAAGATGGCCAGAGACGCCTTGGCTAGCGGAAGTCCCGGCAATAATCCGAGGGTGCCGGATGAGATCGAATTAATGGAACTGTACAAATTATGTTATGATTACCAGTTCACCAATTCTCAAACGATTAAATCGTAGAAACGGGGAAACCACATAGAGTATGATTGGACTGTTTCAGGCACTTTCTTAAATTATCTATTTAAAAAAAGCGTCATAGGTCCAAAACTGAACTCATGACGCTTTTCCTTAATACCAGATCGTTTTTGCCACCTTATAAGCATCACTGTTCGGAATGGCATGTTTGCCCTGTGCCTGCGATTTTCTTGGGGCATAATCATATACCATTCCTGTATAGCAGGAGGTTTGTCCTTTATTCACTGCACCGTTTCCTCCTGAACCGTCACACGTTAGGGCTTTGCCGTCCGTATTGCGCACAATTCTCGCATCTGCCTCATAATATGACGTCGCTTTTTTGGTGATCGTTACTTTTGCCCAGGCGGTTTTACATGAAGTGCTGTATTTCAACTCTACATATGAAACGGAATCAATCCATTTCTTATCTTTTGTTACCGCGCTGTCATCACAATTATTGTAGTAAGGACTCTTACCGTCATACGAATGGTTTTCTGCATAGGCAGGATGATCATTTGTTCCGAAAGACGTGATAATCGCGGCTAAGATCATAGCTATGGAAATAACAAATCCTTTTATCTTTTTCCTCAACAAAAATCACCCTTTCCTTATTTAATACCAGCCTGTCTCCCCGCGGGTATATGGCCAGAACCCAACTGCCTTGGCTTTACGGGGATCCAAATCATAGACCATTGGCGTATAGCAGGATTTTTGTCCTTTATTGATCTCTCCGTTTCCGCCTGCATTATGGCAGCCATATTGTTTATTATCTGTGCTTCGAACGACTAATGCAGTAGCTTCGCCATCTGTTTTGGCTGCTCTGCTCAATGTAATCTTTGCCCATGCTGTTTTGCATTTCGTGCTAAAGCGAAGTTCAAGGGTGGCGTATGAACCATCATTATTCGTTATCTTCAACGATTTCTTCGTTACTCCGGTGTCATCACAATTGTTGTATGAAGGGGCTTTACCATCATAGGTGTTCGTCTCTGCGAAAGCTTTGCTCGTAAAGCCTCCAGGTGAAACAAGCAGAGCAATACTTAAAATGGAAATGAACAAACAGGATGTTGCTTTTTTAATCAGTTTCAACCTTATCAATCCTCCCGTTTCTTTATTCCACCATAGAGTAACGCGGTTGGAATAATATATTAAGTGCAATTTATCCCAAAAAATTCTAATTTTTTCAAACGAATAATCAGCAGTTAGTAGGAAATATCTTTAGAATTAATCAGGCAGAAAGTAACTGATGGAGAAGGATCAAATCGTAATTTGGTATTTGAGTAGTGTACATTTCTAAGATAAAAAACAAACAGGAGGGACATGTTGTTAATGGGGTTGAGAATCTTTAATAAACAAAATCCCTGATCCGTTACGGATCAGGGATTTTGTTTATTAAAAACCGGTGCCAGGCTCCTGTTTATATAGGATCAGAATTTAAAGCGTTTTGAATGGTTTCGAAGCTTTTTTCAATATGTGTGATCATTTCCTGTTCGGCTTTACTAGCTTTTCGCTCTTTAATAGCCAAATAAATCCGTTCGTGATCATCTACAAAATCCGAGAAATTTTTAAAATGATTTTTTAAGACATTGTTCCTAATATAAAGCGTTTTTGTTTTGATCACTTCGCATAATTGGATGAGCTGTTTATTATGGGAGGCCAAGTCAATGATATCGTGAAACTCCTGATTTAGATTGGTAAGTGTTTGGGTATCATTTCTTTTTACCGCCTTTTTTGATTCCTCAAGAACGAAGCCAAGCTGATTCAATTGCTCGTCCTGAATATGAGTAGTTGCCAATTTGACGGCAAGAGACTCCAGACTTTTCCTGCATTCATACACATCCACTATATCTTGAACACTAGGGTTGTAAACAAATATGACATTATTATCCCGTGTGAGCAAACCATCCTTTAACAGCATCTGAAAGGCTTCACGAACGGTTCCTCTGCTTACGCCAAGCTGTAAGGCGACCTTCGTTTCAACTAATCGTTCTCCAGGTTGAAATTCACTCTCCATGATCATTGCTTTTAATATCGTATAAACCTGACTATGCAAAAGTTCTGTTTTTTGAATTTCCCTCAATTCAAGCCCTCCTAAGCAACATGGGTTCAAGGCATTATTTCTGTCTACTTATTAGTTTACATTAACTCGAGGGGTTGTTAAAGAATAACAGAAGCCATTCTTTAAAAAATGTCAACGGTTAACCGTTGACAAAGAAACCGCTGATAACTATTATTATAATTATCAGAATTTTTATATAATACAAGATCGAATCCTTTAAGAAGTGACAGAAAAAGTGTTCGCTTCAAAGGATGTAAAGCGCTTACATCCTTTGAAGGTTAAACTACTAGAATGGAGTGGGAGTATGATGGATCATCAAAAGAGAGGGCCTTTAAAAGGACTGAAGGTTTTGGAAATAGGCAGTTTAATAGCTGGACCATTCGCAGGAAGATTATTGGCGGATTTTGGTGCTGAGGTTATTAAAGTTGAACCGCCAGGAAAGGGGGACCCCATTCGGAAATGGAGAATGCTGCATGAGGGGACTTCTTTATGGTGGTATGTGCAGTCCAGGAATAAGAAGAGCATCTCTTTAGATCTTCGCAAGGAAGAAGCGCAGGAAATTATTCGAGAGCTTGCTAAAGAGATAGATATTATTATTGAAAACTTTAAACCTGGCACGCTGGAAAAGTGGGGCATTGGTTATGACGACTTAAAGAAATATAATCCCTCTATCATTATGGTTCGTGTTTCAGGATATGGCCAGGACGGTCCTTATCGGAATAAACCGGGCTTTGGCAGTATTGGGGAGGCAATGGGAGGTATTCGGTATTTAACGGGCTATCCCGATCGGCCGCCGACCAGAGTAGGGATTAGTTTAGGAGATTCTGTAACTGCTCTCTATGCCGTGATGGGGGCATTGATGGCTGTCTATCATAGAGATCATACGGGAGAAGGGCAATGTGTGGATGTCGCTCTTTACGAGGCCATCTACAGCTTAATGGAAAGTGCCGTTCCAGAGTATGACCAATACGGGGTGATCCGTGAACGAACGGGCAGTACATTACCCGGAATTGCACCTTCCAATACGTACCTTTGCAGAGACGGAAAATATGTGGTTATCGGAGCAAATGGGGATGGAATCTTTAAAAGGCTGATGGATGCCATCAATCGAGAGGATTTGGGTGAAGATCCAGATTATGCTTCCAATCATGGACGTGTACAGAAGTCTGAGTACTTGGATAAAGTCATAGGAGGCTGGACAATCCAGCATAACTTAAAGGATGCGCTGAAAATACTGGATGAGTACAACATTCCTGCCGGCTCCATTTATAGCGTGGAAGATATGATGGAAGACCCTCACTTTATTGCTCGTAAAATGATTTGTGAATTGGATGTAGATGGGTTAGGAAAACTTAAGGTCCCTGGCATTGTTCCAAAAATGAGCAAGACACCTGGAAGCATTAACTGGCCTGGACCTAAGCTGGGAGAACATACGGAAGAGGTATTAAAAGGGAAGCTCGGGATTACAAACTCGCAATATGAAGAATGGCAAGAGGAAGGGATTCTCACCAAAAATGAAACAGGCGCTCTAAAACGATAAGGGGGAGAGGGACTGATGAATTTACCAAAACGTGTAGAAATCATGGAATCGGGGCCACGAGATGGCATCCAAAATGAAAAAACGTTTATCCCAACCGAACAGAAATTACAGCTCATTCATGCCTTAGGTGAGACAGGGATCAAAAGAATGGAGGCAACCTCGTTTGTATCGCCAAAGCATGTGCCGCAAATGGCAGACGCCGATGTTGTCTATCGAAACATTGATCAAAAGCCGGATTTGCAATATCTGGTCCTCATTCCGAATAAAAGAGGATTTGAACTGGCAAGAGAAGCGGGAGCTAAAAACCTTGCTCTTGTTGCTGGTGCAAGCGAGACGTTTAATATGAAAAATGTTCGGATGTCCGTGGAAGAATCACTGCACCAATTATCGCTAGTGGTAGAAGAAGCAAAAAGTGAGGATATGTTTGTAAGGTTCAGTATTGCCACCTCTTTCCACTGTCCGTATGAAGGGATTGTAGCAGAAGAAACAACATTGAATATGGTGAAGACATTGGAAACGTTAGAGGTAGATGAGATTGTTCTATGCGATACGATCGGCCGAGCGAATCCACATCAGGTCTATCAGTTATTCTCAAAAACCTTAGACCTCGGTACAAAGGCTAAAGTTACAGCACATTTTCACGATACATACGGATTTTCAAAAGCTAATTCATTAGCTGCTTTGCAAGCTGGAATAACCTCTTTCGATACTGCCATTGGCGGTCTGGGCGGATGCCCATTTGCGCCAGGCGCTGCAGGAAATGATTCTACCGAAGACTTTGTATTTATGCTTAACGAAATGGGTATCGAAACCGGAATTGATTTTGAAAAGCTGATGGATTGCGTAATTCTTGTAAAAGAAATGACAGAACGGAGGCTGACAGGCCACCTGCAGCAAGTGAGAGGGGGGAGTCTGAAACAGAGGGTATAGGAGAAATTGTAACCGCTTTCTACTCAACGAATAATAAGGGGGTTTAAGGAATGGCTATTTTAGGAT
Source organism: Fictibacillus marinisediminis (assembly GCF_023149135.1). Lineage (NCBI taxonomy): Bacteria > Bacillati > Bacillota > Bacilli > Caryophanales > Fictibacillaceae > Fictibacillus > Fictibacillus marinisediminis. The sequence goes on along the minus strand of NZ_JAIWJX010000002.1, from coordinate 2,278,453 downwards.
TTTTAATGATTGGTACTTTTCTTTATTTGGTCATGACGAAACGAGTTTCAGTATTAATTGCTTTTGCACTCGTACCGATCGTATTTGGTCTGATTGGCGGCTTTAGGCTAGAAATGGGAGAAATGATGCTTGAGGGCGTTCAGAAAGTAACACCGACAGGCATCATGATCGGGTTTTCCATCTTATATTTTGGATTAATGATTGATCGAGGATTGTTTGACCCGATGATCTCACGGTTGATTCGATTTGCCAAAGGCGATCCGCTTAAAATCGTAATGGCCACTGCCATCATTACCTTAATCGTTGCTTTGGACGGAGATGGTTCTGCGACATTTATGATTACAATCACTGCCTTGCTCCCTGTTTATAAAAGGCTGGGCATGAATCCTCTTATCCTGGCAAGTACCGTAGCCCTTGGAGCGGGAGTCATGAACATTATCCCTTGGGGTGGACCGCTGGCAAGAGCCATGGTTTCACTGGATGCCACTTCTTCACAACTGTTTAATCCGATAATTCCTTCCATGCTTGCAGGAATGGCCTGGGTTGTGTTTGTTTCCTACGTACTTGGCAAGAAAGAGAGAAAACGTCTGGGAGTTGTTCAATGGACGAATCATCATGGAAAAAATGCTGAAGAAGAGACGGCCGCCGCTTTGGACATGCCGGCAACTGGTCTTCCAAAAATGTTCTGGTTCAATCTTATTCTAACGGTGGTTCTTATAACGGTTTTAATCATGGAATTAATGCCAGTACCTGTCTTATTTATCCTTGCTTTTGCCCTTGCTTTAATCGTGAACTTTCCTGATGTTAACAGACAGAATGAACAGATTGCTGCACATGCAAAAAGCATGGTCTTAGTGTGCTTTACCATTTTCGCCGCAGGTATTTTCACAGGCGTCCTTTCAGGCACAAAAATGCTGGATGCCATGGCGGTGTCAATGGTCTCCATCATACCGGATTGGATGGGGCCGCACCTTCCGACTTTAATAGCCGTCATCAGTATGCCGTTAAGCTTAGTATTTTCTCCCGATGCCTTTTATTATGGAGTGCTTCCGATTCTGAGCGAATCAGCAGCCTCGTTCGGTATTGATCCTTTAGACATTGGCCGCGCCGCATTACTAGGAAACGCTACAACAGGGTTTCCGCTAAGCCCATTAAATCCATCTGTCTTTGTTCTTCTTGGTTTATGTAAGGTGGATTTGGGTGACCTTCAGAAGAGTGTTTTCTTCTGGGCATTTGGAACGACCATCGTTATGACAGTTATTGCGCTTATCACCGGAGCTATTTCTTTGTAAATTTCCTCACCCCCCACTCGAGTTAACGGAGTGGGACGAGGTTGCGATTATGAATAGGAAGGAGGATTTAAATGCTGCCGTTAGAAGGGATTACAGTTGTTACACTGGAGCAGGCAGTAGCGGCCCCATTTGCTTCCAGACAATTAGCGGATTTAGGGGCACGCGTCATAAAGGTTGAGAGGCCGTGCACCGGGGATTTTGCCCGCCATTATGATTCAGCCGCCAAGGGCATGTCCAGCCACTTTGTCTGGCTCAATCGTTCAAAAGAGTCAATAACACTTGATTTGCAACAACAAGAAGGTAAATTGATTTTGGAAAACATTTTATCGGAGGCGGATGTTTTTATTCAGAATCTAAAACCTGGGGCCGTTGATCGGCTGGGATTTTGTTCCGATGTTTTAAAAGAAAAGTATCCGCAGCTGATTATCTGTGGAATTTCGGGATATGGATCGTATGGACCATATAAAGATAAAAAAGCGTATGACCTTCTGATCCAATGTGAGACAGGGGTGGTTTCGATTACAGGTACAGAAGAAACACCATCCAAAGCAGGAATATCCATTGCTGATATAGCCGCCGGGATGTATGCGTACTCTGGGATTTTAACCGCCTTGATCTCCCGTTTTAAAACAGGAAAAGGGCAAGTGTTGGAAGTTTCTATGCTTGAGGCCCTCGGAGAATGGATGGGTTATCCCCTTTATTATTCTAAGTATGGAGGATCTGATCCGAAACGAACTGGAGCAAGCCATGCCACGATTTATCCATATGGACCTTTTCTGGCAGGAGATCAAAAACTGGTTTTCATGGGAATACAAAATGAACGAGAATGGGCGAATTTCTGTGAGGTTGTCTTGGAAAACCCTGCATTAAAGACGGATACCAGCTTTAACAGCAATGCCAGGAGATTGGCTAATAGCGGTCAGCTGAAAGAAATCATTGACTCTGTATTCCGAAGCCTTAGTGCAGAAACGATTATCAGCAGGCTGGAAAAGGCTGAAATCGCTAACGCACATTTGAATACTGTTCAGGAATTTGTTAATCATCCACAGTTGAAAATCCGGAATCGCTGGAGAGACGTCCTATCACCGGCGGGAACGTTGAAAGCTTTAATTCCGCCAGTAACTTTTGAAGATTTGGAGCCGGCAATGAATCCGATACCGGCAGTAGGGGAACATACAGAGTCAATTTTAAAAGAGTTCGGCATTGATGCATCAACAATTGATAACTATCGAACAATTGGAGTTTTGTAAGAGTTGAAAAGGATGGTGATGTGCTTGAATGGATCTCGAACATGGATGTTTGTTCCTGGGTCTGATGAAAAGAAATTACAAAAGGCAGGCAGTTTAAGTGCGGATGTGCTGATCTATGATCTGGAGGATGCCGTGTCTCCAGATGAAAAAGAAATGGCCAGATCAAGAGTGAGAAAAGCAATTGATCTTCATGGAGACAAAGTGAATTTTGTAAGGATCAATAGCTATCATTCTCCTTACTTTTATGAGGATCTGACAAATGTGCTGAGTACTGGTATATCAGGGATTGTCTTGCCAAAGGCCGAAACCTGCGAACAAATCGTTTTTCTTGATCGCATAATCAGCGAATTAGAAACGAAAAGAAACATGGATTCAAATCAAATTAAAATTGTTCCCATTATCGAATCAGCTCTAGGGCTGCATCACGCTTTTGAAATCGCGTCTGCAAGCCCCCGTGTAATACGTATGGCATTCGGTTCCATGGATTTTGCATTGGATATCCAGGCGGAACTGACGAAAAGCGGAATGGAATTGCTCTATGCACGGTCGCACCTCGTGATTGCATCGAAGGCTGCAGGCATTGAAGCCCCCATTGACACGGTGTATGTTGATATAAAAGATAGCGATGGTTTATTAAAAGAAACCACATTGATCAAGCAACTGGGCTTTCAAGGAAAACTGATTATTCATCCTGACCAGATTGAGCTTGTTAACCAAGTCTTTGCTCCGACAAAAGAAGAGATAGAAGAAGCGGAACGACTAGTAAAAGCCTTTGAACGGTCATTAGTAAACGGCTCGGGTGTTTTGCAGCTGGACGGGAAAATGGTTGATCTGCCGATTGTAGACCGGGCTAGAAGAATATTGCAATCAGCAGGGGTTCATTCTTCTTAAAGGATTACGGATGGGAGATTAAAGTGTGAGGACGATAAGGATTGGTGCAGGTGCAGGCTATGCAGGCGACCGGATTGAGCCTGCCGTTGAATTGATGAAAAAAGGGCATTTGGATTATATCATTTTTGAATGTTTGGCTGAACGAACCATTGCCTTAGCTCAACAAGAAAAATTGAAGGATTCAGATAAGGGTTACAACCGATTACTGGAGTACCGAATGGATAAAATATTGCCCTTGTGTGCTGGAAGCCATATTAAAGTGATTACGAATATGGGAGCTGCCAATCCATTATCAGCAGCGAAAGCGGTCAAAGCAATGGCACAGGAACGAGGAATCCGCAACCTGAAAATTGCTGCTGTTACAGGGGATGACGTGTATTCGAACATCGAGCAGTATTTAGACTTACCCGTTATGGAAACCGGGGAGAAGCTGAAAGAAATTCAAACACACATTATTTCGGCGAACGCTTATATCGGCATGGAGGGAATCGTTAGGGCTTTAAAAGAAGATGCTGATATCGTGATAACGGGCCGAGTCTCTGACCCTTCTCTGACGGTCGGTCCGTTAATGTATGAATTCGGCTGGGAGATAACGGATTACGAACGACTGGGAAAAGCAACCGCTGCAGGCCATTTACTGGAATGCGGCGCCCAGGTCACAGGAGGCTACTTTGCTGATCCAGGCTATAAAGAAGTGGAAGACCTATGGAATGTCGGGTTTCCAATCGCTGAAATTAATGAGGATGGAGATATTACTTTAACTAAGCTTGATGAAGCAGGCGGGGTTGTATCGACGAGTACGGTAAAAGAACAATTGGTATATGAAATTCATGATCCCGCGAGGTATTTAACTCCTGATGTGATCGCGGATTTTTCTCAAATTGAAGTGGAGGAGACGTCTTCTGATCATGTGTTTGTGAAAGGAGCGTCAGGAAAGAAAAAAAGCGGTTTTTATAAAACAAGCGTTGGGTATAAAGATGGATTCATTGTGGAAGCGGAAATCAGCTATGGCGGTTCAGGTTGCTTAAATAGAGCTAAACTGTCTGAGGAAATCATTAGAAAAAGAATTGATCACAGGGATATTAAGATACAGGATTTATCCATTGATTTTATAGGAGTGTCCTCATTATATGGAGAGTCAATATCAAGCTTATCAAGTGAGAACATTACACCTTCAGAGGTTCGTTTACGAATAGCGGCTAGGAGCAGCGAAGAGAAGGAAGCTCTGGCAATAGGACAAGAAGTAGAAGCCCTCTATACGAATGGACCGGCAGGAGGCGGGGGTGTACGGGTAAACATTCAGGACATTGTTTCCATTGCCTCAATTCTTATCCCTGAAAGTGATATCCAAATTGACGTGGAATACGAGGAGGTGTAAATTTTGAAACTAAAGGAAATCGCCCATTCAAGAACTGGAGATAAAGGTAATATCTCGAATGTTTCTGTCATCGTTTATGAAATGGGTGATTATGAGAAGGTGAAAAAATCTATAACCGCAGAGCGGGTAAAAGAATTTTTTCAGGAAATTGTAAAGGGAGACGTTATTCGATATGAACTCCCTAAGATCGGTGCTTTAAACTTTGTTATGGATAACGCATTAGGAGGGGGTGTGACTCGTTCCCTTTCATTAGATCGCCATGGGAAAAGTTTGAGTTCAGCGCTGATGGATATGGAAATCGTTCTATAAATTAAAATGGAAAGAGATAAACACTCCTGTTTTGACATTCTGGATTATAATGAAGTCATCCAATTATTGTTTATGAAAAAGGGGTGAGAAAAATGAAAATAAATAAATTACTAGTCGTAAGCCCCATGTACGAAGAACTTAAGACTATTATCGAAAAGACTATTATCGAAAAGGAAGATTTACAAAAAGATTTCCGCTTTCTGCCTGAAGAACAGATGACGCAGGAGGATCTTGCGTGGGCTGATGCTTATGCATCCTTTAATTTGAAGTCCAATTTTGACTACAGTTCTGTAAAATGGGTGCATTCCCTGGGAGCGGGTGTTGACTGTTTTTTATACAAAAAACACTGGAATGAAGAGGTGTTATTAACCAGAACCATTTGTTCCTTTGGACAAAGAATTGCCGAGTATTGCTTGAGCTACTTACTTAAGGATGTACAGTTACATGAGCAATTTCAAGAATTAAAGCATCAAAAAAAATGGCATCCCATTCCACCTCAATTATTAAATAAACAAAAAACCATGGTTTATGGAACCGGTGAGATCGGCCAAACGGCTGCAAAAATTGGGATGGAAGTCTATGGGGTTTCTTTAAGCGGGAAGAAAAAAGAATATTTTAAAGAGGTTATGACTGTTGATGACCATTTTTCACAGTTACATGAAATGAACTACATCCTTAATACTTTACCGTTGACCGAAAAAACAGCCAATTTCTTTGATGGGCAACTCTTTCATCATTTAACGAATGCGGGTTTTATAAATGTAGGAAGAGGTGCATCGGTTGTTAATGATGCGCTGATTCATGCTCTAGATTCAGGTCATGTCAGATTTGCTGTTCTTGATGTATTTAACCATGAGCCGCTGCCAGACGACCACCCATTTTGGAATCATCCCCAAGTTCATATTACTCCCCATATCTCAGCAGTTACCACACCTGAGGAGGGTGCATCCTGTTTTGTGGAAACACTAAAAATGATTGAAGGAAACAGGATGCTACATAATAAGGTTGATTTTAAAAGAGGGTATTAAACTGTCCTATAGCTTTCCTTTGCCAATTCCACCACTAAGGAATTGAAGTATGTGTTTTCCTGATACTTCATCTTTCACTCATACTCCAGAACAATTCTTAGACATAAACACCCCTGTCGAATATCAAAATTCGACAGGGGTGTTTGAATGATATTGCAAAACGTGTACTGATAAGGGCTATACTGAGGTAGAGGTGCTTCTGAATTTTTCCTGCCTCTTTTTGCTTGTATTCTCCCAATTTGACGTCCATGCGATTCCCGTAGCGATCAAGAGGAAGATTCCCGTTACTAGAAAAACAATGTGAATCGTGAAAATCCCACCTATAAAACCGCCAAGGACTGGACCGAGCATCCCTCCGATTTGATTAGCGGTTTGATTCAGTCCAAAGGCCCTGCCTCTAAAATCATCCGGTGTTAGCTTAACAACCAGACCATTTAAAGCAGGGAAGACCGCGCAGAAAAAAATGCCGAACATAAATCGTATGATGGAGAATCCCCAGATTCCATGAAATAACATTTGTGCCAATGTACCAAGCCCGCCGCCGCATAACCCAATGATCAAAACCGTGCGGAACCCGATTTTATCTGCCAATTTACCCCAGAACGCTCCGAATAAAATACTTGCAATACCAGGTAAAGAAAAGATCACACCTGCCAGCAATGAAATATTTTCGACAGATCCGCCTAATTTTTGTATGTATAAAGGTAAGACAGGCTCAATGGTCATAAGCGAACAGACGGTCACCATCGTTAATAACAAGACAATCATAAATGGGCGGTTAGCTGTCGCAGTCCGGATATCATTGATGACCGATCCCCTCGTCGTACTTGGGGTGAAATTTTCCTCTGTTACCATAAAGATTACGAGAATCGTAGAAAATAGTACCAATAATCCTCCACTGGCAAATGACCATCTGTTTCCGACTAATGTGGAAATACCACCCCCAAGGAGAGGTCCAATAATCCCGCCTGAAGCTGTTGCTGTCGATATCATTGCCAGGGCGTATCCTACATTCTTCTTTGGTGTATTTGTACCAATTAGAGCGATGGCTCCAGGAATGAATCCTGTTAGAAGCCCCTGCATGATCCGTAGAACCAGCAATTCATAGGGATTGTTCACAAAGGCGGTAAGCGTATAAATAACAAAAAGAGAAAAACCAGCTCTAATGATCATTGGCTTTCTTCCATATTTGTCCGCTAATAGTCCCCAATAAGGAGAGGAGATGGCGCCTGCCAAAAATGCTGCACTAAATAATACTCCCGCCCACATTTCAGTGTGGTGGTGCACACCAATCTGAAGAAGAAACAGAGGCAGAAAGGGGATAACCATAGAATAACTGGCCGAAGTGAAAAAAACTCCGATCCATAAAACCCACATATTTCTTTTCCAACGTTCCATCCGCCATCACTTCCTTAAAATTTTCACGTAGGTTAATATTTAGCAATTATAACATTAAATATAGTGGAATAATGGAAAGGATTGAAGGATGTACTAAAAACAGAATTGAAAAAAGACGGATCATTTTCTGTATGTTGTTCTTTACCACTCAATAAATCATTACATGATTAATGTAAGGCTTGCTATCTTAAAAATTCCTTTAATTAACCAGGCCACTTGTAAGCAGAAGAATGGTAAACGAGCTGTATATCTTTTAGTTTTTTTAAAGAAAGAGGTAAAAGCTCCTCATTTTATTTAATCATGTATTACCAATGGAACAACTGCAGCCGGTTCAATTGAAAAGTAAAATAAAACAATCTAAAAAAACTCGAGAGCATTTTTGTATCATTTTTCATTTTGTCTCAATTTCAGTAGTAAACTTAACAATTGATACATATTTTGTTCTTATCTACATAGCTTCCTAGAATATATATTATGTTAACTAAGAAAAAACTCAATTAGAACATAACTTTTTCCTCTCAAGTTCCGATAACCTTTCATATTCGGCACTTCCGCCGCTTAAGTTTACCGACCCATAATTCTCGAAGATGATTTTCTGAGGTATCTGCAGGTTGAGAAAAATTACTCACACAACACGCTAAAAAGTTACGCGTTTAATCTGCAGCTTTACCCTGCATTTTTAACCAAGCACGATCGCTCCATACTACTTGCTGATTTGTCGCCGGCCACCACACGCCGTTTTATTCAGGAACAAGTCATGCAATACCAGATCAAGCCTAGAACACTTCAATGCCGAATTTCTGCTTTAAAGTCTTTCTGTGAATACTGCGTCAAAGAAAACTACATGAACCATAACTTTATGCTCGGTGTTCAGGCTCCGAAATCGGACAAGAAAATCCCGGTCTATATGACGCTGCAAGAACTAAAACAACTGTTTACGTATTTAGAGAACGATACCGGGAAATTTGCTACCAGAAACCATGTTCTCGTTGCATCATTTGCGGCATACCTTTGTAACGCTATTACTTCAAAATGAAAACAATGCGGTACCCCCTTTATTTCCAGTGTTTAAAGGCAAAAATCGCTCCAAACATGGGACGTTCCGACTACTATGCTTAAATATGATTAGAGTCCTTTTTTCTAATTGTTCCTTCTGTATAAAAGAAAACAACTAAAATAATTATTATGACAGCTGCACTGAGATAATCATGAATCATTTTCGTAGATGACAGTATAAACATCATTAAAAGCAGAAAAGTAGTTATTGTTTTAAGAAATATCAAGATCTTCTTCTGTTTCTTCATAATCATCATCCTCTTTGAAAAGTATAAGGTCCTTCATAGGTCTAATTTCCAAATATTCTCCATTTTAAAGTTTATTTCCTTCTTCAACTCCCTCAGTTTAATACGATTTTCTTGCGAATACTCGCTTATTCACAGGATTTCAAAACCACTGAATTTAAGCTAACGGGTAGATAGAGTAAATTTGGGATCTAAAGGCTTCGTGAAGGCATAGTGAAATAAAGGAGCAGACTAAAACTCCACATTTTCCATGTAATGTACATCTCCACGCCGCCCATGGAGGCTTTCCCTCCCATGTCTCAACGGGTCAATTGCCCTATCATTCCTTCGTCATGCCTATCCAAGAGGTGGATGCCAGTTTTGCTAACCTAATGGGTCAGTGCCCTTTTTCCTGAGCTTGCTTCTGCCAGGTGTAATCCAGCGTGCCGGAGCAAGGAATTGCCGTGGGAGAAACCACTTAAATCGCCAGCTTCACCTAAAATGCCGGCTAACGAAATTTCACTAATTCCCTTAATGGTAAGCAACTTCTTTGCGAACGGTATGCAGTTTAATACCTCGTTAACGGCTTGTTCCACCCTTTCCAACTGAAGGACCGCAAGATCATATTCTTCTAATAATTGCTCATAATTGCTCAAGATGAAATTTATATGCTTCAAGAGCTTGTCTTGTACCTACAGATTTTCTGGCCAACTGGAGAAGCAATTGAGCCTTTTTCATTCCTGGCTGTCTTTTCATTAGTGACTTCCAACCTTCAACTATCTCATCCGGTTTCATGGAACTCAGTTCCATCGGAGATGGAAAGAGCCGTAAGGTTGCGATTGCACCTTTGGCAGTAATGTCTTTAAATACCTCCCTGAGTTCTGGAAAAACAATATCAACCCAGCGGTTTAATTGATTAATAGAGCTGACTAGACGTTTAACCACCACATCCCGATTGGACATTAGAACCCTTAGTTTTTCAAATGATTCCGATGTGTTTCTCACGAAGGTATAGTAACCGTTCTTCACCATGTCCGCGATGACTAAAGCATCTTTCTTATCACTCTTAGACTGGGTGTTATCACGATTTTCTTTATTCCTTCTTACCAGGTGAGGATTTACTGTCACTACCTTCTTATAAGGCTCAAATTCTTCCTTGTAATAAAGAACACAAAGATGATATGCATCAACGGCATCCGTATTTACCTTCCTAAGGCTTGTTTTCTTGGCTTGATATGAAATAATCGGATTTACCAAGATGTATAGATATTGACTGTCCTCAAGACATTGAATAATTGGTGCATGGCAATGTCCTGTAGATTTAAGAATGACCGCTGGCCGAACCCCGGTATCTCTCTCTATTCCTCTCAAGAAAGAAACAAATGAATCTAAGTCTTCCCTGGTATGCTTCACACTGAAGCTTTTCCCAAAAGGCCTGTCTTTATCTAAAAAGGCTTGAGCTTCACTTTCCTCTTTGGCCAATCTAGGCCAACTACTGGATTCAATAATTATCTCTCCCTTTGTTGTACTCGCTAGTAACCCCTAACCTTCCTGTAGTTCCATAGCTTCGCTTGTTATACGAGATCATATGTCCCAACCAGCCTCAAACATCATTCTACAAGTAGGGGGCGAACAGTTTAGTTGACGAGATCTAACTCCCACGCACCCGTACGTTCTACCCTGGCTACTGAAATAATAGGTCCTATAAAAAAAAGAGAAACCAGTAAAAACTGGTTAACTCCATAATACGAACGTATCCGTTAATTGAACAATCAATCGAACAAACTGCTCATAAAAGGACAAGGTTATTGTGCAATCCCTTCTACAAATTTTTAATGAATATATTGTGCCAATAGCTGGTTAAACTTGCCACGTTCTTCCCAGAAAGGACCATGACCACTATATTGAAACGGGACTAGCTTTGAATTTCTTATTTTTTGATTTAGTTCCTGAGCTTGTGAAAATGGAATAACTTTATCATGAATGCCGTGAATAATTAAAGTGGGGGCAACTATTTTTGGAAGATCTTCATTCAAATTCTCATCTCTTAATAAAACAATGACTGCCGCTGTCGACCATCCCGCAGCCTGTAATCCCATTTGAAAAAACCAGTCTGAGAATGGGCGAGTTACATACTGAAAGAAAAAGCCATCTGTTACGTCCTGCATCATTTTAGGGCGGTCATTTAAGGCTTCTTTAAGAAAGTTATTAGCAGTTTCTGCGGTAAAGCCTGTGGGAGCTGCAGCATCAACAAGGACAAGTTGGGATACTCCGTAACCGTTGTATCTAGACATATATCGAATCGCAATTGCTCCACCTGTTGAGTGACCCACAAGCGTAAAATTTTCTAATTGAAGTGTACCAACAACAGTGCGGATATCATCAGCCAGTCTATTTAAGGTGTAGCCACTAATTGGTTTATCCGAATTACCAAAACCCCTCCAGTCTATGCCAATACAGCGGTAACCCATTGCAGGAAGAACATCAAACTGATATTCGAACTGTTTATGGCTCAACGGCCAGCCATGTAGAAATACTATGGTCTTGTTACCCCCTGGGTTAAGATCTTCAACATATAGATTTACACCTGGCTCTACTGTAACAAAGTATCCCATAACTATTCCTCCGTAGTTAAAATGGTTTTACCAATAAGATATTCATCTTTGTAAGCTAGGTGCATACCTACCCCTCCATTGGTTGTAGAAGCGTAAAAGGATAGGGTTATTGAACTATCCTGCCCGTTAGTTGAACAAGGTTAAGCAAAGCTACAATTAATGCTAAAACAGCCTATAAAAAGAGAGGATTCCAATTCAAGTGCCCTCAATGAAAAAGTGGTAACTTTTGAACAAGTGTTGCTAATGGGCCGATTTCACAAAAGAATCACCTTCCCTAAAGGTAGGTAACGAAAAAACAAAGGAAATAAGAAACACCGCAGAGAAATAGTCCTTACCTAGAAAAGGTTTCACATATGCACTTGTTAAGGAGGTAGCCACATTCATGATGCAAGATCTGGGAAAACGAATCCGATATGTCCGAGAAAAGAAAGGGATAACGTTAAACGCTTTTGCCAATCAACTTGGTGTTTCCTCAGGAGACTTGAGTAATTTGGAAAGGGGAAAAACAGATAATATTGAACTTCACTTATTAGAAAAGATTCAAAAGGAACTTCTTATCTTCTCCATGGTCCCGCCAGACCAGGAAGAAGATCAAATTACCTTTCGTTTTAATCGAGCGATGCAGCAATTCCGTGCATTATCAGAAGCCGAGCCTGGTACAGCTGAATATCTGTTATCGACCTTGGAAAACGGACTGGAACACTTTCTGAAATGAATTCAAATAATACAAATGGACATCTATTTACATAGGAAGCCCCCCACTACACTGCGGTTGTTTATGTATTGGGTCTTTACTTCGCTGCTCGATATTTTACAAAATGAAAAAACAAAAATTATAAATTGGATCAATTTTAATGAACCAGGATTTCGAAAAAGTCAATGATCTCTTGCGAATATAATAGGTTAATTACCTCATTAATTTTTTTGTTCTTTTCCTCATATTGGTAAACTGAATGAATACAATTAAATGCAAGGACGGAATCCTCATCAATCAGGGATTCTTAAGAAGCTTCTGCTCCTCTAACCTGACTGGAAGGGCAGAAGTTTTTTATTTATTCATGGACTTTGCTCATTGTGCACTTCCTTATCTAATTGGTTAGGATCTAAACAATACGTTAAGGGTTTTCCATTCTTAAAAAACTGACTCCCTAGCTCTAATAATTGTGAGGAATTGATTATTGTAATTCCATTAGAAACCATCTTGGTTAAAGACCACTCTGCGGTAGTTGGCTACCTCGGAGTGAAGTCCTTTTTAAGAAATTAGAAAAGCCTACCTCCGAAGAGATAGACTTCACAACCATTTAACTTTTATATTACGAGTGGTGACGACGACGCTTTTTCTTTCTTTTACAGATAAATCTTGAGGATGAGCTTGAGGATGAACGTTTAACTTTACATTTACATTTAAGTTTAACATTCTTTTTTTTGTGAGAAGAAAGAATCTCCAGATCTAATTGCCGCTTATACAGGTATTTTTTCTGCATTAGCCATGTATTTCGTTTATCGTTACAACAAAAGACTAGCTCTTAAAATTAACAGTAAATCGGTTATGGCAGCCGCTAAAGATAATTTGTCCGATGCCTGGGTAAGTATAGGAGCAGCCATCGGAATCTTTGGTTCCCAATTAAAAATGCCATGGCTTGATACTGTGACTGCCATTATAGTAGGGCTCTTAATATGTAAAACAGCATTGGATATCTTTAAACAAGCGTCCCATGAACTTTCAGATGGCTTTGATGAAGAAAAACTAAAACTTTATCAAGAAGCCATTTCAAAAGTGGATGGAGTTAAAAGAATAAAAACCATTAAGGGGAGAAATTACGGAAATAACGAAGTTATTGATGTTGTTATAATGGTTAAATCTACGTTAGGCATTAAAGAAGCTCATGATATAGCCACCCTTATGGAAAGGATCCTCATAAGAGATTACGGAGTATATGATGTTCATGTCCATGTGGAACCCAACTAAGCATTGTGATCTTTATTATCTCTTGCCAATAATGCACTACGGCCTAGCAACCATTAAAAATAGCCCAAGAATATGCCGTCATTCTTGGGCTTTTTGTTTTTACTTCAATTTTTCCACTTTGGATAAAACACTATTCAGTTCATCAGCTACGTTAGTTAAAGTCTTTGCATCCAGAGGTTTGGATTTTGCACCTGCTTCAATGGTGTGCAGCGGTGCTCTACTTTTTCATAAAGAGCGACGTCTTTAGCTTGTTTATCGAACTTCATTATCAGGTTCTTATTGTTCATGTTAACGGTCCTTTCTAGAGAGTGGAATCGATTTACTTTCGGAAAAGAGGATCACTAGTAGCTGATTCCTATTGCTGGCATCATCGGAGCCCACATTACATCAGCTCCGTTAAGTATCTGTTGATTAATCATTGTAAAGAGAGGCCTGTATAAATACAAAGCCTCTCTTTTATGTTTACTTTATTTTTAATCATTTAATTAGAAACACTTGCTCTGTTGCTTTTGGAACATCTTCATCATTAGTTCCCTCAGGCGGTTTTGACTCTTGTCCATCTAGATTATCTTTGGTAATCGTATTTGTTGGCTTATCGCCTTTTGAAGTTCTATGAAGGGGCCCTCTTTCAGCCCTGCCTTAGTGTAATTCCTAAATTTAACGGTACAACGAATAGTTGGTTTAAGATAGACAACCTGTTTCACTTACCACTTTTCCAGCGGCTACTTGAATAAGTTTCCTTCGTGCCAAAGGTGGTACATACTCAGTAACCCCCACCATTTTCATTTCACCGTCTATAACCTTAACAAGATTCCCCTTCATGATACATGAATATCAAAGGCACAGAAATGAACAGGACAACTGCGGGAACGACAAGAGTTAGTGGATCTTATGTGGGAGTAAATCGATTTGAATACTCAAACCATCAAAATTTTCGGGAAAGGCAAAAAAGAACGCCTCCTCCCCCTAACTAAAGCCTAATTTCTCAGTGTTAAAAGCGAGAAATTAGGCTTTTTTTTATATTTGGATTTCCTTACCGTTGTAAACCCGTATTTTCCTGATGTTACTCTCTTAGCGTATGTTTTCCGCGTTTTGTTGGTAGGACCCCTATTGGAACAAGACTATGGAGGAAGAAACTAGCACCAGCTACACTTGAACTCTAAGTATGCACACTTAGTTCAATAAGAAATCCCTTTCATCGATTTTGTTTACTAACACTTGTTACTTTCCAGCCTTTTTGATCAACCCATTCAAGGTTCACAACATACATCCAACTATCTTCGCCGTCAGGGCTCACTTTTCCCACTGATTTTTGCGGTCCCCCGCCATTTTCAATTCGCCAGATGTTCATGTTGTCCCCTAGACCTGTTGCCATTTGGATTGCTTTTACTTTTTCGTTCCAATCCACTGAATCCTCAACATAACTCGAAGTATGGGGTCCAGTCTGACTCGTTCCAATGGGTTCCGACGACCCAGATCCTGTAACTTTCTTCTCGTCTTGAGACCTTTGCTTCTCGCGTTCTTCCTTGGCTTCTTTTGCTTTCTGCTCTTCTCGGTCTTTTTCTGCTTTTTGTTCTTTTTTAGCTTCCTCGGAGTCTTTCTGGATTCGCTTAGCTTCTTGCTGGTCTTTAGTTTTTTTATTTTCTCTCAATTTTATCTCTTGTTTTTTCAATTCGGTCTCTTTATCTTTTCGGATCGTGGTGTCATTATTTTGTTGGTTATTTTGTTCACCTTTACTTCTGGTTGTATTTTGTGGGTTATTGGTTGAGGCCTCATTACTGTCTCCCCATATTATATTTCCTGCTACAATAAATATTAGGACCAATACGATACAAATTAAGGCGTTCAGACTAACATGGAGCTTTTTTCTCTTTTGGCGTTGAAATCTCGATCTCATCTTATCCCTCCTTCAGTTTTATCACTTCACCGCAATGGTTTTACAAAAGTTTTGATTTCATCTTTACCAACGGAAATGATGTTGCTTGGATAATATTCGACAGGTTTTTTATAACATAAGGGGTAAAATAAAGAGGTAAAATATTCTTAACATTGGGGTAATGCGAAGTCAAAACAAATCATTAATGATTTGTTTTTTTGGTACAAAATAGCCAGTTGAGAACATTTACGAATACCAATAGAGGTACTGGCAATTCGCTTAATACCTTCCCAATCTTTAAAAACCGTTAGAAACTCTGGGAACAGGAATGCTGCCCGTTAGTTCAATAAAAAAAAGAGCTGCGATGCAGCCCTGTTAAGATTTATTGTTTTCTCTGCTTTATTCGACAGGTTGTTTATCATTATTATACGCCCATCATATTCATTAATTGGCGAAGACCTTCGAGAGCAAATCCCCCTAAATATCTATACGCAATTAAAGCGATGATAGGTGAAAAATCAATTACACCAAGAGGCGGGATAAAACGCCGAAAGACAGCAAAGTAAGGGTCAACTAGTTTACTAATCCATATGCCAACTTTTGTGGCATAAAATTGCGGAAACCAGGAACCGAGAATGGATATTAACATTAACCAATAATAAATATCGTAAATATATTGCCCAATTTGTAAAATGATAGAGCCCAATTTTTATTTCTTCCCGTCTATTATAATTTTTTTAAATACCATTAATACAATGAATGCCTGTGCTTTAATTTCCTTCTTATGATTCATATACGTTTTAATTTCCAATAAGGTTTCGATATTTCTTCCTTGTTCAAGAAGAAAAAGGATATTTGTTATGGATAACTATATTTCGTTAAAACATAAAGAGCTGTTCGAAAAATAGAGGCCTGAAGATTTCCTAAAACAAAAAAGATGCTCAGATTCCCTCTGAGCATCTTTATGCATTCAATACATTATTTTTTATGCCCATCATTTATTTTTGGGTTTCGCCCAAACCAGATGGAAAACATCCAGCCAATGATGTTCTACTTTCTGGATCTCAATAGGAGAAAGGCTGATCAGTTCCATGATGTCTCTATTTTGATGGCACCCAATCGTTCTAACAGCCAAAGGATCTAATACCTTTTGTAACGTTGAGAAAATGAAATTAGAACTGATACCATGCTCCAATAACAATATTTGTCCCATTGGTTTACACCATTTACTTAGGTTCTCTAACGTTTTTAATGGTTGAGGGTAACCGCAGAATGAAAGCGTAGAAACAATGGTATCAAACTGATTCTCCTCAAACTCCAATTGATCAATGTCACTTTCAACAAATTCGATTGGAAGATGATATTGATGTGCTGCTACTCTTGCTTTTTCTAACATTTCAGGACTAAAATCCACCGCTGTAATTTTTTCAATCTCCTCACGGTTATAAAACGGGAAGTTTCCTCCTGCTCCGACTGCCACTTCTAGAACGGATCCTTGGGCCTCTTCAATTAATTTTTCTCTCCACTTCCTTTGGATTTGTTTTTCTCTTCTTCGATCGTAGGTATTTGCTTGTTTATCAAACTTTTTTATCAGCTTCTTATTGTTCATGCTTGCCCCCTTACCTTCTTAAACAACTACCGACAGTTAACTAATGGACAGCAATGGATATTCCTTTTTAGCTATTGCTTTAAAATGCAATTTTCAAATTAATATTTTCTATTGTAACTTTAATCGGATTTATATTTACAACCTCATTTAACGGGATTTCCAGTGTTCGTAACTTCTTGTCGCTGTACATTTCCCGCCTCCATTTTTATCTTATTCAATTAAAACAATAATACCATTCTTCAAAAAATCTGACCGTTGATACAATAAAAAAAGCTGCCAGTGTTGGCAGCTTACATCTTAAAGCACCTGTTAGTTCAAGAGTAATTTCATTACCTTATACTGTGTTCATTTACTGACGACACTCTAAGAACCATTCATATGGCAAAGAAACTTTGGATAAATCAAATTTCCTCAATTCTTTATGAGGATACTTATCCGACTAAATACATATCCCACTGACATTCGATATACCAGCTTACGAATAATGCCTCTAGTCTAAAAAGTAGAACTCCAATATGAATACTGCCCTTTTACTTACTAACAGATGAATTTCATGCATTAAAACTTAACTTCATCTTGATTTGTTACAACTAATAGCGTTTTTCCCTTGTCTAATTCTTCTTCTAGTTGTTCAGCCTTTGATTGGTCAAATCCAATTTCCTTCATTTTGGATCTTAATTTATCCCCTTTGCTTTTGAACACATTTTTCGTCGCAGTGCCCAACCCAGTTACGTTGACCCCAATCTTATTGGCATCTGTTTCCTTCCTATCGCGTCTGACATGATCATTATCATGAGCAAGAATGTAGATATCATCATCTCGAATTCCATTGTTTCTAAGCTTGTCAATTGATTCACTCAAATGTTCATCATTGTGGAATATTTTAAATTTGGGATTCAATTAAATCACTCTCCTTAGGTCAAAAAGTACCCAATTTTGAAAAAAACTAAACAATAGGATCGTGTTTATAGAGATTAATGAAAACTGGATTTCTCCTTCTTTTTAAAAATAGGTATTTATATATGTCCACTCCCATTATGGATACATATCTTAGTAAGGGAGTTTATTTTGAGAATTTTGAAAGGAGAGGTTATTTATTTATCAATACGGTTCTCAACCATATGTCCAGCAGCAATATGGTTCTTATCAACCATATGTCCAGCAGCAATACGGTTCTTATCAACCATACGTCCAGCAACAGCAATACGACCCTTACTCACAACAGTCGAATGATTATTATCCTCATCAGCAACATGACCCAGATAGACAGCCTCCAATAAGGCAGCTTGAAAGGCGGGTTAATCAGCTGGAAAACCGAGTCAACCAGCTTAATCGGGAAGTTAACCAACTTGAAAACACTGTTGAACGCCATTCACGTCAGTTAAACCGATTAAACCAACGCCTGCGCATAGTGGAAGAAAGATTGCGAATTCCTTTTCATCCTTTAGAAGGCGGCTTTTAATTAATTGGACCCAGTGAAATTCTGGGTCCTTATTACTAATTTTTGTATTTTTTACTCCTATTATTTCTTTCTCGATTAGTAAAACCCCTTTAGGTTTTATTTGTCTACTAGCTGTTTAAGCTTCTTGTACTCCTCTTCTTTAATATCCCCTGAAGCAAGACGGCGTTTCAGTATAACGGAAGCGTCGTTTTGATTGTTCATATAGGAATGGCACCTCCGAAATGCTATCATTTTAAAAATGATCAGTACGGTCACTAGACTCAAAAAAATTAATCCGAAGAATGGAAATTGAAATCCGTGATGTTCCCAGCCCATACACTTTCCTCCTTTTATTTGATCATGGTTAACTGCTGCGATTCCGGCGTACCCATGGCTTAAATACTGACAGGAAGAACATCGTCCCAAGGGAAAGGATCTGAAGAATAATACCTATAAACAACTGCAGCCGGTTCACAAGGAACCCCTGATCATGCAGCGCACGAAGACCTTCCGTTGCCGTTATAGAAGAGGCATCGAGCGTCCAGTAGTACATCCCGAAGATTCCTAGCCCTATAGAAAGAATCGTTAAGACTTCCTTCACGATGATCCAGTGGAATTTGAACAGCCCCCACTTCGTCCAAACCGACAGAAAGATTCCCGTTACGACTACACCGATCGTTGATGCACGTACTGACGAAGTTGCAAGAATGTACATGACCGTATAACAGCTCTTCAGTATGGTCACGTCATCCGTAGCAGCTGCGGTAACACTTAGTACAAGAAAGGAAACAGTGACTCCAAATAAAATAGCAGCGAATAAAAGATGGAGGATTACCAGTCATTTTTTTGCCCTGCCTGTCAACTGCTTCATCATCAACACCTCCTTTTCGTCACTAATCCGTTTCACCTCATGGTATCCATAATTTCTAAACCTCTTCTAAACAAAATCTTAAATTTCAATAAACTTTTTAAATCGCTGTTGCATTCTAACGAAAAAAACCTGGACTATGCCGGGTTTAACCTCTGAATCGATAGCCGGCCCCCCAGATTGTCTCAATGTACTGTGGATTGGAGGGATCAATCTCTATTTTTTCACGGAGCTTCCGGATATGCACTGTAACCGTCGCAATGTCACCCATCGAATCAAAGCCCCAGATTCTTTCGAAAAGATGTTCTTTGCTGAACACATGATTCGGATTCATCGCCAGAAAGAAAAGCAGATCAAATTCTTTTGCCGTAAGGATCACTTCACGCTCATTCATAAGCACCTGACGGGAAGCTTTCTTTATGTGAAGGCCGCGAATATGGATCTCATCAGCCGGATTTTCCCGTTTACTCAACCGATCATATCTTGCCAGGTGTGCCTTCACTCTTGCCACGAGTTCGCCCGGGCTGAACGGTTTTACAATAAAGTCATCCGCCCCAAGCCCAAATCCCCGTATTTTATCAATGTCATCTTTTTTGGCGGATACCATTAATATCGGGATATCTTTTTCCTGCCGCAGCTTTTTGCATAGTTCAAATCCATCCATGTTTGGCAGCATTAGGTCCAGGAGAACGAGGTTAAACGGTTCAGAACATGCTTTTTGTAGGCCTGTATCCCCTGTTAAAGCGATTTCGGCCGCTAGCCCATTGATCTCCAGATAGTCACACTCCAATTCGGCAATACTCACATCATCTTCAATAATTAACACTTTTTTCATGGGCTTGCCTCCTCATTCACGGCTTTTTTTAGCGTAAAAATGATACTGGTCCCTTCATTCTCACGGCTTTCCGCCCATATTTCCCCGCCATGATCTTCGATGATCCGTTTTGCAATAGCCAGTCCCAGTCCCGACCCGGTTGTATTCCTGGATGGATCGGCTCGGTAAAAACGATCAAAGAGGTGCGGTAAAGAAGATTCCTTGATCCCAGGGCCGTTGTCATGCACTTCAACCAACACGGTTTCTTCATTGGAGGATAACACGATATCAATTGATTTTTCTATTTTATCCATGTATTTGAGGCTGTTCTCTATAATATTGGTGAAAACCCGTTTTAGTTTATCCCGGTCAGCAATCACTTCGAATTCTTTTCCCTCCTTAATCGTAAGGGACAGCCTGACCTGACCGACTGTATCATCCATTCTTAATTCTTCGATATAATTCTCGATATACCCGCTGGTTTCCATTTTTTCAAAATGAAATGGGACCTTTTTTAAATCCAGTTTGGAATACAAAAACAGTTCATCAATGAGATGGTCGAGTTCGTTTGCCTTTTTGTAAATCGTCTGTGTATACCGATCCATTTTTTCTGAAGTATTTGCCACGCCGTCACGGATTCCTTCCACATATCCTTTAATGGCGGTTAATGGCGTTTTTAAATCATGGGAAATGTTAGAGATCAGTTCTTTCCGGTTTTCCTCGTACTGCAGCTGGATTTCCGTTGAAGCTTTTAGCTTTTTTCTCATCGTCTCAAATGCTTGGCAGAGCTGGCCAAGTTCATCGTTTCTTTTTGATACTAATAGAAAGTCCAGATTTCCCTCACTGATCTTCCTGGCCCCTTCCCTTAGTTCGTTCACAGGATATAGGATGCTTTTGGATACAAAATAGGTGAGCAGCCCATTTGTAATGAGCATGATGAACAGGAAACTACCAAAAAGAAGGGGGAAGATCCGTTTTACAAAATCAGCATCTCGAATAAAAAATAACGTCCCTGTTGATCCATTTGAGAAGTAAAAATCATACTTTTGCATGGAATAAAGCTTATTGCCCAATCGCGAGACCGGGCGGTTCGACCCCTCGAATCCAAAAGCCGGAAGATCCTTGACTTCCAAGGTTTTGTCTTTTACGGAACGGTAAATGACTTTGTCCCCTTTTCTTACGACTAAAGCTGCACCCTGTTCATTTAATTCCTTATCTGCCCGGATCAAATACTGGACGTTCAATAGTTTTTCCGGTGTTAAGGCTGCTGTCTTCTTTAATTCCATGACTTGCTTGTCCGCCGGCCGGGCACCTTCAGTCGTACCCAACGAGCCAAAAATGAAGCGGTTATCCTTGTGGTCGACAAAGACGAACGAGAAGAGCAAAAAAGCAGCCAGAACGAACAAAATGACAGGCATTATGATCATGGCAAGATTGGATAAAAGCAAACGTACTCGAATAGACATAATACTTCCTTCCTGTTCCCTAATGATTAAAAATGTTCAATTAAGTATATCCTTCAAATCTAAAATTTTTCTAAACTCGAATGAAATAAATGTATATCACCTGAATAAAATACGGTTTGGGTTAGAAAATCTCCTGTAAATCAATAGTTCTCGTACTTGTACCTAACAACTGTCCCCGCGATAGAGTCATAAACAGTTTGTTTATTTTTGCTTTTCAAGGGACTTATCAAGTAAATCAATACAAGTCCATAGACAGTTATTAATAATATATAAATCAAATAATCGGGGAACTCAGAAGGAATGGCAATATGCCAAATGGTAAAATGGGAAAGCTCCCAAGGGACAAATTTTAGCGCGGAACGGAAAAGCGAGTGCCCAAGTCCGATGGGTTGGCCTCGTACGCCCACTACCATAATCCCCATTTTTCGTTTTCCCCATGTCGCATGAAATTTCGATCCCTCACTTACGGAAAAATAAAGATATACTGGCAGTGTAATTAATAGAAATCCGGTAATTTCCGCAGATAAAGAGCTTTCCCTGAACAACGGTAATAGCATCGGTCGTGCAATAAAGGATACTCCGAACAGCAAGGAGAGATAACACGAAACGATAACATAGTCCCACAAAAAAGCGATTATACGTGTTCCGAGCGATGCGTTTTTTAGATTTTTATGTTGGTGCTCCACTGTTTTCAACTCCCATCTTCATCCTCCTGCACAGCAGTTCCTAATATCACTATTTGGTTATTCAGGATAATATTCAAAATAAGCTGCTCTTCCAGTTTTTTATTTGGAAGACTGCTATTCGATTATTTGAATAGGCTTCTAGAAACACAAAAAGGCCGCTGAGCTGACTTTTACACACTTGTAGTGTAACTATCAGTCCCAGAGACCGTTAAATTATATTATAAACCGCTAATTGAAGAAGAATTCATTGATTCATCTCCTTAAGTACTTGACCAATGATAATTACACTGGTCACGGACAAAGCAATAACGTGCGGGAAACTTATTTAAACCAGCCTTTTTCCTGGAATCTGGTAATGGCTTCAATCCGATTGGTGACTTCAAGTTTTTCTAATATCGTTGAAATATAGTTTCGTACCGTTCCAGCTTTGATGGAAAGCTGATCGGCGATTTCTTTTGTGTTTTTACCATCAGCCACTAGGGATAAAACTTCTTTTTCCCGGTCAGTTAGAGGGTTCTCCTCACTGTATGCATCGTCCACGAGTTCCGGGGCATAGATTCGCCTGCCTGCCATCACACTGCGGATGGAACTTGCCAATTCTTCGCTCGGACTGTCCTTCAACAAATACCCTCTGACCCCCGCCTTAAATGCCCGCTGGAAATATCCTGTACGAGCGAATGTCGTTAAAATCATTACTTTGCAGCCTGATCCTTTCAGTTCTTCCGCTGCTTCAAGTCCCGTTTTTACTGGCATTTCAATATCCATGATACATATGTCAGGCTGATGCTGATGAACAAGCGAAATCGCTTTTTCTCCGTCGCTTGCCTTTCCGACCACTTCCATATCCTCTTCCAAATTAAGCAGCAAACCCAGTGCCCCCAACATCATTTGCTGGTCTTCCGCAATAACGATCCGAATCATTTGTCTCCCTCCTTTTCCGGCGATTTTATTACATTCGGTACTTGTATGATTAACGTCGTCCCCTCCTCTGAAAAGATCTCCAGATGACCGTTGACAAATTCAAGCCGTTCTTTTATTCCTAGTAGTCCGTGGCCTTTTGTCATATCTTCATCTACTCTTATTCCTGCTCCGTTATCCCGTATGGAAATCATAATTTCATTTAACGATTGTTTGATGGAGATATGACAGGTTGTCGCGCCGCTGTGCTTTACGACATTGGTTACCGCTTCTTTCAGACACATGCTCAAAATATTTTCGATCAGCAGGGAAACATTCGTGAGGTTTAATTCTTGTTCACCTACATATTCAATTTGCGCCGCTTTAAGTATTTGTTTCACGTTGATGAGTTCCTCTTCTAATCGAATCCCCCGCATTTGAGACACCATTTTCCGGACCTCGTTCAGTGCTGTTCTAGCGGTCTGCTGTACGTCGTTCAACTGAGAACGAGCCTGCTCGGGGTCTTTGTCAATTAGCTTTCTGGCCAAATCACTTTTCAACCCGATCAGTGAAAGTTTTTGTCCTAAAGTATCGTGAAGATCACGGGCAATCCGCTGGCGTTCCTGCTGTTTTACTAGAACAGAATTCGCGTCTTGCAATTGTTCTTCCAGCTGCTCACGCTTTTTTCGATTATATAAACTGAAAGGCATAAGGATGATACTGATCCAAATGATGATGATAAAAGGCAATTGTTTTAAGAACTGCTCATCTTGAAAAACGATGTTGAAGTTAAAAGAGACAGTCGTGCTGACGAGATGAATAATATATAAGGAAATAAAAGGAATACGTTCTTTTATATTACCAATAAAATAAGCAAGAAAAAATGCAAAATAAACATAGTTAAAAAGGCTTGTCATGGTAATCGATATAGCAATTAGAATGCTAGCCCATACGTAAACAGGCCACCCTTTTGATATGAAGGCAAAACGATAGGTGATAAAGAATAAAATGGTCAGCAAAATACCCACGACAATTTGTTTCGTGGATGAAGATTGAAAAATAAAATAAAACGGCAAAATACTAAAAACGCTCCACACATACGGAGAAATCCCGGTATTTATTTGAAACAGCTTATAGATCTTTTTCATATTGAACCCTCTTTTGCGGTGTTGAATGCCTATCGCTATCTTATCACAATTACTTTTGAAGACAGAATAGAGTCCTGAAAACAAGGGTTTTACACCTGCTTTCAGGACTTTATTTGTTATCGGCCGCTCAAGCTTGATTTTAAATGGGCCGCTCTCGTATTATCCTTTTTTGCTTTTATCTTTTTAATGTATTTAAAGCTGACAAACGTTCTGCTCTCCTCATCCCAAAGACGGAATCCCAAGGAACGAAGACTTGAAGCAAGCGTGATCGTTTGTACATTTTGGAAAGTTGAATCAATACTATGAACATCTTCCAAGTGATAATTTGGCACCCTTGGGCTTAAATGATGAATATGATGAAATCCAATATTGCCTGTCAGCCATTGCAGGACTTTCGGAAGCTTGTAGTATGAGCTCCCATCCATAGCGGCTTTCACGTAATCCCAATCTTCGTCTTTTTCAAAATAAGAGTCCTCAAACTGATGCTGTACATAGAACAGCCAAATGCCTGCAACTCCGGATACGAAGAAAATAGGACCTTGAACAAGCAAGAATGCTTCCCAGCCGATGGTCCAGCAAAGCAATGCGGCCAATGCAGCTATAGCAAGGTTCGTAATATATAAATTCATGCGTTCTTTCGATCTTGCTCCTTTTCGATTAAAGCGGTTCGTAATCAGAAACACATATATCGGGCCAAGACCAAACATCACGATCGGATTGCGGTACAATCGATAAGCGATGCGGCTCCAAAAAGATGCAGCTAAATACTCATCTACCGTCAGGATCCAAATGTCACCTGTACCGCGTTTATTTAAGTTACTGCTTGTAGCGTGATGGATGTTATGTTCATGCTGCCATTGGTGATACGGGAATAATGTAAGAATTCCTGTAATCGTTCCCACTATTTTATTGGCTTTTCGATTTCTAAAGAATGAATGGTGGCAGCAATCATGAAAAATAATAAAGATCCGCGTCAAAAATCCCGCTCCAATAATCGTTAATGGCAAAGTGATGAAATAGGAAATGGACAGGCTTTCGTAAGCCAGGTACCACAATAGAAAAAATGGAACAAGCGTATTAATGAGCTGTGCTACACTATTTTTCGTATTCGGTTTTTCATATGGGGCTACTTGTTTTCGTAAGTTAACATTTTTTTGTTTCGTCATTAGTATGTTTCCCTCCCATTGGTTCAACTCAAGTATAAAGATGGGAGTCTGGTCTTTTAAGACATACGTGTCATGTCCAAAGTATGATAAATGTCATGCATGATTCTCCTTGTTGATGAGGAGCATTGAAGACCTGCCATAAAGGTAATAAATCCAACGACGGATAAAAACAACGGATGAATTTTAATATTTCTTGATCCAAGCATCTTTCCAATCGCCTTATTCATAGCCCAACCCACAAATCCTATTAGAAAAAGTACTAACAAAATTATCTTATTGCCATGAGAGTAGTTGTAACCGAACGAGAATAAAAAAAAGATCAGAACTATCATGCTAATTAACTCACTAAGATAATACTTTCAAATTATTGAGTTTGTTACTTTGCATTGTTAATATGATTAAACACAAAGAGGACGATCAAAAATGATGGCTGTCGTCCCACCACTCCTGGTCGTCCTCTTCCGGGTATTTTTATACTATTTTAAACTTGCTAGCACAGCTCCAAGAATTGTAACTATTCCGCCTAAAAGGGTGATTCCAGATATATGTTCTTGCAACAATAGAACGCCTAACAAAACAGTCCAAACTGGGAGAAGGTTAATATATGGAGCTGCACGCCCTGCTCCTACAATTTTCACTCCGGTATTCCACGAAAAATACGCAATAACTGAAGCAAATGTACTCACATAGAAAATACAAATCCATGCATTTCTCGTCATATGTATCATATTTGGATGTACCGTTCCAATACAGCTTATCGCACTAAAAATCGTCCCATAGAAACCGGCTCCAGCGGTCATGGTAAGGGGATCTATCTTTTTGCCATATTTCTTACCAAGTACTGTATACATTCCCCAAGCCAAGCATGATAAGAGAATTTCAATTTGTCCAACAATTGAACCTTGAGAAGAGTTTGCTTGTCTTCCCTCAACCAAGAGAATCACGCCAAAGATTGAGATTGCTGCACCAATCCATGCTTTTGTTTTGATCTTTTCTTCAAGAAAAAAAGGAGTGAATAATAAGATGGTAATGGGTATACCTGCTGATATCATCCCTGCTTGTGATGCGCTAATCGATTTAAGACCTAAATAGTTTAATGTAGAAAAGGCGAATATGCCAAGAAACCCTTGTATTACAAATTCTCTCCACTTAGAAATGATCGGGAATGGTTTTTTGTTAAGCATCAGTAATCCCCACAGGAGCCCCGTTGAAATAGCCCAACGGATAGTGTTTAATAAAGTTGCTGGCAAGGCCGGTGCTAAATACCGGCCGCATATGTAATTACCTGCCCAAAGAAAGGTTGCCGCCACCAATAGTAAAATCCCTTTTTTCATGATGTTGATCCTCTCTTGTCTCTGATTTTTGGCTAAACCATTTACGCAGTTGATTAATATGTGCCTGATGATATCTGTTATGGTCTGCGATATGCCAAATACCCCATTGGAATGTGGCTTTGTAGCCATTTTCATATTCAACGGTTTGATGTAACTGTTTGTCTGTTAACTGATAACACATTGATTTAATCATCTGTACAACATGATCATAATCAGTCATGAGCACATCCAGAGAAATCCCTTTCAGCTGCGGCAATTGGTCGTTTTTATCAAAACTAGGCCCAAATTTCTCTTCAAGTTCCCTCGGCACCGCCTCACCCTTGATTCTAAATATCCATTTGAGGTCCACGTATGCTAAGTGCCTTACTAACTGCGCGGTACTGTTATATTTTTGGTTTGGACCTTTATAATCTAATTAATTCCTCTTGTGACATACCTGCAACAATTGTTTTTAACCGTTTGTAATTTCCGTCTACCATTGAGTAGAGCATTCCAACTACAGGTTCCATTCCCGGCTCTCCAATTAAATCTAAAACCATCCAATCACTCCCCAGTACTTGTTATGGTCTCAAGTCAATTATACTCCAGAAATGGGATTCGTTATCGTCAAAAGAAAAAACCGACAGAAAGACCCAAATAAAAAAGCAGACGGATGGTCTGCTTTTGATGCACTGCCTATACTTTAAACGATTGAACCGGACATGTTTATCGGATACAGCTTTCCATCCACAGAGAACGAAACTCTGCCCGTTTCTTCATATACCACGAGTACCAGTGCATCACTAATCTCGGTCAATCCTATGGCTGCTCGATGACGGGTTCCCAGTTTTTTTGAACTTGAATGAATTTTGGATAAGGGAAGTACGTTTGCTGCCGAAATAATAAGGTCACCTCGAATTAAGACCGCTCCATCATAAAGAGGATTTCCCGGATAAAAAATGGATTCTAATAACGGAAACGTTAATGTTGCTCCGATCGAATTGCCCGCACTGATCATCGTCTCCAAGGGCTGTTCCCGTTCGATGGAGCGCTCCATGTTTTTGACTGGAGAGATGCTGGATACAAGTTGAAATTTCAAGGTGTTTTTCTGTATAGGGAGACAAATAAAAATTTTAATAAAATGATGCTGCTGGGAGTTAGCATTCCTCTTCCCGTTGACTTATAAACGTAACGGTAGAGACAAAAGACCAGCTGTCATTGATCAGCTGATCAAGGAATCATTCCTCCTGTTGCCATACTCAAGATGCTCTGGGTTTACCCCTGATGATGTTTCGTTTAGGTACTCCTGGATGTCCATATTTGCGTATCCCGGAATGGAAATTCGTTTATAACGCATCGGTTCACTGTTAAGTGGAACTGTACAGTCAAATCCCGTTTTCGATCCGAACCCGTCATTTGTGGACGGATCGAGTTTTGAGCCTTGCGCCCCCTCTACTACCACTAAATCCTTGTCCACCTGGAAACGCGTAGCAATTGCCCATTCTACTTCCTCCATGTTAAATATATCTACCTCTTCATCGACGACAACCACGTGCTTTATATCAAAACTGTTTGCGAAGGCAGCGAGGATGGCATTCTTAGCTTCACCTTTGTTTCGCTTTTTTATGGATACGACCGCATGATAACGGCATGTCCCGCCTGGACTCATGTGAACCGCAACGGCAGAAGGCACAGTCTGGCGGACACTTTGAATGAGGCTAGCCTCACGTGGAATGCCCCCGAGCAGAAGATGCTCGTATCCAGCCGGGATAATCGTATAAAAGATCGGGTCTTTTCGGTGTGACACGGCGGTTAGCTGAACAATTTCCTTGTCACTCCGCGGGCCGTAATATTTAGGGAACTCCCCAAACGGTCCTTCCGGCTCCCGAATATGAGGGAGGATTTTACCTTCTAAAACGATCTCCGCATAGGCAGGCACATCAATGTCCACCGTTTCACAACGAACGGTCTCAAGTGGTTCTGATCGCAGAGCACTGGCGATTTCCAGCTCATCTATCCCGAATGGGGTACTCGCCTGTGAAGCAAGAAGTGTCACAGGATCCACTCCTATAACTATGGCACATTCGAGCGCCCTTCCTTCCTCCTCTGCCTGTTTGTACAAATGAAAGGTGTGCCTCGGCAGCAAAAGTACTCCCAGTTTATCCTTTCCAGAAATCTGCAGGCGATGAATGGATACATTTTGCTTTCGGGTCACAGGATCACGGGTAATGAACAGGCCTGCGGTAATGTAATTTCCAGAATCCATCTCATGGTGGACGGGAATAGGAAAGGTCTTAAGCAAATCGATGTTCTCGGTGATGATATTTTCCTTTACCGGGGCATCTTGGTTGCTCACTTTTCTGCATGCTTTTGGTGAAGCTACCGCTTCAGTGAATTTTGGAATGATTCCATATTGGTCTGTTTCCAATGCTTCAGCAAAGTCATCTCTTGTAGAACATATCCCCGAAACGACAGGCATCCCATAGTTCTCAATATTTGAAAAATATACCGCTTTTTTGCCGTCCAGTTTCTTTGCGACAGCAGCGATCTCATACTCCAGACTCACTTTTTTATCGATGGCCACCAGCCTCCCTGTCGATTCAAGGTGAGCTAGCCATGTACGAAATGTTCTTGCCTTCATTACACCTTTCCCCCTTATCTCTATTGCACCTTGTATTGGTGGCCGTTATTTTCATTTGAACGTTCCTCATGAACCACAGTTTTGTTTTTTCGCCAAAAATGATCGATTCCCATTACGATAAGAGATGCAACAGCAGCGATATAAATGTTATCGATACCGAACGGGTTTCCTGCAAGAAACCAAAATGTTGTTGTAATTACAGCGAATACCATTCCAAGGGCAGCCCCTATTCCGCTGCTGAAACGGGGAAAATAAAACATCAAAACTACGATAACGGCGATGGTTGTACGGAGTGCCCTGGCAAAAAAGATTGTGTTTAGTATTTCCGGGGTAAAAATGGCGAACGGAATAGGTAAAAGTCCCATCACAATGGTCGCCACTCTTGAAAACCTGAGTGATTTATTGTCTGATCCTTCTTTATTAAAGAGCGGAGTATAAAAGTCTTTTAACAATAGGGCAGCTGCTCCAATTGTTGAGGCGGCCACTGTTCCAAAAACCGCGGCGATTAATCCGGAGATCACAAGACCCGCAAGGAAAGGATTCATAAGGGTAGTCAACATCGGAAAAGCCTCGGAAGAAACGATATTCGGAAACAATATAGAGGCTGTCATCCCAATGAGAGCGGCCATGATTCCTACAGGAATAACGAACACCCCTGCGTAAATACTTGCTTTTTTTGCGTTGGCATCATCATTGGTCGAACAAACCGCCTGAATGATGTATTGAGTAGAAAAAATAGAGCCAATGTTGGCGATGGTCCATGCAATAATGGTTGGCCATGAAATGCCTGTCCAGTCAAACATCGCTGGCTTTAGCTGCAGCGACAGACCTGAAAAACCGCCTGCTGCAGTTAAACCAAACGAGACTGCCAGAATTAATCCCAAATATTTAAAAAACGCATGAATAAGGTTGGTATAAGCAACCGCAAACATTCCGCCCAAGGTAACGTAAACAACTGTGACTACCCCCACCACAATTGCTGCCATCGCATGGGGGACGTGAATAATCGCAGATAAGGTCGCCGCCCCTCCCGCGTACATTGATACGTTGACCACGCTTAGGGCATAAATCATAATGACTGAGGTAATTGTTCTCGCACCATTTCCGTAAGTTTTCGATATAGCCCCAGAAATGGTATACTCTCCACGCTCATGGAACTTTATTGCCAGTGTGTAGGCAAACAAAGCGAAAGCAAACGCGAGTGTGATTAAGTTCCAGGAAGCCGAAATTCCTCTAGAAAAAGCGGTTTGCGCGGTGCCAATCGTAGAGCCGGTGCCTATGAATTCAGACATCATCAAGACCCCGATAATAAAAGGGCCGAAAGCTTTTCCTCCTGTCATGTATTTGTCCGAGCTTTTTGAGAATTTCTTCGTATATAGTCCAAGAAAAGCAGTGGCTAGCACATACAAAATGACCATTCCTATGATTATGGCACGGGCTGTCACCAAGCGATTCCCTCCTTATTTAACTCACGGATCGCACTCCGAATATGTCCTTCAGGCGCCTTTCAAAAAGCTTCGTCACCCGCTGCCGGCCGTTCACCTCCACCGGGGTTGGAACCTCGCGTCCGCCAACCACTACCGGCTGATCGTAGCGAATCAAAATGTAGGGAAGATATTCACTATAAATCTCTCGTATTCTATTGGCGTGCTTTTCATTTCTTGCGAGCAGCTTTAACATGCGAAGCCCAAAGCCCACGTGGCGGCCTTCATCCTCTTTTATACGTTTGAAGCCTTCTTTCGACCCGGGGAGGAGTCCTTTACTTCCATAAACATCCTCAAATACATCGTACCCCGCCATGGCTTGTACACCTTCAATGATTCCCTGGTAGTGAGTCAATCCTTCAACGAGGGCAGTTTCGCGTTCCTCTAGACTGCCTTCCAGTGCATTGAGCATCATTTTGCCCCGCTCATCCAGCTTTTGCTGAACGAGATTTTGCACTCCATGTAAACGTTTGATGCCGAGTACCTCTTCAAAGTACCGAAGGAAAAATTCGGTATGCTTGAATTCCTCCAACAACTGAGTACTGAGGAAGGCTTGTTGCTGGGTGGATGCCCCAAGCATGATCCAGGGACAAAATTTTAAGGCAACATTCTCTTCTGCATCAAGAAATCCGGTGCAAAAGTGAATGAGGTAATCTTTCAGGTCTTGATCAAGTGCTTCAAAATCATCTCTGTCATGGGTTAAATCGATCTCAGCAGGATCCCACGTTCCAAACCGTATCGCTTTCCGGTATAAATTCCAGGCTACCTCGTCTGTACTTTTTTCCAAACTAAGAATCAAATCATCGCTCATTAAAAAACCGCCTCCGTTTTGTTTGTGAATTCTAGTAAACTCGCTTTAACAGATCCAGAACGTCAGCCTCTGCTGGCTGCCGGGGATTAAACCTCATCATCCCGCTTTGAAAAGAGTCACTTGCAATTGCAGCGAGCCTGTCCTCAGGGACGTTCAATTCCTTCAACCGGGTAGGCAGTCCAATTTCCCGCACCAGGAAAGCCACTGCTTTAGCCGCCTGACCGGCCAACTGTGTTTCGTCTTCTCCCTCAACCCCCAACAACTGCGCAATCTTAGCCGCTTTAAGTGGGCACACTTGAGCATTGAACTCAACGACGCGGGGGAGGAGCAAGCCGATGGCTATTCCGTGAGGAACATGGCAGTGACCGGAAAGAGCACTTCCAATAGCGTGGGCAAGCCCAAGGAAGCCGTTGTTAAACGCCATCCCTGCCAGTAAGCTTCCGTGCGACATTCCAATTCGTGCTTCCTTATTTTTTCCGTCCACAACAGCCTGTCTAAGGTGGGAACCGACAGTGGTAATCGCTTCAGTGGCCAGTGCATCGGATGCAGGGCACGACCGTAAGGAAAAGAAGGTTTCGATTCCATGGGCCAGAGCATCAATTCCGGAGGCTGCGGTCATATTTTCTGGTAACCCCATGGTCAGTTCAGGATCAACAATAGTAAGAGTCGGAGCCATATGCTGGCTGGTGACGGTCACTTTCACATTGTTCTTCCAGTCTGAGTAAACACCGAAGATAGTCACCTCACTCCCTGTCCCGGATGTGGTTGGTATCGTAAGCAGCGGAATAGCTGAGGAGCCTACGATCTTATCGACTCCTGCATAATCGCGGATGCTGCCGCCCTGGCTAGCTACAATCCTAATCCCTTTTGCAGTGTCTATGACACTTCCGCCTCCTACTGCAACGAGACAATCATAGTGCCCCGATAGAAAATACTCGGCTCCACGATCAATCGTTTCAAGACTCGGATCAGGCTCTACCTCAAGATAGAGCTCGCTGACAATCTTTGAATCTTGCAGCGATGAAATGATTCCGCTCAATAATCCGGCGGATTCCACCCCTTTATCACTGACGATAAAAACTCTGTTCACACCAAGATTTATGAGGTTCTCCGCAAGGCGGGAGGATTTTCCATACCCGAACTCTATCCGCGTAGGCAAATGAAAGGAGAAGTCCTGCCCTGTCTGTTTTACTATAGAACTCATGTTCATAGAGGAGCCCCCTCACGAGGGTCTATTTCAATATGCACATGCTTCGTCTCGCAATATTCCATCAGGCCATCCACTCCCCTTGTTCTTCCTAAACCGCTCTGCTTGTAACCCCCAAATTCTGTTTCAGGAAAGTTTTTGTTGTACGTATTGATCCAGACGGTTCCCGCTTTGATCCCTTTGGACATCCGTACCGCTCGGTTGAGATCCGATGTCCATACACCGGCGGACAAACCAAAATCACTGTCATTCGCAATGTGAAGTGCTTCTTTTTCCGTTGAGAATGTCTGAACAGCGAGAACAGGCCCGAAAATTTCTTCTTTGACCACGCGGCTGCCGGCCATGAGCCCATCAATGATGGTAGGAGCGAAATAAAAGCCCTGATCATATGTTTCGCCAGCCATTCGGTAGCCGCCAGTAATGATTCTTCCTTCTTTCCGGCCGATTTCACAATACTCTTCAACAAGATCCAATTGGCTTTGTGAGACCAACGGCCCCATATCAGCCGTTTCCAGAAGCCCGTTTTCCACCCGCAGCTGTTCGGCATATTCTTTTAGACGTTTGACCACTTCGTCTTTAATGGATTCATGAATGACCACCCTGGAACCGGCCATGCAGATTTGGCCTGCGGAAATAAAAATGGAACGGCCGATGACCGGAACAGCTTTATCAAGATTTGCATCCTCAAAGACGACGTTCGGAGATTTCCCGCCAAGTTCGAGTGCTACTTTTTTGACATTTCCTGCTCCCATTTCAATGATGGACTTGCCAGTAGAGGTGTCCCCCGTAAAGCTGATCATGTCGATCTTGTCACTGGCTGCCATGGCTGCTCCAATGGACTTTCCTGGACCGGTCACGATGCTAACGATCCCTTTTGGAAAATGAGGAATTTCAGCAATGAGCTTAAAGATCTCTACGGATATTGAAGGAGTAAGGCTTGCTGGCTTGACGAGAACTCCATTACCGGCAGCAAGAGCAGGTGCGAGTTCACGAATCATGAGCAACGCGGGCCAATTCCAAGGTGATATGATTCCCACCACGCCAACCGGCTCTTTTACAACGACACCAAAATTATCAGGTTCAAGCTGCATGGAACGGCCAAAGACAGAACGTGCGGCTCCTGCAAAATACTTCAGTGTATCAATACAGCCTGACAGCTCGATCCGCGACTCGCGAATGGTCTTTCCCTGATCCATCGTGAGGATGAGAGCAAGGTGCTCCAGCTTTTCTGTCATTTTTTCGGCCAACGAATGCAATGCTTCATAACGGCGCTTAGGATTCATTGACCAATCACTTGTCAGGAATGAATGCTGTACTGACTCTATAATCTGGGATACATCCTGAATATTCGATTTTTGCGAATAGCTGACCAGTTCTCCGGTCGCCGGATTAAACGATTCTATCAGCTCCTTAGAAGTCGCTTCTGTCCACTCGCCGCCTGCAAAATTATAATAAGTGGGTATCTTTTTATGGACGATAGTTGACATCGATAAAGTCTCCCTTCTTTCTATTCAGATCAAACGGGTGTAAAACTCTGATGTTGCGCTATTGCAGTCTGCCTCTCGTTTCTGGGATGATAACGCTTCCAATAATGTAAATCAGATATATCACGATCGTAAAATACATCAATGTATGGGGAATGTTTTCAATGGATCCACTCGTCAAAGTAACAAAAGTAGGCATCATTCCACCGACGGCAAAGCCCATATTCCATGAAAGGCCTGTGCCGGTTGACCGGATGGAGGTCGGAAAGCGCTCGTTTAAAAAAATCAGGACAGGTGCATACGCCGCATTGCCTAATAGTACAAGACATATGACATAAAAATAGATGGATGAAACAGACGCAGCATCAGCCAGTGATAGATAAAAATAAGGTAATCCGATAACGTTCAATACGCCGATGACAAGGAATACCTTTTTTCTGCCAAAGATTTCACTCAGATGTCCGGCAATGAGTGCAGATATAATGGTAGCTATACTGGCCGCAATAAGAACGCCGGACAGCGTCGAAGAGGATACTTTATTTACGACATTAAGGAAGGTTGGAATAAATCCGGCAGTCAGGTAATAACCCGATCCGCCTCCGATAACGATCATTAAATTCACCAGAAGTACACGGGAGTATGTCGTAAACAGCGATTTAACCGGTTTTTGTTGGACGATTTTTTGTTTTGAGTTTTTTTTCGTTTTCATTTCGGCCCATAACGGGGATTCCTCCAGCGTCCTAAACACAAAAAGGCCCGCAATGGCTCCTAAAATACCTGTAAAGAACATGACTCTCCAGCCCCAGCTATCAAAGGCTTCACCGGGAAACAGGGCTGAAACGACTGTAAAAACGATGGAAGCAAACAGTGCGCCTAGCCCAGCGCCTCCTCCGCCAATAAGGCCTGACATTAATCCTCTCCATTTAGGAGGTGCTGTTTCGGTTCCAATGGTATGGGTGGAGGCGACTACCCCACCGACAAAGATTCCCTGGACGAGCCGCAGCAGTAAAAACAGGAAGGCAGCGAAAAAGCCGATTTGCGGAACCGTTGGCAGTAATCCAAAAATAGCAGTACTAATACCAACCCCGACGATCGCCACTGTCATGGCATTCTTTCTGCCATGCTTGTCGGCATACGATCCGAATATGCCGGATCCGAGTGGTCTCATAAGCAGTGTGACGGCAAAAGAAGCATATACCGCAGCCAGGGACAGTGTGGGATTAGTTGTAGGAAGAAATAGCTTACCTATGGTTGGTGTAACATACAGGAGAATGAAGAGATCATATAAATCAAAGGACCATCCTAATAATGAAGCAGCTGTTGCAGAAACCATTTGCCTGCTACTCACTTTTGGTGCTTCCGTTTTTTGAACAACCTCAGAAGGTATTGCACTTGACATGTTATTTCCTCCAATACTAAAGTTTTTTTGGCATGACTTAGCTTGGATGAGTGAATTGAAGACTGAATTTTCAGTCTTTTGAATTTATAGAAGTATATTTAGGAGAAGAGTAATCCTGGTGTGCACAGGATTACTCTGTTCCACTTACTTCCCGGTAAAGTTCGGTTTTCTCTTTTCAACAAATGCATCAACACCTTCTTTGAAGTCTTCGGTGCATCTCAGCATGCCATACGCTCTTCCCTCAATCTCTAATCCGGTGCTTAACGGGCCTTCCTCAGCAGCATTCAATACTTCCTTACAAACACGCTGAGCAAGTGGTGAAAACCGTACGAGCTCAGCCGCCAGTTGATCCACTTCATTGTCAAGCTCCTCTTTCGCCACAACCTTAGTAATCAATCCCCATTGGTACGCCTCTTCAGCAGGTATCCTTCTTGCCCTCATGATCATATCCTTTGCTCTTGTAAGGCCTACAGCCCGTGCCACACGCTGCGTCCCTCCGCTTCCGGGAATCATGCCCAAATTCATTTCCGGCAACCCGAGGAGGGTGTCGTCAGCAGCGATTCTGAAATCACACGCCATGGCAATCTCAAAGCCTACCCCAAATGTATATCCTTGAAGCTGTGCGATGACGGGTTTCGGGGAACGCTCTGGTGCGGCAACGTTCACTCTTAAACGGGACAATTCTTCAGGATGAGTTTCCATGAACTGAGGAATACTTCCGCCAGCACTAAAACACTTGTCGCCTTCACCCTTTACAATGATGACACATACGCCTTCGTCATCGTTCAATTCTTCAAAGATCTCAGCAAATTGTTTCCTGGCGAGCATACTGATGTAATTCATTTTTTCCGGTCGGTCGAATAAAATGGTCGCTGTTTGTGTTTCCCTGTTCTTTTCTACACGGATGTGATCATATTGAGTAGTGGTTGTCATATTGATTTCCCCTTTCGATTTTAAGAAATTAAACTACTTTTTCTGTTTTGAACAATTCAAATTCCCCATCCCGCAATTTCCTCCTCAACACTTTTCCGACAGGACTTTTCGGAATTTCCTTAACAAATACATACTTTCGCGGCCTTTTGTAGTTGGAGAGCTGCGGATGGTTTTTGCAGAACTCGTCCAGCTCTTGAATCGAGACAGTATGGCTGGCGGGAACGACGAACGCTGATACAATCTGTCCCCATCTATCGTCTTCTTCTCCGACGATGGCGACTTCGATTACATTCTCATGCTCGGAGATGACGTCTTCGACTTCCAGAGGGTGGATGTTTTCGCCGCCTGAGATTATCATGTCGTCCACTCTGCCGACGACATGCAGATCTCCGTCTTCATCCAGCACACCAAGATCTCCTGTAAAATACCAGCCGTCACGAATCGCTTTTTGGGTCGCATCAGGCCGGTTCCAATATCCCTTGAACGCTTCAACTGATTGCAAATTGACAATGATCTCACCGATTTCATCTTTTCCTACGATCTCTTCGCAGGTTGAATGTCCGTCCGGGTCTGCTCTAACCAGCCTGATGTTTTGATGAAACCCTGGTTTCCCTGCACAGCATGGCTTTTCGAAGACATTTGAATTGATGGTAAAGGTGTACACCTCAGTACTTCCATAATGATTGACGAACACCTCAGGCTTCAGCCGCTCAATACATTTCTCTGTAAGGGAAGAGGTCATGGAGGCTCCGGCATATCCTATTTTTTTAAGGGCCGACAGATCATAATCGCTAAATTTCGGATGCTTTAATATGTCATGGTACAGAGTAGGCACAAGATACAAACAAGAAACAGCTTCCTTAGAGAGCAATTCCAGCGCATCCTTAGCGTCAAAATCAGGAAGTATGACAAGTTTTCCGTTTAAAAATGTAATTGAAAGCAGCGATCTCATTCCCATGGTGTGGTAGAGAGGCATTGTTCCGAGTGTGCTCTCCCCTTCTATATAATGATTTTGGATGATATGGGCAAGGGCGGCCGCATACTCATTTTTATGACTTCTTGGAACCCCCTTTGGTTTTCCTGTGGTCCCCGAAGTATAGAGCATTAAGGCGATATCTTCATCCAGTATGTCTGGTCTGTCATACGTTTCAGGGCTCCGTTCAATCAGTTCAGAAAAGTAGATATCTGCTCCTTGTACACCCTCGAGCCCAATATAGACAGGCCTCTCATTGAACCTTGCTTTTAACACCGCCGCCTGGCTCGCATCCTCATAGACAATCACAGTTGCTTCCGCATCGTTAAAGCAATACTCTACTTCCTTTGCTGAAAGCCTGAAGTTTATCGGTGTATAAATGGCACCCAATTTTTGCAGCGCCCAATAGAGAATGACATTTTCGCTCCGGTTTTTTAACAAAACCATGACACGATCCTGTTGTTTTATTCCGATGCGCTGAAGGGAGGCGGCCAGCTTATCAACCTGGCTGTTCAGCCTCGCATAGGATAAACGCTGATCTTGCTGAACGACAGCATCCTTGTTCGGGAAGCGCTCTACTGCGAATTCCAGTAACGTTCCGAGATTCATGGATTCAACTCCTTTGCAAGACTTCTTTATTGTTGTCTTGAACCGTTTTCTCTACAGCCTTCACAATTCCGTCATAGCCTGTGCATCGGCACAGATGTCCTGACAGGGTTTCTTTGATTTCTTTAACCGAAGGCTGCGGGTTCTTTTCCAAAAAATCAGTGATGGACATTAAGATGCCAGCGGTGCAAAAACCACATTGCAGACCATGGCATTCCACGAAATTTTTTTGAAGCGTTGTCATTTCTCCACTGCTGGCTAGACCTTCGACCGTTTTAATTTCGCGGTTATCCGCCTGCACCGCAAAGATTAAGCACGACCTTACCGCCGACCCGTCCAAGCTGACCGTACAGGCCCCGCAAACACCGTGCTCGCAGCCTACATGAGTTCCAGTTAGTCCGCACGATTCACGTATGAAATCACTCAACAGCATTCTTGGTTCAACCCACTCTGAATACGACTTGCCGTTGATCGTTACATTTACTTCGGTTAAGGACATGCTGCTCACCCCTTTGCTCTCTCGTATGCTTGATATAAAACTCGTGTCGTCAAAACCTTGGCTAATTGTGTACGGTATGCTGCCGAGGCATGCAGATCGGACTCGGGCTCCACACTCTTGGCCACAAGCTCGGCGATTTTTTGCACAGCTTGGTCTGTAACCTTTTCACCAGCAAGAAGTTCTTTTGCATCCTCTATTAAGAGCGGAATAGCCTCTACCCCGCCGAGCGCAAGCCGGATATCTGAAATTCTGTCATGAGCGTCAAGCTCAAGCTGACAGGCGGCTGCTACGAGCGCAAAATCACCATGGCGCCTCGCGACTTCCTGAAAGGAAGAGCCGACTCGTCCCTTCCATATGGGCAGATGAATTTCGGTCAGCATTTCATTTGGCATCATGTCTGTCGTTAGAAACGTAAGAAAGAAGTCCTCCGCATTCACGCTTCTCGTTTCTTCTTCTGAAGAAATGTGAAGTGTTCCATTGAGCGCCATCAAAACGAGGGGAAGCTCAGCACTAGGGTCTGCATGGACGATGCTCCCACCAATCGTTCCCCGGTTTCTCGTTTGAAGGTGGCCAATATGGGCAACAGCTTCCGTTACCAATCCGCATTTCTTTTTCACGAGTTCAGAGGTTTCCACCGTACTCTGCCGTGTCATCGTCCCGATTTTTAATGTATGATCATCGCTATCGATAAAATTTAAATCATGCAAGCCATTAATGTCGATTAAACACTCAGGGGTGGCCAGCCTCATGTTCATGATGGGAACGAGACTCTGTCCCCCCGCAATAATCTTGCCGTCAAAACCGCTGGATTCCAGCAGAGAAAGGGCTTCTGAGACATCTTTAGGCCGGTAGTAATCAAATTTTGCGGGTTTCATAATCAGCACGGCCCCTTTCTTTAAGCGCTTTGTTCAATTCGTTTTAATTCCTTGCCCAGTTTTTTGAAAAAGTCCTGTATGACCAGCTTGGCTACTCCACCTAGCATCCGCTGTCCTACCATCGCTACCTTTCCGCCTACTTCAGCTTCGTATGAGTAGTTTAATAGAGTAGAGCTTTCACTTTCCGGGGTCAGGTCTACAATTCCGACCGCTTCTACAGTTCCCGGTGATCCTTCTCCCTTTACAGCGAGCTTGTAATGGTTAGGCTCCTCTAAATCGAGGATTTCGATCGTAGAGGAGTAGTTTCCTTTTATGGCCGCGATCCCAATGGACAGCTCGGCCTCATATTTGTTGTCCTCCACCAGGACGAGTTTTTTGCAGCCCATAATACATTTTTCAAGAACGCCGGGATCGAGCAGCACTTCATAAGCTCTTTCCACTCCTGCATCTAAAACTAGCTTTCCTTTGCCTTCCATCAGATGGTCACCTCTTTATGTTTGTTTTTTTTCGCTTGATTCAGCAGAGTCCATATTCGATTTGGACTGAGCGGCAGGGTATCAATCGCCACATTATACGGAGAAAGGGCATCACTTACCGCATTGGCGACAGCAACTGGAGCGCTCATTGTGTTACCTTCTCCAAGTCCTTTTGCACCAAGCGGAGTCATAGGTGATGGCGTTTCAATATGCTTGATCGTGACATTTGGAATTTCAGGAGCGGTCGGGCACAAATAGTCCATGAATGAACCGGTAAGCAGCTGCCCCTTATTGTCATACACGAGCTCTTCAAAGAGCGCTCCACCCAAGCCATGCGCGAGTCCGCCAAATATCTGTCCATCCACGATGAGCGGATTGAGCAGTTTTCCGGCATCATGGATTGTTATATAGTCCAGAATGTTTACCTCCCCTGTCTCGGGGTCAATCTCGACCGTTACCAGATCGGCAACAAATCCATAGGTCACCGAAGAGTTGATGAGGTCATTTTCATCAGGAGGCTCTGCCGCTTTTACAGAAAAATAGTAAGTTTCATAGATTCCCGGCTCCATTCCCTCCGGAAGGGATAACGGATTCCAGTGCGCGGATCCTGCAGCCCTCTTCAATGCATATTTTTTTGCAGGATCTGCCTTTACATAAAAAGCACCATCCCTTAGTTCGAGTTCATCAGGATTTACATTCAGCTGGTGAGAAGCAATCTTGATCAACTTTTCCTTCACCTTGTGTGCCGCATAAAAGACGGCACTGGATCCTAATGAGGCAAAGCGGCTGGAATAGCTTCCGGATGCAATAGACCATGCGCTTGTGGATGTATCCAGCTCCGCGACAACCTTGATTTTATCCGTTGGGATGCTTAAAACCTCTGAAACAATTTGTGCTGCAACGGTTTCATGCCCCTGCCCGGACGGAGTCGTGCTGATCCTCACATTAACGCTTCCCATCGGATCCATTGAAACAGTAGCAGCCTCCGAACAACCTGATTTGGGCAGGGATTTTACTCTTTCTTCAGGAGTTAGGGCAACCGTGATATATCCCATGTTGGAACCCGACGGCTCGACTATACAGGCAAGGCCGACACCGAAAATTTTTCCGTTCTTTCTTGCTTCCTCCTGTTTTTTGCGGAATTCCCCATATTTTCCGGTCTCAAGTGCAAGCTCGAACCCCTTGATATAATCGCCGCTGTCGTACAGGCCGCCCGAAGCTGTCTTGTAAGGAAACTGATCCTTTTGGATAAGATTCCTGCGAATCACATCCGCCGGATCCAAGTTCAGCTCGAATGCAACCTTCTGCATGATTCGCTCTAGAGGAAAATACAGCTCCTGGCCTCCATAGCCTCTGATTAATCCTGTGGGAAGCTTGTTGGTCATGATCGCGTACGCATCAATATGAAGATTCGGAATATCATAGGCACCGGTTGAATTGGCATGAGTACGATACAAACAGGCGGGTTCCGGAGCCCGGATGTAGGCACCGACATTGTCAATCATCTTCATGCGTAAGCCGGTAACCTTTCCGTTATTCTTTACCGCCGCTTCAATATAGGTGACCCTGTCCGTCCCGCTGGAGCTTGCCGACAAATGCTCCTGCCGATCTTCAATCCACTTTACCGGACAACCGGCAATTCGGCTCGCTACAGACAGAAGAACCATATATGGAAATGTTCCCGCTTTTATTCCGTAGCTTCCGCCAATATCCTTTGGAACAATGATTCTTAGCTTATTGCTTGGAATTTTCAGCGCTTGAGCCATAATGGCCTGGATTACAAAAGGTCCGTGAAAATTGGCGTGAACTGTATATTGATTTTCACTTGATTCATAATGAGCGATAATACCGTATGTTTCCACAGGTGTAGCGGTATATTTAGGAAAAAGATATTTATGTTTAATGATGGTATCCGCTTCTTCAAAAGCCTGGTCCACTTTTCCGTAATGAAACGTCCGGTGATTGGCTATATTGGATCCCACGTTTTCATGAAGCACCGGTGCATCCTTCTCAAGTGATCCTTCGATATCAACGACAGGCGGAAGGGATTCATACTTCACTTTAATGAGCTCCATCGCATCCTCCGCTAAGTA
Organism: Fictibacillus marinisediminis; assembly: GCF_023149135.1. Taxonomy (NCBI): domain Bacteria; kingdom Bacillati; phylum Bacillota; class Bacilli; order Caryophanales; family Fictibacillaceae; genus Fictibacillus; species Fictibacillus marinisediminis. The sequence goes on along the minus strand of NZ_JAIWJX010000002.1, from coordinate 2,236,278 downwards.
ACGGCTTTTAGCAATCACAACCGCTACAGGCTCTCCTACATATCTGACTTTGTCGATGGCAATAGGATAGTAATGAACTGGAGCACTGACACCTACACTAAATGGTTCGAGATACTCCTTCACCTGTTCTCCGGTAATGACCGCCTTTACTCCGGCTATTCTTTCAGCCTCTGTCGTATCAATCGAGACAATTTTCGCATGCGGACTTGAGCTTCTTAGAATGGCGGCCTGAAACGTCTGGGCCGGTGTACCGATGTCATCGATATATTTGCCCTGTCCGGTTAAAAGTCTCATGTCTTCTACCCTGGTTATCGCTTTACCAATAACCTTGTTCATTTAAGAGACCTCCTTTCTTAAAAGCTTTTTGTAATCGGCAATTGTATCAATATCAAACGGATAGTTTTTTCCCATTTCAATAATCTTTACTTGATCGGTATATTTCTTCACTAAATCTCTGCCGCCTTTGTCACCTTTTATTTCTAACAGCCTGTTAAACATCCTCCGGTGAAACAAGACAGGATGTCCTCTTTTCCCTATATAAGATGATTGATAAATAAAATGTTCATGGTCAGCATGGAACTCTTCCAGCAGAAGATTGATCTCTCGTGAAGATATCAAAGGCTGATCCCCTAGGAGAAAAATGGCAGCTTCCACCTCAGCAGGCAAAACATAAAGCCCTGATTTTACGGAAGATGATAATCCTTTGTTTGAGTGGTTATTCAAAAAAATCTTATTCACTCCCGCCACCGTAGCCTCGGCAAGCAAACCTTCCACTTCAGGGTTAATAACGACCACAACATCATCTACATCTGAGTCGAGTGCTGCATCGATCACATGGCGTATGAGTGTTTTTTCCTGATAGCGGAGCATCATTTTAGGTGTGCCCATACGCTCAGACTTGCCGGCTCCCAGTATGATGGCCCAGGTCTCCCTCTTTTCAGTTAAAATGCCAGTTCACCCACTTTCTTATGCAGGTACTTAGTGAAGCTTGTCTCTTTCATAACATGAAGGGGTTTTCCGCTCCCCTTCCCTCGATGGACCATTACCATTTCTGCAAGAATACTGAGTGCAATTTCTTCAGGAGTCTGTGATCCAATGTCAAGCCCTATTGGACTATAAAGCCGTGAGAGACATTCCTCATGAAATTCCCTTCCAAGCCTATCCATCAGCTGGTAAGTACGTTTGTTGGGTCCAAGCACTCCAATATAGGGAACATCTGTTTCAAGAATTTGCTCAAGCAACAAAAGGTCCTGATCAAAATGATGGGTCATGATAACAACAAAAGAACGGCTTTCTAACTCCAGTTTTGGCCATTTTCCTTTAGGGATGCAAAGCAGTTGATCAGCCTCAGGAAAATTCTGTTTGTTTACAAAAGACGGGCGATGATCAATTACGGATACGTGCCAATTCAATTGTTTTGCACCATTTACGAGTGGAACAGCATCCGGACCTGCTCCGAATAGCGTTAGTCTGGGAGTGGGTGTAATGGTGTCTGTAAACACAAGGACCTTTTCTTTTTCATAGGTAACAGAATGAAGTCCTGATTTCACGGGATCAGAACTATTGTTTTTGACCATCCATTTTTTCCCTATAAGTGATGGAGTTTCTGCTTCGATGATTGTCGCCAAGCTTGTTTCATAGTTGTCGGCTTTTTGATAGATTTCTAAGCTGCGTTCTGTGCTTTCTCGAAGGTGTACAGGGTCAAACGGTTCCAAAAAAATATCAATCGATCCGTTGCAACCAAGCCCAAGCCCCCACAAATCATCGCCTTTGTCTCGAAAATCATAAGCTAGCGTTTTGCAGGAAAAGTGATTCAGAACTTCCCGGGCATGTTCGGCCAAATCTCCTTCCACACAGCCTCCGCTCAATAAGCCTGTCAGCTTTCCGTCTTCTGCCCAAAAACATTTGCTGCCTTCCTTTTGATAGGTTGACCCTTCAGTACGAATAATCGTTCCGAGAACTCCCCGGATGCCATTTTCAGCACAGCGCTTCATTTCAAGATAAATGGGAAGCATTTATGCACCTCCTGCTGATATAGTTAATCCCGGCTCTGATTGTAAATGAAATTGCTCACGGTATTCGCTCGGTGTAATACCAAGCAGCTTTTTAAATGTAGTGGCAAAGTATCCTGAATTAGCAAATCCAGAATTATTGGCGATGACTTCGATGGGCAGTGAAGACATTCGCAATAGTCCTTTTGCTTTTTGAACTCTGACAAAAGACAGATATTCAACAAAAGTCATTCCAGTATCTTCTTTAAACATTTTGCTGAAATACGAGGGGCTTAAGTAAACTTTGTCCGCCAGGCTCTTTAAGGTTAGCGGCTCACCGTAATAGATTTGCATATATTGGATGGCGCTGCCGATAGGATTTTTTAGATCTGCTGTGAAATGATCTTCACCCGTTTTCATCACACGGGTCACACTTTTGCCGAGAACCGGGATTAAAACCCTGTCCAGCGTTTCAATTAGTTCATGTTTAGAAAGCGGTTTCAATAAATACCCTAAAAATCCGGAATTAATAGATGACTGAACAAGTTCAAACATCTTTAACTGGGTAATCACGATGATGGGGAGATCTGGATACAATTGAAGGGCTGTTTTGCCAAAAGCCATACCATCCATATCGGGTAAAGAAAGATCAATCATCAGCGCACTCGGTTTACTTTGTTTCAGCAGCAGCATACCCCGGTTAGCCGTGCTCGATTCATAGATCGATAGAAAGCTGTATTTGCTTTCTTCAATTAACGAGCAGACTTCCTTGCGGCTTTGTTTATCATTATCGACAATGAGTAACTCGGACACTTGTGCCCCCCCCCCTCACATATTTAGGTTAACGCGATTGAGTAATAAGCAGTTTTAAAATCTGATAATCATTTTTATAAAATCATGTTATAATTTTCTGATTATTTCCATACTAATTGACAAGGTAAATGCCTGGTTCTAATTTCTTGCTTTGGGACTTATAAAATCTTCTTTTTTTAACCTGAAAATATTATGTAAAGATATAAATAAGCTTGTACTATTCCCCGTAGTATACAATAAAATGACTATTTCAAGGCCGCATTAAAAAAGTATCCCAGGAATATTCCGGGACACTTTGAATGAATTTTCAGTATTAATGGACTGGATTCCACTTCTACATCATCAACCTATGATTTTCTTGATCAATCCATCTGGAAACTGAAGCCCTTTCGACAAACTCTTTCTTACTTGCATAAATTCGGATCACGTCTTTTATTTCTTCAGCAAGGAACGTTTGATTTATGTTGTTAGCAAGTGATTCATACCCTGAACCCCGATGAAGGTAATCGGATGTAGCCACTGTGTACCATTTTTCTTTCTCTATTGATTTTTCTCCAATTAATATATCAATAACTCTTTTTCCATCATGAATGATTTTAGCACCCGCAATATGCAAGCTCCCCGTATACTTACCTCTGAATCCCGGGCCTCTTCCGTCTGACAAACAGTGCTGCGCATCCAAAGATAGTTCTAAAGCGGTAATGATATGCTTCCCCTGGACTTCAAATGAAGTTGCATTTAGGGGAGATGGGCATATTTCAATTAGCTTTTTATCAGATACGTGAACGTTCCCGCTCTTGAAAAATTTTCAAAAGGACTGTGAAGGTCGTTCGTATGTATAATGTCTAATCTCATTGCTTCCCCCATTCGTTCGCAAACTCCCTTTTCACTTGCTGCACATTTTCTTCGTGGCAGCTTGAAGTAAAACTTGATTCATAATGCATCTCCTGCCTTAACCGGCTTATTGTTTGTTCATCTTCATTTTCAACAGCCTCTATTAACCGGGAAAGATAGGTTTGGGATGCTTCAATTCTTTGCTTCATCTCTTCTTTACTTTCAGTTGTTTTGCCATGGCCGGGTACCAAAACACTTAGCTGATGTTTATCCAATATTGAATTTGCTTTTAGTAGTGTTGACTGATAAGCCTTTACACTATCAAATACAAAAGGAAGTTCAAAATCCGAAAGGTAATCCCCGGCAATCCAAATCCCCTGAGGCTCAATGATTGTAAATATTCCATCATGAGTATGACCAGGCGATAAATAAAAGGTTAACGTTGTGCTTCCTAATGCAAGCTGGTGGCCATCTTTGTTGATCTCAATATCAACAACTGGAAATTTAGGCTGATAAGGCCTGTCTATGTAATATTTACGATCAAAATCCTTTATAAGACCAAGTTTATAATCTTTAGCAGGATGATTACTCACACCTTCGCTTGCAATGACCTTAGCATTTAAGAACGCTGAGTAACCAATAATATGGTCAAAATCTCCATGGGTAAATAAAAGATATACTTCTTTATTTGGATTAAGCTCCTCAACGTGTTCTTGAATGGCTTTTATTTCATGGGGGAGCCAAGAAGGATCGACAATAAGGACAAACTCAACTCCCTCTACTACTGTACTTGTTGTTTGCCAAAGCGCACTTTGAAAAACGGTCAAACCATTTTTTTGATAGTGAATCATGAATATTCCCCTTACCTATTTAAGAATTTTTTCTTCTTGCATTCAATAACAGGAAACTATATCCTATCTCCAATAATATCAAAAAAAGAGTTAATTTCAGTCGGAAATTTCCGATGCATCCCCGGGTTTGGTGGAATTGAAGTGCATCATGACAGCAGCTAAATGAAGATGAATCTTAAATGAAAAAAACAGTAACCATAAATTTTGATGGATACTGTTTTAATGTTTTTATTGTTTTACTGTACTTGGCTTCGGCAGAATTCCTTAAGCTCATCTACTTCGTCGTCTTCTAATTCAAAATCAAGAGGATTGTTTGTTGTGTCTTCGTATAAGTGGTATTGAACAATTCGGGGCTCTTGAGGCAGAGCAGCATAAATCAGTTTAATATATACGCCATTTTCCATATACAGTTCATCGTCTTCTTCAACCTCTATATGTATGATAAATTCGTATCGATCCCCTTCGAGAATATTGGTAGGATCCTGAAGCTTATCAAGTGTATGTCTAATTACATTCATAAATACATGAACCTCCTTATAGTGTATTCCTTATTATACCCTTCAAAAAGTATATAACAACAAACAAAAGCAGCGGATATCCGCTGCTCGTAGCCTATATTTCACAACGTCACTCCCTATTCCCGTATCTGTCCGTTTCCTCTGATCACATATTTGCTTGAGGTTAAGGCGGGCAAGCCCATCGGACCGCGAGCGTGAAGCTTTTGTGTACTGATGCCGATTTCAGCGCCAAAGCCGAATTCATGGCCATCGGTGAAACGGGTTGAGGCATTATGATAAAGCGCGGCGGCATCTACCAATTGAAAAAATGAACGAACGTTATCTTCAGCTTCCGTGATGATGGCTTCTGAATGTTTAGAACCGTAGCGGTTAATATGTTCAATAGCATCCGATGTGCCCGACACGGTTTTTATCGCTAAAATATGATCTAAATACTCTGATTGCCAGTCTTCCTCGCTCGCTAATACAATGGCTGGAAAGAGTTCATGAATGTTCTGGTCAACTCGCAGCTCGACACCTCTCTCTACAAGGTTTTCGACCAACTCTTTCATATGTTTTTTCGCCCAGGCTTCATGAACGAGCACGGTTTCTATAGAATTGCAAACCGACGGACGCTGGGTTTTGGCGTTGAGAACGATGTCAATCGCCATTTTCTTATCCGCACTTTTATCGATATAAACGTGGCAGTTTCCGGCACCTGTTTCTAAAACTGGAACAGACGCGTTTTCGACGACGGCTTGAATTAATGCCTTCCCGCCTCTCGGAATCAAAACATCAAGATAGTCGTTCATTTTAAACATCTGTGTTGCTGTCTCACGGCTCGTATCTTCAATTAACTGAACAGAATCTACTGGGAGATCACTTAGTTCCAGTGCATGGTGGATCACAGAAACTAACGCTCTGTTTGAATGGATAGCTGAAGAACTTCCTCGAAGCAGAACTGCGTTTCCAGTCTTTAAACACAGACTGGCGGCATCTACAGTGACATTCGGCCTTGCTTCATAAATCATTCCGATGACTCCTAGCGGGACAGCTATCTTTTCAATTATGAGCCCATTGGGACGTTCAAATCTCTCTAGAACGTTTCCTGTAGGGTCGGGTAAAAACGCAAGCTGCTCAAGTGCCACAGACATCTCCTTAATTCTTGATTCATTAAGTATCAGACGGTCAATTAAGGATTCGTGCACACCGTTTTCTCGAGCATGCTCTATATCTCGATTATTTTCCTGCAAGATATAGGGTGTCTCATGGATCAACTGGTCCGCAATGTGCTGCAGGGCTTTGTTTTTTTGTGAAGTCGTTTTTGTGATGAGTACAGTGACCGCTTTTTTTGCTTTTTTTCCTTTGGTGATTAATTCACTCATACGGTTCTCTCCTTTATCATGGACAGCCATCTGTTGCGATGAACTACTTCAGGGTGGGTATTCTTGGTCTTTTCCATCGCTTCTTGACTCGTTAATCCTTTAATAATTTGTAAGTCTTCAGAGGAATACTGAACCTGGCCTTTACCGATGACCTCTTTTGCGGAATTGATGATTTCTACCACTTCCCCGGTTGAAAACACACCACTGACAGCATGAATTCCCGCCGGCAACAAACTTTTTCCCTCGAACAAAATGGCCTTTGCGGCTCCATCATCTATTTCAATGATTCCGCTGACCGGTGAATGAAAAGCCAACCATTGTTTTTGTGTTTTTAATGCGGTGGCAGGCGAATTGCCGATATACGTTCCATCGCCCTTTCCATCTAGAATATGAAGGAGTTTTTCCTGATTGGAGCCTGTACCGACAAAAATGTTTACCCCGAGCGAGAGAGCTGTTTTTGCGGCCAGGAGTTTTGATTTCATACCTCCTGTACCAAATTTTGATGCCGACGCCAAATTCGTCATCTTAATATGGTCATCTGTAATGTCGTAAAGAAAATCATACCGATGCGCTGTGGGAACCGTTCGTGGATCTTGATCATACAGTCCATTGATATCCGTCAATATCATCAATAAATCTGCATGAACGAGGCCGCTGACAAGAGCGGAGAGCATATCATTATCTCCAAAGGTCAATTCATCGATCGAGACGGAATCATTCTCATTAATGATTGGCAGCACCGACCGTTTTAACAGTTCGGATAACGTCGCATAGGCATTGGTGTACTGCTCTTTTTTATAAAAGTCATTCCGGGTTAACAGCAGCTGGGCAGCAACAATTCCATGTTGTTTAAAGATTTCAGTATAAGCTTGAATTAATAACCCTTGCCCCACAGCTGCAGCGGCTTGTTTCCCGGCTGTTGTTACAGGACGCGCGGGATACCCTAAATCGGCAAATCCCGCTGACACCGCGCCAGAAGAGATCAAGATAACTTCATGTCCCTGTTTTCTTAATTGGACGATTGCTTCCACATGTTCGGTAAGTTTACTCTTACTTAGTCCGCCGTTCTTGTTGGTCAGGGAACTGCTCCCGATTTTTACAACGATTCGTCTTTTGCTCATGTATCCGCCACTCCTTTTGTTTACTAAAAAAGACCCTTCCCATCCTTAAAAAAGGACGGAAAGAGTCTGTCATCCGCGGTACCACCTTTATTAGTATCATCTAGGCAGATGATACTCTCTTAAAACCCGTAACGAGGGAAACGGCCAGGTTATTCGCCTAGCAGCTCAAGGGGTAGGTTCAATAGTTTCTTCAGCGATGGAATCTCTCAGCCTGATGAATTCCACTCTCTTTCGCCTGATAACATATTTACTGGCCCCTATTAACGCACCAGATAATTTTAAAGAATATTATGCATTACTTCATCAACAAATGTCAAGAAAATTCAGGTAATTTTACCGGAAGTAAATAAAAAACAACCCACCAACAACGTAAAATGAAGGTGGGTCTGTGTCTTTGAAATTCTTTTAATCGTCATCTTTATGATGGAGGTAATTACTTTCGTATTTGATAAACTCTTGTTCCTGAAAAGCAGCAACCATACCGTGGTAGCTAATATCTAATCCAACCTCTTCCTCTTCTTCAGTCGATCGGACAGGTATCCACAATTGAATCAATTTAAGTCCCATCCAGGTTAAGACAAAACCCCATATGCACAAGACGAGTAATCCTAAAAGCTGAACGCCTAACAGGTGCCAGTTCCCGGTCGTAATAAGACCTTTATCTGTTGCAAACAATCCTACCGCTACGGTTCCCCATATTCCTGAAATCGCGTGAACGGGAAACGCACCTACAGGATCATCAATTCTTTTGATTTCTAACCAATAAGTGGCGAAAAGCATTAGCAGACCAGATCCAGCTCCAATTAGGATAGCAAAAGGATCACTGACAAAAGCACATCCTGCTGTGATTCCTACCAACCCAGCCAATGATCCATTAATTACAGAAGGTGCATCAGAGCGCTTATAACGAAAAAGGGTATAAAGCATTGTTGCTGCACCGCCTGATGCTGCTGACAGCATGGTTACAATGGCAATATGTCCAATTCTGGCATCAGTGGCACTTAACGTACTTCCTGCATTAAAACCAAACCAACCAAACCAAAGTAAGAAGGCTCCTACAGATGCTAAGGGAAGATTACTTGGCAAGGAGACTGTACTAACTCCTTGAGGAGTGAATTTTCCTTTTCGAGGACCGATAAAAATTGCTGCGGCTAAAGCAGAAAATCCACCTAATGCATGAATAACCGCAGAACCTGCGAAGTCCTGCATTCCAAGTTTTCCGAGCCATCCTCCGCCCCAGACCCAGTGGCCTGCAACCGGGTAAATAAAGGTTGTCATGATAACGGCATAAAGAATGTAGGCACGGAAATTAATACGCTCAGCAACAGCGCCAGATACAATGGAAATGACGGCAATAACAAACGCTGCTTGGAATAGCCAAAAGGTATCAACAGAAATTAAAAAGTGTAAATGTGAGAGATCTCCTTTAATCATAAATCCGTTACTTCCAATTAAGCCCGACAAATCCTTTCCATACATTAAACCAAACCCAATAAGGTAAAAACAAAGGGTACCGATTGTAATGTCTGCAAATACCTTCATGAGGATATTTACGTTATTCTTATGTCTGACGAATCCGGCTTCTAATAGAGCGAAACCACCCTCCATTAGTATAATCATAGCTGCAGTCAAGACAACCCAAATGGTATCTAACCCTGTATTTAGTGTGTGGATAGTCATGTTGTTTCCTTCCCCGATTTCCGATTCATCTTTATTTCCCCAATAATAGTGCGTGAGAGGATAATCTCATCTTTTGATGGTTCTTCTTTTAGACCGTGGATGGAATGATCCAGCTCAAATACACCTTGTTTTAATTTATCAATTTGTTTAAGTGGTTCTTTTACATGTGCAATGTATTCAACTGCTTGATGATGGCTGGGAGATCGGCCTGTAAATAATTTTCGGAAAGGGGATAATGATTGATAAAAGGCATCTTCGGCATTTTTCTTTTGTACGTATTTATTAATCTTGTTTTTAATCCGTTCAATTTCCTGTTCTTTTTTAGTTTTCATGAATTGCAGCATTTTTAAAAGTTCTGATGGTGAAATTTGAATGTTAATATTTGGATTTACTTCGTCACGTACTAACATGTAAATACCCCTTACAATTCAATGTTATATTTTCTGACATTATATCGATAAGTTACTTGCGAGTCAATGATGGAATGTTGAAAAATAACAATGTAATTGTAAAAATTGGTAGATTTTGAGGTTGGATCTTTAAATATTATTTTTAATTTTTAAAGATTTAACATACGGTACGTGAAATTGTTAGATTTATCAGATTGCCGTAATGTTGGTATTTACGCATGAAAAAAGAGCATTTCATCTACAATGAAAATGCTCTTCGTACAATAATTAAAAATTTGATTAATCCCCAACCCCCAGCACATCTGTATTCGGCGGTTCATAACCCATATGTCTGGCCATCGCCATAATTTGGCCTTTATGATGGTATTCGTGTGTTACCACATGCAGAAGAAGCTGTGCAGCTGAAATGGAAATAGGTTCTCCATGTTCTCTCCAAGGAATGGCTCTTATGATAAGCTCATTCATCTGCCCATCCAAATCATTAAGGACATCATCAACATAGGCATCAGCCTGGATAAATCTCTGTTTAATTTCTTCCAAACTTGTTTTTGAAATGTTTTCTTTTGGTGTCAGAGGCGTTTTCGTCTGCAATAAAATATAGGAACCGAGCCATCCATGATAGCAGTTTGCAACATGAAGCAGTGAATCCCGCACACTTTGGAAGCCGAACCCATCAATTTGTCTTGTGAAATCTTCAGGTTGAAGCTCATCACAAAATTTCAAAAGAATCTCTCTCGTCTGTTTGACCCATTCATATTCAATCCGATTCATTCTGATCCCCCTTCATCTTTCATAAAAAAAGAGCTGCTGAAACAGCTCTTCTCACTATATTCTAATTCGCATTCCCATTTACCTTCTCTGCCTGCCAGTAAAAACTGCTGAACACATCTGCAAAAGCATCTGCGGTTCTGTACAGTTCACGGAAGTCGTTATCGATTCCTCCCATTTCAATCAGCATGGCGTTGTTCGAAAGATCCTGGTTGTAGATGCCGTTGCCTTGGGATTTATTCTTAATAATGACCCCCCGGCTGAGATGAGGATATTTTTTATTTACCAGACTGTTCAGTTCTTCTGCAATCTGAAGGTTTTTTTCAAAAGACGGATGTTCCCTTCCAACAATAAAACATAATCGCGCATAAGGCTGGTTGTTGATAGAGATCGTCGTCATTTTCCTAGGCTGAGAATCACGATGGATGTCAATCAGGTAGGATAAATCACGGTCTTGTGAGACGGCATGCTGAACGGTTTCTCGGGACAGTGCATACGCACGATTGGTAGTCCACTTTCTCGCATTTAACTTTTCCCCTACGTTAGTGGTGTCATGATCTACACCAATCCCTCTGCTCTCCAGATCCTGTTTTAACCGGTCACCTACCGCTATAATGTTGGTCTTTGGATTGGAACTTGTAAATTTGCCTCCTTGCAGGATCGGCCTGAATGATTCATAGCTGTGTGAATGGTAAATATAAACGACCTGGCCTTTCGTTTTTAATTTGGGCGGAGGAATATCTTCATTCGGGTTATCGATATTCACATTCTTTTTATTCGGTTCGTTCGGCTTTAGAATTTCCTGAAGGGGCAATGTCGGTTCAATCGGCAATGTAGAATAGGTTGTTCCTTTCCCGGCAATATAAATCTCTGAATCATAGATCGCAAAGCCTGGCAGTTCCGTTCCGATCAAACTTCGCGGGTCCCCTGGCCTCAGGTTGGTCATGAGCTGCAGCATGATGGAAGAAGCGGCTGGCGGTTTGCTTTCTTTTGGAAGCACCTGCGTATAATAAGGATTCTCTGATCCGATGGCATAGACCAAGGCTTCCGTTGTAAAGTTATTAAACCACTTTTTAACAAGGGAGGATGATACATCGAACTTAATTTCCGCAGATGATATAAATCCAGCTACAAAGAAAAGAAGAATGCTAAGGAGAGAAACCTTTATACTCGTTGAAAACAAGCCGTTATTGCTGTCTCTCATCCCATTCCTCCTCCTCTTTAAGATCAATGGCAATGTAGGCTAAACACACCATGATGAGCCCGGTAACAAGGAACCCAACAGTAAATAGCGAGGATAAATAAAGATAACTGAACCCTGTCGTAGAGATCATGATGAGAATCCAAAAGTACACTGCTTGAAGTCTCATAGAATTCACCTTCTTCCTTCCGTTTCTAGTAAACTATATTCAATCTGAGAGATTTTATTCTGAAAAAGATGGAAGAATGCAAAGAAAAGCGAAAGCAGGCCTGGTACGAAAAAGCAGCTATTCATGCGGCCGGACAATTATTATTACTTCATGAAATGGTTCTTCTTAACTAGGCAGAGAGTATAGTAATGAAACTATTTTCGCATTGACCAAGATAGAATTTGATGTGATAATGATAATCGTTATCATTTGTTGTTTAGGAGGAATTCTATGTTTATTCAATGGTTAAAAGAAAATCGTTTAGCCTCTTACGTGCTTACTCTTTTTCGATTGTATCTTGGAGTTAAGTGGGTTCAGGCAGGATGGGAAAAAATCAGCAGCGGGCATTTTGATGCCAGTGGTTTTATGCTTGGGGCTCTTAAGCAAGTTTCTGGTGATCATCCTGCTGTTCAGCCCTGGTGGGGTGATTTCTTGAGGCAAGTCGCTCTGCCGAATGCTGAAATCTTTAATGCGCTCATTCCCTGGGGAGAATTTTTGGTAGGTCTTGGACTCCTGTTAGGTATGTTTACTAGTTTAGCGGTTCTCATGGGGCTTACAATGAACTTTGCATATTTATTCTCCGGTACAACATCTGTCAACCCGCAAATGGTTCTAGCAGGTATGATCGTTCTGGCTGCAGGAGCAAATGCTGGGCGAATCGGTATGGACCGCTGGGTTGTTCACTATCTGGGATTGAAATTCAAGAAAAGGAAATTATCGAATACTCCTTTGTCTAAAAGTGCATAGTAGAATACATAACAATAACAAAAAAGCAGACCTTACAAATGAAGGTCTGCTTTTTCTTTTTATTCACTAAGGTCTACGTTGTGGTATACCTGCTGAACATCTTCCAAGTCTTCGATCGCATCGATCATTTTCTCAAATTGATTCTGTGCATCTTCAGGAAGGGACAGGTCATTTTGTGCCAGCATGGTAAGCTCGGCTACTGTAAATTCGGTAATACCGGCATTCTTGAATGCTTCTTGTACAGCATGGAATTGGTCAGGCTCTGCATACACGATGACAGAACCGTCTTCTTCAATAATGTCACGGGCGTCAACATCTGCTTCCATTAAGATTTCCAGCACTTCCTCTTCCGTTTTATCTTCGATGGCAAATACGGCTGTTGCATCAAACATATAGGCCACTGAGCCGGAAACACCCATGTTCCCGCCATTTTTCGTAAAGGCTGCACGCACATCCGCAGCCGTCCGGTTCACATTATTTGTTAGCGCGTCAACGATGACCATTGAACCATTTGGGCCGAATCCTTCGTAACGAAGCTCGTCATACGTTTCATCCGATCCGCCCTTCGCCTTTTCAATGGCACGATCGATGATATTTTTAGGCACACTGTATGTTTTTGCACGTTCAAGAACGACTTTTAATGCCTGGTTGGATTCAGGATCAGGTTCTCCCTGCTTTGCCGCCACGTAGATCTCACGGCCGAATTTAGCGTAGATGCGGCTCGTATTGGCATCTTTTGACGCTTTTTTCTCTTTAATGTTGTTCCACTTACGTCCCATTATGTTCCACTCTCTTTCAACTTCATTTTCAATAACACAACTTACCGTTCAACACCTCTTATTATACATAAAATGGACTTTTTTCTCTATTCTATGATTCGGTTATAATAGAAAAGGATCAACCAAGTAAAGGATGCTGAAAAAATGCAAAGATACGTTATCGTCGGTGCAGGAATCCTCGGGGCGTCAGCCGCTTATCTTTTAAGCAAAAAAGGCGCTGAGGTCATCGTTGTCGACCGGAAACACCAAGGGCAAGCCACAGATGCTGCAGCAGGCATAATCTGCCCATGGCTGTCTCAGAGGCGGAATAAAGCATGGTATGCACTGGCTAAAAACGGCGCAGCCTTTTATCCGGCTTTAATTGAACAGCTGCGAGCAGATGGTGAAACAGAAACGGGCTATGCTCGTGTAGGTGCCGTCAGCCTGCAACATGACCATGAAAAACTGAGGAAGATGGAAGACCGTGCGTTGAAACGGAAAGAAGAAGCACCTGAGATGGGAGAAATAAAAATCCTGACTCCTGAGGCAGCTCAAGCTCTGTTCCCTGCTCTAAAAGAAGAATATGGTGCCGTGCATGTGAGCGGCGCGGCACGGGTTGATGGACGTGCTCTTCGTGATGCTTTGCTTCGCGGCGCACAAAAAAATGGAGCTCTCTTGGTGAAGGATGATGCCTCTCTCCTATTCAGCAGAAATAGAGTGACCGGTGTTAAAGCCGGTGGCGAATCGATAGAAGCGAACAAGGTTATCGTATGTGCAGGGGCGTGGGCGAATGAGCTGTTTAAACCATTGGGAATCCATATGAACGTAACGTATCAAAAAGCGCAGATCGTTCATCTGCAGTTTCGTGATACTGACACGAGTCATTGGCCTGTTGTGATGCCGCCCAGTGATCAATACGTGCTGGCGCTCGAGGATGGCCGCATCATTATCGGGGCGACTCATGAAAACGATCCTGATGGCTATGACCATCGTATTACAGCCGGAGGTTTGCATGAAGTATTTAATAAAGGATTAGAAACCGCCCCGGGTCTGTCTGAAGCCTCATTCACCGAGGCTCGAGCAGGCTTTCGCCCATTCACTCCAGGATTTCTGCCTGTGATTGGGAAACTGCCTGGCTGGGAAGGAATTCTGTTTGCCAACGGACTCGGTGCTTCAGGGCTAACGATGGGTCCTTTTATCGGAGAGCAGCTTGCTAAACTGGCGTTAGAGATGGAACTGGATATTGACCTATCCCTCTATCCTGTTGAAGATGCCATTCAATTATCATAAAAAAGGGGCTGTCCAAGAAGTCTGTAAGCTGTTGATTTCCGTTCCAGGCTGCTCGCTTTCCGCGGGGCGTGCGGTGAGCCTCTTGGTGCTAGCACCGGCGGGAGTCTCACCTGTCACGCTAGTCCCGCAGGAGTCTCGCATCTTCCACTTCAATTAACTTTTCATTGAAGATTTTTCAAGCCAAAAAGGGGCTGCCTGAAGGTCAATTTTCGACTTTCTGGACAGCCCCTTTTCGCATGCTGTTATCAAGAAATGACTTTCTCTGTCACCCCGCTGATAAGACCTTTGGCATTCTCATTAAACATTTTTTCAAATTGCATAATGGTCACTCCTTTTTCCTTTAATTCAGGCAGGATGTTGAGGAAAAGATGAGCAGGCGTCCAATTCTCCATGAGCAGTGCCTCTTCTTCATTAAATCTCCCCAGAGTTACGTCTCTGTTAAGCCGGGATAGCCAAATATTAAATGCTCATGAATCAATGTATAACAGAGATAGGACCTGTCACCGTTTCCACCATTGAATTCATTGTCCAGACACTGCCTCATCTTACAATTTTTCTTCTTCCTGAAGCTTTCTTCACTAATGAAGAGGCATATTTTTCTTTTTTAATTTTATGTTCATCTCTGTTATTATGGCTTTAACAGCAGCTTTCCTTTTGTCTTTCTTGACTGCATGAGGTCATGAACCTGTGCAGCCTCTCTTAAAGGGAAAACTTCACCGATGTTCAGTTTCAGCTTGCCTTGAGCCAGATACGTAAACAGCTCCTGAAGGCTTGGCTTTAACAGGTCAGGCCTTCTCATGATCTGAGGAAGGAAAAATCCTATCACGGATTGATTTTTTCCCATAAGGTTCGAAGGATAAAATTTGCTCGGCTCCCCGCTTGCGACACCATAAACAACAATCCTGCCAAACACAGCGAGACATTTCAGTGTCTTATGGAACACATCGCCTCCTGCCATTTCTAGAGCCACATCTACGCCTTTGCCATCTGTTGCTTCGAGAACTTTATTTTCCCAGCCATCCTCCGTATAGTTGACCGCCACATCAGCGCCCATCTGCCGGGCAAGTTCCAGCTTGTCCTCAGAACTGGCAGTTGCTATGATTTTTCCGGCTCCAAAAAGCTTCGCAAGCTGGACAGCGATCGTTCCGACTCCTCCGCCTGCCGCATGAACGAGCACCGTTTCTCCTTCTTCAAGCCTTCCCATCGTTTTAAGAATATGGTAGGCGCTTAATCCCTGCAGAGGCAATGCGGCAGCCTGCTGAAAATCGAGATGGTCATCAATCGGTATTACAAATCTTCCATCAGCCAGCGCATATTCTGCGTAGCCACCGGATTCGATTAAGGTCACGACCCTTGTGCCAGGTTTTATGTGAGCGGATTTCTCTCCTGTTTCAACAACGACCCCTGCGACTTCAGCTCCAGGAACAAATGGCAAAGGTGTAGGAATGACATATTGGCCTTCTCTGCGTGCCGTATCCGCATAATTCACGCCGACAGCATGGATTTCAATCAGTACTTCATGTCCTTTAGGAACAGGTTTGTCGAGTTCAACATTCTCCAGCACTTGCGGTCCGCCATATTCTTTAAATCGCACTGCTTTCATCGTCATCCTCCTATTTACCGGTAAACACGGGCTGTCTTTTTTCTTTAAACGCCGAAATGCCTTCTTGATGATCTTCTGTTGAGATCATAAGTGTCTGGTTTAAACGTTCCTGCTCAAGAATCTCTTCAAGGGTAGATTGATAGGAAGCATCAATAAGCTTTTTCATCTTTCCAAAGGCTGCCACAGGACCGTTTGCCAGTTTAGCAGCCAATTTGAACACTTCAGCCTCCAGACTTTCAAGTGGAGCCAGGTAATTGATTACTCCTAATTGGTAAAGTCTCGCTGCTGAAATCGGCTCGGCGCTGAAAAAGAACTGTTTTGCTAGATGAGGCCCGATGAGCTTAGGCAGGAAGTAAGAGCCTCCTCCATCAGAGATCAGTCCGACCTGTGAGAAACTCAGCGCAAATTTGCTGTCTTCTGCAGAGACGATTAAGTCGCAGGCCATCGCAAGGTTAAAGCCGGCCCCCGCAGCAAATCCGTGGACAGCAGCAATGATCGGAATCTCCGTTTCTTTCATCGCCAGGATGCAGCGGTTGAGTTTGCCGATATGCTGATACACATCATTGGAAGTCGCCTGCCCCATCGTTTTGACATCACCGCCTGCACTGAAAGAGCGACCAGCTCCCTTGAGCACGATGACTTTTATATCTTCTCGGTTTTGTGCTTCAGCGCATGCATCGGTCAACCCGGTGATCATTTCCTCGCTGAAGGAATTTAAACTCTCCGGTCTGTTTAAGGTGAGGATCATTATCGGACCCTCGAATTCTACTAAAAGGTGTTCTTGATTCATTATTTTCTCCTCCTTTAATTACATAATGAGCCAGCCGCCGTCAGCTAGTACGTCTGACCCTGTCATATAAGAAGCTTCACTCGATGCTAGAAAAGATATAATATTGGCGATCTCCTCCGGCTTGCCGACCCTTTTTAATGCGGTATTTTTTTTGATGGCTCTTACAAATTGTTCATTCTCAAGACCTTCTTCTGTGAGCGGTGTTTCAATAAAACCGGGAGAAACAGAGTTGACCCGGATGCAATAAGGGGATAGTTCCAAGGCAAGTGCTCTCGTAAAATTGATGACACCGGCTTTTGCAGCACTGTAATGCGGAATATGGGCACCTGCCTGATGTCCGGAAAGGGAGGCTACATTGACAATGGCCCGGTTCTGCCGGTTTGTTTCTTTTTTGGCACCATCAATCATGATTTTTCCTAGCATACGAGAAACGAGAAACACGCTCTTTAAGTTGGCGCTTTGTACGTGATCCCATTCACTGGCAGCAGTTTCCATGATTCTTGTTTGGGAGCTGCCGCCTGCATTATTGATCAGCACGTGCAGCTCACCAAATTGCGATTGGACGTGTTCTGCCAATCCCTCAACTTCTTTTTCACTCGTTACATCTGCTGTGAAAATTCCCGCTGCCTGAGCATTGGGAATTTTGCAGATCTCTGCCGACGTGTTTTCCAGTTTAGACTTTGTCCGCCCGACTAAAATCACTTTGGCCCCCTCTTTCGCCAGTTTGATTGAAGCGGCTTGCCCTATTCCGCTGCCGGCTCCAGTGATTAGGGCAATAGAGTGCGTGAACTTCATAATCCGTCTCCTTTAGCAAATAAAAGTATTTGCTTCATATTGTTTCTCTGCGATCATGCGGTTTCTTGCGACACTTTTCCCAAATTGATGACAGCGGTTACAAGATTGCGTGATCAGCATGACCAGCTGATTTGTTTTCTCACCATCCGTCAGTTCGTGGACAAGCTTGCGTGACAGCATTTCAGCTTCCCATAGACTATCTTCTAAAATCGTATGGGTAAGGCCTATTTTGAGTGCTGCTTTTTCTTCCCCTTTTTTCATGACTGACTTCAATGTACGGAAAACAGCCGATTCAGCAGCATAAAGTATGATCGCCAAATCAGCAAGCGCCATTAAGGCCTCCTGTTCATGGGGAAGTTCTTCACCATACACTTCAAAAACTAGACCGGCAGATAGGAGGAAAAGGCTGCGGATCGTTTCAACAGCATGTTGTTCATCTGCCATAAAAGAGGTATCTTGTGCAGATTCCTTTTGCAGTGAAAGCACCGCTCGTTGAATAGGGGTATGCAGGTCGATCTCCCTTTTTAGCGACTTTCTAAAAAGGTGGGTTGGGATCAGCAGCCGGTTAATTTCGTTGGTGCCTTCAAAGATTCTGTTGATTCGTGAGTCTCTGTACATCTGTTCGATGCCGTATTCTTTGATAAATCCTGCACCGCCATGGAGCTGCAGCGCTTCATCCGCAACATAATCCAATGTTTCAGATCCATAGATCTTACAGACCGCACATTCTGCGGAATACTCACTCAGCCGTTTGCCGACCGTGTTTAAATCAGCAATATCATCCAGATCATGAAGAGCATCTTCAATTAAGCTTGCTGTCCGGTACTGGAGAGATTCTGCCGCATACAGGCGGGCAGCCAGTTTGGAGATTTTTTCTTTCGTAGCTGGAAAGTCAGCGATCCGCCGCTTAAATTGTTTACGTTCCTGAATAAACTGTACCGCTTTCTGGTACCCGTATTTTGCAGCTCCCATAGTGGCGGATCCAAGATTAAATCTTCCAAGGTTCAGGACATTTAAGGCGATAACATGGCCTTTTCCGATATCGCCAAGCAGGTTTTCCACGGGTACGAGACAATCTTCAAGAATAACCGACCGGGTCGATGAACCTTTGATCCCCATTTTATTTTCTTCGGGTCCAAGTGCTAAGCCTGGAAAATCCTTTTCAACAATAAAGGCTGTAAATTTTGATCCATCCACTTTTGCATACACGATAAAGGTGTCTGAAAAAACAGCGTTGGTAATATAGATTTTTGTACCATTTAAAACATAATGAGTCCCTTCCTCGTTCAGGACTGCTGTCGTTTGCGCGGCCAAGGCATCTGAGCCGGCATTTGGTTCTGTCAGACAATAGGCACCTAGGAGTTCACCTGATGCCATTTTCGGAAGGTACTTTTTCTTTTGTTCTGGTGTACCGAAATAGGTGATTGGCAGTGTGGCGATACACGTATGATTGGAATGCGCTACGCCGTATCCGCTTGAAGGGCCGACCATCTCACCGACGATGCCCTTGCTGATCTTATCGAGGCCCAGCCCGCCGTATTGTTCAGGAATACTGTGAGCCAAAAGGCCAAGCTCTCCTGCTTTTTTTAATAAAGAAACAATCCGTTTAAAATCCTGGCTCTCGATGTTTTCGCGATAAGGACCGACTTCTTTTTCAATAAATTGCCTGGCCGTTGCCTTGATCATCACATGTTCTTCAGTGAAATCCTCCGGGGTAAACAAGTGATTCAAATCTATGGATGAAAATAAAAATCCGGAACCTTTCACTCTCGTACCGGTTTGTTCCATGAAAGTTCCCTCCCTTTTTGTGTTTAAGATTGCTGTTGGGCGTGCTCTTGTTCAATGGTGGCTTTCCCATCCTTCAGCACCGCAACAACAGGGGCTGCATCGACAGCAGAGGCAAAATCCAAGTCGTCAAATAAGCCGTGGCTGGCAAATAAATTTCCAACATAGGACGACTGAAGAACCTGATAAGCATTCTGTCTGTTTCCTTTATACAGATAGTAGGCCGTTTGGGCAGCGTCACTCAGCTGCAGCGGTTCTCCACCCAGCTCAACTAACGCCGTAATGAGATGTCCTGCTCCATATACATCCTCGAGGCTCGTCTCTCCGGAATTGCCGGAGCAGATGATAACGATCGTACTCGAACTATTGTGATGTAACAAAGCCTTAGCAGTCGCTGTATTATTCAGTAAAGAAGAAATATATACTTTTTGTGCCCCTGCTGTTTTTCGAAGAGCCACTGTGCCGTTCGTCGTGGATAAGATGAGTGTTTTTCCCTGGACTTGGCCACTGAGCAATAAAGGGCTCGGATATAGAAAACCGTCAATTGGTTTGGCATGCAGCTCTCCGGCCAGAAGGTAATCTCCCTTTTGGAACATTTTTGATAATTCCCGCGCTTCTTTGTGGTCTTTCACTGGAATAACATCTTTTGCTCTTTGATACAACGCAGATACGATGGTCGTGGTCGCCAACAAGACATCAAGCACCACGGCAATCTTGTTATTTTCAGCCATCTTTTCGGAATGGATCTCTTCCTTTTTCAAAAGCAAATGGACTTTCATCTCTTCACCTCATTGTTCAAAAGCAGTATGGGAGGCATGCAGGATCAAGCTTTTGACAAAGTGATGAAATTGTGAAAAGCGGGCATCCTCGGTTTGCCCTTTTTTATACCGGTAATAGATTTGCTGGCAGATAACAGCTAGTTTGAAATAGGCGAACGTTAAGTAAAAATTGATTGCGCTAACGTCTCTACCGCTTTTTTTAGCATATTCCTCTATAAACTGTTCCCTCGTAAAAAAACCTTCCATAGTGGTTACAGGCGGTTTTCCCAGTCCCGTTTTCAAAAGATCGGGATCATCGGCTTCAATCCAGTATCCCATGGCGACTCCAAGATCGGCGAGGGGGTCCCCAACCGTACTCATCTCCCAGTCAAACAATCCTGTCATGTGGTTCAAGCGCTGATCAAACATACTGTTATTGAGCTTGTAATCATAATGGATTATGGAAGCGGGCTGCTGTGTTGGGATATGGGCGGCAAGCCATGTGGTCAAATGCTTTACTTCCGGAATATCATCGGTTTTCGAACGATCATATCTGGATATCCATCCATGCACCTGCCGTTCCATGAACCCATCAGGCTTGCTGATTTCAGATAATCCTGTTTTTTCGTAGTCAATGGCATGCAGCTGGACAAGCTGATTCACCATCTCACTGGAAATCTGGCCGCATAAATGCCGAGTCACCTGGACTCCCTTCGGAAAAGAGGTATCAACTACGATTCCGTGTTTTCTCTCCATCAAGAAAAACGGTCGTCCAATAATCTCCTCTCCTTTTGAAAAAAGAAGAGGCTTTGGAGCCGGAGGGAACATTTCATGAATCTCAGACAGGATACGGAATTCCCGCTCCATATCGTGAGCTTTAGGCGCTACGGGGCCAAGCGGCGGCCTCCGCAGAACGGCTTCCCATTCACCCATTTTGAGCTGATATGTCAGATTGGAATGGCCGCCTGAAAACTGCCGGACTTCCAGCGTCTCTTCCGGCAATTCATCCATTGAATGCCTAAGGAAACGCTCAAGAGCAGCAAGATCCAGTTCTTCACCCTGGCGAACGGCTATCGTATCCTTACTCATGTCTTCCTCCACCTCGATTCATTTATTTCCAGATTCTGACTCTTGAGTCTGCAATACTAGATTCTCTTTCAATGCGTCGCGCAGAAATTCTGGTATATGAGCAGTCTGCTGTGTTTTAAAGTCAAAATACACAATGACTGCATTCCCTCTCGCAACTAACTCCTCGGTTTCTGCTTTATAGATTTCGTGTTCCAATGTAAAGCTTTTGGTTCCGATTTTTGATACTCCGGTCCGCACCACTAGTCTTTCGTTAAAATAACCTTGTGCCATGAAGTCACATTTTGTGGAAGCAAGAATAAAGCTCCATTCGTTCGTGTTCATTTCAAGGCCTAGAGTTTCAAAGCAGCGGACCCTCGCTTCTTCCAGATAAATAAAATAACTCGTGTTGTTAATGTGGCCCAGGGCATCCGTTTCACAGAACCGTACCGTCAGTTCAATTTCATGCATGTCTTCCTCACTTTCTGCCTCTTACCGATCAACGATGCTGAAAGGCGGGTTTTCTTTTTTCAAAAAATGCCTGAACGCCCTCTTTGATATCTTCCGTTTGGAACACTTCCTGAAACAGAGAAGCTTCCACTTCGATGCCTTCATCCAAGGATTTGTTAAGGCCTTCATCAACCGATTGTTTAATTCGTGAAAGAGCCTGAAGCGAGTGTCGGGTGATTTTACTTGCCAGCTGTTTGGCACTGGCCAGTCCTTCACCGGAAGGGACTACCTTATTGACCAGTCCGATTCGTTCAGCTGCGTCTGCTGAAATCGGTTCCCCTGTAAACATTATTTCTTTTGATTTCGCTTCTCCCACTAAGCGGGGAAGACGCTGTGTTCCTCCCCCGCCAGGAAATAATCCGAGGGTTATTTCAGGCAGTCCGATCTGGCTGTGTTCCTCAGCAATCCTTATATCGCATGAAAGGGCAAGCTCACAGCCGCCTCCGAGTGTCAAGCCGTTCAGGACAGCGATCGTAGGCTTTGGAAAAGAATCAATTCGGTTTAGGATATAATGGACCTCCATCACTTGTGACTTCATATCAGGGTCCCCCATCATCTGAGGAAACTCTTTAATGTCGGCTCCAGCAACGAATGCTTTATCTCCCTCTCCCGTCAGTAAAACGGCTACCGTTTCCCGGTCATGTTCCAACTCCATGAACGTATCATCAAGCTCCTGGAATACGGCTCTGCTCAATACATTCAGCGGCGGATTGTTAATCGTAATGACAGCGAGATGATTGTTTTTTACTACCTCAAGATATTTTCCCATTATAGTTTCACTCCTTCAGTTTCATAGTTGTACCAGCCTTTGCCGGTTTTTCTCCCTAAATGGCCTTGCTTCACTTTCTCTTCAATGCAGGCAAACGGCTTGTCTTCTGGATCGCCCGTCTCTTTATAACGCTGTTCCATGACATAGTAGCCTACATCGATGCCGGATAAGTCCATCAGTTCAAATGGTCCGATCGGGTGGTTCAATGCTTTACGGCAAATGATATCGATGTCTTTATAGTCAGCGATTCCTTGTTCATACAGGTAAACAGCTTCTTTCTGCAGCGCGCCCAAAATACGGTTGGCAATAAAACCCGAAATCTCTTTATTAAGCAGAACTGCGGTACGGTTGATCCGCTTGCAGACCTCCATCGTCAGCTGAGCCGTTTCTTCGGATGTTTGGTCACTCATCACCACTTCCACACAATCCATCACGAGAGGCGGGAAAAAGAAATGCATGTTAACTACCTTATCCGCACGGTTTGTTTCTGAAGCAATCAAACTATTGACGATTGTTGAACTGTTGGTTGCAAAAATGGTATGTTCAGGCGCCAACTGCTCAAGCTTCGCAAACACTTCTCGCTTTACATCCAGTTTTTCCACAACAGCTTCAATCACAAAATCGGTATTTCTGACCGCATCTTCAAAGCTTGTTGTGAAACGAAGGCGCTGAAAAGCCGCTTCTTTCTGATCGGCAGAAAGCTTTCCTTTAGTCACCCATTTGTCCATAATGGCATTGAGTTTGCTCTCTGCTTTGGAAAGCGCCAGTTCCTGCACGTCCTGTATAACAGTTTCAAATCCGCCAAGCGCACACAGCATGGCAATCTGATGTCCCATTTGGCCTGCACCTAATACAGTAATCTGCTGTACATCTTCTGCTTTCATCGTATAGCCTCCCGTTATTTAGTATCAATTTCTATGTGCTATGCCATTTAGAATCATTTCTACAAATATTTCGGCTACTTCTCTTTCTGACATCATTCCATCCGGATTGAACCATTGATAGCTCCAGTTAGCTGCGCCAAGAATTCCAAACGTAACGATGGATGCGTTCAGGTCAGAACGAAATTCACCGTTTTCTATGGCATCATGGATCAACTGCTCCAGATTGAAGCGGAAACGGTCCCGTTTAGGAATAATCAGGGAGAGGCGCTCTTCGTTCAGGTTTTTGATTTCCCTGAAGAACACTTTAGCACTGGCTCCGGCCTGTCTGATGTTGCCGATTAACGCATAAACGATCTCAAACAGCTTTTCTTTGCTTGATTTCGTTTGATCAGAGATGATTCGTTCCTGCTGGTTTAATAGTTCATCAATATATCTGTTGTGAATGTTCATCAGCAGTTCTTCTTTGCTAGCAAAATAATAATAGAAAGTCCCTTTTGTTACGCCTATAGCATCAACAATATCCTGTATGGATGTTTCACTGAATCCCTTTTTCTCAAATAAACGGATGCTGCATTCCGTAATTTTTTCCTTCATGTCTGTGTCCTCGCATTCTTTAATCAATTTCAGGCAAAATTATATCATTCTCTTTCTCTCCTTTTCTTCTTTTCTCAAATAATCTATAAAATTGTCCCTACCTTGTCTTTATTCGTGCTTCTTCCCGCAAAGCTCTGCGCAAAATTTTACCGACATTCGTCTTGGGCAGTTGCTCGCGAAACTCGATGACATTCGGGATCTTATACGCAGATAAATTTTGTTTGCAATAGTAAATAATCTCATCCTCTGTTGCGGTTTTCCCTGCTTTTAATACAAGGATAGCCTTCACATCTTCTCCTCTGTAAGCATCAGGTACACCAATCACAACGGCTTCTTGAACGGCTGGGAATTCATATAGCACTTCTTCTACTTCCCTTGGATAGATGTTGTAGCCGCTCGCGATAATAAGGTCCTTTTTGCGATCCATGATGAAGACATAACCGTCATCATCCATCTTGGCTATATCTCCGGTGTAGAGCCAGCCGTTGCGAAGGGTATGTTCTGTCTCCTCCGGCATGTTCCAATAACCCTTCATGACTTGCGGCCCCTTGATAATGAGCTCACCCAGTTCACCTGTCTTCACGTCTTCAGTTCCTGTTGCCAAGTCCACGATACGGCAATCTGTCGACGGCAGACCAATGCCTACGCTCCCTTCTTTTCGTTCAGAAAACATCGGATTGCAATGTGTGGTCGGTGAGGCTTCTGATAATCCGTAGCCTTCTAGAATCTTTGAACCTGTCTTTCTCTCAAAATCCTGAAGCAGTTCGACAGGCATCGGAGCACTTCCGCTATTGCACACTTTTATACTGTCTATACCGAAGTTTTCAGCTTCCGGATGGTTGGTGATCGCAACATACATCGTCGGAACACCGGGAAAAACGGTCGGCTGTTCATTTTTAATTGTTTGAAGAACCTCATTGATTTCGAATCTCGGGAGCATGATTGATTCTGATGCGGTATAGATTGCGAGATTCATACAGGAAGTCATGCCAAACACATGGAAAAGAGGAATGACCGTTAAATACTTTTCTTTCCCGAACTCAATGTTATATTTAAAAAACTCATGTGATTGAAGGACGTTAGCGATGATATTTTTATGCGTCAGCATGGCGCCTTTGGAACGTCCAGTTGTCCCTCCGGTGTATTGTAAAACTGCAACATCCCGTTCAGGAACAATTACTGCAAGATCGATACGACCGGTGCCGCTTTGCAAAAACTGAGAAAAAGAACAGTCTGGTGAAAGATCTTTTTGGCTTTCATCAAAACTAACCGAAATGATCCGTTTTAAAGGAGAAACATGCTTTTGCTTTTTCACCTGTTCATATAGCGGTTCATAGACGACGATGGTCTCAGCTCCGCTGTCTTCGAGGATAAGCTGCAGTTCCCGCTCAACGAGCATCGGATTAACCTGGGTAACGATCGCTCCGGCAGTCAGGACTCCATAGTATGTAATCACATATTGAGGACAGTTCGGCAGCATAATGGCCACACGGTCTCCGGCTTTCACTCCCGACTGCTGCAAAGCGGATGCAAAACCGTTTACGAGATTCAGCAGTTCACCGTACGTGGTCTTATGGCTATAAAAGGATAAAGCGTTGGAATCAGGATATCGTTCTGCTGTCTGTTGAAGCAGCTGCGGGATGGACAGGTCAGGAATCAGTATATCTGGTTGAATGGTTTCAGGATAATGGCTTTTCCAAACTTTGTTTTCGCTCATTATTAACCCTCCAGATTTTTAAAAATTGATGAGAAAATCATGCGGCCGAAATTTTATTCTTGAAATATAAGATTTATTCTCGAAATGTGCCTGTTTATTCGCGAAAATGGTAGATTTATTCTCAAAATCCCGGATATTTTTTCGAACTGTTTATGTTCGACATATTTCGACGTATTTTGATACGTTTATATTCTCGAATGCAAGCCGAGCAGCCGCGCAAACAGAAGGGCTGCAGCTCTTCTTTTTGCGCCGCCTCCACCGGTATGGTATCAATTGCTGTTTTCCCTTGCAGTCCCATATTTTCCTCCTTATTGGCTTCTTTGTTTACAAGGCATGTGCCCCGCCGTCTACAATCAGCACGTCTCCTGAAACATAATTAGAAGCATTTGATGCAAGGAAAAGAGCGGCTCCTTTAAGATCATCATCACTGCCAAAACGGTTGAGAGGCGTCCCCTCTAGAATGGCATCTTTTCCGTGTTCAATGAGCACTTTCGACATCTTGGTTGGAAAAAATCCTGGAGCTATCGCGTTCACATTAATATTGTGCTGCCCCCATTTCACGGCAAGATCCTTTGTGAAAGTTATGACTGCACCCTTGCTCGTGTTGTAGCCAATCGTATCCATATAACGCGGATCTGTGCCCCCAAGTCCAGCAACAGAGGCAATATTGATGATTTTGCCTGATTTCTGTTCTATCATCACTTTCCCTGCAGCCTGGCTCATTAAAAATGTGCCCGTCACGTTTACGTCGATCACCTTTTTCCATGCTTCATACGGCATTTCTGCGGCGGGTGCGCCCCATGTCGCTCCGCTGTTATTGACGAGAATATCGATGGAATCAAATTCCTGCAGCGTTCGATCGATCACAGATTGAACATCTTCCGGATTTGAGATATCGCACTTCAAGGCGAGTGTCTTTATTCCGAGTTGCTTTAACTTCTGAGCTGCTTCCTCACAGGCCTCAACTTTTCTGGAACAGAGAACAACGCTGGCGCCTGCTTCAGCGAATGCTTCGGCAATCTGCTGCCCTAATCCCCTTCCTCCGCCTGTAATGATCGCTGTTTTACCTGTTAAATCAAACAGCTTGAGTACATTCATGTTTCTGCCTCACTTTCTTTAAAATTCTAATGGACAAACAGTTCTTGCGGGTATTTTTTAAGTTCTAGTCTGGCTAGCTGTGCTCGGTGGACTTCATCCGGACCGTCAGCAAGCCTTAATGTTCTTGCATTCGCCCACTGGGCAGCAAGTGTAAAGTCGTCAGAGACCCCGGCTCCTCCAAACGCCTGAATGGCACGGTCCAGCACGCGCAGCGCCATTGAAGGTGCGACAACTTTGATCATAGCGATCTCTGTCTTGGCTTCTTTATTGCCGACAGTGTCCATCATATATGCTGCTTTCAAGGTCAGGAGCCTGGCTTGTTCAATTTCAATCCTTGAATCAGCGATCCATTCCCGGATTACTCCTTGATTTGCAATTGGTTTTCCGAAGGCTGTCCTTTTTTGAACACGCTTACACAATTCTTCTAGCGCTCTTTCTGCTGCTCCGATCAGCCGCATGCAGTGATGTATCCTTCCCGGGCCAAGCCTTCCTTGAGCGATAGCAAATCCTTTCCCTTCACCCCAGATGATATTCTCAGCCGGTACTCGTACATTGTCATAGGTGATTTCTCCATGTCCATGAGGAGCATGATCATAACCGAAAACGGAAAGCATCCTTTCCACCTTCACCCCAGGGGTATCCAAAGGCACAAGAATCATGGATTGCTGCTCATGCCGGTTCGCACCTGGATTGGTCTTTCCCATCACGATAGCAATTTTGCATCGAGGATCCCCGGCTCCGGATGACCACCATTTCCGTCCGTTGATGACATATTCATCTCCATCCTTTTCAATGCGTGCTTCAATATTCGTGGCATCCGAGGAAGCGACTTCGGGTTCTGTCATGGAAAAACAGGATCTGATCGTCCCTTCTAATAGGGGCTTGAGCCACATCTCTTTCTGTTTTTCCGTTCCATAGCGGACAAGTACCTCCATATTTCCTGTATCAGGTGCGTTGCAGTTAAAGACTTCTGGCCCGATGAGGGATCGTCCCATAATTTCACATAGCGGGGCATACTCCTGATTGGTAAGTCCAGCTCCATCTTCACTGTCAGGCAAGAACAGATTCCATAAGCCTTCTTTTCTCGCTTTTACTTTCAATTCTTCCATTATCGGCGGAACTGCGCTCCATCGGTCCTTTTGCTTATTGAGCTGTTGTTCATAAAGAGCCTCATTCGGATAAACATACTGTTCCATAAAAAACATGATCCTTTTCTGCAAGTCTTTCACTTTTTCAGAATACGAAAAATCCAAAATCTTCATCTCCCCTCAACTTACTAACCGGTCGGTATGTTTGATTATCTAAAGTATACTCTTTTCGATAAAATTATCAATAAAATAAACTTATTATTCAAAAAATTAATAAGAAAGTCCTTTATGTAAGGCTCTTTACTAAAAGATTGTTGCTTACGGAACATTTTTGTAAATGCTCCATTGATAAGTTGATTGGAGTGGAAGGTGCGAGACTCCTCGAAAATGAATTTCACATTTTCTTCGTGCGATATAACGCTGCCGAAGCCTTCCTTGTCCTGCGGGAGAAGCGGGACAGGTGAGCCCCGCGGAAAGCGAGCAGCCTGGAACGGAAATCAACACCCCCAATAGCAACAAAGAATACGCAAACAGCCTTATGTAATTAATTCGGGTATAGGAAATACTAATCCCGGAGGTGGAAGCTTTGAGCAAACCAAAGATTATCATTCTGTGGACCGTGGCTGTCTTTTTTCTTTATTTCGCGTGGTCAGACTTTGTACAGGGACAGTTTAAATATTCTATATTTGAAGGCTGTGTGCTTGAAAAGGATTACTCAGAAAAAGCGGTAGAAAGGGGAACAAATATTCAAAGCCTGCCCAACTATACCATTCGCCTTTCATCAGGCCAGGCTGTTTCTGTTCCGTCACCGGATTTTAATTCTATAAAGAAGGGAGACCATGTCATCTTCATCAAACAAAATGGAAGCATAAGTCTCTATAAAAGAGAAAGCCAATCCTAAAAAGGACTGGCTTTTACACGTTTTCTTTCACTTTTTTCGTTAAAAAGAAATATAAAACAAATGCTATTGCTTCACACAGTGCAATGATAAAAGCCATTGAACCCGCAGGATTACTTCCCCAGAGACCAACCAGTGGTGCTGCAATACCACCAAGTATAAAAGGCAGCAGCCCTAGCAGCGCGGAAGCACTCCCTGCTGCTTTTTGCTGATTCTGCATAGCGAGTGAAAAACTGGCCGTACTGACGATTCCTACGCTGGATACCGTTAAAAATAAGGAAATGAGCAAGCCGAATAAGCTTTTCGTTGCAAAACTTACGATGACCATTAAGATACCGCCTCCTAACGCAATTAGCAACCCGCTTCGCAATAATGCCGTTTCGCTGACTTTTCCTGCAAGTTTTCCAGCAATCTGGCTGGCGATGATTATTCCAGCTCCGTTGATTGCAAAAAACACACTGAACGCTTGTGGTGAGGCACCGAACACATTTTGAATGACGAACGGAGATCCTGAAATATAGGCGAACATAGCTGCCATGACAAATCCCTGTGAGGCTGCATACCCCATAAAAACTCGGTCACTCAGCAGTTTTTTGTACGTCGAAAGCGTCTGTTTGATCCCGCCAGATGTCTGATTCTCTGCTGAAAGCGTTTCTTGCAAACCAAAAAAAGCAGCAAGAAGCATAAGCAGACTTAAGACACAAAGAACAATAAACACGCCTCTCCATGAGGTGAACTGTAATAATTGTCCACCTGCAACAGGAGCCAGGATCGGAGCGATACCGTTAATCAGCATCAATAAAGAAACGAACTTCGTCATATCCGGGCCGGAAAAAAGATCTCGGACCATGGCTCTGGATATGACAATACCTCCGGCCCCTGAAGCTCCCTGAACAAATCTAAGGAAAATGAGAACACTGATATTTGGAGCAAAAACACAGAGCAAAGAAGATACGGCATATAGGCCCAAGGCGATCTGCAGCGGGATCTTCCTTCCTCTTCTGTCACTTATCGGACCTACAAACAATTGTCCCACAGCAATCCCCAATAAGCATGCAGTGAGACTGAGCTGTGCGGCTGAAGCGGTCGTACTCAGCTCTTTCATTAGGTTAGGTAAAGCAGGCAGATACATATCAATGGATAATGGACCGATGGCCGTCATCGAGCCTAAAATTATAGCAAGCCAGAGTCTTCTGGATGTGCTGGATTGTTGAATAGCTGAATAAGGTGAATTTTCTGGATTAGTTTGATTCATGGCTCTTCCCTTTCGATTAAAATAGAATAGAAAAAGAATAAACCCTCCAGTAACTGGAGGGTCAACTTTATTCCTCTACAAGGATTTGTATTTCAGCAAAGTGGTCGCTTTGGCGATTGGATATGAACTCATCAATGATCACGCGCTCAATCGCATCTCCCTTAGCCTCCAGATTGTTCTTTTCAAGGAAATTCAGAAGTATATCATAATACACCGGGGCATCGCTGTGAGTCCCCCGGAAGGAAATACAGGCATAATTCCCTTCTGACAGATACGTCGCTTCTTCTTTCAATAAAGAGTTCTCTTCTGGTGACTCCAGCAGCAAAAATACAGAATTGTATTCTGTATACCGCTTCTCCAGAATAAATGAAAAAGGGACGGTCAGTCCTACTTTTCCGATGACTATGGATGTCGTTTGTCCTAGGATTGTTTTGATTTTTCTTAAGGAGTACTCCAGTTCGTGAATGGAAGCGATCGGTTCTTTCATTTGAATGACTGCTCTCTCTTTAAAGTGCTTGACCTCAGGAATTCCAAGCATTTCTACGCTTTTTGTCTTTTGAATTTCAGTTATTCGGTGTTCAAGCCTCTTACTGATCGATTCCAGCTCTCTTATTTTTTCTTCAGCATCTTCTTTGTGATTCTGAAGAATGTCCAGGAAAGAATCCAGGTTGCGTTTTTCGAGCTGGAGCTTGATCTGCTTGAGTGGGACTCCCATAGATTTTAAATAATAAATGATGTCCAACAGTTCGAATTGTTCAAAGGAATAATAGCGATAACCAGAAACGGGATCAACGTTAACTGGCGTAAATAAACCAATTTCGTCATAATAGCGCAGCGTTTTAACGGGGATGCTGTGAAGTTTAGCCATCTGGCCAATAGAGAATCTGTTTTTCATAAAAACACCTGCTTTATAATAATGAACCTATCTTAACACAAAAATGGCAGCTCCTCCTTATGAAGTAAGCCGCCATTTATTTGCGTACTCTGCTTTATCGGTTTACACCTTTCATTCCTGCTTCAGGATATCGTTCACCTGCGGCCGCTCCCCTTGGTGCAGCCTCATTGATCCGGCTGACGTCATCTTGTGTCAGTTCAACCTTTATTGCCCCAACATTTTCTTCTAAATAACGGGTTTTCTTTGTTCCGGGAATTGGGACGATATCATTACCTTGGGCAAGCAGCCAGGCTATAGCCAGCTGTGATGTACTGCAGCTTTTTTCTAAAGCGATCTCTTTTATTTTTTCAACAAGATCTAAGTTCTTTTGAAAGTTTTCTCCTTGAAACCTTGGGGAAAACCGGCGGTAGTCATCCTCAGCCAAGTCTTCAAATCTTTTGATCTGGCCTGTTAAGAAGCCTCGGCCGAGCGGGCTGTAGGGAACAAATCCGATGCCAAGCTCCCGGATCGCAGGCAGTATTTGTTCTTCAACATCCCGGCTCCATAATGAATATTCAGTTTGTACGGCTGTAATGGGATGTACATCATGTGCACGCCGGATGGTTTCAGGAGAAGCTTCTGAAAGGCCCAGATAGCGTATTTTCCCTTCCTGAGCAAGAATCGACATTGCCCCCACCGTTTCTTCTATAGGGATGCCTGGATCGACTCTGTGTTGATAGAAGAGATCAATGTAATCCGTGCCAAGCCGCCTCAAACTGTTTTCACACGCTTCTTTCACATATTTCGGATGTCCGTTTACACCTAAAAAGGAACCGTCTTCACCCCTTACATTGCCAAATTTCGTAGCAAGGATGACATCCTTCCTGCGATCACTGATCGCTGCACCTACCAATTCTTCATTTTTGCCAACACCATACATATCAGCAGTATCCAGGAAGTTTACACCTAATTCAAGTGCATGGTTAATGGTTTTTACTGACTCCTGATCATCTTGTCCGCTGTAAAAGTCCGACATGCCCATGCAGCCCAATCCAAGGGATGAGACTTCCAAACCCTCATTGCCTAGTTTTCTTTTTTGCACATTTTTCATCCTCTCTCATTTAGTCAAACCAATGCATACAAAGTACCCTTACCCTGTTTTCCTCCATAAAAAAACGAAGAGAAACGTGTTGGCTTCTCTTCGTGTTGTAATTCGACTATTTTAACCACTCGGTGATTTCCTGATAGGGTTGTTTATTGATAGCTGCAGGCGCTTTATTTGGATAGCCAAGATAGATAAATCCAGCCATTTCACCTTTGTCTG
The DNA here is from genome assembly GCF_023149135.1 of Fictibacillus marinisediminis. NCBI lineage: Bacteria > Bacillati > Bacillota > Bacilli > Caryophanales > Fictibacillaceae > Fictibacillus > Fictibacillus marinisediminis. The sequence goes on along the minus strand of NZ_JAIWJX010000002.1, from coordinate 2,203,917 downwards.
AGAGGCGGAAATAAGACCTTACTCTGTCGTCATAACAAATCGCGCCTGTGCGCCAAACTGCCCCAAGACCGAGAGCATGGGCAGCAAGCAGCATATTTTGAATCGAGGCACTGACAGCGGCTGTTTCCTCCTTATGAATCACTTTTTGGTGATCTCCCGGCTCTACTCCGACCGCAATAATAACCGGTGCACGAAGCGGTTTTTTCTTTACCTTCTCCAATTTTTGCTGATCTTCTTCTGACAATGGTTCATTCATTGCAGACTTCGTGATTTCTGCCAGAAGCTCTCCCAGTTTGTTTCTTCCTGCTTCGCTGATGACAAAGAATCTCCAGGGATTCGTACGGTGGTGGTTTGGAGCATATGTTCCCGCTTCTAAAATTTTTTCGAGGAGATGATCGGGAACTGGATCGTCCTTAACCAAACCTATGCTTCTCCTTGTTTTAATCGCTTCAAAAACATCCATACTGCAACATCCTTTTTAACTAACTTATGCTTATTTATGAATCCATTATAACGCTGCTGCTTTTCAGGAGCCAATAATTTACTTTTAAACAGTTGCAAGGATCTGAAAAACGAATGCCTTTTTTCATTTTCGGAAACCTTAATAGACGAGCAGCATTGTCTGCTCAATTCCATGCGGGGGTGTTGCATCATGGCAAGAAACAAACTTTTGGTACCTGGTTCTGAGAATGCGTTAAGCAGGATGAAAGAGGAAATAGCCAATGAGTTTGGAGTGAAGCTTGGTGCAGATACGACCGCACGGGCTAATGGATCTGTAGGCGGAGAGATGACAAAACGTCTCATTGCCATGGCGGAACAGCAGCTTGGAAATCAGCCTCGATAGTGTTGATTTCAAAAAAAGAGGCCCGATTCGGGTCTCTTTTTCAATTTAACGCTCTGTAAACAATGATGTTGGAATTAAGGAGTATGGAAGGAAAAAAAGGACGTAGCGACCAGAGAGCTTTACGAGTCAATGGTTCTTTTTAATTAAATGTGTTGAATCCTGTCGTTAAGTGTCACGTATAAACAGTTTGAACATAAATCGGAATTTTTTGAACAGAAGACCTGTAAATTTGAAAATAAAAAATCCGGCTTGACTCCTCACGCGTAATAGGTGCAGATTTAGTTACGCTAAAAAGGTTAAAGAAGCTAAATCCAAAGCTACAATCTTTTAGAAAACAGCTACCTAAAAAAACGATTCATATTTCTTCCAAAATAGATCTCATCCATCTCCTCGGTAATTCTTTTGGTGATTTCCGCTTGTTCCTGTTCGGTCAGTGTATCCCTTGAGTAGCCGAATAAGTAATTGTTCAGGTCAAAATTTTTCAGCTTGCATTTCGTATGAAAAATATTTTCCTGATAGATGTTTGAATCAATCATATCAAATTCGTTTTTAAAATCCTCGCTGATAAAATTTTGTATGGAAGATATATCATGATCAATAAAAAGCTTTTGGCCATTAATATCTCTTGTGAACCCTCTCACCCAGTAGTCGACGGTCATAATATCGGTATCAAAGGAATCGATGAGATGATTTAAAGCTTTTAAAGGAGAAATCTCCCCGCAAGTTGAAACATCAATATCCGCTCTAAAGGTGCTGATTCCTTCGTCCGGATGATATTCGGGATACGTATGAACGGTTAAATGGCTTTTGTCCAGCTGCATGACTACAGATTCAGGCATGGCTGCCGGTGTTTCATCAATATTTTCAGTAGGTACTTCGACAATTGGGCCTTCAGAAACTAATAATGTTACACTGGCTCCTTGGGGAACATAGTCTTGTTTAGCGATATTTAATACGTGCGCTCCAATCGTGTCGGACACTTTCTGAAGAATGCCGGTTAACCGCTCAGCGCTGTATTCTTCATCGATGTACTCAATATAGGCTTCCCGCTCTTTCCTTGTCTTAGTGTAACAAATATCGTACATATTAAAGCTTAATGATTTGGTCAGGTTATTAAAACCGTGCAATTGAATTCGCTGCTCATGTGTTCGGCTCATGAATGATTTCCCCTTATTAGCAAAGTATTGTAATTAAGCTTTTACTCCATCAAATATTGTTAAGATACCCTCCATTCGACATAAAAAAACAGCCCTATTTAAATAAGGCTGTAAAATAGCTCGTCCTAAAACATACTTAGATCGTATCGTTTAGAAAGCATCTCCAGAATTTTAAGTCCGGCTATGCTATTTCCTTTCTCATCAAGTGCCGCACCAAAGATCCCGATGCCGAACCGGTTGGGCACGGCACCCATGATCCCTCCAGAAACACCGCTCTTAGCAGGAATCCCAACTCTTACGGCAAATTCGCCGGAAGCATTGTACATGCCGCACGTCACCATTAAAGTCTTGCAGATCCGAGCGATATGCGTGGGGATTAACCGATTATTCGTCAATGGGTCAATACCATCAAGAGCAAGAACAAGGCCAATTTTCGCCAAATCAAGGCAATTCATTTCTATAGCGCATTGCTTTGTATAAAGGTAGATAAGATTATCCACATCTTCATTAATGATGCCATGCTGCTTCATAAAATAACAAAGTGAACGGTTTAAATGTGCGGTCTCAAACTCTGATACAGCCACTTCTTCACAATGAGAGATGGAAGGATTTCCAGCCAGCTTCCTGACAAATTGAAGAAGACGTTCAAACCTCTCGTGGACCGAATGTCCTTTAATCATGTGAGTCACGACCAGTGCTCCGGCATTAATCATGGGATTTAGCGGTTTCGAAGGTTTACTGATCTCCAGCTTTACGATGGAATTGAAAGGATCTCCAGTAGGCTCATACCCGATTTTACAAAAAACTTCATCTTCGCCGCAGTCCATTAATGCGAGGGCGAGAGCCAGCACCTTAGAAATGCTTTGAAGCGTTATCTTCAATTGGACATCTCCTGCCGATAAACATGTACCATCAGTGTGATAGATGGCGACAGATAAGTCATCAGGATCTGCTTTTTTCAGTGCAGGTATGTAATCCGCTACTTTACCGAACTTCGTGCAGTCCTTGGCTTCCAATACTAATTGATTAAGCTCTTCACTAGAACGACAAATCATGGCAGCTCTCCGATTGTTCAACATATGGGTAGTTTGAGCAATCGTAAGCCGGATAATACTCCTATCATCCGGTGAAACATAAATCTTAAGCTCTTACATATGGTAGTAAAAAAACATTGTTCGGAGATGAAAGATACTATGAAGAAATGGATCGCCATCGGCTGCGGCAGTACTTTATTGGGGATTGGAATTAATGGCTTCATCCTGCCCATGCATTTTTAACAGCCTGATTGGAATGCTCATTTCTTCGATTGTTATTGACTTCCTACTTCCCATACAGCTAATTTTGACCTCCTTTAAGTCCATCGTTGTATGGGACACAAAATAAATCAACCCACCGCTGCAAAAAGACGATGGGTTGATTTGCCTTATGTTAATCTATCGCTAATTCCATCAGAGTACCTGAAGGATCTTTTACAAAAAGAGATTGCTCAAGTTGCTGGACATTATTACCTAATTTCCCAAGCCGGGCCGCGGCTTCATCTCTTGCTTCAGCTGACGGATAAACAACAGTAAACTGTTTCAATCCTGCGCGATGTTTATCGGGAGCAGGTGCACCTTGACCGTTCCAGATGTTTAAACCGAGATGGTGATGATAACCGCCGGTTGAGATGAATAATGCATGGTTGCTATAACGAAGAACAACTTCGAATCCTAACCCTTCACAATAAAATGATTCTGCTTCTTGTAAATCAGATACATGAAGATGCAGATGCCCCATAATGGTTTCTTTTGGCAGCCCTTCATAAGTGGAGCCGTCACTCTCAGCTAACAGCCCTTTTGCATCAAGAGGTTCCGTAGTCATCTCCACTTGTCCATTTTCCCATTTCCATTCATTTGAATCACGGTCTACGTATATTTCAATTCCGTTGCCATCCGGATCAGCCAAATATAAAGCTTCGCTCACAAGATGGTCCGATGCGCCCTGTAGTGGATAACCAATATCAATGAAGTGGCGCAGCACTTTGGCTAGTTCATTACGGTTTGGGAGAAGCAATGCAAAGTGATACAATCCTGATGTTCGGGGCTGTTTCGGTTTCGCATTTTCAGGCTGTACGACAGATAAGATAGAGTTATGGCCATCCAGTGTTAAGAAAACGACTCCCCTTTCTTCTTTAAGAACTGAAAAACCTAATATATCTTGATAAAAAGATAGCGATCGATTCAAATCCTCGACGATTAATTGAACGGTTTCTACAAAAGTGTGCGGACGTGTGTGAAAGTTCATCTTAAATGCTCCTTTATGTTTTGTAACATACAAAAAGTAAGTTTGTTACTATTATTATATATTTAAAAGAAAATATCAAGTTATAAATGGATTTTTCCATTCCATCAATGCGGCATAATTTTGAGATTCTTCATCTTCAAGATGATTTTTTACCACTTTAACAAAAAGTATGCCCGCATTGTAGCAAAACGTATGATTGCAGAGACTGCCAGATGGTTATGAATATATACGAGGTAAAAGACAATGAAGATTTCCTTTGATACACTTGTTGTAACTTAGTGGAATGGGAGGCTATCATGAAAGCACTTGTTCATAAAAATCAAAAAGGTTTATCAGGACTCGTCTATACTGAATTCGAGGAAAAAGGCCCAAAACCTGGAGAAGTAAGAATTAAATTAATAACTGCAGGCTTAAATCACCGTGATTTGTTTGTGATGGAAAGACATCAGCCATCGGATCCCCCTTTAATCATAGGATCAGATGGAGCAGGCATTGTTGAAGCTGTTGGAGAAGGCGTAAACAACGTGATTGTCGGAAATGAGGTTATTATTAACCCGGGAATCGGCTGGAAGGAAAAAAGTGATGCACCGCCGGAAGGTTTTGAAATACTCGGACTCCCCTTTCACGGAACCTTTGCAGAAAAGGTGACAGTTCCTGCTGAAAATGCCGTGCCTAAACCAGCACATTTAACGTGGGAAGAAGCGGGAGTCTTATCATTAGCCGCGTTGACGGCATTCAGAGCTCTTTTTACCAGAGGCAGACTGAAAGAACATCAAAGGGTCCTTATACCCGGGATTGGAAGTGGTGTGGCTACCTTCCTGCTGCAATTTGCAAAAGCAGTTAATGCCGAAGTATATGTGACTTCCCGTTCTGAAGAAAAAGGCCAAAGAGCACGCAAATTAGGTGCCGTTCAGGCGATAAACAGCAATGAGGATTGGAACCGGCAGCTTGATAACCAAAAGATGGATCTTGTGATTGAAAGTGTGGGTGCAGCAACTTTTAACAAATCATTAAATCAGTTGCGTACAGGAGGCACAATCGTAACATTTGGTGCATCAGCCGGTGACCAGATTCAGCTTGATTTAAGGAAATTCTTCTATGGACAATATAGCTTTTTCGGCACTACGATGGGCAGCAGTGAAGAATTCACTGAAATGATTCAATTTATTAACAAACATAAAATCAGGCCGATTGTTGATAAAATGTTTGATTTAAATCAATTTGAGCATGCTTTTGAGCGTTTGAATAAAGCTGAACAATTTGGAAAAATAGGATTTAGGATCAACAGCCTATCCGATTAAAAAAGAAGCCCTGGATTGATTTCCGGGGCTTCCTTTTATTATGCCTTTGTTAAAGCAAATTGTTGATTTTCAATCATATTGGACATCGCATACTGATGCTTAAAAGAGGCCCTCAAGTCTTTTTCTCCAATAAGAACTGATTTGTTAAACAAATGAAGCGCCCGAAAAGCAGAAAGGAAAAAGCTTGCTTATTCCCTTCTGCTTTTCAGTAGGCGGTTCAATCACACCCCACCAAAAATCAACAACATGGACTAACAGAGCTTTTATTTTAATTTTCTATTGGAAACCACCCTGGTGTATTCATGATGGCCTGCCAGAGTGGTTCAGGAACGACGAGCTCTTCTTGTGCGTCTTTTCTTAATTTCGTTTCAATCTCAGAGGCTCTTCCCTCTTCGATCTTTTGTACCCAATCAGGATCAATGATTAATTCTCTGCCTAATGCAATAAAGGGGACTCCGGTATTCAAGGCTTTTAACGCATCCTCTGCTGTATAAATGGAACCCACCCCAATCACGGGAACCTGATCTCCGACTCTTTCCTGGATGATCTCCATTCGAGAGCGATTATCGTCTACACCTCTTCTTGGAACAGACCAGAAATCCATAAGTGATACATGAAGATAGTCCAGTTTCTTTTTCACAAGTTCATCCATTAATCCTAACGTTTCATCCATCGTAATTCCAGGGGTTTCAGGTTCTTCAGGTGAAAGTCTATAACCCACCAGGAAAGGCTCTTTGGCATGTGTCTGGACAGCGGCTGTTACTGCATCAATAACTGCCAGCGGAAACGCCATACGTTTTTCCAAACTTCCTCCCCATTGGTCATCACGCTGGTTTGAATGCGGAGAAAAGAACTGTTGAATTAAATATCCGTTTGCTCCATGAATTTCGATTCCGTCAAAGCCCGCCTCAATCGCTCTGCGTGCAGATTCGCCAAAGTCACGGATGATTTCTTCGATCTCTGAATGGGTCAATTCACGTGGTACTGGCTGTTCACCAGTAGGTGTTTTCTGTTCTGGAGGAACAGCACTGGCACTTATCACATCTCCATTGGGTACCAGCGAAGGAGGACACATCCGCCCGCCATGGAAAACTTGAAGAATGGCCTTTGCTCCCTGTTTTTTTATGCTGGAAGCAAGCTTTCTTAAACTTGGAATCATATCATCACTATGGCTTCCGAACTCACCATGAAATCCCTTGCCGCTTGGTGTAACATATGCGCAGGCTGTAATCACCAAGCCTGCTCCCTTTGAACGGCGTACATAATAGTTAACTTCCTCATCAGTCACTGTTCCGTCTGGATTGGAAGAAAAATTGGTCATTGGAGCCATAACGATACGGTTTTTCACTGAAAATCCATCTGCAAATGTATAAGGCTCTAATAATTTTTGGTATGTGTTGTTCATGAACGCACTCCTTTTCTTGTTTCTTGTTTCTTCTTTCCTATCAATCATACTTTTAAAAAGTAATTTATGCATTAAAAGTGCCCGCACTTAAATTTACATGGCTTAGTATGCCTTTCTTATTTCGTGAAATACTAAAAACGTTTTTAGTTAAGATCTAATAAGGTGTAAAGGAGAAGTCTCTGTGAGAAAAGCAATTTCAATACCGATGGCCTTCTTATGTATTCTTGTTTTCAGCAGCGGATGCAATAACATGAAGAAGAATGAACTGGGCCAGGATCAGCAGCATAAAAGAATGGCTAATAAAAATATGATGAAAACAGGAAATGGATATTTAACAAAAGAAAAGATACCGTACCAGTCAAAAGCTGGACAAAAGAAAGAAAAGGTCCAAAGAGAAAACATTTCCTACAACAATCCAGATATGAGCATGGAAACCAACCCAGACATTAATGGAACAGTTCCTCCGGCAGCTCCTCCTTCAGGAAATCAGGGCTACAGCCAGGAGATGATTCAGCGGGTCGTAGAGCTAACGAATCAGGAGAGAAGAAAGTATGGGCTTTCCGATTTAAAATGGGATCCTTCATTAACCAACGTTGCGCAAGTAAAAGCAAACGATATGGAGAAGAATAATTACTTCTCACATAACAGCCCAACGCATGGATCCCCTTTTGAACAGATGGATAAAATGGATATCCCGTACAGTTCTGCCGGAGAAAATATTGCTGTCGGCCAGCAGTCTCCAGAACAAGTGGTCAATGACTGGATGAACAGTGAAGGACACCGCAAGAATATCCTTAATCCCGACTATACTCATATTGGTATTGGATATACGGATAATGAGGATTTCTGGGCCCAGGAGTTCATCAAAAAGTAAAAATAAAAGAGAACAGCCGATCGGCTGTTCTCTTTGTTATATTTGATTACTGATTTTATCATCGTGCTGGCACATCTTGGTTGGGTAGCCTCGATCATCTGTACACCATGATTGGGATAAGAAGGCAAGAAAAATGGCCGTCCATTGATTCTCGAATTGCAGAAATAACGCCCCATCGTGCCACGTTCCGTTATCCCCTGCCCAATCTCTTTGATTCTGCTTGTCTTCATTCCCCTGGTTCATGTGTATGTTATGCATCCCGTTTGTTGGCTGAAAACCAAATACTTTATCCGGCTGTGATTCAGGTCCGAATTTGGACCCATATATATAGATGAATGCTTTTTCAGAAATGGCTTTCTGAATGTAATGATCAAGTATATCGTTTAAATCGTTGTCTGGTCCTGTTGCGTCGCTTGGCAGGGGTTTCATTAAAGAAGGATCAAAGAGCCCGTCCCTGATGTAATCAATAGCAAGTTCCCTGTTTTCATTCCCCAGCGGCAAATAGGTTTCAGGAAGCTGTGTTAATTTTTCAGTAAGAGATGAATTGAAATTTTCATTAACCAGATAAAGAACCTCGGAGTTTTCTGAGCTGGACATGACGTTAACCGCTATACGATAATGCACACTGTTTTCGTCCACTGCATGAATCTGATAATGAGGAGTATCTAAATCCCTTTCCATTCGAGACTCTATGACCGTTCCCTTCAGCAAGCCGTAGTTTTTAACTGCCATGAGAAACCTCCCGCCTCTTGGGCCATAAATTTTGTCCTTTAATCTTTTCGCCAATTTGCATTGCAATCCCTTTATTGACTAGACAAAAAACAGCATTACACCTATGTGTAACGCTGTCACTTATCTATTTATTGGATACGGCTGAAGGCATCTGTTAAAACTGGAACGATTTGTTTCTTTCTGGATACTACACCTTTAAGAACAGCTGTATTATGTTCAAGATTCACATTATAAGCTTGTTCTACGGCTGCAGCTTTGCTTCCGATTGCAAGCCCTGTTGAGTCGTTTGTTAAAATATCAGTCACAACGAACAAGAACAGATCAAGTCCTTTTTCTTGGACAGCTTTGCTGATGGCTTCCTCGATTTCTGCCTTGCGCTCAAATACCTCAGCTGTATCAACCGTATTTACTTGTGCAATTTCTACTTTGCTGCTGCCCATCTGAAATTCCTTGGCATCTAAAGTGATAAGCTGGCTTACAGATTTGTCGCTTAAGTCTGCTCCCGCTTTCAGCATTTCCAAACCATAACTTTCTGCATCTACACCCGCGATTTCTGCAAGTTCCTGTGCAGCAGCGATATCTTGCCCTGTGCAGGTTGGAGATTTAAAAAGAAGGGAATCAGAAATGATAGCGGACAGCATTAGGCCTGCGATGTCTTTTTCAACAGCAACCCCATGCTCTTTGTACATTTTGTTTAAAATGGTTGCGGTACATCCTACAGGTTCAGCGCGGTAATAAAGTGGATCACTTGTTTCAAAGTTTGCGATACGGTGGTGGTCAATGACTTCGAGCACGCGGACTTTTTCGATATCAGATGCACTTTGCTGGCGCTCATTGTGGTCAACGAGAATAACTTGATTCGTTTCGTTTGCTACAGTTTCCACCAGGCGAGGCATTTCCGCCTTAAATTGCTCAAGGGCATATTGTGTTTCACCATTAATTTCTCCTAAACGTACAGGTTCTGCATTAAATCCCAGTTTCGTTTTAAGGTCAGCATATACGATAGCTGAGCAGATGGTATCGGTGTCCGGGTTCTTGTGACCAAAAATCAATACTTTTTCCATAATCCTTCTCCTTTATCAACAAAATGAATAATTCTCGGTATACTTTCCCTTTTCGTTTTATATTTTAGCATTTACTGACGTAAGGGTAAAACAGAACTTACAAATACGCTTATATGGAATATCTAGGAGTTTAGTAGTGTTTCAAAATAATTCTATAACAGATGTTGACTATTTATATCTGTTATAATACAATAAATTTAATTCAAAACAGGAGGTAATGCTGAATGTTGACGTTGGAATTTTATCGTAATTTACCTAAGAAGCAATGCCGGGAATGCGGAAAAACAATTGAAGAGCAGCATGAATCATACGTTTATGAATGTGAAAGATGCATGGGACAACATGAAGCATAGGTGATGGTAAATGATGAATGTGCGTTACGGATAATACCCTGATTACCGAGGAAAAGGTGATCAGGGTATTATTTTTGTTGGTTAAACAGTTTTACTAGAAAAACAGATTCTTATCCACAGGAAAAACCGCCTGCCATAAAAGGAAGACGGTCTTCTAAACGGAGTTCATTACACCAATACTGTGCTGCCCATCAAATACTTATCTACTTCGCGTGCAGCTTCTCTGCCTTCCTGGATCGCCCATACGATTAAGCTCTGTCCGCGTCTTGCATCACCAGCGGCAAACACACCTTCTACGTTTGTGCGATAATCACCATGTACTGCGGAAATCTTTTGATTCTCTGATTTCACACCGAATTGCTGAAGCAGCGGCTGTTCAGGCCCATCAAAACCAATCGCTATAAATACGAGCTGGGCTGGCCATACTTTTTCTGTACCAGGAACTTCTATTAGTTCGGGCTGTCCATGCTCGTTCGTTGTATATTGCATTTGAACCGTATGAAGTTCTTTTAAGTTTCCATCCCCATCTGCCACGATGTTTTTCGTCTGTACCGTATATTGCCGCGGATCTTCACCGAATTTCGCCTGTGCTTCTTCATAGGCATAATCCATTGTAAAAATGTTAGGCAGTTCAGGCCACATGTTATCAGGTGTCCTTGCTTCTGGAAGTTTAGGATACTTTCCGAACTGAACGATGCTTCTGCACTCTTGACGTAGAGCTGTTGCAACACAGTCTGCACCTGTGTCGCCACCTCCAATTACGATAACATCCTTGTCTTTAGCATCGATGAATGCTTCATCAGATTGATGCTGATTCAGCAGATGCTGTGTTGACTTTGTAAGATAGTCCATAGCGAAGTGAACACCTTTCGCTTCTCGGCCATCGAGTTCCAGATCTCTTTGCTTCTGGGCACCGACACAAAGTATGACCGCATCGTACTGATCTTTAAGTTCTTCAGAAGTGATGTCTTTTCCAATCTCCGTATTTAGCACAAAGTCAATTCCTTCTTGACTGAGTAACTGAATTCGGCGTTCTACGATATCTTTTTCAAGCTTCATATTTGGAATACCATAGGTAAGCAATCCTCCGGCACGTTCTGCTCTTTCATAGATTGTGAGGGAATGTCCTGCTTGGTTGAGCTGATCTGCGGCAGCCAAACCGGCTGGACCGGAGCCGACAACAGCAATCTTTTTGCCGGTTCGTCTGTTAGGGATCCGGGGTTGGATCCAGCCGTTTTCGAAACCTTTATCAATGATGGCCTGCTCAATGTTCTTAATGGTTACTGCAGGTGAAGAGATTTCAACTGTACATGAACCTTCACATGGCGCTGGACAGACGCGACCGGTAAATTCCGGAAAGTTGTTCGTCTTAATTAACCGGTCAAGCGCTTCTCTCCATCTGCCGCGGTAGACCAGGTCGTTCCATTCAGGAATGAGGTTATGGATGGGACAACCAGAGGTCATCCCGCTAATCTCCATGCCAATATGGCAAAATGGTGTTGCACAATCCATACACCTCGCACTCTGGCGGTGAAGGGTATCATCACTCATCAGTTCTGTATGTTCATTCCAGTCTTTTAAGCGTGTGAGAGGATTCCGTTCTTTGGCTTCTTCTCTCGCATATTCCATAAATCCTGTTGTTTTTCCCATTGTCCTCTCCCCTTTCCTAATTAAGAATTAACTGAGTCTTTTTTTTGACCGGGGTACTTTTTTTTAGAGATGATGTTTCTAAAAAGGCACTCATTACGGCTTCATCATGTTGTAACCCTGCCTCTTTTTGTTCCTCGATCAGACCGATCATCGCTTTATAATCTTTAGGAATAACTTTGACAAATTGTTTTCTGTATTGTGACCAGTTGCTGAGGATAAAAGCTGCTTTTGAGCTAAGCGTATAATGATAATGACTCAAAATCATCTTTTTAACCTCTGCTTCTTCCTGATCAGCCTGCAAAGATTCAAATTCAACACTGTCCTTGTTGCATAACGATATGAACTGTTCTTTTTCACTGGCCAGAACGTAAGCAATCCCCCCAGACATACCAGCAGCGAAGTTTTTGCCGGTTTCCCCAAGAATGACCACTCTTCCGCCAGTCATATATTCACATCCATGATCACCGATGCCTTCTACAACAATATTTGCTCCGCTGTTCCGCACAGCAAAACGCTCCCCTGCAGATCCATTGATGTACGCTTCTCCGCTTGTTGCACCATAGAAGGCAACATTCCCAGCGATAACGTTTGTATCCGATAGAAAATCAGATTCTTTCGGGGAAGATACCGTTATTTTTCCGCCAGATAGTCCTTTTCCTACGTAATCATTTGCGTCACCAGTTAAATATAGTGACATGCCGCGTGGGATATAGGCACCAAAGGATTGGCCCGCTGAACCATAGAATTGCAGATTGACGGTATCTTCGGGAAGTCCGTTCTCTCCATATATCTTTGAGATTTCACTTCCGGAGATAGTTCCGGCAACACGATTTGTATTATTCAGCTGAAACGATAGATTCACTTGTTCTTGACGCTCCAAAGCCTTAGAGATGGCTGGAAGTATCTCTCTCATATCCAAGGATTCTTCGATCTTATGATTTTGCGGTGTCTGGAACGTTCTGACAGAACCATCTACAGTATGTGTCAGATTGGCCAAGTTCAATTGTTTGGCTTTCCAATGGTTTTTCGTACGTTCTGAAACGCTGAGTATTTCGCTGTGGCCAATCATCTCGTCCATCGTTCTGAACCCAAGTTCAGCCATAATCTCACGGACTTCCTGAGCTACAAAGCGCATGTAATTGACAACATGATCTGGATCGCCCATAAATTTTTTCCGCAGCTCTGGATTTTGTGTAGCAACCCCTACCGGACACGTATCCAGGTGGCAGGCACGCATCATGACACAGCCAAGAACAACGAGTGGAGCTGTAGCAAAACCATATTCTTCTGCTCCCAGTAAAGCTGCCAGTACTACATCTTTGCCAGTCATCAGCTTGCCGTCGGTTTCCAATACCACACGGTCGCGCAATCCGTTCAGCATTAACGTTTGATGGGCTTCTGCCAATCCCAGCTCCCAAGGCAGTCCCGTATGCTTGATGCTTGTTTTGGGTGATGCACCTGTCCCTCCGTCGTAGCCGCTGATCACTATTACATCGGCAGCTCCTTTTGCAACGCCTGCAGCAATCGTTCCTACTCCTGCTTTTGCAACGAGCTTAACGGAAATACGCGCATCACGGTTCGCGTTCTTTAGATCATGAATAAGCTGTGCCAAATCTTCAATGGAATAGATATCATGGTGCGGAGGAGGAGATATCAGTCCTACCCCAGGCGTTGATCCTCGCACATCTGCTACCCATGGATATACTTTGTTTCCAGGAAGCTGGCCGCCTTCCCCAGGTTTCGCTCCTTGAGCCATCTTGATCTGCAGTTCATCAGCGTTGACAAGGTAATGGCTTTTCACGCCAAATCGTCCTGAAGCGATCTGCTTAATCGCACTTCGCCGCGAATCACCATTTTCATCCAATATAAAGCGGCTTGGATCCTCTCCGCCTTCCCCGCTGTTGCTTTTTCCGCCTAAGCGGTTCATGGCAACAGCCAATGCTTCATGTGCTTCTTGGCTTAGGGAACCGAACGACATTGCTCCTGTTTTAAACCGGCGCACAATGTCTTCAACAGACTCAACCTCTTCGATTGGTACAGCTCGGTCTTCTGAGGGAAAGGAGAATAAATTCCTTAAAAAGTTAAGGCGTTCTTCGTTTGCCGCTTTAGAATACTGTTTGAACAGGCTGTAATCATTTTTTCGGCATGCCCATTGCAATGTATGAATGGTTTTAGGATTGAAGGCATGATGCTCGCCTGTCTTCCTCCATTGAAAGTCACTGCCGGATTCAAGCGTTTCCTCCAGTGTCTCCCGATAAGCGTCAGAATGGCGCTGTAAGGCTTCAAGGCCCATCGTTTGAAGATCGATGCCATCAAGTTGAGATGCCGTTCCAGTAAAGTATCGGTCAATGGCTCCTTGGCCGATGCCGATCGCTTCAAAAATTTGAGCTCCTCGATAACTTTGGATCGTCGAGATGCCCATTTTAGACATCACTTTAACGACACCGTCTGTCACTCCTTTAATATAACCTTGAACAGCTTGATCAAAAGAAACGGACAGATGGCCATCAATAATTGCCTGATGATACGTAGCATAAGCAAGGTAAGGATGAATGGCGTCTGCTCCAAAGCCAATGATTGCTGCAAAATGATGGACTTCCCTGGTTTCCCCGGAATCAACAATTATGCTTACTTTCGTTCGAAGTCCTTTTCGAACAAGATAATGATGGAGTGCGCTTGTTGATAACAGAACGGGCATCGGGATGTTCTTATCATTCATTTCACGGTCTGAAAGGATGAGAAGAGTATGCCCTTCCTCAATCGCTCTTTTTGCTTGCGAAAACAATTGATTCAAGCTGGTTTCCAAATCTTCAGAAAAAAGAGTATGCAGAGTCTTGCTTGAAAATTCAGGCCAGACATTTTGTTGTAATTGGTTGAATCTTCCGGTTGATAGGATCGGGGTATCCAATTGGATACGATGGCAGCTGGCTGCGTTCGCTTCAAGCAGATTGCCCTCCGCTCCTAAATAACTGACTGTTGATGTAACGACTTGTTCACGAAGAGAATCGATCGGTGGATTTGTTACTTGTGCAAATAACTGTTTAAAATAATTGAACAATGATTGGGGGCGGTCTGACAACACAGCTAAAGGTGTATCATTTCCCATGGATCCCACCGGATCTTTTCCTTCTGTGATAATAGGAATCAAGTATTTATGAATATCTTCATGGGTGTAGCCAAACGCCTTCTGCCGGAGTACGAGCTGATCAACTGATTCAGCACTTTCTTCATGTGAGCCGCTGTCCAGTTGGATCAGATTTTCCTCAAGCCATGAGCGATAAGGCTTGGCATGGGAAAGTTCAGTTTTAATTTCTTTATCTGAAACAATTCTTCCCTTTTCTAGATCAATAAGGAGCATTTTTCCTGGGCTTAACCGATCTTTGTAGAGTACATTCTCTGGTTCTACATCAATGACCCCAACCTCGGATGAGAAAATAATATAGTCATCCTTTGTTACGTAATAGCGCGCTGGCCGTAAACCGTTTCGGTCAAGTACGGCGCCGATTTGGCGGCCGTTTGTGAAAGAAATGGCTGTAGGGCCATCCCACGGCTCCATAAGACAGCTATGATATTCATAGAAAGCTTTTTTTTCATCTGTCATATGAGGATTTTCAGACCATGGTTCAGGAATCAGCATCATGGCTGCATGTGCAAGTTCTCTCCCCGCCAGTACAAAAAACTCCAGAGCGTTATCAAGAACGGAGGAATCACTGCCTTCTGTATCAAGTATCGGAAGCAGTTTTTCCAAGTCATCTCCAAAAGCCTCAGAAGCAAATTGCTGTTCACGAGCTTTCATCCAATTAATATTGCCTCTTAACGTATTAATCTCTCCATTATGGATGAGGTACCGGTTTGGATGAGCCCTTTCCCAGCTTGGAAATGTATTTGTGCTAAAACGGGAATGCACTAAAGCGAATGCTGAAACAAAAGAAGGGTCATTAAGGTCCCGGTAAAAAGCATCTACCTGTTCAGGTGTCAAAAGTCCCTTGTATACAAGGGTGGATGAAGAAAGGCTAGAGAAGTAAAAGTTTAATTGGTTTTCTTTTCCCCATGTCTCTGCTAGTTTCCGAATAATATACAGTTTGCGTTCAAAGTCCAGTTCATTCTTTGTATGATCTGAGGCTTTAATAAAAACCTGATGAATGGATGGGCAGCTTTCTTGTGCGATAGTTCCGATTTTTCCGTCAATTACAGGCACACTTCTCCATCCAATGAGGTTTTGACCTTCTTGTTCAATGATTTGGTTTAATTTATTCTTAACAGATTGCTGTTCGTTTTCGTCTTTTGGAAGAAACATCATGCCAACTCCGTATCTTCCCTTTTCAGGTAGATCGAATTGAGGGCATGCTTTTTTGAAGAACTCGTGTGGAAGCTGTACCATAAGTCCAGCACCGTCTCCAGTTAGCGGATCGCTTCCCTGCCCTCCCCGGTGATCCAATTGGCAAAGCATACTTAAACCTTTTTTAACAATATCATGGGTAGCTAATCCTTTAATATGGGCGTATAAGCCAATACCGCATGCATCATGTTCAAATTCCGGACGGTAGAGGCCCTGTGGTTTTGGTAAGTTATGGAATGTCATTGTTCGCTCCCCCGTTTCAAATGTCTTTTCTATAGTGTAGGTTTTATAATTCATCCAAACAATATATAATTTAGATAAGATTAATCTATTTTTGAGAATGATTGCTGGAGGGTATCAAAATGGAACTTCGTCAATTGTACTATTTTATCGAGGTGGCAGAGCGAGAGCACGTGTCCGAGGCGGCACAGCATCTGCATGTGGCACAGTCCGCAGTCAGCAGGCAAATTGCCAACCTGGAAGCAGAATTAAATGTCGAACTGTTTGAGAGAGAAGGCAGAAATGTAAAGCTGACTCCTGTTGGAAAACTTTTTTTGACCCATGCATCCACTGCATTAAAAGCAATAGATTATGCAAGAAAACAAATAGAAGAATATTTGGATCCCGAACGAGGTACAATCAAGATCGGTTTTCCGACCAGCCTCGCAAGCCATCTTCTACCTACTATTATTTCAGCGTTTAAAGAAGAGCATCCGAACATTGCTTTTCACCTTCGTCAAGGATCTTATCATTTTTTAATCGATGCTGTGAAAAATGGGGATATTGATCTAGCGTTTTTAGGGCCAGTTCCAGCAAATCAACCTGATGTTAAAGGCCACATCCTTTTTACGGAAAGAATTTCCGCATTGTTACCGGCTGATCATCCAAAGGCAGATAAAAGCAGCTTGGTTTTAAGTGATTTAAGAAATGACCGTTTTGTCTTGTTTCCTGAAGGCTATGTGCTGCAGGAAGTAGTCATTAAAGCATGTAAAGAAGCCGGTTTTTCTCCGATTATATCTTCTGAAGGGGAAGATATGGATGCGATCAAAGGGCTGGTTACGGCCGGAATGGGTGTAACCTTATTACCCGATAGTTCTTTCTATGAAACCACTCCTCGCTACACAGTAAAAAAGCCCATTGACTTTCCGCTTGTGCAGCGTACAGTAGGGCTTATTACACCAAAAAAACGGGAATTGGCACCGGCTGAAAATGTGTTTTACGACTTTGTTATTCATTTCTTCTCTAAACTTGAGCAATATCAGTAAAAAAAGCTGCCATTGTACAGCTTTTTTTATACCGCTCTTTGTTCTTTTTGAAGCAGGGCAACAGCGTACAAAAGCAAGTATCTCTCACGGGGAGTCAGTCTGAGCCAATCTTTGACTTTGTACTTCATGCCTATACCTCCTCTTTACAGATAGATTGAAACCACGGCATCTATTTAACGACCATTATTTTTATATGTATCTATATATTACCACCTGTTGTAATTCGCAAACTTATTCTTGCTGTAAACCTTTCTCTTTAATTCTCCCTAAATCTACAAAAAAGTGTACTAATACGGATTTTTTTGCGGATATCCAGAGGATGGAACGCGTCAAAGCAGAAATAAACTAAAAGATTGTCGATAAATTTTAGGTTATTCCATGAAAAAAAGAACTCCCTGCTCAGGGAGTTCTTTTTCTATCATCCAAGATTTTTGCCTTTATCTTTTTTTTGAACCGTGAATTCTTCTGTGCTGCGTTCTTTATGATCGGTTTTTTCGCCCATTCCTTTTAAAAATGTTATGAGAAGGGTAATGGAGCGATTGATTTCAGGGTCTTTAAGCGCACGTACAAGATCAAAATAACTTGTTTTTTCTTCTGTATCTTTGTGTTCGGCTACTTTGGCTGCCCCTGCGTTGACTTTCAATAAAAGGGGTTCAAGCTGTTTAACATCAAGAGTGCCCAATACACCCATCATCAAAAGAAGGTTTTTAAGAGTGTTCGAGGTCTCTGGCGTATCAGCCGTCTTAACCAAAATCTCAAGTACTTTGTCTCCTTGTCCGAACAGCCCGTTTAACAGAGAGATGATTCCTTTTTCATGCATATGATTGATGACACTGAGGGATCCAAGGAGCGCATCTTTGTTTTTAATGAAAGCATCTTCTATTTCTTTTAAGTCTCTGGTTCGCTGCTCTTCCTCTGTAACTTCCAGCCTCTTTATGATTTTGGTTGCTTTAGCCATCCTGCTTCATCTCCTTTTTTACAAGGTCACCAGGAAAAACGTAATCTTTTCTTGCCCATTTCTTTTGCACATTTACACCAATCTGCGGCTGTGGGTTTCCATTGCGATGGTTGATTCTTGGAATAGGGTCGACTCCTTCAGTATTCAGGACTTCCAGCTTTGCCATGGTTTCCTTATAAGCTGGTGTATCGGTATCTTTATCAGCATAACTGCTTGTCAGAAGGTTGATCGCTGCGTCCCCGTTATCATTCAGCGGAAGGTAAACTTCTTTCCCTTTCACCCGATCAGTAATATGGCATTTCACTTTGACACTTCCATAAGGTGAAGTAAGGCGGACAAGAGAACCATTCCTCAGTCCGCGTTCCTCCGCAAGCTCGGGAGAAACCTCTAGGAAAACATTTGGTGTTTTTGAGGCGATTCCTTTTGCTTTATATGTCATATTCCCTTCATGGAAGTGTTCAAGCAGACGGCCATTGTTTACATGGATATCAAATTCTTTTCCAAAATGAACTGGTTTTGTCCATTCTAATGGAAAAAGATTCGCTTTCCCGTCAGGAAACGGAAAATCCTCTGTAAATAATAGAGGCGTGTCCTTTCCGTCCACTGACACTGGCCACTGCAAGCTTTTATACCCTTCAAGGCGTTCATAAGTTACTCCTGCAAATAAAGGTGCAAGAGGAGCAGCTTCCTCCATAATATCGCTAGGATGTTCATACTTCCAGTTTGCACCCAGTGAATTGGCTACATTTTGAATGATCTGCCAATCCGGTTTAGAATCACCTAAAGGCTCCAACACCTGATATAAACGTTGAATTCTTCGTTCAGTGTTTGTAAAGGTGCCTTCTTTTTCAAGGCTGGGGCTTGCAGGAAGAACAACATCAGCAAATTCTGCTGTCTTGGAAAGGAAAATATCTTGTACAACGAAAAACTCAAGCTTTTCGAATGCTGCATGCACTTGGTTGATATTAGAATCTACAATTCCCATATCTTCACCTTTTAAATACATGGCTTTAAGTGTACCATCATGAATGCCAGCAACCATTTCATGATTATTTAAGCCGATTTTTTCCGGCAGCTTCACTCCCCAGGCCTGTTCAAAATTTTTCCGCACTTGCTCATCTTCAATATGCTGATACCCGGGAAGTCTGTTCGGCATGCTTCCAAAGTCACTCGCTCCCTGTACATTGTTATGCCCTCTTAGAGGGTACGTACCTGCCCCAGGCTTGCCATAATTGCCTGTAATTAGCATAAGGTTTGAAATGGCTGTACTCGTATCGCTTCCTGCACTGTGCTGTGTGACCCCCATGGCCCACAATACACAAACAGAATTCGCTTCATGAATCATTTCAGCTATTTTTATGATTTGTTCTTTCGGGATATTAGTCAGCTTTTCAGCATAGTCCAATGTAAATGGAGCAAGGCTTTCAACATAGTTTTCAAATCCGTTCACCCTGTTTTGAATAAAGTCATTATCGGCCCAGCCCATATCAATAATATATTTGGACACTGCTGATATCCAGACAAGGTCTGTACCTGGCGCTGGCTGGACAAACAAGTCTGAGCGTTCTGCCATCTCATGCTTTCTTAAATCGGCTACAATCAGCTTTTGTCCGTTCAGCTTATGTGAACGTTTAATTCTTGTGGAGAGTACAGGATGCGATTCAGAAGTATTTGTTCCTATACCAATGACCAGTTCAGACATCTCAATATCTTTAATACCGCCCGAATCTCCGCCATGTCCTACAGTTCGAAACAGACCTAGGGTGGCAGGTGTCTGGCAATACCTTGAGCAATTGTCAATATTGTTAGTACCGATTACAGCTCTTCCCAGTTTTTGCATCAAATAGGCCTCTTCGTTTGTGCATTTGGAAGAACTGATAAAACCAAGCGCGTCTGCTCCATGGTCTTTCTTGATTTCAGAAAACTTTTCCGCGATCAGGCTAATCGCTTCATCCCATTCTGCTTCCCGGAATCCGGCAGCTTCTCTGATCAAAGGTTTCGTCAATCTTTCTTCACTGTTGACAAACTCCCATCCGAATTTCCCCTTAACACATGTGGATATCCCATTTGCCGGAGCTTCTGCCTGAGGTTCAACTTTGAGTATCTCTCTGCCTTTTGTCCAGATGTCGAAGCTGCACCCGACACCGCAATACGTACATACGGTTTTTGTTTTTTTGATCCGTTCCTCACGCATCGCAGATTCCATATCTGAAATGGCCAAAATGGAACCATAACCCGTTTCTACACTCTTTGTAATTTCAATCATGGGACGAAGGGTTTTACGGTCAATCCCGGTCATGTAGCCGGCCTCTCCTTCCATCCCCTTTTCCATCATGGCGTTGCAAGGACAAACGGTGGAACAATGGCCGCAGGATACACATGATGATTCATTAATCGGTACATCATTGTCCCAGATCACGCGAGGTCGATCCCTTTCCCAGTCAATTGTCAGTGTTTCGGTAACCTGAACATCCTGGCAAGCTTCCACACAGCGTCCGCATAGAATACATTGGTCAGGATCATACCGGTAATACGGATGAGACTTATCCGCTTCATACGGTTTTTGTTCAAACGGGATGCTCTGATGGTTGACTTTCATTTCTTTTACCGTATTGTGTACTTCACATCCGCCGTTATTGTAATCACATACCGTACAGTATAATTCATGGTTATGTAATATCCGGTCTATGCCGATGACTTGTGCTTTCCTGACTTCTTCTGATGCTGTTTCAATTACATCTCTATTTTTTAAAGAAGTTGAACAAGATCTTACAAGCTCTCCGTTTACACTGACAATACAAGTATCACAGGTTTCAATCGGTCCGAGACTAGGGTGGTAACAGACACTGGGGACATCAATGTCAAGTTCTGAAAGAAGCTGTAGAACGGTTTGATCTGATTGGGTTGCTTTTTGAATGCCGTCAATTTTCACATGTATTGAATCTGACAATATCGCTCACCACTGCTTTCCTCTTAAATTGTTATAAACTATTCATTTCCTCACTACCCTTACCGTAAATCTTTAAACTTTAACTAAAAAAAGCATGCAGAACCGTACGGTTCTGCATGCTTTTCAAACTAGGATTTATGTTTTTAATTTTTGGATTCTTCCGTTATATTCTTTTAATGATTCTAAACCTTTTTCTACATCAATGGCGGTTGATATATTTTTCATGGAAATTCCCATCTCATTCAGTGTAATGGCAACCAGAGGCTGAACACCCGTTACAATGACCCTGGCTCCCATCAGATCTGACATGTTGACAATATCAACTAGTATTTTGGCGATAAAGGAATCCACTAGATTGACCAAAGAGAGATCCATTACAATACCTGTAGCATTGGTAGATTGAATATTTTTTAGAATATCTTCCTGAAGCTGCATAGCTGACTGATCGTCCAAATCTTCTTGAATGGAGACGAGCAATGAATCATTGACTTTTAGGATGGGTATACTCATTTTGAAAAAACCTCCCCATAGTTTTAATGCAGCATGATTGAATTCTTTTGAGGATTGTACTCCAGATCAACTTGAATGATTTCATCCAGGTTGCGCATGAAATACGTATTTTTATTAAGGCGATAGTCGTTAATATCTTGCACCTCCTAGTCCTCCCCCTAAGGAAAACTCAGCAATAGCAGTCTGGATAGTAAAAGAGCGAGGAACTAAATTTCTTCCTCGGTGAATGTCGTGTATAACATTTTGTTAATAAACTTATAAACATAATATACCATATAAACAAATATTTACAATCAAATGAAACCAGTTCCTCGCAGGTATGGAACTGGTTTCTGTTTCGCTATAAATGAGGTGTTTTGTCATGCCCAAAGGTTTCGGACTCTGCTAGAGTCTTTTCGCCCTTCGCATCAAATTGATAATCTGAGCCTACCAGCATTAATATTTTCCCTGCTTCTAGTTCAGATGCATAGATTATGGCTTTGTTTTCCGGGAGGCCTAACCCAGCCAGTTTTTCTTCAAAGTTATTTGTATACGGATCATGTGAGAAAATATTTTTAATTTTCTGGAATATTGTTTCTTCTTGATTAATGATATCAACCGCAGCTCCCGTCCTCGTTTCAAGTGTATCTTTGAATCCATCATGGTTGATGACAAATGAGATTTCATCAATATGATAACCTTCTGACTTCAACTGCTGTACAGCAATGACTGCTTCCTCATCATAATTAAAAACGCCCAGGACATTCTTGCCCATATAGATTCCTCCTTTTAAAGCTTTTGGGTGTTTAAATACCCGGGAGGAAGGTTTATAAACGTTGCTTTCTAACTTTCAAAAGGAAATTATTTTAGCCATTCCAAACGATACTGCCAGATTTGCTTTCGTTATCCAATTGAACTGAAAAATGGTGCTTTTCATAAAAATGGACTAGCCGATTTACGTGGTCCCAGTCTCTTGGAGCAATGTCCCCTTTTATATAAGGGATGTTTTGGTCCTTCGCCAGTTCCTTCAAATATTGTATACAAATGGAGCCATAACCCATGTTGGCGGGTCCCCTAATGTCTCCGATAAAGATACTATCATTGCTGTCATAAATGGCATCAATGGAAAAATCCCAAATTCCTTGAAAAGAAGTGGAGCAGTCATTCAGCATAATTTTACACTGATGTTTATTTTCCAATTTGTACACAATGGTCAGATGGTCGTCTTTTGTCTGTTCGACCCCAAGGACATCCCACTTTTTAGCTATTTCTTTTAAATCATTCTGCATTCGAAGCACTTGAAATTCCAGACTGTTTCGCGCTTGTTCAACCGAAGCTGTTTCTCTTTCCATTACGTTATGCATCCTGACTTCCTCCCTTCTCTTTGATCGATTCGCTTCACACAGTTTGCCATTTTACTAAGGATTCCTTAAGTTTTCAACTGATTTAGCACAGTAATTCTTTCCAATAGGCTTTATTAAAGGATATTGTTGATTTTCAATCTTAAAGGGCATCGCATACTGATGCTAGAAAGAGGCCCTCAAGTCTATCACACCCCACCAAAAAACTTCATGGACTAACAGAGCTTTCGAATTAAAAAAACCCTGAATCAGATTCAGGGCAGTTTCATCAAACAACATTTTGTTTATTTATCGCTTTCTCTAATCTTGTTAGTCCTTCTTTCAAGGTTTCAAGAGGACAGGCAATATTGATCCGTTCAAAGCCTTCTCCTTCTTTCCCGAAGATATAACCTTCATCAAATGCCAATTTTGCTTCATCTTGGATAAAGCTCTCCAACCTTTTATGATCCATGTTTAGATTGGAGCAGTCCAGCCAAACTAAGTAGGTTCCTTCGGGTTCAATCACTTTAATTTGGGGAAGTTTCTCTTTTATAAAATTTTTCAAGTAGTCCAGGTTGCTTTCCAGGTATTCCATTAAGCCATCAAGCCATTCTTCCCCATTCTGATAAGCAGCTTCCGCAGCAATGATCCCCAATGATCCTGGGGAAAAAAAACCAATTGTTGCTAAATAATCACTAAATTTGTCCCTTAGTGTTTTATTCGGAATAATAATCGTAGAAAATTGAAGTCCTGCAAGATTAAATGTCTTGCTTGGAGCAATTCCGGTGATTGTCCTCTCCTCAATTTCCGGGGACAAAGAGGACAAGATCGTATGCCTGTACTTCTTATAGATCAAATCAAAATGAATGTCATCTGAAAACACCAATACATCATATTGAATGCAGAGTTTTGCCAATTTTCCAAGTTCCTCTTTGGTCCATACTCTGCCCACAGGATTGTGAGGGTTGCAAAGGAGCATCAATTTAATATTTTTCGTCCGGAACTGTAACTCAAGGTCTTCAAAGTCCATTTCATATGTTTCACCGTTATAGCGCAAAGAATTGCTGATAAGTTTTCTATTGTTCTTTTTCACCATGTCCCCAAATGGATAATACACGGGGCTTTGAATCAGCACCCCATCATTCGTTTCAGTATAGGTGTGGATCGCTGCGGAAAGAGCAGGAACGACCCCTGGTGTAAAGACGATCCAATCACTTTGAATTTCCCAGGTATGCCTGCTCTTTAACCAATCCATGACAATTTGCTTCGTCTCTTTTGTGGCCATGGAATAGCCAAAAATCCCGTGATCGATTCTTTTTTTCATGGCATCAATGACTGCATGGGGAGCTTTAAAGTCCATGTCCGCCACCCACATTGGCAAAAGATCTTCCTTCCCGAAAATCTCTTTCGTGTGATCCCACTTTACAGAGTGAGTGTTCATTCGATCTATTTTTTCATTGAATGCTTTCATCCGTACTGAGTTCCTCCTATTCTAATGCTCAAAAGAACGAAGTCTTTTATGAATCCAAATGGCTGCCTGCACACCATCTCCCATGGCGATGGTGACCTGCTCGGAATGAGCGACAACATCGCCGGCGGCCCATACATTTTCAATATTAGTTTCTTTCGTTCTTGCATTAACAACAATATGCTTCTTCTCCAACTGAACCCCAAGCTTTTCAGCGAGTTCAGAATGTACTCTATTGCCTCCAAAGGCAACAAAACCACGCTCGCCTTCTATTTTTTCTCCATCTTCAAATCGAACACCTTCAAAAATGGAATCGTCCTTCACTAATATTTCCTTGATGGGTTTAAAGATATGCTGAATTCCCAAGTCCTTTAAATCCTGCAATGTTGATTCGTCCAATTCCTTTTGTTCATGGTTTATAAATGTGATGTCCTTTGTCCAATAATTGAGGGTGATCGCCATTCCAGCCCCTGCCTGTCCTGAACCAACCACAATCAGCTTTTTATCTTCAACCTCATAACCATCACAGTCCGGGCAGATAAACATCGTTTCCCCAAGACACTTTTTCAAATTTGCGATATCAGGGGGAAGCCTATCCATGACCCCGGTAGCAATTAGTACTGTTTTCGTTTCCAGTTGTTCCTTCTGATCCGTTGTGATTAGATAAACTCCGGCATTCTTATCCATCGACAAGGCAAGTTGCTCCTTGAAAACAACACCCACTCGTTCAGCCTGTTTTCTTCCATTTTGTCTTAAGGTTTCACCGCTGACTCCTTCTGGCCACCCCAATATATTCCGATAATTTTTGCACAAGTTGGATCTTCCGTTGTTGGAATCAAGGATAAGCGTTTTGTGTTTATATCGGCCCAGCTGTATCCCTGCTTGCAGGCCTGCAATCCCTCCGCCAATAATAATGCAGTCATATAACGCTGCCATAGTCTCCCCCGATCTCTTCCAAAAAGATGTGTTGTTCCATTCTTTCATTGCACCGCCAAGGTTAAAACCTGATTCATGATTTCTCTTTACTTGATATTTAGTTTAACCTAATTTAAGGCAAAGCATAGAAGTGAGGTTTATTTGTTGGGAGGAGAACAAAATAAGAAAACATGCTTAAAGCATTATTCCTACCTTACATCTTCAGCCAGACGAATACCGCTGAATTGCCACCTTTTCTCCGGCTGAAAGAAATTCCGGTAAGAAGGACGGAAATGAGAGGATGAGGTAGCACAGGATCCCCCCCTGAGTACCATCTGGTTACACATAAATTTAGCGTTGTATTCACCAAGTGCTCCCTCGTAGGGTTTGTTCCCCGGATAAGAAACATAGGGGCTTTTTGTCCACTCCCATACATCACCGAATGCCTGATAGAAAGGACCGCTTTTATTTAATCCGCAAGGTAACGGATGGTAATTTTCATTTTCTGCAAAGTTGCCCTCAATTTTTTGGGAGGCCAGCGCATGCTCCCATTCCTGTTCTGTGGGAAGCCGTTTTCCTGCCCATCTGGCATAAGCATCCGCTTCATAAAAGCTGACATGGCATACAGGTTCATCCGGGTCGAGTTTCTTCACTCCTCCAAGTGTATAAACATGCCACTCATCTTCTCGCTTAAACCAATAAAGCGGGGACTCCCATTGATACTTACATACCGTATTCCATCCATCTGACAGCCAGAATTGCGGTTTTTTGTAGCCCTCATCATTAATGAAAGCCAAATAATCCCTATTGGTCACAAGATGTGAGGAGAGTTTATAAGAATCAAGCCATACCTTGTGAAGAGGTGTTTCATTGTCAAAGCAAAACCCTTCACCACTGTGGCCGATCTCAATGAGGCCGCCTTCTACAGCAACAAAAGAAGGAGAACCAGCTGCAGGTATATTTTTCTTCTCTTGCTCTTGGTAAGACGGCAAAAATGGATTTTGAGCTAAATTATGCTTAATATCAGTCAACAGGAGTTCCTGATGCTGCTGCTCGTGGTGCAAACCGATTTTCAGAACTCTAACCAGTTCTTCCTTCTTTTCTTCAGGTTTATCCGATTCAAGAAGATCGGCCATATGTAAATCTACATAACGGCGGTATTCAAAAACCTCTTCAACTGAGGGCCGTGTAATCAGACCTCTTTGGATTCTTGGATGAAAAGGCCCCACAGTTTCATAATAAGAGTTAAATAAATAATCAAATTGAACATTAAACCCCTGATAATCCTCGGCGAACTCTTTTAAAATGAATTTTTCATAAAACCAAGTGGTATGGGCCAAATGCCATTTAGGAGGACTCGTATCTTCCATCGATTGAATGATAAAATCCTCCAGATTCAACGGCTGAACCAGCTGTTCACTAAAAGTCCGAACCGTTTGATAGCTCTTAAGCATATTTTCCTTTTCCGTGGTTTCCATTCTCATCTTTATACCTCCTCATAACCTTTTCGCTGGTACATTCCCTTCCTTTAAAGAAAAGTAACTTCATTATTTAAAAGGATTCTGGTATTGGCTTATCCATATCTTCCACTGGAACAAAATAGTTATTCTTCCTGTAAGCTAGAGCTTCCATTGAAGCAATGAGCTCTCCTTCACTTTCCACTCTGATGTTATACCAGGATGTTCTGTAATTTTTCTTTTCTTCCACCGCAACCGCTTTCAGTTTACTGCCTGCTTTGCCTGCTGCCATAAAATTCACCGTAGTAGAAAGCCCGACTGATGTTTTGCCATATGAATTGCACGCTGCAGCAAACACGAAATCAGCCAATGCAAAAATGACAGCTCCATGTGCAGTACCATGGGAATTTAACATGTGAGGCTGAACATCTACTTCAGCTGCTGCTGATCCGGCTCCTATGTCGGTTAACTTAATGCCTAAAAATTTCGCGTACGGTTCATTTTCGAAGATCTCAAAAATTTCCTTCTTAAACGTTTGGTGAATGCGGTCTTCCGATATTTTTTGATCCATGATAACCTCCTTGAATGTCTCCACCCTTAGTATATAGAAAAGTGGGAATAGTTTAAAAATATTAGCATTAAAAAACAGCCTGCTCCCGGAAGAATCAGACTGTCCTTTCTTTATTATCCTTTAACAGAACCTGCCAAGAGGCCTTTTACAAAAAACTTACCAAGAAAAATATAGACAAGCAGCGTAGGCAACGCGGCCAATAAGGCTCCGGCCATCTGAACATTCCACTGGACAATCTGGCTCCCTGAAAGATTTTGAAGGGCTACCATGATGGGCTGCTGTGAGGAAGTTGTTATGGTAACAGCGAACAGGAACTCGTTCCATATATTGGTGAACTGCCAGATTCCTACCACAACAAAGCCAGTAATGGAGAGCGGAACAATGATATGCCGATAAATTTTAAAAATGCCAGCACCATCAATCTTAGCTGATTCTATCATTTCCTCCGGTATACTGGCGTAAAAATTTCTGAACATGAGAGTTGTAATCGGGATACCGTAAACGACATGCACAAAGATCAGACCCGGGATGGTGTTATAAAGGCCGACTTCTCGCAAAAATTGAATAAGAGGAATCAATATGCTCTGATAGGGGATAAACATCCCGAATAAAATGGCGGTGAAAATCCAGTCAGCTCCTTTAAACTTCCACTTGGAAAGCACGTATCCATTTAACGATCCTAAAAGTGCGGACAAAAGAGTGGCCGGAACCACGAGATAAATACTATTCATAAAATTGGGAGAAAGTCTTTCAAACGCCTGCTGATAACTGCTGAAATCAAGCGAATGCGGAAGCTCCCACATTTGGGACAGCGTAATCTGATCAAGCGATTTTAAGCTCGTAATCAGCATGACATAGACGGGCATAAGATAGAAAAGACTCATGATGATCAGCAATGCATAGAGCAGGGACCGATAAACTGAGCGGACAGCCATCACGATTCACCCTTTCTGCTTGAAATAAGATAAGGCACGATAAAGATTGCAACGGTCACAAGCATGATGATGGAAATGGCTGCACCGTTAGCATAATAGTTGCCCCTGAACGTCGTCTCAAACATATAGACACCTGGAACATCGGTAACAAAGTTGGCACCGGGCCCGGTCATGGCGTAAATTAAATCAAAAATTTTTAACGAAATATGAGCCATGATGATGATCACACTCACGGTAATCGGAGCAACAATTGGAAAAATGATTTTACGGTAGATCTGAAATTCGGAAGCCCCATCCATTCGTGCAGCCTCTCTGATTTCTTCCGGGATGGCTCTCAATCCTGCTAAATACATAGCAACCGAAAAACCGGTCATCTGCCAGGCTGCGGCAATAACCACTGCGACGACAGCTACAGGAACCCCAAACTGAATTTTACCCCATTCCACTCCAGGAACAATTTTTACTGAAGTATACCAAAGGGAATCCATGCCGAGTTTTTTCAAAAAGAGATTCACACCTGTTGCCGGATTTAACAGCCACTGCCAGATGACACCCGTAACAACAAAAGAGAGGGCCATAGGAAAAAAGAAAATATTTCGGAAAAGCCCTTCCCCCCGTATCTTTTGATCAAGAAATACCGCAAGCAACAATCCCATCACTAGAACGGAAAGAATAAAAAATACCGTAAAGAATAGAGTATTCCTCAAATCAGCTTGAAATCGAAAGTCTTTAAACAGGAAAATATAATTTTTGAACCCTGCAAATGACAGATCGGGAACAAGCGAGTTCCAGTTGGATAAAGAAACATAGCCCGACCATGCGATGAATCCGTAGACAAACACTCCTACTGCTAAAATGGATGGGAGTATAAAAACAAAAGACAACAGGTGATCTGCATTTCGTTTTCTCCGTTTCTTTGCTGAAACGGCTAATGAAGAGCCTGATTGAAGTGGAGGCAATATTTTTGGTTCCATTCAACCGTTCCTCCTTAATTTTAGTTGATAGTAAGAAAAGAGGAAGAGATGTCCTCCTCCTCTTTTTCTCAATCCTTACTTTTTCAGTTCACTGCTTGCTTGGTTTAAAGAATCGATTAGCTGGTCCACATTCTTTTGCGTAACAAAAATGTTGACCGCCTGGTTCGCTTTTGTAACAAATCCTTCAGGAGCGGCTGAACCATGTGCCAGACTAGCAGCCAGCTTCGCCTCTTTAAATTCTTTAATCGTCTGTTTTCCGTATTCATCATACTTGGAGACATCCGCGTCTGTTCTTGCTGGTATTGAACCTTTTAATGGATTAAAGGCATCCTGGCCTTCAACTGAGCCTAAAACAGATAAGAACTGCTTTACATCCTTTGCATTCTTCACGCCTTTAGGAAGCCCAAACGTATCAGTGATGATCATAAACTGATTTTCTGTGCCAGGTGTCGGCACCCACCCGAAGTCTTCGTTTACTTTAAGCTTAAGATCATTCACAAAATACCCTTTGGCCCAGTCTCCCATGATGTTCATTGCTGCATCGCCCTTGGCGACCATCTGAGAAGCATCCTGCCAGTTTCTTGAACTATGATCTGAATTAATGTAAGAAAGCATTTTTTTATACGTTTCTGCCGCCTTCTTCACTTTTGGGTCATCAAACTTCATTTCGCCTTTCCACAATTTCTGATAGTCCTCATTTCCCAATGTTCCAAGAAGGACGTTTTCAAAAATCATAGTGGCTGTCCAAGGCTCTTTATCCCCCAAGGCAAGAGGTGTTATTCCTTTTTTCTTTAACTGGTCAGCTACTTTGAAAAATTCATCAAACGTTTTTGGAGCCTGAAGGTTATTTTCAGTGAAGATTTTCTTGTTGTACCAGAGAACGTTTCCGCGGTGGATATCTACTGGTACAGAGTAAATTTTTCCGTCTTTGCTGACCATGTCAATCAGCTGCTTAGGAAACTTGTCATTCCACCCCTCTTTGTCATACAGATCATTCAAAGGCTCCATCTTCCCTGCTGCGACCCATCCGTCGTTCAGTTCAGAACCGCCATGCACCTGGAAAGTAGCAGGTGGATCATTCCCCTGCATTCGGCTTGCCAATACTGCTTTGGCATTCGTTCCTGCTCCACCGGCTACAGCCGCGTTCTCGATTGGGATCTCAGGATTTTTTTCTTTAAATAGTTTAATAAGAGCTTTTAATCCGTCCTCTTCACCGGCACCTGTCCACCAGCTGAAAATCTCCAGCTTGCCTGAGCTTTTCTTTTGGTCAGCCTGCCCTGAACTTGATTGGCTGCTGCATGCTGACAGGATCAGACTGAGAGTCAGTACAGCATAAATCCATACGTTCTTTTTCAAGTGAACCTCCCCCTTCATTTGCGTTGTTACCGCTTACATTATCAGTATAAAAAGGATTTGCAGGTTCTTGTTTCCCAATTTTCTGTACTTTTTTATCTTTATCTTCACTTTTTTATGATTTGGCTTGCTCTGCTTTTTGCCGGATATATTGCTTGGGCGAAAGAAGATGCTGCTTCTTAAACACGCGGCTGAAATAGTTCGGATCTTTATAGCCGACCATATAACAGATCTGCTTCAGACTGTACTGCTTTTGATTTAGCAGTTTCATTGCTTTGCGAAGGCGGACCTCGGTAAGAAATTCGATGAACGTCATGTCGGTTTCTTCTTTAAACAGTTTTGTAAAATAGGTCGGGCTCAAACCCGACATTTCAGCAACCTGTTCCAGGGAAATTGCTTCGTGGTAGTGATCATCGATATATTTCTTTGCGAGCTTAACCGGATCGTAGGTCTCCTTGTCCTCATTGATTTTCCTGCAAACGTTTCTGATCAATTCTCCCCAAGCATTTCTATTTTCAGGGTAGGACAAATCACTGACGTCTATTTCTTCCTGAACCATTCTTTCCCTGAGTAAAATGTATAAATCCATCAATTGAAAAGATGACAGTTTTTTTCCCAGCATACTTTTCGCTCCAGAAGGATTGTTGCTGAAAATGGCCCCAACAATCTCATCCGGTCCAGGATCTCTTGTAGGATCCACTTCAGAATAATGAGCAAAGCGCCCGCCGTTTTGTTTTTTCAGGAAATATACAGTCTTAGCCGCTTCCTCATAGGAGTGCCTGATTTCTTTCAAATCCGTATAGCTTTTGCCCACTCCCATCCATAATTTCTCAAAGATTTCAGACTGCAGCCTCTTTGCCAGCTGCAAAGAATCATTTATTGGATTGCTCTTGTGGCTCATAAACAGCAAAACGAGCTGATTTCCATAAGGAAGTGAAATAAACGGAAATGGTGATCTTTTATTAAGCACAGAAATCACTTGCTCTGACGGAATGCTTTTTTCACATTCAATGACAGAAATAAAGGAATTCTGCATATTTGGAAATAAAACAGCTAATTGCTCGAGAACAGAATCGGTCTGCTCATATTGCAGAATCTTTAATAGAATATTTTCTAAAACAATCTCTGCTGTAGCAGAATAGCGGCTTTGCTTATCTTGTTCTTCAGAAATGGATTGGCACACTCTTTGAATTGCATGGACGGTTTCTTCAGCTGTACTGGGCTTTAACAAATACTCTCTTATCCCCTCCTTCATCGCTTCTTTTGCATATTGAAAAGATTCATAGGCAGTTACCATGATAAATTGCATGGCGGGGTTCTGTTTTTTGATGACTTGAATGGCTTCAATTCCATTTAAACCGGGCATTTTAATATCCATCAGCATAAAATCAGGTTTGTATTTTCTGGCCATTTCAATGGCTAATCTACCATTGGAAGCTTCCCCTGCAATGGTCATATACGGAAAGTGATCTTCGATTATTCTTCGTAATGCTTTCCGTTCCAGGCTTTCATCATCCGCTATGATTACTTTCAACTGAAGCCGCCTCCTTTTGGGGAAATATAAGCCTAACCGATGTACCATTCCCAGGGCTTGAATTGATCTTTACAAGGTGATCAGATTGATAGAAAAGCGCCATCCGTCTCATGACATTTTCCAGACCAATGCCTGTTGAATGGCCCACATGAACTGATCCTGTCTGTTTCCTTAATGCACCGGCAGGCATTCCTGCTCCATTATCTTTTACTTCTGCTATGATTTTTTCACCTTCTGCATAGATGGCCAAGAAGATCTCTCCCCCCTCCTCCATGCTTTCGACACCATGAATAAACGCATTCTCAACGAGAGGTTGAAGAATCAGTCTTGGAACCAAGATGTTCGTACAATCTTCATCAATGTTCGTGTGAAACGCGATCCGGTCGGAAAACCGCGTCTGCTGAATATGAAAATACTCAATGACTACCTTTGCCTCTTCACGCAAGAGGACGGATTGATTAATATCATTCAGGCTGTATCGAAGGAGCGTGGAAACAGAATGAATGAGTTTTGACGTCTCCTCTGCCTGCTCAAAATAAGCCATCCTTGAGATGGTATTCAATGTGTTAAATAAAAAATGAGGATTGATTTGATTCTGAAGGTGTTTCAGCTCCAGTTCTTTAAGCAGGGAATCGAGCTCGGACTTTTCTTCAATCTCAGAGATGTACTGACGTATGTTTTTGCGCATCAGATTGAAGGTTTCACCGAGCAGTTTCAGCTCATCGTTGGACTGGATCAGTACGGGCTTCCCATCAAGCTTTCCGGCAGATACTTCTGATGCAGCTTTCGATAAAATTTGGACTGGTTTGTTGATTCCTCTGGAGAACCAAAGGGCAAAAAAGATGGCAAGAAGCACGGTCGTATTAAATAAAAACAAAGTAAACCACTTGAATGATTCATTTCTCTTTTCAAGGTGTGCATAAAAAGATTGATAATCCGTCAGTTCAAGATCGATCAGTGACAATGTTGTGTCTTGAAGATATGAAGACGTGTTCCGCGCTTCCTTTAAATGCAATGAGTACTGATCGATATCATCCTGAATGGCAAATCCGATCGATAACTCGCATTCTTGTATTAAGGTTTGGACCATATGGATATAAGTTTTCAGCTGAATATTGTCAAACCCCTTCTGATCCTGTTGAAGCAATCCTGTCTTTTCGTTTAGTTGATACCGTACTCTATGAAACTCAGTAATCACTTTTTTGTTTCGTTCAACCACATACTGATTTGCTTTATCGTACAGCTGGTCAGAAGTCTGTGAGATCTCGTTGAGGAGCAAAAATTGCTTAAATCGAGAATCATACTCTAACAAAAAGGAACGGCTGCTGAAAAAAATGGAGATGGAAACTACGTTAAAAAGAATGACAAACACAAAAAAATAGAGTAACAGCTTGCTGCGGATTGTTTTCATCTTGAGGCCCTCCACAACAAAGTTGGTTTCGTTTTTTTGATGATATCCGTTTTTGTATATTGAAGCGGTGGCGGAAGCTTTCCTATTTTCAGCGACAGAAGAGTTCGGACAGCCTTTTCTCCCATCTGATAGGGATACTGGCCGACTGTTGCATTAATTTGTTCATTCCTGATAAGCGCCATGGTTTCGGGCAAGGTATCAAAAGAAATAATGTAAGGTTTTCTCTTGCTTTGATATTGTGAAGTGACCTGGCTGATTCCAATGCCGTCCAAAGCACTCGTACCAAAAAAAGCAGTAATATCCGCATCGTTCTTGAGTAATTCATAGGTAGCTTGCAGTGCACCACTTTTTGTGATGTTCGATTCTTGAATGCCGGTGACCTGGATTCTTTTATGTTTAGCAAGAACGTCTTCAAATCCTTTTACCCGCAGCTGCTGATTGGACGCATCAAGCCGTCCAGTAACAATTCCTACATTTTGTTTACCTTGTGTATTCTTCACCAATTCTTCTCCTGCAAGCTGGCCGGCCCTGTAATTGTCAGAACCTACATAGACCTGGCGTTCACTGCCCGGAGCATCGGTGTCAACGGTTATGAGTGGGATTCCTTTTTGTACAGATTTATTGACGAGGTAGTTAAACTTTTCACTGGATAGTCCCTGGGTCATTATCCCATCGACCTTGCCTGCTATGGCTTTATCGATTAAGGTAAGCTGTTCTTCGTTGTTTGCCTGCTTGGGTCCGATATAGTCCAAATGAATATGACGTTTATCCGCTTCTGCTTTTGCTCCTTTTTCTACAAGCCGCCAATATTCATTATCTATTTCCTCTGAGATCAGGACAAAATGATAAAGATATTTCGATGTTTGTGCAGCTGAGGGCTTTACCTGAAACGTTTCCCTTCCGAAAAACAGCATATAACCCGCGTTTAAAAAGAAGATGGCTGTAAATATGGAAAGACCTATTTTTTTCAATCCCAAAGAACCCCTTTTGTAAGCGTTTTTATGTTTATCATAATGGATTGTAAAAAGATTGAATAGACCGATTTCCGGAAGATAAAGGAAAAGCCAGCCTCTTAGCGGGCTGGCTTGTTTGTTGTTTTTGAAAATATACCTCGGGCAATGATTGAAAAAATCAGGAAACTGAGATAGGCAAGCAAAGAACAAACTCTTTCAAAAAGAGGAGTTGTTTTATCCCGTTTCTTCCCTGTCTGTCTAAAATTTACTCCCTGTCTTTTATGAACCTAACTTCTGCTTCCCATTTGATAGTAGTTTGACATTACTTCATCAGGCACCATGCTGCCGCCAGTTGCCCATATGATATGAGTTGCTTTTTCCATTTTTTCCGCCAGGTGATGTTTCTTGAGATAACCTGTGCCTTCACTGGTCTTTAAAAGTCTGGTAGGTCCAGCTGCACCGGCTAAGGCGGAGGGCTCGAGAGATTGCTTCTCAGAGTCGGAAATATGTCGAAGAAGCCTGAACAGTTCTCCGTCCGTTATCGTATAAATACCGCTTAAATACGGTTCGATGAATTTCCCGACAAAGCCGGAAGGACGGCCGACTGCCAAACCATCAGCTGCTGTATCATTGGTTAAGCCAAAGTCAAATACGGATACCTCTTCATGAAGGCCTGTCAACATCCCTATAAGCATGCAGGGAGATTGTACCGGTTCAGCAAAAAAGCAGTGGACATTCTCCTTAAACAAAACTTTTAATCCGTACCCCACTCCCCCTGGACCTCCGCCTACTCCGCAAGGGAGGTAGACAAATAAAGGATGATCTTGGTCCACAGGAATTCCTTGTTCTTGCAGCTGCTTTTTTAATCGCAGGGCAGCTACAGCGTAACCTAAGAAAAGAGTAGTCGAATTCTCGTCATCAATAAAATAGCACCTCTTGTCGAGTTCGGCCTGTTTCCTTCCCTCCTCAACGGCTAAGCTGTAATCCGCATGATATTCGATGACTTCGACTCCTTTGCTTCTTAAAAGGATTTTCTTCCATTCTTGTGCATCACCCGACATGTGGACGGTTACGTTAAAACCTAATTTCGCACTCATTATTCCTATGCTCAGCCCTAAATTTCCGGTAGAGCCTACAGCAATGGAATATTGGGAAAAGAGCTGTGTAAACGGTTCTTCCGCAAACTTTGCATAGTTCTCGTCCCTCGTTATCAACTGATGTTGAAGAGCCAATTCTTCAGCATGCTTCAACACTTCATAGATGCCGCCTCTAGCTTTGATCGATCCTGAAATAGGAAGGTTGCTGTCGCATTTTAATAACCACTTCCCCGGATGCATCAAATCTTCTTTATCTGTTATTATTTTTTGAAAATCCGGTATTTCAAGCAATGGTGATTCAATAATTCCGTTTGTTTCCTGCGTTTCAGGAAAAGCTGCTGAAAGATATGGAGCAAACCGTTGAAGCCTCGCTTCAGCTTCCTGAATATCTGCTAAGGTGATCGTTTCAGTTTCCGGTCTATGATTATCGGAATATCCCGGATTACACCAAAACACTTCTTCCCCGTCAGAAACTTTACTCAATAAAGGGTATTTATTTACGTAATGTTTAATCGTTTCTTCTTTAAGCATTTTGCTAGTTTCCACAAGATCATCTCCCTCTTTAACTTCTCTCTCCAATTGTAACACGGCCAATTTCATTGTTTTAGATCATGTAGTAAAAGACCATGAAAAAGCCGGCTCAATACCGAGCCGGCTAGTTGCAATGAGGTTGCTCTATTCTTGATCTGAAACATAAACACGGTGATCTTTAAAGAACTCTCCAAGATCTTTCCCGGTTTCTCTTTCCATGATGGTGACGAAATCTTTTGTCGTCGTCACGCCAAACTTCTTCTCTTTAAAGTAGGCTTTCATTGCAGAGTAGAATGCTTTGTCCCCTACTTTTAGACGGAGATCATTAAGTGTGCGGGAACCGTAGCCATAGATCATTTGGTAGTAAGCGTTAATCCCTGAATCACCGTCCGCTGTAAATGTTGAGACTGGAGAAGAAAGATGGTAATTCTTATTTGGTACGGCTGGTGTGGTGAGCTGATTTAACTCATTATCATATAAAGCCGCGGAAAATGTTGCAAAAGATTCATCCAGCCAAGGCTCATCATATTCGTTATCTCCAATAATTCCATAGAACCATTGATGGCCGATCTCATGCGCAGTCACGGATTTCACCCATTCTTGAGAGCGTTGTCCTGCAATACTGATCATGACGAGCTGAGGGTATTCCATTCCGCCGAACCAGCCTTCCATTCCGACAATATCAAGCTCAGGCCATGGATAGGTCCCAAAATGATCACTGAACAGATCGATGCTCTTCAGTCCGGATTGCAGCATTGAATCGGCATAGGCCGCTTGTTCAGCTGTATAGTAAACATTGATTTTTACGTTGTTGACCATCCCTTTTTTGACCTTGTAGGTAGGATCCATCTCCATGGCAAAATCTCTGACATCATGGGCTTTGTAGCGGTGTACAGCAAGGTTTCCATTCGTTTGCGGTTTCCCTGCCTCTGTTCCAGAGGCTGCGATGACTTGGTTTTTGTCAGTGGTCACCGTAACATCATAGTCTCCAGTTAAAGAATAAAAGGACTCACCGGCATGAAAGTAAGGATCCACATTCCAGCCTTCCTTGTCATATACAGCAAGAATCGGGAACCAGTTTCCTAATGATACGGTATTTTTGAACCAGCCGAAGCGGTCCTGCTGCTCTGGAACCTTTACCGTAAAATTCATGCTGACAGAGGCTGACTTATCCTTTTTAATTTTAACCGAAGGAATATGCAGCGCAGTTCCATCAACGTTATATACCGCACGTTTTCCATCCACTTTTACATTGCTGACGTCCATGCTGCCTCCATTTTCCGCAAACATGTCGGCATTGCCCCAAAGATTGAAATAAAGTTCATTTAAGTTTTCCTTCAAGTTGTTTTTAAACTTTACAGAAAGCTTCCCGCAAATTTGATGCTTCGCTGTGTCATAGAACACGTTCATCTTATAACTAGGTTTGGAAGGGCCCATCACATTTAAGCGGCTGTTTTGTTTCGAAAGGCTTTGAAAAGGAGCTTTTGGCGTCTGACTGTATTTTTGGATGGGTTGGTAGCCGCCTTTCAATACATGCGGCGGAGAGATGGTTCCTTTACCTTGAGCAGCTGCTGCAGCGGACCCGGTAAACAAACCTGCTGCAAGCAAGGCAGCTGTTGTCATCGTAACGGCTTTTTTTGCTGGTTTTCTCATGATATATCCTCCTTTGGTTAACTGCCTTACCTATTTCTGGATACCAAAGTGTGACTCCTTGCAACAAAAGGACGAATCATTCGACACGTATAAAGTGAATAAAGGTAATATTTTCCTGGGTCTAATGGCTGAAATTGTAAAAATCATAATTTTTTGATAATATTTTCGGTATATCAAACGTTTGAAAAAAGGTATGGCGCAAATAATGACGAAACTAGTAAGGATAAACGCATTCTATTCATAGGGGGTCAAAAATGAAGATTAAATCAAATTACATACCAAAAACGAAAGTAACATACGTCACAGAGAATACATCGATCAGCGAGAGCAGAAGACAGCTCATTCAGTCAGGATACCGCTGTATTCCCGTTCTTGATGAAAAAGAGGAAAAGTTTCGGGGGCTGATCTATAAAGAAACAACGTCCGATTATATCATTGATGAAGCAGGCTCTACATCTGAACCTGTGAGCAAGCTGATTCAGGATGAGGAAAGCTATGTGTATGAGAATACGCCATATTTTAAAGTTTTGTTTTCTATCCGGCGACTTCCTTTCATGGCTGTTATTGATCAAAATGGCTTTTTTCAAGGAATCGTTACCCATTCAAAGGTGATGGATATTCTTGAAGATTCCTATGGCATAAAAAAAGGGGGATATTCGCTCACTGTCTCCACTACAGAAGGGAAAGGATCATTGAAAAAACTGTTTTCTTCTATAAATGATGAATATAATATTGAAGGAGTTTTCACTCAGGATGCGGGGAAGCAATTCGTGCGCCGGATCGTTATTACCCTTAACCGCTCTGTAACAAAAGATGAAGTGGAGCAGCTGATGCATAAGATTGAGCACAGCGGGTTTAAAGTAGCAGAAATAGAAGATTTAAGAGAGTTTGAGAATGCAATTCTATAAGCAAGACGATAAGAAAGACGCATGATATCAATCATGCGTCTTTTATCTGCTACGGATGATGGATAAGGGGTATACCGATTGCTCTTTATTATCAATAAAAATACTTTGAACATTGCCGATTTCATCCCCTGCTGCGCCAAAATTATGACCCATTTGATTGAGCTTCGCAACAGCCGCCTCAGGAATCCCTTTTTCCCTGCCTTCTTATTTGTAAACGTAATCATCAAATGGGGCATACTGGAAAGACACAGATAATGCCTGAAAGGATTAATGCTATGAAAAAAGCCTCGCCCATGATCATGATTACAGTATCAAGTGCTGAACATAATGGAAACCAAAGCTCTATTTTACACCGTAAATACAGTGACGCAATTATCCAAGCGGGTGGGCTTCCCGTTTTGCTGCCATCCGTAAACAAAGGGTTAACAAAACAAATGATTTTGAAGTGTGATGGGATTGTACTGCCTGGAGGAGATGATGTAGATCCTTTCTTCTATCAGGAGCATCCAACGCCGGAGCTTGGCATCGTAAACAGGACGCAGGATGAATTTGAAATCCAAGCTGTAAGGTTAGCTGAACAAAATAAAAAGCCGCTCTTAGGCATATGCCGCGGAATGAACATTATCAATGTTGCCTTAGGAGGAACACTGATTCAGCACATTCCTGCTGAAACTGAAAAGCCGGTTAAACATAAGCAAGAGGCGCCAAGAAAGGTTCCCACCCATGAGGTTTCGATCAAGAAGAGTTCGTCCCTTTACGAACTTACAGGAACTCCTGCGCTTCAAGTCAACAGCTTTCATCATCAATCCGTAAAATCTGCAGCTCCGCCTCTTCTGCCCTGTGCATTTGCACCGGATGGAATCGTGGAAGCCATTGAAAGCAGAAACAAAGACCATTTTATCCTGGGTGTTCAGTGGCATCCAGAAGAGCTGACAGCTTCCCCTGAAATGATGAGCATATTTCAAGCTTTAATTGCCGCAGCAAAAAAGTGACTCCCGAAAAAAAAGGAGCCACTTTTTATTTTGTCTATTGATCCAGCTTTTCCAGCGGTTCGGTCGCCGGGCCTTCAAGTACCTCACCCTCAAACGAGAAGCGTGATCCATGGCACGGGCAGTCCCACGAGCGTTCGGCGTTGTTCCACTCCACCTCGCATCCGAGATGTGTGCAGGTGGTATCGAGTACATAGAGCTTGCCCTCTTTATCTTTGTACGCTCCTGCTCTTTTGCCATTGTACGTGACTGCTGCCCCTTCATCCGGTGATAGATCTCCTGGGGTTTTATCCGGCATCTCCAGTTTGCCTTCGATCAGGTGCTTGGCAACATCGGCATTCTCTGTAACCATTGTTTTCAGGCTTGGATAAGCCTTGAACCTTGAGGGTGTAAAGACGTCGGCATACGGATTCTTCTTTTCTAAAATCAGATCTTTTATGAGCAAACCTGCCGCCGTTCCATTCGTCATTCCCCACTTGCGATATCCTGTAGCCACCAGGATATTTTCATGGTGGGCGGTAATCGGACCGATGTAAGGGATTTTATCTAATGTTATTAAGTCCTGTGCAGACCAGCGATAAGGGATCTCGGATACACCTATCACCTTTTCACTGAATGCTTCCAAGGCTTCATAGTGCTTGCTTGTGCACATTCCCTGTCCTGTTTGATGGCTTTCACCGCCAACGATGATTAATTTCTCACCATTGTAATTCGTGTATCTTAAAGAACGGGTCGGACTGTCAGCACTTAAATACATCCCGCCTGGATAATCACTTTCCGTCTTAACACCAATCGCATATGAACGTTCTGCGTGCATTCTTGCAAAATAAAACCCGGCTCCATCGAAAAAAGGAAAGTGAGAAGCAATTACAGCATGTCTGCAGGTAATTTTATAACCGTCTTTTGTTACGACTCGAGGGCGATTTCCAGTTTCAACATCAACTGCGGTGGTATTTTCAAAGATTTTGCCGCCGTTCTTTGTAATCTCCTGTGTGAGTGCGGCCAGATACTTAACCGGATGAAATTGTGCCTGATTTTTCATCGAAACGGCTCCTCGCACAGCCATATCCAACGCGATGCTCTCAGAGTATTCACTGCTGATGTTCAGCTTTTTGTAGGCATCATATTCCTTTTGAACCTGTTTAAGATAGGTTTCCGATTCTGCATAGATGATGGCGTCTTCTTCGGAAAAATCGCAGTCAATCTGGTGGTCGTTGATCATGGATCTGATAAAATTCAGAGCACCGTTGTTTGCTTCATAATAGAGCCTCGTTTGTTCTACTCCAAAATGCTGAATTAACTCATCATAGATGACGCCATGCTGGCTCGTTATTTTTGCGGTTGTATGGCCCGTTGTCCCATTTAATATTTTACTTCCATCCAGAAGGATTACTCTCAGCCCTTCCTTCGACAAAAGATAAGCAGTTGTGATTCCTGTTATTCCTCCTCCTATAACCACTGCATCTGCTTCTAAATCGGTTGATAAAGTTTCATATCCCTGTACTTGGCAGGAATCTTTCCAGTAGGATTCTGAAAAATCGGGCAGTTTACTGTTTTTCATGATAAAAAAATCCCTCCTCTTTTCTTCCTATATTTCCCTCTTGTTCTATTTTCATGTGGATTTTGATTAATTATATAAATAAAAGGCTTTGTTAAAGCATATTGTTGATTTTCTACCATATTGGACACCGCAAACTGATGCTTAAAAGCGCCCTCAAGTCTGTTTCTCCAATAAAATTTCAGAAGGCGGTTCAATCACACCCCACCAAAAATCAACAACAACATTGACAAACAGGGCTAAATAAAAAAAGCCAGAACAACAGTGACGTTGTTCTGGCTTATCCCTTAAATTCGTTTTGCCCCTAAATACCGGGGTGCCCAATATGTATTACTCATGGAAGCTATACTGACTCCATTTGATGAAGTAGCGGAAATAAACTGGTTGTTTCCAATATAGATACCGACATGTGAAGCACCGGTCTGATAAGTTTCAAAGAAAACCAAATCTCCGGCGCTTAGAGTAGTAACCTTTGTTCCTACTTTATAAATATCTGCAACCGTTCTTGGCAGTGTGATTCCCGCCGATTTTTGAAAAACATAGTCGACATATCCGCTGCAGTCAAAGCCTGAAGTTGTCGTACCACCCCACACATAAGGTACACCTAAGTAAGTTTTAGCAGTGGAAACAAGTTGAGTTTTGCTATAGGACGGATAGATTCCCAGCGCCTTAAAGGTGGCCGGCCCTGCAACTCCGTCAGCAGTAAGCCCTTTTGATTTTTGAAAGCTTTTCACAGCATTCACTGTATATGTACCAAAATAGGTTGTAGTCGTGCTGTACGTAAAGTAACCCTTCGTTTTTAACGTTTGCTGCAAATCTTTTACTTCTGTATGAGTCATTCCGTATTTTAACGTATGATCTCCCAGTGCTGCCTGTCCCACTAAAGGATTTGCAGTTAAAATGCCTGCAATTCCCAACCCCATAAGTAATCTTTTCAAGTTGCTCTTTCCCCCTAAAATTTTCTTGCGATACCAATAAATTAATAATATAAAATATTTATAACAAAAGTATTTTAGGGAGATTACAATAATATTACAAAATACTATTTTATTCATCTATTTCTAACAAAAAACTATATTTGATAGATTATCCATTAGAGGAAAGTACTTGATATTGTTATTTTAGAAAGCATACAGTAGAACTCTGTTTTTCTTTTGTTATTTACAGCAGGTTTTTCAGGATTGATGTATAATTAAGCATTGTTCCGTTTTTTTTAGCACTTTGTAAAATCCTTTTTTTCTATTCTTTCTTTTGTTCAGAAAGGAGATTGTATGTTTAATTTAGCTCAACAAATTTTAGAAAGACATTTTGGCTATTCTTCATTTCGGCCAGGACAAGAACAAGTGATCAAGAGCATCTTCCAGCATAAGAATACATTGGGGATCATGCCTACAGGGGGAGGAAAATCCATTTGCTATCAGGTTCCTGCAATGCTGCTCAATGGAGTGACCCTGGTTATCTCTCCCCTTATTTCGTTGATGAAGGATCAGGTAGATTCCCTTGAGAATGCTGGAATTCCTTCTACATATATTAATAGTTCACTATCTGACGAAGACATTCAGGACAGGATACAACAAGCGGCAAACGGTGCCTATCAGTTGATTTATGTTGCGCCTGAACGGCTGGAGTCCATGGCATTCAGACGTCTCATAGGAAAAATGAATATATCCATGATCGCCATCGATGAGGCGCATTGTATTTCTCAATGGGGCCATGACTTCCGTCCAAGTTATTTGCGTATCAAAGATATGCTGGCTTCACTTCATCCGCGGCCTGTAATCGTCGCCTTGACGGCTACAGCCACCAAGGAAGTAACAAAAGATATCTGCCGGCTGTTAGACATTCAGCCAGAAAACACGTTTGTTACGGGTTTTGCACGGAATAATTTAACGTTTTCTATTATTAAAGATGAAGTTAAACGTGAATACCTGCTTCGATATGTAAAGAAAAACAGTTCAAATTCTGGCATTATATATGCTTCGACTAGAAATGAAGTCGATCAGCTTCATAGTTTTTTAAAGAAAACTGGTTTTACTGTTTCAAAATATCATGCCGGCCTTTCCGAAGAGGAAAGACGGGAATCACAAAATCAATTTATTTTTGATGATACGGCAATCATGGTAGCTACAAATGCTTTTGGAATGGGGATCAATAAAACGAATGTCCGCTATGTCATTCATTACAATCTTCCCCGCAATCTTGAAGCCTATTATCAGGAAGCGGGGCGTGCGGGCAGAGACGGTGAACCAAGTGAGTGTATTCTATTCTTCTCCGCACGGGATGTCCAGCTTCAGAAATTTTTAATAGAACAAGGAACGATGGATGAAGCAAGGAAAGGAAATGAATACAAAAAGCTTCAGTTTATGACAGACTATTGCCATACTGAACAATGCCTGCAGGGTTTTATTGTCGAGTACTTTGGAGATGAGGAATCCGCTGATTGCGGGAAATGCGGAAATTGTACCGACCAGCGTGAGCAAACGGACATTACCACTCAAGCGCAAATGGTTTTCTCCTGTGTGAAACGCATGAATCAGCGGTTTGGAAAAACAGCAGTCGCACAAGTGCTGAACGGATCGAAAACAAAGCGAATACAAGAGCTGGGGCTTACCACTCTAACGACGTATGGATTAATGAAAAACCGGCCTCAAAAAGAAATTATGCAGCTTATTGATTATCTGACAGCGGAAGGCCTCCTTCAGTTATCCGATAGCCAGTACCCTGTCCTTATGCTGGCACCCAGAGCACTGTTTGTGTTAAAGGGAGAAGAAAAGGTTTTTCGAAAAGAGAAACGGAAATCGATTACCAGCTTTACTGAAAATAACGAGCTCTTTGAACATCTGAGGAACTTGCGTAAGGAACTGGCAGATCAGGAAAACGTACCTCCATATGTCGTTTTTGCGGATAGTGCCCTAAAGGAAATGAGCGAAAAAGTTCCGGGTAATGAAGAAGAAATGCTGGAGATTAAAGGCGTCGGAAAAGTGAAATTTGACCGTTATGGCCAGATTTTCCTGGACACACTTAAGGAATTCACTGCTTCAGCAACTGCTGCAGCGGAAATGGAGAGTTCATCAGATTCTCCAAAAAAGGACAGCCATTTGGATACTTACGCACTCTTTCAAGAAAATCAGCCTATTACTGATATCGCCAAAACGCGGAATCTTTCGGTGCAAACAGTAGAAAACCATCTTCTCCGTTGTGCAGAGGAAGGAATACCGCTAAACTGGGAAAGAATTATCCCGGCTGACCAAG
This sequence comes from Fictibacillus marinisediminis, assembly GCF_023149135.1. Lineage (NCBI taxonomy): Bacteria > Bacillati > Bacillota > Bacilli > Caryophanales > Fictibacillaceae > Fictibacillus > Fictibacillus marinisediminis. The sequence continues at coordinate 2,159,354 of NZ_JAIWJX010000002.1, read as the reverse complement.
AAGCCATGGTCTTAAACGCTATTGATCATCTTGGAAGTGAAAAGTTGAAACCATTGAAGGAAGAACTTGGGGAAGAAGTTTCCTATTTTACAATAAAAGCGGTCATTCAAAAAAATAAAAGACAGCTGGTTCATAAGTAGATGTCTGTGTAAAAGTAAAGAACGCTCTAGAAATGAGCGTTCTTTACTTTTTTTCACGAGATCGGATATGATCGGCTGCTTCTAACAGATGGATTGCCAAGAAATCAGCTTTTCCTATTTCCCCGCCAATTTTTATAGTGGTGACACCGGCTTTCCTTCCTGCTTCAATATCTGTTTCGCGATCCCCGATCATATAACTCTTCGTGAGATCAATATCGTACCGATCTGCCAGGTCCAATATCATTCCAGGGCTGGGTTTTCTGCAGGAGCATCCTTCTTTCGGCTTGTGGCAGCAATAAGCGATATCTTTTATCACACCACCTGCATTTTCCACTTCTAACACCATTTTATCGTGAATTTTCTTTAGCGTTTTTTCCTGGAGGAATCCAAGCCCAACTCCCCCTTGATTCGTTACAACAAATAAATGAAACCCCATTTCGGTCAGTTCTCTTAATCCTTCAAGAGCGCCCTTTAGAAAATAAAAGTTGCTGGGATGATTAACATGTTTGACTCTTGACGTCATAACTTCATTAATCACACCGTCCCTGTCAATAAATACAGCTTTAGTCATTCCTGTCGATCCTTTCTTTTTAAAATAATTTGCTCGCTTATTTGCGGCCGAGGAATCCTTTTGTGTTCATAAGCTTATAATAAGCAGCATTTCAAAGAAATTTGTTACAGATGGGCTGTTTATTTGAATAGGTATTGCATTGCCTATTGGTCATTATTGACGAAGCAGCAAGCATTCAAATTGTATGGGGCAAAACTTTGCTTCCCTTCTTCTCATCCATGTTCATTCTCCAAACAAAAAACAACAAGCCTATAGGCTTATTGTTTTTCTTGAAAGTACTCCTTATAAAATCCTCCGACTCTGCCCGAGTTATCAACTACAAAATAGAATTCTTCTGTTTCGTTCTTTACTTCGTACGTTTTTCCCTCGGTCAGCACTCGGTCTACCATATACTTTGCTGCATTTGTATGGATACATGTAACCGTTTTGATCGTTGCTTTGTCTTCCCATGATTGGTGGATCATCATTCAGCCTCTTACTTTTGTATACCTTTTTATTTTAAAGGAATCTCTTGTTTTTTAAAAGGACAAAAGAAAAGCCTTTTTACGCCGTTCTTCCCCGAGATTTAAGTTCAAGAAAGGCTTCTTCACTTTTTTTCTCATCAAATTCATTCTCACTCTTTGATACAACGATAGTTGCGATCCCGTTTCCGATCAAATTGATGATCGCCCGGGCTTCACTCATGAAGCGGTCAACCCCAAGCAGTAAAGCCAGTCCTTCTACAGGGATAACATGCATGGCTGAAAGTGTTGAGGCAAGTACGATAAAACCGCCGCCTGTTACAGCCGCGGCACCTTTTGACGTTAACATAAGGATGGCAATGATGGTAATTTGCTGTGAAAGGCTTAAGTCGATATTAAAAACTTGAGCCAGGAATACCACGGCCATTGAAAGATAGATGGAAGTACCGTCCAGATTAAAAGAGTAGCCTGTAGGGATCACCAGTCCGACTACTGACTTGGAACAGCCGAAACGCTCCATCTTGTTCATCATCCTGGGAAGGACAGATTCGGAGGAACTCGTTCCAAGTACAATTAGAATTTCGTCCTTTATGTACTTTAAGTATTTCCATAAACTGAAACCATACATTTTACAGATGATGTTCAACACGAGGACTACGAATAAGATCATCGTCATATAGACGGAAATCATCAGCTTTCCTAATGGCAGCAATGATGAAAGGCCGAAGTTTCCAATGGTGAAAGCCATCGCTCCAAAGGCCCCTATCGGCGCAGCTTTCATGATATAACCGACGACATTAAAAAAGATCTGTAAAAGCTTATCAAAAAAATCAATCACTGGTTTCCCTTTTCCTCCCAGAGCCGTTAATCCGACTCCAAACAATATAGAGAAAAAGAGGACTTGAAGGATATCTCCCTTCGCGAACGCGTCGACCATATTCTGGGGTACAATATGGGTAACGAAATCTACCCAGTTGATTCCTCCTTCCGCACCACCGGAAGTAAATTGAGAAACATCTCCTTTTTGCAGCTTGTTAAAGTCCAGCCCCGCTCCAGGTTTAATGACATTGACAACGATTAAACCAATGATCAGAGCAAATGTAGTGACGACTTCAAAATAAATAAAGGCTTTACCGCCAACCTTGCCTACTTTTTTCATATCCCCCATTTTGGCGATACCTAGAACAATGGTGAGAAAAATAATAGGAGCAATGACCATTTTAACAGCGTTGATGAACGTATCACCCAATGGCTTCATGTTCTTTCCGGCTTCAGGCCATAGCAGCCCCAAAGTGATACCGAGAATAATAGCAATAATGACTTGGAAGGTTAAATTCTTAAACAAGGGTTTCATGTTATTCCTCCTTTATTAGCTAATAACATACTGAAAGCGTTATCATCCATGAAATTGATGATAACGCTTTCAGAAAATTTAGTGAATATTTAGGTTATATTGTCCTTTTTGGTCTTTTTGGTCTTTCGTTAGCCAGATAACCTTAGAATTTCTTCATGAGATATCGATTAACTGGTCTCCCCACCCCTCCATACTGCATATCCAGTATGATTTCTCCACTTTTTTCTAAATACTCAAGATATCTTCTGGCTGTCACACGGGCAATCCCGACCCCTTCAGCTACTTCTTCGGAAGATTTGCCATACGATTGCTCTTGTAGATAGGTGATGATCTGTTTCAGGGTGAGCTGATTCAACCCTTTAGGAATCTCTTTTTGTTCTTGATTTTGATGTTCATTATGTATACCTGATAATACAGTATCCACTTCTTTTTGAGACATTTCACCGTCCGAACAAAATTGTGTGTAATAGTCTTTATATCTTTCCAAAGCTTGCTTAATTCTATCAAACTTAAACGGTTTGATGATATAATCCATCGCACCCTGTTGAAGCAACGTCTGTATCGTGTCCCTATCCTTGGCTGCAGATATAATAATAACATCTACTTTCTCTTTATTTTTCCGTATCTGATAGAGTGTTTCGAGACCATCTTGTTTGGGCATGAAGATATCAAGAATGACAAGGTCCGGCTGTAGTTCCTGAATTTTTTTTACCCCCTCCACTCCGTTAGCAGCACTGCCGGTCACTTCAAAGCCGCTGACTTTTTCAATAAATGCTTTATTTACTTCCTGCACCATCGGATCGTCTTCGATTAAAACAACAGAAATCTTTTTTCTTTTCATGGCTGTCTCCTCCCGTTCATTGGGAACGTGATGTAAAAACTCGTCCCTCCATTTGGATAGGAAGATAGGTTAATGTCCCCTTTTCCCTTATCTATAATCTCTTTAACTAAAAATAAACCAAGTCCCAGTCCTTTTTCACCTTTCGTAGTGACTCCTTTGTCAAAAATGTAAGGCATCAGATGTTCAGGGATTCCTGGACCATTGTCTTCGACCAGGACAGCACAAATTTCACTGTCTTGTTCAATACTGATATCAATTTGTTGTTCAGGAGTATTTGAATCATTTAAGGCATGTATGGAATTTTCTATGAGGTTCCCGAGGATCATTACAAAGTCGTGTTCATTGAGCAGGTAAGGAAGTTCTTCCAAATGGCTCTTGCTGTCGATCAAGACGTTGATTTTCAATTCTTTTCCCCTGCTCACTTTGCTTAAAAGAAGACCTGCAATACTGTCGTTGTTAATATTTTTTGTAACGAATCTCGTCAGATTCTCCTGTTGCTCCGAGATATCAAAAACATACTGAAGCGCTCGTTCACGCTTTTCCAGCTGAATGAGTCCGGCTATCGTATGAAGCTTGTTCAAATGCTCGTGATTTTGAATACGGAGTGCCTCTACGAATGCCTTTACCCCCGTTAGTTCTTCCGCCATTTTTGCAACCTCTGTCCGGTCCTGAAAGATCGCTACAGCTCCGATGACGGAATGATTGACTTTTATTGGAATTCGATTGCTCATAATGATTTTGCCGCTCACATTAATCTCTTGGTTGTACACGGGTTTTCCAAACTCAATAATTTCAGGAAGCCTGGTGTCCGGGATCACCTCGCGTATCGGTTTGCCGGTCAGATTCCCTTCCACTCGAAATATCGATTTTGCTTTTTCATTGAATATGGTGATGTTATCTTTTACATCTACAGCAATTACTCCTTCATGCATAGCATGAAAAGCGGCTGTACTTTCTTCATACATCCGCACAATTTCATGCGGCTCAAGCTCAAACATCTGCTGTTTAATGTGCCTTGCCAGCATCCAGGAACCAAGCAGGCCGAAGAACAGGGTTAATATTATTATAAGAGCGGCCTGTGCTTTCAAGCTTTGCAGGATTTCAAGATAACCCGGAAGTATGTTTCCAACGATAATGACACCAACTTGTTCAAGCTGTTCATTTTTAACAGGCATAAAAGCACGTACAGCAACTCCCAGCTCTCCTTTTGCTTTTGATATGTAGGTATGGTCTGCAAACGCCGGTTCTTCATCTTTGCCTGCTGATCTTGTTCCAATAAGTCTATATACAGGATGAGAGTATCTGACATGATGCATGTTTAAAACGACGATGTAATCTGTACTATTTATCACTCTTATTTTTTCCACAATGGGATTGATGATCGCAGCTCCATCTTTCTTTTGGATCTTCTTCTGTACTTCAGGAAGCTGAGCCACTGTTCGGGCAGTAATCATTGCACGTTTGCCAAGTTCCTCTTCCCTCATATCCACAATTTTACCAATTATGATAATGCCTCCGATCAAAAGGGAAAAAAGAACAATTCCGAACGATAAAATGATGATTTTCCAGCGGATGGGTAATCTTAAAAATTTCATATGGCCAAGCCATTCCTTCCAGTGAATTCTGTGTAATATTGTAACATGGTTTTTAAGTTATGCTAGACTTAATGGAAAAAGAGTACAAAAGAGGCTGAACATGAAACAAATCATTGGAATTTTAATTTTTCTCGTCACAGGCTTATTGCTTTCTTTTTATATAGGCTTTCATTTTAATAGCAAAGAACAGGACCTGGCTTTTGATGATGAACAATCTGGCATTCGAAAACAGATTGTGATCAAATTCAGCCATGTGGTTGCAGAGAACACACCTAAAGGATTGGCGGCGCAAAAATTTGCTGATCTAGTGGATCAAAAATCAAATCACAGAGTGAAGGTGGAGGTATTTCCTAACGGAAGTCTATATTCCGATAAAGAAGAATTGGAGGCATTGAAGGACGGCAGGGTACAAATGATAGCCCCTGCTACATCAAAGCTGGAAGGTGTTTCATCAAAATGGCAGGTTCTTGATTTGCCGTTTGCTTTTCCTACAGAAACAGCGATCAATGATGGGCTGAACGGAGACATAGGGAAATCATTGCTTGCATCCCTTAACAGCCAAAACATAAAAGGCCTTGGTTTTTGGGTGAACGGTTTAAAGCAAATCACCAATAAAAGCCATGCGGTTATTCACCCAAATGATTTTAAGGGTGAAAAGTTCCGTATTATGTCCAGCAATGTACTGAAAAAACAGTTTGAGCTTCTTGGCGGCCAGAGTAAACCGATGGATTTTAATGAAACCTATAGAAATTTGGAATCCGGGAATGTTAGTGGGGAAGAAAATACGATCTCTAACATCTATTCAAAAAAATACTATCGAGTTCAAGATTACATGACGATCAGCAACCATGGTTTTTTAGGGTATGCCCTATTAATGAATGAGGATTATTGGCACAGCCTTCCTGCTAAGGCCAGGCTGATCATACAAGATTCCATAATTGAAACGGTCAAGTGGAACCAGGACCACTATCGATCCATGAATAAAGAGCAGCTGAGTCTTATAAAAAAAGAATCAAATATTCAAATCCACGAACTGACTTCAAAGGAAAAAAAGGAATGGATTGAAAAGTTGAATCCTATCTATAAACAATATGAACCGATAGCAGGCAAAAAATTAATCTCCGAAATAAGAAACATCCAAAGAAAATATGAAAAACAATTATTCCGATAGTATGAGCGGTTGAACATAAATAAAAAACGCCCCTGATGTTCAGAGGCGTTTTAACTGGTAACCATATCTTTTGACGTTTTCAAGAATTGAATGGTCTGTTTATCTGTGGAAGCTGGCAATTTAAAGGATTGTTTGTAGGTTTCCTGACCTTTACCTGTAATGAAAACCCAGTCGCCGTTTTCAGCTTTTTCCCAGGCGTGCTGAATCGCCTGTGTTCTATCAGGTATGATCTCGGCACTTCCGTCCGCAAAATCTTCGTTCAATTTTTGTAGTTCTTCCACCATACGGTCTGAGGGAACACCATTTAGATCATCAAAAGTTAAAATCAATTGTGAGCAGACATCTGAACAAAGCGCAACAATATCTCTTCTCTTGGAAAGATCCCTTTTGCCTCTAAAACCAAGAATATGAATGATCCGTTCGGCATTTTCACGTTCGGCCGTCTGGTAACAGTATTCAATAGCGTCTTCCGTATGGGCATAATCAACAATGAAGGTCGCTCCCGCAGGATGGCTGAACGTTTCAAAACGTCCCGGGACTCCATTAAACGTCGATAGATAGGAGGCAGCTTTCTTCAAAGAAATCCCCATTTTTTGAACAGTTAACAGCGCGCCTAGCGTGTTCCATACATTATGCATACCAGGCAATGGAACCTGGAGAAAATCTGTTGTTTCACCCAGTCTGACTTTAATGGTTGGAAAATACTCAGTACATACGTTCAAGAGCTGCATCTCGTCCTCGCTCTGTTTGCCGAATGTAAGCACATTATTCCCAGATTCGGACAACTTGTTTTGCAGCTTCTTTCCCCATTCATTATGTGAAGCAATAATTGCTGTTCCTTGGCTCTTCATTCGTTTGAACAGTCGAGCTTTCACATTAAAATAAGCTTCTAGGCTTTCGTGATAATCAAGATGATCATTCCCCAAATTTGTAAAAAGAGTATAATCAAATAATATGCCTTCCACCCGTTGCTGCTCAATTCCATGTGAAGAAACTTCCATAATAACGACTTCGTCACGGCTTTCTGCAAGAAGTGATTGTAATTCAAGAGGATCTGGAGTGGTATTTTTGGACTGTATGGCCTGATTATTTATCATGTTGTTTACTGTGCCGATCATTGAGCATGTCATGCCTGACTGCTCAATGATATGTTTTAATAAATAAGCTGTTGTCGTCTTTCCGTTCGTTCCAGTTACTCCGATCATTATATGATTTTTAGATGGGTGGCCATAAAAGTTGCTTGCCAGCCTCGCTAACGCTTTCCTTGAGTCGGAGGTCTGATAATATGGAACGTTTAACCCATTTACATTTTGTTCTCCGACCACCGCAGCTGCCCCATTGGCAATCGCTTGATTAATATAGCGATGCCCATCAGCGCTAAACCCGTTAATTGCTACAAATAAATCCCCTGGCCTGATTTTGCGGGAATTGAATTGAATCCCTTGAATCAGCATTGATGGGTCATGGCTTTCAGGTTGTGCAAATTTAATCCCTTTTAATAGTTCGTCCATTAACATGACTGTGTGCGCCCCTTTATCAACTAAATTGAGCTGTACACATATCATTTCGCTGGACAATCCTGTTTAACGTACTTCGTTTCGACAAATTCCGATAATAATGTCTGGAATTAATTCACAGTATTTAGGTCGATTAATTCATATGTGATTTCTGTATCTCCGTCTTTCCATTTCAGTTCACAAATTTTAGCGATAGCTACAGGCTTTGTTTCCTTTGTTTTTCGAATCTCCAGGGGGATATCGATAGGATATAGCCGATATCCTTCTTTAATTAGCTTATAAAAATTGGACGACTCCAAACGGATTTCTTTGTTCTTTGTAACAATCATAGTATTCAATTCTAATGGCATCCCCATTTTCTCAGCCCTTTCTCTTCTGAATTAGTCTTTCTATTCTTTATTTTAAAGGGAAAAATCCCACTTGCCTACATGCCGCCAAACATTTTTAATCACAAAAAAGCCAGGGATGCGGTCCCTGGCTTCAATTATTTAACCTTGTAATAATAATGACTCTGGGTCTTCCAGCATTTCTTTAACCTTCGCAAGGAAGCTTACTGCTTCACGTCCGTCAACGATACGGTGGTCATATGAAAGTGCAATGTACATCATCGGACGATTTTCCATTCTTTCTGCATCAATAGCAATAGGACGCATTTTGATGCCGTGCATTCCAAGGATCCCAACTTGAGGAGCATTTAGGATCGGTGTAGACATTAAGGAACCAAAAATTCCTCCGTTGGTAATCGTGAACGTACCGCCTTGCAGCTCAGAAAGTGTAAGTTTGTTGTCTCGCGCTTTTTTACCAAGAGAGAGGATTTCTTTTTCGATACCAGCAAAGCTAAGCTTGTCAGCATCTCTTACAACAGGGACAACTAGTCCTTCCTCAGCTCCTACTGCAATTCCGATGTCATAGAACTTCTTAAGAAGTACTTCATCACCTTGAATCTCAGCATTGAGAAGAGGGAATTGTTTTAAAGCACCTACAACCGCTTTTGTAAAGAAAGACATGTATCCGAGTTTCACGTCATTCTGCTGCAAGAAAGCATCTTTTCTTCGTTTGCGGATATCGTTGATCGCCGTCATGTCCACTTCGTTGAAGGTTGTAAGCATCGCTGCTGTTTGCTGTACTTCTACGAGGCGTTTTGCAATCGTTTGGCGGCGGCGGGAAAGTTTGATGCGTTCAACTGGTTTCCCTGACACGTCAGCCGGTTTTGGAGCATTGGATCCTTTTTTCTCCGGAGCTTTTGGTGCCTTTTGTTCAGGCTGACTTGCCGGTTTTTCAGAAGCTGCTTTTACATCCTTAGGGCGTACTCGTCCAAGAGGATCGCGTGCTTCCACTTTTGAAAGATCGATTCCAAGTTCACGAGCAAGCTTGCGTGCTGCAGGTGAAGCTAATGGACGGTCTGTTTCTTTTCTTTGCTCTGTTTCTTTTACTTCTTCAGGCTGCTTGTTTTGTGCAGCTGCCGGAGCTTCAACAGCTGGCTGTACAGTTTCTTGTTTGTTTTCAGATGCAGCTGGAGCTTCACTTGATGCATCCCCTGTTTCTTTTAGTACAGCGATAACATCGCCAACTTCTACCGTATCGCCTTCTTCACGAAGAACTTCTTGAATAATGCCATCATAGTCCGCACTGATTTCAATGTTGACTTTATCCGTTTCAAGTTCGACAATGTTATCGCCTTTTTTAACGTTGTCACCTACATTTTTTAGCCATTGGGCGATCGTGCCCTCGGAGATGGATTCTGCTAGTTCTGGTACTTTAATTTCAATCACGTTCATTGCCTCCCTCTGAAGTTATCGTTTTGGTTTGGTCTGCTCTTAGAGCGACAGATACAATACGCTCTTGTTCTTTTTTATGAATATCAGGGTCTCCGCCTGACGGACTGGATCGGTCTGGACGTCCAATATATTTTACGCTTGCGCTTTCTGGAGCGGCAGCACGCAGCTTGGATTCGATATATGCCCATGATCCCATATTTTTCGGCTCTTCTTGAACCCATGCGACTTCCTCTAAATGTGGGTAGCGCTCAAGAATCTCTTTAACCTCGTTTTTAGGGAACGGATACAGCTGTTCCACGCGAAGGATATGAAGGTGATTCAATTCCTCAGCTTTGCCTTCAGCTTCAGCCGCTAAATCAATAGCAACTTTACCTGTGCAAAGAACGACGCGCTTTACTTGTTCCGCCTTTTTTCCAAGCCCCTCTTGCTCAAGAACCGGTTTGAATTGACCTTCTCCAAGCAGGCTTCCTGCTGAAGATGTTCTTGGATTTCTTAGGAGGCTCTTAGGTGTCATAATGACGAGCGGGCGAACTTCTTCCTTATCCAGAATTGCAGCCTGGCGTCTTAGGATATGGAAGTACTGTGCAGCGCTTGATAAGTTAGCCACTGTCCAGTTATTTTCCGCAGCGAGTTGAAGGAACCTTTCGATTCGGCCGCTTGAATGTTCAGGGCCTTGACCTTCATAACCGTGTGGAAGAAGCATAACCAGACCTGATTTCTGACCCCATTTTGCGCGTCCGGCAGAAATAAATTGGTCGAAGATGACTTGTGCTGCATTTGCAAAGTCTCCATATTGTGCTTCCCAAAGAACAAGAGTTTCAGGTGCGAAAACATTGTATCCATATTCAAAACCGACGACAGATGCTTCAGAGAGCGGGCTGTTATGGATGCCGAATGCTGCTTTTGCCTGCGGAATCTGATGAAGCGGTGAAAATAGTTTTCCGTTTTGGCTGTCATGCAGAACCAGATGTCTTTGAGCGAATGTTCCTCGCTCAACATCTTGTCCGGTAATACGGATCGGCGTACCGTCACTTAAGATGGTTGCAAATGCAAGTGTTTCAGCAAGTGCCCAGTCAACTTTGCTTCCTTCATCAAGAGCATTGGCTCTTCTTGCCAAAATCCGCTCGAGTTTAGGATAGACCGTAAAGCCTTCAGGTCTTTCTAGAAGAGCCTGATTGATTTCTTTTAGTTCATCTATCGCAACAGATGTATCTAGAGCAGGGAATCCCTTGACAATTGTTTCAGGGACTTCTACATCCTTCACTTCTCCATCTTTAGAAATGCCTTTTACTTTTTCATATTCAGCCTGAAGTTTCTGCTGAACGTCGTTATCCATTGTATCGCCTTGGCCTTCTTTGATTACACCTTCAGATTCCAGCTGTTTGGCAAACAACGCACGAACGGTAGGATGGCTGTTGACCTTTTCGTAGGTTGCAGGCTGAGTTACAGCAGGATCGTCCATTTCGTTATGTCCGAAACGGCGGTAACCGATCAAGTCGATCAAGAAGTCTTTTTGAAAACGCATACGGTATTGATAAGCGAGTGTGATTGCAGCGATACAAGCAATCGGATCATCCGCGTTTACATGAACGATCGGAATTTCGAAACCTTTCGCAAGGTCACTTGAATATTTGGTTGAACGTGAATCAGAGCTTTCCGTCGTAAATCCGATCATGTTATTCGCAATGATGTGAACGGATCCGCCGGTTTGATATCCTTTCAAACGGCTGAGGTTAAGTGTTTCAGCAACAATCCCCTCACCTGGGAAAGCCGCATCGCCATGGATTGAAATGGCAAATGATTTATTAACATCCTGCTGAGGATATCCAGGTTCTGTACGCACCTCTTGAGCTGCACGAGTGTATCCGACGACTACCGGATTAACAAACTCAAGGTGGGATGGGTTATTTGCCAGCGTTAATGTTGCTCTGGCTGTGTTTTCTTCAATGGAACGATCTGCTCCAAGGTGATATTTAACGTCACCTGTCCAGCCAAAACTAATTCCTCTTGAACCTTCAGAAGGAATCAGCTCCTTGTTTGGCGAATGATGAAATTCAGCGAAAATTTTCTCGTATGGTTTCCCTAAAGTATGAGCGAGTACATTCAGGCGTCCACGGTGTGCCATTCCGATCATGACGTTGCTTGTACCGCCTTTAACGCTCTGATGAATCATCTCATCGAGCATTGGAACGAGAATGTCAAGACCTTCAATGGAGAAACGTTTCTGTCCGACAAATGTACGGTGCAGGAATTTTTCAAAGCCTTCCACTTCAGTCAGACGCTGTAATAATGCAATCTTTTCTTCATTTGTCATTTCAGGATAGATGAATCCTGATTCTACCATGTTATTTAACCAGTTACGTTCTTCTTCAACGTGCACATGGCTGAACTCATAAGCCATTGATTTCGTATAAATGTCTTTTAGGCGTTTAATCGCTTCCAATCCATTTTGAACATCTCTTGGCGCCTCAGCCCAAATTAAAGAGGCTGGAATCGTTTTCAAGTCCGCCTCGCTCAGTCCATAATGGGATGGTTTCAGCAACTTAATTTCTTTTGACACTTCTTCAAGGGGATGAATTTCTGCTGCCAAATGGCCGTACGTACGGATGTTTTCGGCTAGCTTCGATGCGGCAACAATCTTGCTGACTGAAACTCCGGATGGAGCTTGCTGAGACAGGCTGCTGCGTGCATCTTGATTTGCTTCATCAGAAGATGGTGGCGGACCCCACTCTTCAAACTGTTTTCTTAGTTCCTCGTCAACTGAATTGGGATCAGCTGAATACTGTTCGAACAATTCAATGACATAACCAAGGTTCGGTCCGTAAAATCCCTGCCATGGTGAATCCTGGCTTGGACGGTTTGTGCTCATTGGTTGATACCCCCTGCTGCGTTTTAATATCAAATTTTAACAACTTAAATAGGAGAACGACAAGAAGTTCTCAAAGTTCCTGTTTTTAAAGCAAAAGCAAATCTATCATCATTGAAATACATCCCCTGAATGCTCAACAATAAAACGATTCTTTTACAAATCACGGTAAATTAATTCTTTTGCAATAAAGCGAAAGCAGATTTGAACTTCTTTATTAAACGTTTTCATGGTTATTTTAGCACAGTATGGGCGTAGGTCAAAAGTTAACTTTCAAGAAAATTGACGAAAAGTAGAGGATTACGGCGAAAAATGCTCAAGTACCGTATGTTTTATGCTTATTTTTAGGCTGTAAGCGAGCCATCCACCTTGTTTTAGAAATTGAGAAGATAACCAGAGCCATCCATATTAAAAGAAAAGAAAAAAGACGGGTATTTGAAAAGTCTTCATGATAGAGGAAGACCCCAAGGATAAGCATGATGGTTGGTGCGATGTATTGCAGAAATCCGATCATGGATAAAGAAATCCGTTTAGCACCCTGTGCAAAACATAGTAAAGGAATGGCTGTTACTACTCCCGCTCCCATCAGCAGCAAAGTCACTGTGCTGTTTTGTCCCGCGAAGGCCTCCGTACCCTTCTGCTGGGCAAAAACGATATAGATGAGGGCAAGAGGTGCCACAAACATGGTTTCATAAGTCAGCCCAAGTATAGAATCATAGCTGCCCATTTTTTTTGTGAGGCCATACAGACCAAAGCTCAATGCAAGAGATACGGCAATCCATGGGAATTTTCCGTATTGGAATGTTAGCAGTCCAACCCCGATGAGTGCGACCCCGAATGAAACGATCTGCCAATAATTTAACTTTTCCTTCAGAACAATAATCCCCAATAACACGCTTACAAGAGGGTTGATGTAATAACCCAGACTAGCCTCAACGACATGATTATTATTCACGGCCCAAATATACATCAGCCAGTTGGCACTGATTAAAAGAGATGAAGCCAAAACCGCAAAAAAGTTTTTCTTTTGTAAGAATAGGCTTTGTAAATTGCTGAAGAAAGATGATGTCTTCTTCATAAAAAGGATAACCAGTATCATAAATATAAAAGACCAAAGGATCCGATGGGCAAGTACATCTCCAGATTCAACAGTTTGGAGAGGCTTCCAGTAAAGCGGAAGAAAGCCCCACATCAAGTACGAAAGAGCAGCGTACCAGATGCCGATAGACTGTTCAGTTTGTTTTTCCATTTTTATACCTCAATTCTTTCGGTTCTCTGGGTACTTATTTCTCTATTATAGTGGGTGCCAAATTTATGACAAAATAGTTTGCCTGCAAGACAAAGGGAGCAGCTCCATTTTTGAGCTGCTCCCTTAATCGGTTCTTACAAAAGATTTTTCAGTTCATCTTTTACGCTTTTATTGACGGATTCCCATAGAGCATGGTCTGTTGTCATCCGAGCTCTGAAATTCTGGTACATCTCTTTTTGCTTTTCTTCAAACGATGGATCTTCCTTTGCAGGCAAAGTGCTTCGTTCGTGCATGATCAGAGACTGTACCTCTGGAGAACGAGGCCCCCATACCGCTTTCTCATTTCCCTCTTGATCCATGAAAATGAATTTCGGAATGGCGCGCGCTGTACCGTTGGTTAAATATCGATCCATAAGCTCAAGATTTTCATCACGGATTAAAAAGCGCAGCTCGATACCAGCATATTCTGCAATTCTCTGAATGACCGGAACACATAGCAAAGCATCACCGCACCAGTCAGCCGTAAGCACCACTGCCTTCAGTTCAAGAACAGGAAACTGCTGATAAAGATCCTTGTCTTCATCAGTAAGGGTGAAGCTGTTGTAGATCGACATCAGCTCTTCCTTATTGACTTGCATACTTTCAATATATTCGTCTTTTGTTAAACCTCTTTGAAACCATTCATTTAAATTTTCCAACCTGCTCACCTCTTTCAAATCTATTGTAAAGCGAGGAGTCTGGTTTTAAAAGTATTATATCCTATGAGAACATTTCGTAAAAAGCATTGATTCCCATCACTGCCATGCCAACACAGATGAGTGCACCTACTACCGTCATCCATAATGGATGCTTATATGAGCCGACTATTTTTTTGTTATAGGCAGCAAAAAGCATGACACCAAGAGTAATCGGCAGAATTAAACCGTTCAATGCTCCAACAAGTACCAATACTTTAACAGGGTTTCCAATCGATACAAAGCTTAATGTGGAAAAAAGAATAAACACGACGATTAATAAATTTCCGTATCTTTCAAGCTTTGGATGAAACGTTCGGATGAATGAAACAGACGTGTAGGCAGCACCGATTATTGACGTAACTGCAGCCGACCACATAACAATACCAAAAAGCTTGTAGCCTATGTTTCCTGCGGCATGCTGAAATACAGATGCTGGCGGATTATGAGGATTTAATGTAGCACCGCTTGCTACGACTCCAAGGGCTGCAAGGAAGAGAAAAATCCGCATAATTGAAGCGATCCCGATTGCCGACACTGCACTTTTGTTCACTTCCCCTAACGCTTTTTCCCCTTTAACACCAGCATCAAGCAGGCGATGTCCACCGGCAAATGTAATATAGCCGCCGACCGTTCCGCCGACGAGTGTAACGATGGCCGCGAAATCAATTTTGTCTGGAGCTAACGTCTTTGCGACTGCTTCACCTACCGGCGGAGAGGAGGTAATCGCAACATAAACTGTGAGAGCTACCATAACAAAACCGGCGACCAATGTAAAACGGTCCATCGCTTTTCCGGCTTCTTTAACCAAGAAAATTGAGATGGCGATCGCTCCGCTGATCACTGCACCCGCCTCAGGAGATATTCCGCCGAACATAACATTGATTCCCAGACCAGCTCCGCCTACGTTTCCGATATTGAAAGCAAGTCCGCCAATGACAACTAGCAGTGCAATGAAATAGCCGAGTCCCGGAAGCATCAAATTAGCGATATCCTGTGCTTTTCGCTCAGACACAGCAATAATTCGCCAAACGTTTAATTGCGCTCCGATATCAAGAAGGATGGATATTAAAATAACAAATCCGAAGCTTGCCGCTAATGATTGTGTAAATACAGTAGTCTGTGTTAAGAATCCTGGCCCGATAGCAGATGTTGCCATTAAAAATGCGGCCCCTAACAGGAGCTGCCAATTGCTTTTTTGCTTCATCCGTTTACCTCGCTTATCTGTGTTGTAGTCGTTGAATGCCTTCTTTCTCGAATGCTTTGTTTATCTTTTGTGCAAAAGACAAGGCATGCTCTCCATCACCGTGGATACAGATGGTCTCAGCTTTAATGTCGATATCGCCGGCAGGAGTGCCTACCTTATCGTACTTCACCATCTTTATGACTTGATCGACCGCTTTCTGATCATCGGTCAGAACACTGTTCGGTTCGTTTCTCGGAGTAAGTGTGCCGTCCGCCTGATAGGTTCGATCAGCAAAAACTTCACTGCATGTTTGGAGGCCTGCTGCTTTACCGGCTTCGATCAGCTCGCTCCCTGCAAGGCCAAACAAGATGATTTCCGGGTCTAGTTTATAGATGGCTTCTGAAATTCCACGTGATAGGTCTTTGTTGATGGCAGCCATGTTGTACAAAGCTCCATGCGGTTTGACATGGCGAAGCCTTCCGCCTTCTGCTCGTACAAAGGCTGATAATGCTCCAACTTGATATAGGACATAATCATAGGCTTCCTCTGGAGTAAGATACATATTTCGTCGTCCAAACCCCATGAGGTCAGGCAACCCTGGATGCGCTCCAATGGCTATCTTTTTTTCTAAAGCGAGCTGAACAGTGTGTTTCATTATAGAAGGGTCGCCAGCGTGAAAACCGCAAGCAATATTAGCGGATGAAATAAAATCCATCATCTCTTTATCAAAGCCAATTTGATAACGGCCAAAACTTTCACCCATGTCACAATTCAAGTCTACCGAAAAATTCATGTCCTACCTCTCCCTGTTCTTTAAGCCGATTCCGGTTTTTAAGTAGTTCAGCTGTATTTTTTGAATGATATAATTAATCTGTGCTTCTTCGTCTGATATCTCTTGAAAGACAATCGAGTCTCCCGGTTTTGCCTGTGCAAGCTTTGGCAAGTCAACATACGCCGCCTGTGCAATTTTGGGATATCCGCCTGTCGTTTGGCGATCGGCCATTAATATTATGGGCTTGCCTTCTGATGGAACTTGAACGGTTCCAAAAAGGACAGGTTCGGACAGGATCTCTCGTTGTTCTTCCAGCTGCAGGGCATTACCCTCAGCCCTATACCCCATTCTGTCAGACTGTGTAGAGATCTTAAATCCTTCATTAAAAAAAGCGGTTTGGCTATCCTTAGTAAAAAGTTCAAAATGTCTTCCTTTAACTGCTCGGATCGTGTTCTTATTTGAGTAAACTGCTCTTAATTCATGACTTACAAACCAATTTATTGAAATGGGATGAAAGGAGTGTCCATCTGTACATACTGATAGAGTATCACCTTCTTTGAGTGCTCTGCCTTTGTAACCTCCAATGCCTGCACGCAAATATGTGCTTTTGCTCCCCATCTCCCGCTTTGTATCAAAACCTCCAGCTACAGCAATGTAGGCCCGGCATCCCCACTTGCACTTTCCGAATTCCAGAACATCCCCTTGTTTAACGGAGATTGTTCTCCAGTTCTCAATGGGTTTTTCATTAAGAGACGGGGTGAGATCAGCACCGCAGATAGCAATGTATGTATCGATCCCAAAAGTAAGCTTAGGGCCGGTCAGTGTGACTTCAAGCGTTGCTTCTCCTTCCGGATTTCCAACTAGCAGATTGGCTGCAGTATGTGCAAAAGGATCCATCGCTCCATTTACAATGACCCCATATTGCTGATAAGTATAGCGTCCG
The DNA here is from genome assembly GCF_023149135.1 of Fictibacillus marinisediminis. Classification (NCBI taxonomy): domain Bacteria; kingdom Bacillati; phylum Bacillota; class Bacilli; order Caryophanales; family Fictibacillaceae; genus Fictibacillus; species Fictibacillus marinisediminis. The sequence goes on along the minus strand of NZ_JAIWJX010000002.1, from coordinate 2,142,176 downwards.
AGATCCTGAAGGCTGGTCAGCATCCCAGGTTTATCAATCTTGATGGTCATCTTCAGCCTCCCATGAATGATATTCTTCTGTTGTAATCTCATAAAACTCAACTTGATCTCCAGCCTCAAGCAGTGTTGGCGGATTATCATCAGGCCTGAACAGTTCAAGGGGCGTCCTGCCGATCAATTGCCAGCCACCGGGAGTTTCAATTGGGTAAATCCCTGTCTGTTCTCCTGCAATTCCCACGCTTCCTTTTGGAATGGACAGGCGGGGAGAGGAAAGCCTTGGAGCAGCAATTTCAGAAGACATGCCTCCTAAAAAAGGAAACCCGGGTGCGAAGCCGAGCATATAAACGTAGCAGGTCTTCTCAGTATGTATCTTTATCACTTCTTTTTCTGTAAGCTTGTTAAGTTTCGCCACGTTCCGAAGGTCAGGACCAAAGTCTCCCCCGTAACAAACTGGAATTCTTATAACCCTTCCTGCGGAAGCGCTTTCTTTCGGCATAGATTCAATACGCATTTCAATCCGATTTTTTGCAAGTTCAAATGCTGATTTTTCAGGGTGTACAAATTTCATAGGATCGTATAGTACAGTAAGTGTGGTGTAAGCAGGAACTGTTTCAATAAACCCATCAAAAGGGTTTTCATTGAGCCATCTAGAGATTTCATGAATTTGCTGATTTATTTCTTCACTGACCTCATGGCCAAATTCCATGAGAATTCCAGCTTCCCCAAAGCGGAAATAATTAATATCTTGAAACATTGCAGCATCCTTTCTAAATTAATAATATTCACACTATACAAATAAACAATTTAAAAAACAAGGGAATTCAGACAATGGAAAATTATTCTACTATATCAATACAACAATTCATAGAAAGAAATGTTAATATTTTCAGATAAATAGAATTTATTGAAATTCCCTGCCTAGTACAATTGCATCAGAAGTATATAGTCTATATTTCCCGATTGAATAAAAATCAATCAGAGAAAGGAATGTAATGGTGGCCATTTCAAATAAACTTATTTCCTTATTTTTCCTGTCTATTGCGGCGATTATCCCAGTGTTCTCCATCCCATATGCATTATGTTCTGCTTCTTACTCTGGTTCCTGCCTTCATGGGGTACAATTTTTGCGTAATGATTTAATTCATCCTTGTGCAGCTACTTATATGACAAGAATCATTAATTGTTTTATCTCTTGCTGCTGCTTTTCTCTTAGGCTTGTTAACTGTCTTTATCTGGTTATATTTACCACAAAAAAATAAAAAATAAACTTAGAGCTGTACCGGTGCGTTTTGAGACTATTCGATACCACTTTTTTGCTGGCAATTGGAAGTTTGTACAAATAAAAAAACGGCCTAGGGCCGTTTTTTTATTTGTACATCTTTTCTCTTTGTTTTTGAAGCTCTTCGTTTTCAAGAAACTCATCATAGGACATTTGTTTATCAAGAAGTCCATTCGGTGTAATTTCAACAATTCTGTTTGCGATGGTTTGAACAAACTGATGGTCATGAGATGTAAATAAGATGGACCCTTTGTAGCTGATCAAACCATTGTTCAATGCAGTAATGGATTCTAGATCCAGGTGATTTGTCGGATCATCCAATAATAAGACATTGCTGCCGCTGAGCATCATTTTGGAAAGCATACAGCGGACCTTTTCTCCTCCAGAAAGTACTTTTGATTTTTTCAGTACTTCTTCACCGGAAAACAGCATACGTCCCAAGAAACCACGCAAAAAGCTTTCTGATTGATCGACAGGAGAGTATTGGCGCAGCCAGTCAACAAGGTTAAGCTCATTATTTTCAAAATAGGAAGTATTGTCTTTTGGGAAATAAGCCTGTGATGTTGTAACTCCCCATTTGAAGCTGCCGCTGTCTGCTTCCATTTCACCCATTAAGATTTTAAAGAGGACAGTTACTGCGTTTTCATCGTTGCCGACAAATGCAATTTTATCACCCTTGTTCATTGTAAAGCTAACGTTGTTTAATACTTTTTCCCCATCAATGGTTTTGCTGAGGTCCTTCACCATAAGAAGGTCATTGCCGATTTCACGGTCAATGGAAAAGTTTACGAAAGGATAACGGCGGGTAGAAGGCCGAATATCATCCAACGAGATTTTGTCGAGCAATTTTTTTCTGGAGGTTGCCTGTTTTGATTTAGATGCATTCGCACTGAATCGGGCAACGAAATTTTGAAGCTCTTTGATTTTCTCTTCTTTTTTCTTGTTTTGTTCCTGTGCCATTTTTAATGCAAGCTGGCTGGACTCATACCAGAAATCATAGTTTCCAACATAAAGCTGAATCTTTCCAAAATCCAAATCAGCCATGTGGGTACAAACTTTATTCAAGAAGTGGCGGTCATGGGATACCACAATGACGGTGTTTTCAAAGTTGATCAAAAATTCTTCAAGCCATTGGATCGCACGCAGATCCAAGTGGTTTGTCGGCTCATCCAGAAGCAGAATATCCGGTTTCCCAAATAAAGCTTGAGCAAGCAATACTTTTACTTTTTCAGACCCTGAAAGGTCAGCCATCTTTTTATAATGAAGATCTTCACCGATACCTAATCCTTTTAATAGGATGGCAGCTTCAGACTCTGCCTCCCAGCCGTTCAGCTCTGCGAATTCGCCTTCAAGCTCGGCAGCTTTAATTCCGTCTTCATCAGAGAAATCGGCTTTCATATAGATCGCGTCTTTTTCCTGCATGATTTGGTACAAGCGGGCATGCCCCATAATAACGGTTTGCAGTACTTCATTTTCTTCGTATTCGAAGTGGTTTTGTTTTAAGACAGCAAGACGTTCGCCGGGTGTTATATTAACATCTCCGGTTTGAGGTTCGATTTCACCGGAAAGAATTTTGATAAACGTTGATTTTCCAGCTCCGTTAGCTCCGATCAAGCCATAGCAGTTTCCTGGGGTGAACTTAATGTTTACATCTTCAAAAAGCTTTCGGTCGCCGTAGCGGAGACCTACATTTGTTACTGTGATCATAGTTATATTTCTCCTTCGCTAATTCCATACTCTCAATGATTGTATCATACCATATCCTTCGGGCATACATCCAAGCAAGAATGTTAAGGACTCCTTCACATACAACTTAAAAAGCGGAGAGCCTCATTGGCCTCTCCGCAGTTTATGCTCTGTATTGAATTTTTTCTACTATATTAAAGGTGTGCAAACTAAACTCTGCTATTTTTGCTCTGCAGGTGATCGAGCTCTCCGAAAAAGCCAGGATACGAAACGGCTACAGCCTCACTGTTTAACAGCGTGGTTTCACCTTTACACAGGCAGGATGCGACAGCGAGCATCATGCCGATCCGGTGATCTCCATGGCTGTCTACATCGGCTCCCTTTAGTAATGATGTTTCGCTAATGATCATCCCATCGGAAGTCGCTTCAATTTTTGCGCCCATTTTTTTCAGTTCGTGAACGACAGTATCAATCCTGTTTGTTTCTTTCACTTTTAGTTCCGCCGCATCTTTGATCACTGTTACCCCTGATGCTTGAGTGGCAGCCAGAGCAATAATTGGAATCTCATCTATTAACCTGGGAATGATCTCTCCGCTGATCTCAATTCCTTTAAGTTTTGAAGTTCTTACTGTAAGGTCCGCGTATGGCTCAGCACCCTCCCCTTCTATCGGTGAAATGGTAATATCTGCGCCCATTTGTTTTAGAACATCGATGACCCCTGTCCTCGTTGGATTCATCCCTACTTTTTTCAAAGTGATCTCACTCTCGGGTACAATGGAGCCAGCGACAAGGAAAAAAGCGGCAGATGAAATATCTCCGGGTACTTCTATATGTGTTCCTTTTAAACCTTGACCGCCTTTTATACTTGCTGTGTTGCCATCGACAGCAACCTTGCAGCCAAACGCTCCAAGCATCCGCTCAGTATGATCACGGGATTTATGTGGTTCTGTAACAGATGTTGTTCCTTCTGCAGATACCCCTGCAAGCAAGATCGCTGATTTCACTTGTGCACTGGCAACCGGCGACTGATAATCGGTCCCCTTGCAATGTCCTCCTCGTATGCTTAAAGGAACAAAATTTCCTTCATCTCTTCCTTCAATGGCAGCACCCATACCTCTTAACGGGCCGGTTACCCTTTTCATTGGCCGTTTCGCAATGGATGCATCACCGGTAATACAGGAATGAAATGGTGTATTTGCAAGGATGCCAAGCATAAGCCGAATCGTAGTGCCGGAGTTTCCGACATCCAAAATATCAACAGGTTCTTTGAGCCCTTCTAATCCTTTTCCTTCTATTATAACTGTGTCATTTTCCTGATGAATACTGACTCCCATTTTTCTGAAGCAATCAATGGTACTTAAACAATCATCTCCAGTAAGGAATCCTTGAACAGTTGTACGTCCTTCAGCAATTGAACCGAACATAACCGCCCGGTGAGAGATGGATTTATCTCCAGGTATTTGGATGGTTCCTTGCAGACCGGAAACTGGCTTTAATCGTTTTGACATCAAATTGGCCTCCTTTGCTACATTGCAATGTAGGTGGTAAATTGCAGGTGTTCAAGACTCTCTTTTGCTTGCTGGCGGTCCCCCTCCGACTGGAAGCTGACTCGAAGTACTCCGTAAATATCCTCTCTTGCCTCAATCACTCGGATATTCGTAATGCTGATCTTTTTCTCAGCAAGAATAGAAGTAACACGGGAAATCACTCCGACATCATCGATTATGTCTACATACAGATCATAAAACGATGTGATAGCACCTTTGGCTTTAATCGGAAGAGCATCCCGATATTGTTTTGCACCTGAAAAGTAATCATGTAAACCTTGGTCGCTTCCACTTTTAACAAGATCCTTCACACATTCCATTTCCATGATCCATTCATCAATAAAGGTTAAAATGTTTTCCTTGTTGTGCTTGATAATGTCTTTCCACATTACAGGACTGCTGGAAGCGATTCTAGTGATATCTTTAAAGCCGCCAGCAGCAAGGTCGTTAACTTGTTGGTGTTCGTGGGAATAATGCTCTACTTGGCGTACAAGGCTCGCTGCGACGACATGGGGAAAGTGACTGACGACCCCGGTAAGAAGATCGTGTTTCTCGGCATCCATGACGATGAATTTTGCATGTGTCCCTTTTAGCCAGTCCTTTAATTCTTCTATTCTTTGGTCAGGAGTTTCTGGCCCAGGTGTGATCATATAGAACGCATTTTCAAACAGATGTGCTTTGGCACTGCCCGGTCCTGATTTATGAGATCCGGCCATCGGATGGCCTCCGATGAATGTAATGCCTTTATCTTCTATGGAAGAAGCTTTTTCCATGATTCTGGATTTTGTGCTGCCGACATCTGTGATGAGGGCACCTGGGGGGATGGTAAAGGCAGCAAACCATTCAAGCAGTCTTTCCGTTTCCTCCACCGGTGTAGCCAATACAATCAGATCGGCCATCTCTGCTTCTTTTTGGAGATCAGTACAGATTGTGTCAATGATACTGAGCCGTTTTGCGAGGTTGGCATGATCAGCAGAAATATCATGTCCTATGATGGTGCAAGAATGTTCTTTTTTTATAGCCATTGCGATGGATCCGCCAATAAGGCCTAATCCAATCAGCAGAACCCGTTTATTCACTGTATTGCTCCTTGTCTGTCAAAATAAATTCTTGGAGAGAGTCTAATAGGAAGGAGTCATTGACTTCTTGAACATAGGCTTGTCCAATCTCCTCCAGAAGCACCATATTCACATGGCCCATCGTCGATTTTTTATCTCTTTTCATGGTTTCAAGCAACTCTACTGCTTCCAGTTGAGGAGGAAGTGCAGGAAATTGATAATCATGAAGCCAGTCACTGATCATATTATAATGAAGATTTTTGCCGGAGATCGATTCGCTGAGCTTCAATGCGAACCGCATTCCGATTGATACGGCATCACCATGGGAGATCGCACCATAACCAGCTTTGCTCTCAATCGCATGTCCGAGAGTATGGCCAAAATTCAAGATCGCACGCAATCCGCTTTCTCTCTCATCTTGTGATACGACTTGTGCTTTTATTGAAATAGCTCTCTTCAATAAATAAGCCAGTTTATCTTCAGAAATATCTTGTAATCCAGAAACTTCTTTAACCAGCCAATAATAGAATTCCTCATCAGCAATAAGAGAATGCTTGATGACTTCTGCAAATCCTGATCTCCACTCTGCTTCGGGCAGAGATTTCAAAAAAGCAGTAGAATAAAAAACTGCTTCAGGCTGATGGAAAACGCCGACCATGTTTTTTCCGAGAGGGTGATTGATCCCCGTTTTTCCGCCTACCGCACTGTCATGAGCTAATAGAGTTGTTGGCACTTGTATGAAACGGATGCCTCTCATATATGTTCCTGCTACAAAACCGGCTAGGTCTCCGATCATTCCTCCGCCAAGGGCGAGGATCAGCGAATGTCGATCCAATCCTTGCTCCAGAGCGAACGTCAGACACTCATAATAATTATGAAATGATTTTTCCTTATCGCCGCTCGGTACAACAAAGGAATGCAGCGATTGGCCGATATTTTCAAGTTTCCCTGCCGTTTCTTTGAGATAAAGGCTGCTTACGGTCTCATCCGATAGTATAAGGATACTCGTCACTCTTGGAGACAAAGCCTGAATGAAATCAGGCAGTTCTTCGAGAACAGTTCCTCCTATGAAGACTGGGTATCGCTTGGAATCCGTGTTAATCTTCATGGTTTCCATTAAAACTCACGCGCCTGACGGTTATGCCGTTCGATGTTTTCTTTAATTCGTTCCATGTTGTCTACTCCGAACTGTTCAACAATGGCTGCTGCCAGCTCCCAAGCCACTACAGCTTCCGCTACCACGCTCGCTGCCGGCACTGCGCAGCTGTCTGAGCGTTCAATGCTGGCCTGGAATGGTTCCTTAGAATCAATGTCAATACTTTGAAGAGGTTTGTATAGAGTTGGAATTGGTTTCATTACTCCTCTGACGACGATTGGCATTCCGGTCGTCATTCCTCCCTCTAATCCGCCAGCGTTATTGGTTCGTCGAGTATAACCATCTTCTTCATTCCAAAGGATTTCGTCATGAACGAGGCTTCCCGGTTTATGAGCGGCTTCAAATCCGATGCCGATCTCTGCACCTTTAAATGCGTTGATGCTCATGATGGCCGCTGCAAGCTTTGCATCAAGCTTCCGATCATAATGAACATAACTACCAACCCCGACGGGCATGCCTTCTACAATCACTTCAACGATGCCTCCGATTGAGTCACCCTTCTCCTTCGCCTCGTCGATGGCATGCATCATTTTCTTTCCAGCCGTTTCATCCAAACAGCGTACAGGAGAAGCTTCTGTTCTTTCCTGGAGGTCTTCTAAGGATTCAAAGGATAGCTGCTCCGCTACGACTCCTCCAATTTCAATCACGTGGCCGCCGACTTTTATCCCAAGCTCCTTCAGAAGCTGTTTTGCTACTGCACCTGCCGCTACTCTCACTGTAGTCTCTCTGGCAGATGACCGTTCCAAAACGTTCCTCATATCTCTATGGTTATACTTGATGGCTCCGTTTAGATCAGCATGCCCCGGTCTAGGTCTTGTGATCTGGCGTTTTACTTCATCACTGTCCTCTTCCAAAGGTTCGGCCCCCATGATCTTCGTCCAGTGTTTAAAATCCCGGTTCTCTACGGCAAGAGTTATCGGAGATCCGAGCGTGTAGCCGTGGCGGACACCACTGTTGATAATAGCTTGGTCCTTTTCAATCTGCATCCTTCTTCCGCGGCCATGCCCTTTCTGCCTGCGGGAGAGTTCTTCGTTAATCTCTGCTGCTGTCAGTGGCAGTCCTGATGGAATGCCTTCCAGAATAGTTGTGAGCTGCGGGCCGTGTGATTCTCCGGCAGTTAAATACCTCATAATATTGCCTCCTTATTTTTCTTTAGAGATACAAAAAAGTCCCTGCTATAAATAGCAGGGACGAATTTATTCGCGGTACCACCCTCATTGCGGAAAATAATTCCGCCACTTCATTCACGGATAACGGAGTAAACCGTCCTTTTCTACTGAACCATGAAACAGGATCGTTCAAAAAGGAAGCTCGAGGGTGTAATTCGCATTCTCCTTTGTACTGGTTCGCACCGTCCACCAGCTCTCTTAAAACAGGGAGAAGAATACTACTGTTGCCTGTCATTGCGATCGTTTAATTGTATTATATCAAGTTTTAACACGGTTAGAGGCGATTGTAAAGGGGGATAGCCCATATTTTTGAAAATTAACAAAGCCTTTGAAGAAATCTGAAAATAACCCCTTGACAAGATATACTATCGTGCTTTAAAGTAGCAAACAATACTCAAAAAATTATTCGAAAAAGGGCCGGCGCCGCCCTTATAAAAGAAACAATTTTGAAGGAGTAAACACCTATTCTATAAATCATGAGGAGGAGCTTAGGATGTCAAAAGAACTGGAAGAACTTCGCAGTGAGATCGAATCCGTCGATCAAAAGATTCTTGATTTGTTAAACGACCGTGCTTCCATCGTACAAGAGATTGGAAAATTAAAAGAAATGCAGGGTGTTAAGCGTTTTGACCCTGTACGTGAACGCAAGCTTCTTGATCTGATTGAAGACCGTAATAAAGGGCCGTTCGAAACGTCTACCCTTCAATATATTTTTAAACAAATTTTCAAAGCCAGCCTTGAGCTGCAGGAAGATGATAACCGTAAAGCGCTGCTGGTTTCCCGTAAAAAGAAACCTGATGATACCATTATAAACATAAAAGGCGAGCTTATTGGAACAGGTGAGCAGCATTTTGTGATGGGACCTTGTGCGGTTGAAAGCTACGATCAGGTCAAACAAGTGGCAAAGGCATTAAAAGATCAAGGATTGACGCTTATGCGCGGCGGAGCGTTTAAACCCCGTACTTCTCCTTATGATTTCCAAGGTCTTGGCATGGAAGGACTTAAAATCTTAAGACAAGTTGCTGATGAAGAGAACCTCGCTGTTATCAGTGAGATTTTAAATCCAAACGATCTGGAAGAAGCTCTGGATTATGTGGACGTCGTTCAAATCGGTGCACGCAACATGCAAAACTTCGAACTTTTAAAAGCAGCTGGCGCGATCAGAAAGCCAGTATTATTAAAACGCGGTCTATCTGCAACGATTGAAGAGTTCATGTACGCAGCAGAATACATCCTGGCTCAAGGAAACGACCAAATCATTCTCTGTGAGCGCGGAATCCGTACGTATGAAAAAGCAACACGGAATACGCTCGATATTTCTGCTGTTCCGATTCTTAAAAAAGAAACTCACCTTCCAGTTATGGTCGATGTGACCCACTCTACCGGAAGAAGGGATCTATTGCTTCCTGCGGCAAAAGCAGCGCTAGCGATCGGTGCTGACGGCGTTATGGCTGAAGTTCATCCGGATCCAGCTGTCGCTCTATCTGACTCTGCACAGCAAATGAATATTCCTCAGTTCCACGAGTTCATGAATGAACTGAAAAAACATTCGGTTGTTCATTCTTCCTAAATTGTAAAAAGATGGTCCATCCGGGATCATCTTTTTCTTTTGTGTTTTTCATCTTACTTCTGCGAAATAACTGCCCTCCCCCCTTTGCCCATATGTTATAATTTCCATTATTACAGACTTGGAAAAGGAATATGAAATGGAAAAAACTCAAACGATCAAGCAAAAAATTTTATTGTTCATCAAGCTGGTGCTTCCTGTACTGGTTACACAGATTGGATTATTCGCGATGAATTTTCTTGATACAGTGATGTCCGGCCACTCAGGCCCGAAACAGCTTGCTGGTGTAGCGCTCGGTTCAAGCATCTGGGTCCCTGTGTTTACTGGATTAAGCGGAATATTGATGGCGCTTACTCCCATCGTTTCCCAATATAATGGTGCCGGAAAAAAAGAAAAAGTACCGTACGCTCTCATACAGAGCATCTATCTTGCTTTTGCTCTTTCATTTGCTGTAATTGCAGTTGGATTATTGATTCTTAATCCACTGCTGAATGCCATGAATCTGGACCCTCAAGTAAGGGAGGTAGCTTCCGGGTATCTGAGAGCCCTTTCGTTCGGTATGATTCCTCTGTTCTTATATAACGTTCTCCGCTGTTTTATCGATGCTCTCGGCAGAACGAGGGTGTCTATGCTGATTACGTTAACTGCACTTCCCGTCAATGCCCTCTTCAATTATTTATTGATTTTCGGTAAGTGGGGGTTTCCGGAGCTTGGCGGTGTTGGTTCGGGTTATGCTTCTGCTCTTACGTATTGGTTTATTGCTTTACTGGCGTTCTATATCATTCACAAGAAGCTGCCTTTCTCTGATTATCAAGTCTTCAGCAAGTTTTACTCCCTTTCGATTTCAGCATGGAAAAGCCAGCTGAAAATTGGGCTGCCGATTGGATTTTCCATCTTTTTTGAAACGAGTATCTTTGCAGCCGTAACGCTGCTGATGAGTTCATTCAATACAGCAACGATTGCCGCCCATCAATCTGCACTTAATTTTGCTTCGTTTCTTTATATGCTGCCTTTGAGTATCTCCTTCGCACTCACCATTGCGGTCGGTTTCGAAGTCGGGGCGCATCGGTATAAAGACGCTAAGCAATACAGTTATCTCGGAATAGGAACTGCGGTCATTCTTGCCTTGCTGTGTGCAGCAGCTTTGCTCATCTTCCCTAGCCAAGTTGCCGGAATGTATTCAAACGATTCATCTGTCATAAAATTAACGAAGCATTTTTTGCTTTATGCAGTCTTTTTTCAGCTTTCCGATGCTATTGCCGCTCCCATACAAGGAGCTCTGAGAGGGTATAAGGATGTGAACGTAACGCTTGTACTATCTTTAATATCCTATTGGGTGATCGGTTTGCCGGTTGGCTATGTGCTGGCTAATTATACTGCCCTAGAAGCGTATGGATACTGGGTAGGATTGATCACAGGCCTAGCGATGGGTGCGGTCACTCTTTACTTCCGGCTTGCATATATTCAACAAAAACAAATGACAACAGTCTCCAGCCATTAAAAAAATCCAGGATAACCCTCCTGGATTTTCTTTTTCAGTTCAACATCGCATGTTGTTGCTGTAATGAGACCCTCAAATCTTTTTTACGAGTAATGGATGGAGATAGCTGTCAATGTAGCCTGCTAATTTTTGGATTAAGATAATTTGAATAGAAGCTTGCGCAGGACAGGCACTAAATAACTGACGAGTTCTGCTGCACTGGGTACGACCACCTGATGGCTGCCATATATATTTTTCATTAGATTTTGAGCTTCCTCGGTCACTTTTCCATTAGAAATGTACATCCCCAGCGTTTCAATTCCCATTTTACGAGTATTGGCTACAGCTTCATACGTGTCCAGAATGCCATGGTCCTCATAATCAAACGCCGCTGGCTCTCCATCTGAAAAGACGAGTAAAAACTTTTGTTTTTCCTTCCGGCGCAGCAAATCCCCTGCCTTTTTCCGGATGGAATAGCCATCTCGATTATCTTCCTGTGGCTCCAGCTGCAGAATTTCAGGTCCAGACTGATTTTTAAGTGAGCTCTTGAACGAAATCACTTCCTGAAAATAATTAGGCTGGCTGTCTTTCTTCGCATCAGCCGCATCTTCCCAAAAGCCTACTATGGAATGCGGGATTCGGACGGCCTTCAGGGTCTCATGGAACAGGACAATAGCCTGTTGTGTTTCTTCCATTTTGTCAAACATGGAGGCCGAGCAATCGACAAGCAAAGTAAAGACGGCATCGAGTTCTTGCGGTGATTCTGCTTTTTTAAAGAACAGCCTGGGATTTTTATCGGTCAGCAGCCGTGTTAGCCTTTTGTTTAATCGGCCAAAATTCAAATCGTGGTTTGGTACATTTTTTTTTATGTTTCTATGGTCTTCAAAAAGCTTTGTTTCAACAGGCTGACAGAAGATTGTACAGCAGATTTGAACTTCTGATAATCCTGTACTTCCTGAAAAGAAGGCTTTTTCGGCAGGATCTTTTTTTCAACAGCAAAACGGTTCATCTCACCGTATGGAAAAAGGCCCTGCCCGGAACGCCCGTCTGTTTGGTCTACACCTGCACCAGTCTCCCCTTTAAAATCCTTGCCTTTTGAATCCTTCGCTCCAGCCTGAACCGCTCCGAAAGCCTGATCTCCTTCCTCGGCTTTCCTCCCACCTTCACCAAGCAAATCGGTTGATGTCCCTTGATCCAGATCAAACTGAAGAAATGAGTCAGTCGGAGAAGAGGTCTCTTCGTGCCAGCTTGGCATATCTTCCCGTTCCGATTCATCACAGCTTTTTTCATCTTCTGATGCAGTCTGTGAATATGGTGCTTTTACTTCATTTTCTCTTGAGATATCTTTAAAATTCAATTTTTCAGATCCGTAGAACGACAGATAAGAACTCGTCATATCCCTTTCGGTAAATGCTCTTAATGCTCTCTTAATATCATGGATTACTGCAACCAGCTCTGATGTGCTTCCAGCAGTGTTTAATTTTATTAGATCCTGGCGCAGCTCAACATACCATTCCTTTAATGGTGTTTGAAGCGGCACGAGCCGATGGTTGGCAAACAGAAAAATACAGCAGAAGAACGCGTCAAGCCATCTTCGTTGCTGGATATGCTGACGGTACTGCCTCTGATAATGAGTAAGAAGAACTCTCTTCCTCTCCAAGAAAGAAACAGACATACCAGGCCGTTTAGTCACACACACTTTTTCCAGGCGAAAATCTTCTGAAAACAAAAGCAGATGCTTAAGAAATTGAAAATGCTCTTCATTTTTTAAGGACTGAAGTGCTTCTTGCAGAGAGGTATGATCCGAAAAAAAGTAATTCCCAAAGCTTCTTAAGTAAACTTCACTTTTTAATCCATGAAGCTGCAGGCTGGCTGGATAGGTCATCCAAAACTGGCTGACATGCAGCACACGGCCGGGTTTGTTCAAATAAGAATGGTATGAGAATTCTACATCCATTTTTGGATCTCTGGACAGGGTTTTCGCAAGGTCGATCAGCTGCATATGCAGAAAAGAATCGATTTTTGTATCTGCAAATGTTAAAAATTTCATGCGCTACTTCACCTCCTGGACATCCACTCTACATAAAAAGGGTATCGGCAATGTTATGGATTAATGTTTTTTCCCGTTCGTCTTCTAATTTATCAGCTACAGCACGCTGAATCGCCCTCTTTGGCGGCATATAGGCCGATAAGTCTGCTGCATCAAGCAAAGCCCGGATGGAGGCTGCGTCCTCCGATAACTGCCCTGTCTTAGTCTGCTGAACAAGATCTGAAGAAAACTGTACAAATTGTTTTAGAATTCTGCGGTCTTTCTGCTGAGATTGGGATAGCAGCATCTCAAATAGTGCTTTTCCTTGAATATAAGGGACTTCAATAACAACAAAACGGTTTTTTAATGCTTCATTCAATGGAACGGTTCCAATATATCCCTCGTTGATCGCTGCGATCACGTTAAATCCCTCAGCAGCTTTAATAATATCACCTGTAAACGGATTAGTAACTGTCCGTCTGTAGTCGAGAATACCGTTTAAGATGGGAAGTGTTTCTGGCTTTGAAACATTGATTTCATCAATGTATAAGAAATGCCCGAACGCTGCCGCTTTTGTTACCGGCCCAGGAATAAATTCAATTTCAGAATGTCCTTTTTCATAGGAGATGGTCTTATGCCCCAGTAACGCTTCAGCATCCAAATCCACTGAACAGTTGATAGAATGCAGAGGCTGCTGAAATAAAGACGAAAGGTATTCCGCCAGCTTTGTCTTGCCTGAACCTGTAGGCCCTTTCAGCAGAACATTCTTCCCCATCAGCAAGGCAATCACAGCGTCTTTTACAATCTCATTATCTTCCGCTGTGTACCCTTCTGATCCGATTAGACCTTGAAACTCAGCAGAATTGTTTTTATTTCGTCTATTTCTTTCATAATTTAATTTTTCAGCCAGTACGTTGGGTAATTGCAATTGATCTATGGTCATGTAAAATTCCCTTTCATAATAAAAACTATAAAAATCTATTATATAGTATATCTCTTCTTCTTTCCTTTCAAATGCTTAGTTTAGGGCAGCATTGACATTCGGTGGGAACCGAATTAGAATTAGGACCAGGTACTAAATGCAGAATGTGATAAAGGACGTGTTTTTGTTGACAAGAAAAGTAGCTTTGATTACAGGCGGCACCAGAGGCATCGGTAAAGCCATCGCCTCCAAATTTGCCTCCGAAGAATATGATCTCGTGTTAAATTTCATGAGGAAGAAGAAAGACGCGGAGGAGACTAAACAAGAATTTGAATCTCAATACGGAATCAAGGTCCATTTAGTGAAAGCGAACGTCGGTGACCTTGACCAGATCAAAGCCTTGTTTGCGGAAGTAAAGGAAACCTTTGGCCGTCTAGATGTATTTATAAACAATGCCGCTTCCGGTGTTTTAAGGCCACTGCTGGAAATTGAAGAAAGCCATTGGGATTGGACACAGGACATCAACGCAAAAGCGTACCTGTTTGCCTCCCAGCAAGCAGCGATGCTTATGGCAGAAAAAGGTTCAGGTGCTATCGTTGCTCTATCAAGTCTTGGATCGATCAGAGCACTTCCGAATTACGTAGCCGTTGGTGTATCCAAGGCTTCGGTTGAAGCAATCACCCGTTATCTTGCTGTCGAACTTGCGCCTAAAGGAATTGTAGTCAATGCGGTATCTGGCGGAGCTGTTGATACGGATGCACTGAAGCATTTCCCTAATCGGGAAGAACTCTTAAACGAAGCGAAGAAGAAGAACCCGGCGGGACGAATTGTTGAACCGGCTGATATCGCTGAAACGGTTTATTTCCTCTGTACACCTGCAGCCAGCATGATTAGAGGGCAAACCATTATCGTGGACGGCGGCCTGTCATTGCTTGCTTAAATACACTGGAAAAACGCCTTATAATTTTTGGGCGTTTTTTTAAAATTATAAGATTGACTGACTGGTCATATCAGTAATATAATGATTTAGTGATTTTAGTTTAGTAGGTTAATTAAATTGAGAATTTGACTGGGGGTCATTTCATGGAAGGTGATCAAAACGAATTGTGAAAATACCACCATGAGAACATGAATGCACAAAGGTTCCTGAGTTGAAGGAGTATTGCAAAGATATATCAGAACACTAAAGATTCAATTAGTATAACAACAGAATGGAGAAGAACAATCATATGAAAATTGAACAACAAATGCCTATCAACCGCAATATGGTTCTTTTAGGCCTTATTATCGGGATGTTTTTCAGCGCAATGGAACAGACCGTGGTTGGTACAGCGATGCCTACCATTATCGGTGAGTTAAATGGGTTTTCTATTTTTGCCTGGGTAACTACTGCCTATTTAATTACATCTACTACGATAATTCCGATCGTCGGAAAGCTTTCGGATCTATACGGACGCCGTTCCCTTTATTTGATTGGAACCGTCATTTTCGTCATCGGCTCCGGGTTATGTGCAACAGCGAATTCTATGGAACAATTGATTTTCTACCGCGGGCTGCAGGGTCTTGGCGGCGGTATGATCATGCCTCTTTCCCAGACCATCATCGGTGATATTTTCACAGCGGAACAGCGTGCGAAATGGCAGGGAGTATTCGGAGCAATCTTCGGATTAAGCTCTGTTATCGGTCCGTTCATCGGTGGATTTTTAGTCGACACGATCAGCTGGCACTGGATTTTCTTAATTAATGTTCCTTTTGGTCTCTTATCTGCCATCCTCATATTTGTTGGAATGAAAAATGAACTGGTAAGGCCAAAAGAAGAAGTGAATATCGATTATCTTGGAATCATCACTCTAATCCCTGCCATCGTCTTATTGCTCCTTGGTTTGACGTTTGGCGGAGATAAATTTGAATGGGTTTCTCTGGAAAGCGGATTGATCTTCGGCTTCTCCATCGTTCTCTTGATCGTATTCGGATTTGTAGAAAAGAAAGCAAAAGAGCCTGTACTAGATCTTTCACTGTTTAAAAACCGTGTTTTTGCCACAACAAATGCTCTAGGGTTTTTACTGGGCTTAGGCATGTTCGGTGCGATCATGTTCGTTCCGATGTTTATGCAGGGTATTCTGGGTGTAACTCCGACACAAGCTGGTTCTACCATGACACCGATGATGATTTCTCTCATCCTGGCGAGTATTATTGGAGGAAGACTTCTATTGAAAGTTCCTTATCGAACCGTATTGACTGCGGGCATGATCATTACAGCAGTAGGCTTCTACTTGATGAGCACGATGGGTGTTGATTCCAATGAAATTACAGCATACGCTTATATGATAATTATGGGATTCGGAATGGGTCTTGTTATGCCGACATTAATGATCGCGATTCAAAATGAATTTCCGAAAACAAAACTGGGAGCTGTTACTTCTGCATCAACGTTCTTCCGTTCAATTGGCGGTACGATTGGTATCACTGTCCTAAATGTAGTGATGAACCATTCCTTAGAAACAAAAATGAAAGATGTAGTGAGTGAACAAACGAACCCAATGCTTCAAGGGATCTTTCAAAAGTTAGCAGACAAAACAGATGCATTGTTCAGCATTTTAATCCATCCAGATCTTCTTAAATTGCCAGATACAATTAAAGATACCGTTATTCATTCTATACAGACCGCATGGAGTGATTCTTTTACCACTGTATTTTTAACAGGCTTGATTTTTATTGGAGCGGGTATTTTGGTCGCTTTATCCGTCGGCGGCGGAAGAATTAGCCGGGAGCGCCCTGAACAGCATAAGCCTTCTAATCAGACGGCGGTTATTGAAAAACCAGCTGTTGAATAGTGATAAATAAAGACATGAGGATGATATCCTCATGTCTTTATTGTTTCTCTCATAAATTCTTTGAGCAAGTTCCCCCACTTATCAAATTCTGTCAGAAATCCATCATGGCCAAACATGGTAGATACCTCAAGATATTTTGCTCTTTTATTTGCAGCTTGAACATCTTTTACAAACTGTTCCATTAAATCAGAAGGATAGAGCAAATCACCGGTGAAACCAACACAAAGCATTTGAGCCTTATAGCTCTGGGACGCAGCCACTACTCCTCCCCTTTCTCTGCCAATATCGTGAGTATCCATCGCTTTCAATAAGGTTAAGTAACTGTTGGCATCAAAACGGTCAGCTAATTTATTCGCTTGGTATTGAAGATAGGATTCAACTGAAAAGGCTGCATTCTCATGAATGGTTTCCCAATTCTCTGTTTGTTTTCGCTGAAATCGATGATTGAACAATGCTCCCGAACGATAAGTGAGCATACCGATCATCCGAGCAATGCCAAGCCCTTTCCTTGGTGTACTTTCTTTACCGTACTGGCCGTTATTCCATAAGGGATCACTGAGGATGGCCGTTCTTCCCGCTGCATTGAAACCTATCGCATAATCACTTAGTAAAGGGGTTACGGCAATCGGGATCAGACGCTCCATAAAATCAGGATACATCAGTCCCCACTCTAAAACCTGCATGCCGCCTAACGATCCGCCGATCACTGCCTCTAGACGCCCCAAGCCGAGTACGTCCAAAAGTTTCTTTTGGGCCTGCACCATGTCTCTGATCGTTATCAATGGAAATTCAGCTCCGTAAGGACTTCCAGTAACGGGATTGACCGAGAGTGGTCCCGTTGACCCGTCGCACCCTCCCAATACATTTGAAGTAATCACCTGGTATTTCTCCAAATCAATATACTGTCCATTTCCCAATAGACCTGCCCACCAGCCTTCTCCCATCTCACTGTTTAACGTATAATGATTACCTGTAAGTGCATGGCATACGAAAATGGCAGGTGCATTTGCTGCACCGATTCGCTGGTAAGCGATATCGACATCTTTCAGCTCTTTTCCAGACTCCAACGTAAGTTCTCCTATTGCTGCCGTATCATTTACAGCAGATAATTGTGTATTTGCCAACAGATATCCCCCCATTTATTCAACAAAAAACACCTCTCTAAAAGATTCAGAGAGGTGCAATTATCCGCTTGGGCTTGACCTTCTCTTATCTCTCAAAGCCTTCTGCCTTGCAGGATTTGGCACCTGTTCAGAAATAATCTGCAGGTTGCCGGGTATCATCGGGCCAGTCCCTCCACCACTCTTGATAAGAGTCAATTATGAATTTTTCAAATACTTTAATACGTTCAAAAATACCTTACTACTATAGGTTTGTCAAATGGAATTTGGAGGTTGGGTACAAATGTTACGATTATGTTTGCCTCTCTTATATATAGGGAATGAATTTATATAAGTTTACAAAAAAGGGGTGATTTTTATGCCTTATTACGAGAGAATCCTTGTTGGTGTGGATGGATCGGAATCTTCCGAGGTTGCCTTTTACAGAGCTATAGAAATTACGAAAGAATATCATGCGCAATTGCTAATTGTCCATATTTCTGAGGAAAAAATCCCTACTGCTCCATTAGACGCAGGTGCAGTTACCATCGAGATGAGCCGTGATAAGAGTTTCAGTGAATCCCTTCTTGAAAATTATGATGAAATGGCAAGGAAACATGGATTAAAACATGTTAAAACCTTATCCAATTACGGAACTCCAAAAACAGAAATCCTTTCTTTCGCTTCCATGCATGAAGCAGATTTAATTGTCTGCGGTGCAACCGGGTTAAACGCTATGGAACGCATTTTTATCGGCAGTGTTTCACAATATATCACCAGGCATGCCACTTGTGATGTTCTCATCGCCCGGAACAGCCAAAAAATTGAATCATCGGGTCTTAGCATAAAGAGCTCAAGTGAACGATAATAAAGCCTCAGACCTTTCTTTCTATGGCCTGAGGCTTTAATTTACTTGCTGAATGTATGGTTGCCGATTACTATATTGACAGGCTTTGTATCGAGCCAACGGCTTACCGCTGTCGTTTTATTATAGAAAAACAGCGATCCATTCGTATTGTCATAACCGGATAATGCTTTATCAACAGCTTTTTCTGATGAAGGTGAAGGCTTTTTCAGTTTGTTTTCCATGACAGGCTGAAACTGCCCTTTGTCGTAGATAACCCCCTTGATCGTATCCGGAAAGCTATCAGCCTTTACTCGGTTCAAGACAACAGCAGCAACTGCAGCTTTACCTTCAAAACTTTCACCCATTGCTTCGGCTTCGACAAGAGAAGCGAGAAGTCTTTTATCTTCTGAAGATGCTTTCAGTTGATCTTCACTTACCCCTTTAACTGCCGGTATGTTTAATTGCTGGCCAGGTCTTATCATATTTCCGTCTAAATTGTTGTCTTTTTTGATACTTTCATAAGATACGTTATAAGACTGACCAAGCTTCCAAAGAGTATCCCCTTCCTTTACCGTATGTGCACTTGCATTTGTTCCTCCTGCTATAGATAGCCCAATGGCTGTTATTCCCGTAATTAAACCAATCTTTTTAAACATAAATTTATACCTCCTGGATCTTTGTGTTTTCGTCAAAAGTAAAAGGACGATTACTGATCACCCTTTTGTTGTTGCGAACTAACGCAGCCCCTAGGAGTTATGTTTCGGATATATGATATTTTTTGTGACCATTTACCGATTTTCCTTCAGAGCACATGCGCGATAAGTGGCTCCAATATACTATAGATAACCCCATTAAATTCGGCAGGAGGATGATAACTTGCTATTCCTTACAACGATTGAAAAACTCTTCACTCCGCTCGTTCAACCTACCTCACAGGAATTGCTTGATGCTATCCATAAACTGCAAGCTAGTGTAAAGGACGCCGGCCCTTTTATCAGGGATCCAGAAAACAAACCCTATGGCAGGAAATTAATTTATAAGAGTGCTCACGTAGAAATTCTCGTTATGCATTGGGCTTCTGCCCTGGATTGCTCTCCACATGACCATGGGCAGTCATATGGGTGGGTCCAGATTTTATCTGGCTCTTCAAACCACACACTCTATAAGCTCCGGCCCGGCGAACTGCCTGTGCCAGTGAAAGAACAGGTTGAAAATAAAGGATCGCTCCTTAACGTTGGAAGAGGAATGATTCATAAGATGGGTACTCATGAAAAGGATCCTCTGATTACTTTACACGTCTACTCTCCCCCAATTTCCGGTATGAAAGTGTTTGACCTTGAAAAATGTGCAGCTTGCATCGTCTCAGAAGATTGTGGAGCATGGTGGCCTGATGAACAAAGACAGCTGCTGCAAACCATATCGCTCCCGCCGCAGCCTGCTAAGCGATGAATGTATTTCTTCATATCCAGGGATTTAAAAGGTTTTCCCATAATTTCTTACACTATTTGCAGTTTAGCCTACTTAATTCTC
The DNA here is from genome assembly GCF_023149135.1 of Fictibacillus marinisediminis. Lineage (NCBI taxonomy): Bacteria > Bacillati > Bacillota > Bacilli > Caryophanales > Fictibacillaceae > Fictibacillus > Fictibacillus marinisediminis. The sequence goes on along the minus strand of NZ_JAIWJX010000002.1, from coordinate 2,121,973 downwards.
TCTTTCTTTAGAGATTATTGGCTATAACGGGCGATGTCCCGGTAAAGGGTTGAAACCTTTTCTTTACATGTTAAGATAGGACCTTAAGTGAACTTAGCACAGCAATAAGGAGAGGTTGCATGTTAGAAACTAAAAAAGTGCTTTTTATCGGGGCAGGTTCCATGGCCGAAGCAATAGCTGCCGGAATGGTCAATCAAGATAAATTACCGCCCAGCAATATTATGATGACGAATAAACAAAATGAAGAACGACGAATTGAACTGATGAAAAAATATAAGGTGATTGCCTTACCTTACAGTGAAGTCAGGGTCCAAGAAGCGGATCTGATCATCTTGGCCATGAAGCCGAAAGATGCAGAAAAAGCATTAATCGAGCTGAAACCCAAACTAAAGCCAGATCAAATTGTACTCTCTGTTCTCGCGGGGATATCTACTGGCTTTATGGAAGAAATTCTTCCTGATGAACAGCCGGTTATTCGGGTAATGCCTAACACTTCCAGTACGATTGGAGAATCCATTACGGCCGTAACTGGTGGACAATCGGTCACAATGGAGCATATAGAAATCGCAAAAGAGTTATTTTCTGCGGTCGGCAGGGTAAAAGTAATTGAAGAAGAACAGATGGATGTGTTTACAGGTATAGCAGGAAGCGGTCCGGCTTACATTTATTATGTTCTTGAACATATTGAAAAAACAGCTCAGGCTGAAGGACTGGATGAAGACCTTGCTAGGGAAATAGCGGCTCAAACCGTTTTCGGTGCCAGTAAAATGGTGCTGGATACTAATGCATCACCTGAATCACTAAGAAAAAAAGTTACATCCCCAAACGGCACTACAGCAGCAGGGTTGAATGCTCTGCAGGAAAATGAAGCTGGCCAAGCGTTTACTAAAGCAATCATCAACGCAAAAGAAAGATCTGCTGAGATCCGCAAAGAATTGGAGAAAGTTACTGTATGATAATAAAAAATCGCCCTTCCTGGGCGATTTTTTTATATTTTAGGATAAGGTATAACTGCCGGCTGTGTCCTTCATACTGATAAAAAGGAATATCAGGAGGAGCACACATGGAAATAAACCATCCAAAAAATATTCATCTGTACATTCTGTTGCTTACTGCGCTTGTTTTCGTCTGGTCTGCTTTCCGCCCGGCTGATTATTTCACTTGGGTTCTTGAAGTATCACCCGCTGTCCTTCCAATCCTAATCCTAATGCTTACTTATAAGCGTTTTCAATTTACAACTCTTTCCTACAGCCTTTTTTCCATCGTGTTCATATTAATGTTTATCGGTGGCCATTATACGTACGATGATGTCCCCCTTTTTGAGCGGATTCAGAATACCTTTCATCTTAAACGAAATGATTATGATCGGTTCGGACATTTCTTTAAGGGGCTCACGATTATTCCTGTACGAGAAGTTTTGCTCAGGCTGGCCGGCCTCCCTCGCCGTTTTTGGCTTATTTTCCTTAGTTTAAGCATCATTCTCTCCCTCGCCGCAGGATATGAGATTATCGAGTGGCTGGTTGCGAAAATGGAAGGGCATTCTGCCAAAGATTTTCTGGGAATCCAAGGGGATATCTGGGATTCACAATGGGATATGTCCCTTGCTTTTGTCGGGTCGATCATTGGCTATCTTCTACTATACCGCCTTCATGATCAGCAGCTTGAAAAACTACGATAAATATTTCTTTAGAATTCGATCTATGGGGCGACCGTATGTTTCTCCAAATAAATTCAAATGAACGAGAAGATAAAACAATTGATAAAGTTCTTTACGGTCTTGATATTCTTTTTCAATTGGTAAAAAGTAAGCATAAGCCTCGTAAAAATCAGCAGAGAATCCGCCAAACAATTCTGCGAAAGCCAAATCCATTTCATGATGGCCATAAAGAATCGCGGGATCGATCAGAAAGGGTTCCCCATTCTTTCCAGTAATCCAGTTCCCTCCCCATAGATCTCCATGCAGCAAGGAAACATCAGGTTGTTCTGGAAGATCTTTTTCCATCCTCTCCATGATTTTGAACAACCTATTTTTTCGTTCTGAATCCATTCCGTTTCCTTCAATTCCTCTTTCAATCTGCGGCAGAATCCGTTTCGTTATGTAATACGCTGTCCATGTTGAATATAAGCCGTTCGGCTGCGGAATGGTTCCGATGAAGTTGTCGTGATTCAATCCATAACGCACCGGTCCGGGAGAACTGTGAAGAGCAGCAAGTCTTTCTCCCAGTTTTCTTTCTGTATCTTTCGTTTTCTTTCCTTCAACCCACTCTGCCAAAATAAAACTTGCTTTGTCCCCAGTCCTGTTGTCTTCATACGTATAAACGTCCGGAACATCTATGGTTTGAGTTGTTCTTATTGCAGCCAGTCCGGCCGCCTCACACTGAAAAAAACGTTCTGGTGCACGGCGATGTATTTTTAAAAAATACTTCTGTTTCTGTGTTTGAACAGCATAAGCCTCGTTGATGCTGCCCCCGGATACCCTTCGGATTTGAAGGGATTCAGCCGGATCTTGAAGACGTTCCAGATGTTCTTTTAACAGCTTGCAGAACGCTGTGTTATGTTCATTATTCATAATTGCCCTCACCTGCTTCATATAGATTGGAGATGTGATGTATTGATTTCTTACTCTAGTCATCCGGGAAGGGTGTATCCCCAATGCTCGATTTGGAGAAAATCAGAAATGAGATTGAACGGCGCTGCCATGATCTGCTATCTTTCCAGCAGGCAGATGGCTCGTTTAGATTTTGTTTTGAAAATCCAGTTACAACAGATGCCTATCTGCTTGTCCTTCTTGTATTATGGGAGTGGAATGATGAGCCGTTAAAACGAAAATTGGCTGAACGCATTCTTTCAAAACAAGAATTGGACGGAACATGGAAAGTATACCCTGATGAGAAAGAAGGCAATCTTTCTGTTACGATTGAAGCGTATGTTGCACTCTGTTACGCTGGATATCTCAATATTGACAGTCCACGGATGAAAATGGCCAAAGAATTTATTCTCCATCATGGTGGATTAAAAAAGGCAAGTCTTTTAACGCGCGCTTTTCTGTCTGTAAATGGTGTTATACCTTGGCCCAGAATCCCCTTTGATCCCGGTTTACTAATCGATCCCCCATCCTTATCTCCAATCCAGTTCTACGATATGAGCAGCTATGCGAGAGTTCATTTCGTACCACTGATTGCTGCCATGAGAAATGATTTCTTTATATTTCATCCTTGCAGCCAGCAGCTCTCTGCTTTAACGGGTGATCGGAATCATGAATACTATTGGCCGGAACTTGAAAATGATTCGGTAATTCGTTTTTTTAGCGGCTTAGAGGATCCCTCTGATTCTGTTCATAAAAAATTGGAACGTTACATGCTGGACAGAATTGAAAAAGACGGAACCCTCCTTAGTTACGCCTCTTCAACGTTCTACATGATTTATGGTTTGCTTTCCCTTGGCTATCCGAAACATTCACAAATCATTCTTCAGGCCATTCATGGGATTATTTCTCTTTTATGTAATAATGGCACTCATTTTTTTGTTCAAAATTCACCTTCTGCTGTATGGGACACCTCACTTCTTCTCTATTCCTTGATCGAAGCCGGCATCTCACCTGCAAATCATCACATACAAAAAGGGGTTCACTTTCTTCTCGAACAGCAGCACACCAAAAAAGGCGACTGGCAGGTTCATTGTAAAGAAACCGCTCCCGGTGGGTGGGGTTTCTCTGAAACCAATTCCATCCATCCTGATACGGATGATACTCAGGCAGCTTTACGCTCCATTTCAATACAGGCTGCTTTCTCACCCCTTACCTTTCACTCTTGGCAAGAAGGAATAACCTGGCTGCTTGCCATGCAGAACGATGACGGCGGCTGGCCTGCTTTTGAAAAAAATACAAATAAAGAATGGCTTGGACTGCTTCCTGTTAAAAATGCATCCGACGCTTTGATTGATCCGTCAAACCCTGATATCACAGGAAGAGTTCTTGAATTTTTAGGCAGTTATACAACCTTGACTTTAAAGGATCCTGCTGTAAGCCGTGCCGTGAATTGGCTGAAGTCCCATCAGGGGTCCGATGGATCATGGTATGGACGATGGGGTGTCTGCTATATCTATGGAACATGGGCGGCTGTAACAGGGCTTGCATCTGTTGGAATGCAGGTAAACAGAGAAAAATGTCTTATAAAAGCTGCGAGGTGGCTTGAGTCTATTCAAAATACGGATGGGAGCTGGGGTGAATCATGTTATAGCGATGAGGCGAAGAGATATGTACCTTTGGGTTATGGAACGGTTGTCCAAACCGCATGGGCCATTGATGCTCTCACTTCGATGAGTCCGCAGCCAACAACCGCTATTGCTAATGGAGTAAATTATTTGCTTTCTTCCTACCATGATACATCCGCGTTAAATTACCCAACGGGATCCGCCCTGCCTGGATTCTTTTATGTTTTGTATCACAGTTACAGCCGGATCTGGCCACTGAATGCATTAAGTCATGTTTTCAGAAAATATTTTCAGTCAAAGTGAGGGCTTAACGGGCCAAAACCCGTGTCGTAGACTGCTTGAGCTATCATTTTATGGCCGAGGTTGTTAGGATGGATACTGTCCCATGACAACAATTCTTTTTCTCGTCTGACGAATAAGGAGTAAATATCTGCGACCCTTACGTTGGGGTACTTCTGGAACGTCTGGATATAAGCATTGAATAAGTTTACCCATTTATAAGCAAGATCCCACTTGTGGTAAGGATTGTATATATTCGTTATGCGGATAATGTAATTCTTTCTCCCCTTCTCTTTCATCTCAATAATGTTCTTTAAAATGGCAGACATATTCCTTTGGCACTCTTTTAACGTGTGATGAAATTCCACTTCTTCCTTTTTTAAAAGATATTTTTTCCCTGCCTTGATCAAATCATTTCCGCCTGCAGTGATGGTAATGATCTCTGAATTCATGAGGGCTTTTCTGACCTTCGGCTCCTCAATCGAAGAAAGTACATCGAGTGTTGTAAAGCCATTTTTAGCGTAATTTGAAAGATGATATGTCTTGAAGAGAGTATGCTCTAAGAGAACGGTATACCGCTGGACGAAGCTTCCCCATTCCTTGGATGAGCCGATTCCCACAGAAATGGAATCTCCTAAGGCGGTATAGTGAGAATTTACTTTCCAAGATAAGCCCATCCTGCTCCGCACCTTTCACTCTCAGTTACTTTATAAATATGAACTTACAGTGGAAAAGGTACAAAAAATGAGAAGAGATAAAATTCTTGCTAATTTTTTTAAGTGAGTGTTATATTTTAGTTGATGACGGGATGTACCACAGCATGTCAGCGTAAATGCATAGCGTGTACGATGCTGCAGGTTCTAATTTTTTCATCCCGGCCATTACATATAAATGATTGGCAGCGGAAAGCTGCTTTTTTTATGTCTTAGGGGGTATACTCTATAAGGGAAGAACTGAATTGTAAAGCTTTTGTAAATGTTTTATTTCAATTCAAAAAAGCTGTTTATCTTTAGAATCATAAAAGTTATAATACGATTGGTTTGGGTTAGCAAAAAATTTAGGGGAAATTTACTTTTTCTTAACAAACGGAGGTTTTAGTACATGATATTTTCATCAAAAAAGGATTTGTTTTTGGACTTACTAACCAGCATCGCAGATAACGTCCGCGACTCCGCACAATACTTTGTGGATTTTAAAATCAAATCCGATGAAGATTTAAAAGAATTTGCAAGAAAAATGAAGGCATATGAAAACAAGGGCGATAAATTTATCCACGAGTTGATTATCGGTTTGAACAAGACCTTTATTACTCCCCTAGAACGTGAAGACATTTTAGAGCTTGCCAATAAAATGGACGACATTCTGGACGGCATGGAACAATGTGCTTCCAGATTTGAAATGTACAACATCACAACACCTGACCAATACATGGTTCAATTTGCTGGCCATATTCTAGAAGCGACTTACGAGGTTGCTGAATCCGCTAAATTATTGCACAAGAAAAAACTTATGGAAATCCGTCCGCATGCGATTAAGCTGAACGATCTTGAATCTGTGGTTGATGACCTGCTTCGTACAAGCATCAAAAACTTATTCAGCGTCGAAAAGGACCCGATTAAAATCATGCAATATAAAGAGCTTTATGAGCTTCTTGAGGCTATTTCCGACAGCACTGAAGATGTTGCCGATACTCTTGAAACCATTATCATGCGTAACGCCTAAGGAGTGATTGGCTATGGATACGTTATTTTTTCTGATCGTTTTAGTCGTTATCTTCGCATTGGCCTTTGATTTTATCAACGGTTTCCACGATACAGCCAATGCGATTGCGACCTCAGTGTCAACAAAAGCGCTGCCTCCAAAGGTAGCCATCGCACTTGCCGCTACAATGAACCTTATTGGTGCATTGACCTTTACAGGCGTAGCCAAAAGTGTAAGTAAAGATATTGTCGATCCTTTTCAGTTTCATGATGAAAAAATAGGATTGCTCATTGTATTGTCGGCCCTTATCGCTGGTATCGCCTGGAACTTGATTACCTGGTATTACGGGATTCCGTCAAGTTCATCTCATGCGATTATCGGATCAATTGCAGGTGCTGCTATTTCTGCAGCAGGATTCGGGGTCCTCAACTACGATGGTTTTCTAAAAATCATTCAAGCTTTAATTATTTCACCATTTGTTGCTTTAGCTGTCGGTTTTATCATCATGACTCTATTTGCAGCAATCTTTAAAAACTTTAATAAAACAAAAACAAATAAAGGCTTCCGTACCTTTCAAATTTTCACTGCCGCTCTTCAATCTTTCTCACACGGAACGAACGATGCACAAAAAGCGATGGGGATCATTACCCTGGCATTGATTGCAGGTGGATACCATACCACAGAAGGCATCCCAATGTGGGTAAGGGTTGCCGCAGCTCTTTCAATGGGTATCGGAACATCCGTTGGCGGCTGGAAGATCATTAAGACCGTCGGTGGAAAGATCATGAAACTTCAACCGGTAAATGGAGCTGCAGCTGATTTATCATCTGCCGTGATTATCTTCACTTTTACGGCTTTAAAACTGCCAGTCAGTACGACTCATGTTATTTCATCTGCAATCATGGGTGTAGGTTCTGCTAAGCGTGTTAAAGGAGTTAAATGGGGAGTTGCTCGGCGAATTGTCCTAACATGGATTATTACATTGCCGATCTCAGCGGTATTAGCTGCCATTATCTATCAAATTTTAAATTTATTCGTATAATAAAAAGCTTTCGGGATCACTTCCCGGAAGCTTTTTTGTATGAAAAGCTTTATTTTATGAAATAAAGACCCTTGTCTATACCCTTTTCTTAAACAAGCATATACATATAAGGAAAAAATTCGAGGTGAAAAATTTGTATAACAAAAGGAAGAATAATGGATCATTGCGTTATTTTCCATATGGAGGCTATGATCCATTTCATAAAGAATCGGTGTCCAATCATCCGGAACTGATGGAACATTCTCCTCCCCGTCCGCCGCTTCCTGCTTCTCCTCCATCAGGGAGCCAGCATTATGCATCAAAACCGAATCCCTATATGGCTGCCTATCCTCCATATCCTCCGCCACCTAATCCCTATATGAATCATCATATGCTCCCTCCCCGGCCACCCTATCCCTATAACCCTTTTCTTGGTGGTCCGGGTGGGAACGGAAAGTTGAATAAACAAAATAATAATCAAGCGGCCAATTCCATGTTTCCCACCCCCTTTCCATTCGGGAACGGCGGGTTTCCCGGCGGACAGCAATTCCCATTTAACCAGCAGCCATTCCAGAACCCCGGCAATCAAGGCAGTCCATTCAGCTGGGGTAAAACATTCAATGGAATAAACTCTGCCATGGGAATGATGCAGCAATTAGGATCCATCATCTCCATTTTTAAATAATCTTCGTTAAAAAGAGAGCTCTTTCCTAACTGAGTTCTCTTTTGCTTGTTTTAGAATAAAAATTGTTTGGCCAGCACTGCACCCTCCAGTTGATGTAGATCGGTCCAATATTCTCTTTCTATGAATGCTGGTTTTGGTTTAAATAAGAAATTGAATTGTTCAGGCATGTCTTTACCGTTAAACCAATCTCCCTTCACTGGAGAATCAGTAAAAAATGTATTCCAGGCGTCAAGCAATTTTGGGCTGTATAAACGCTCTGCTTTCTTTTTTAGTTTAAAATACCCCATCCTCTCTCTATCATAGGATGGTGAAAAAGCAGAGAGATCAGAAGTGAAAACCTCTTTCCAATAATCCGTTCGTGACCCAGTGTGGGGCTGTTGGTCCGCAAATCGCAATATACCGGATTGCAGCCTTTCATGAAAAAGCTGCCGGTATAGGTGTTTGCCTGTTTCTATCCTGCTGGCTAGATCGTTAAATCTGGTGACCCGTATGCCAGCAAGTTTTGTGATGCCAGATTGAACCGGAAAAATGATCTTTGTTAACTGGAGAAGGTTTTGCAGTTGAAAAGGTACACTATGGAAGGCTTTGGCATGGGTGTTATTATGAACCACCCGATTATCAATAAAATTTTGCTCATTAATAATAAGAGCCATGGTAAGGATCCGGCTCTCTTGACTGTGCCAAAAATGTTCCCAAATCGGCTTCATGAAGGCGGAGGTTTCTAGCCCTGGCAGCAAATGAAAAAGACTTCTTCTGGCACGTTTGCTTTCCTCATACAAGAGAAGCTGCGGGTATACATCTTGAAAGATGAGGCTGTTCGCTGTCTCTAATGCCCAATAGATTGGAAAGCGCTGCTCATCATTCAGGAGCCTTGTCAGAAATTCTCCCTTTAAATCCGTCATCTGATATCCAGCATTCCTGGACACCATGTGCGCAAGCAATGCCCAATGAACCTCGGGATGGTTTTTATAAAAGTGATAATATGCTTCCGTTCTTGTGATATTGTTTCGATTATGTAATTGCGTTTTTTCTTTAATGAGGCTGATCAAGCTTTTTTCGTTGCCGTAATAAAAAGAGAGTCCACTTTCAGAACCCGCCTGGTTCATTCTGTCCGTGATCCATTTTCGGTCTTGCTGAGGGATTGCCCAGACAATAGATCTTTCAGAAGGAATAAAGCTGCGAAGGATACGGACAAAGAAACCTGAAGGAATGATAACAGCTTTTGTAAGAGTGCGGTACCTTCTTTTCATGTTCATTGATGTCTCCTTAAGAGTTCACTTCTTAAGAAGGTATGAGGCAGTAATAAAAAATAAACCTTCAAGCGCGGCAGAAAGACCGTTCTTGAAGGTTCAACAAAAATAAGTTTCTCTTATTTGGACGCTACTCCTCCCGAAAGAATAAATTTCATTGCATCTTCAGGTTTAATGTCCAAAACAGTAATGTTGGCTCTTGGAACCAAAAAGGTAAAACCGGCAATCTGAAACGTTTGCGGAATATAAACCGCCACATGTCCCATAAATGCCTCTGAAAGAACTTCTGGATTGTCAGTCGTAATAAAGCCGATGCTTTTCAAACCATTTTCAGGCATTTCAACCAGTACGACTGTAGAAAACGATCGTTTCTCCCCCAGTAAGGACTGAAAAGTATCTTTAATGACAGAATAGAGAGTTTTGACGAGCGGGATCCTTTCTAAAGCCGAATCCAGTAATGATATGAACCGCCCACTGATATATTGAGACGAGAGCCATCCTAATATGATCAAAAGAACAATTGTCGCAAGTATGCCGATTCCAGGAATATAATCATTCTTCATATAATTTTTCAAGGTATCGCCAAGGATACTGTCTAGAAAATCAAACACCTTTACGAGAACATAAAAAACCAAAATAATAGGAAGTGCAGTCAAAATTCCATTGATAAAATATTTCGCAATCGCTTTCAAACAAATACCCCTTTAATTTAGAACAGTCGGCTGGTTTATTTTTTCTTTAAGTTTCTTCTGAAGAAAACGAGTAATCGGACCAATCGGATAAGTCCCTTTTTTGTCTCCCGTCACTGCAATGACAGGAGCAATCTCCATCGTTGTGCTTGAGATGAAAACTTCATCTGCCTCGAGGAGGTCATCCGTAGTAAATGCCTGTTCAGTGACGTCAACATTCTCTTCGTTTGCAATCGTTAAAATATGCTGGCGGGTAATGCCGTTAAGGATCAGGTTGGTAGCCGGATGCGTATACAATGTTCCGTTTTTAATGATAAACAAGTTAGAAGATGACCCTTCTGTACATGTTCCTTCCCGATGCTGGAGCGCTTCGTGGCATCCATGGTCTGCCGCTTTTCTCTTGGCCATCGTATTGCCCAGCAAGTTCAGGCTCTTTATGTCACATCTCAGCCAGCGGATATCTTCTGTAAGATAGGTCTTTACTCCATTCTCCTGAGCTTGAACGGGTGGATCCATCTTTCTTGCAAAGCCTGTGATCAGGCAGGATGACTCCCGGTCGAATAAATGATTTCTTGGAGAAGCTCCTCTTGTCATCTGTATGTATACAATTCCATTATGAATTTTATTGGCATCAATCAGTTTAACCGTCAGATCTATAATCGTTTCGAGTGTGTAAGGCAGCTTCATCTCAAGCTTGGCTGCACTTTCGGCAAATCGCTTGAAATGCTCTTCCATTGAAAATGGTTTTCCGCCATAAATATAAACCACTTCATAAATTCCGTCACCGAAATTATAGCCTCTGTCTTCCATATCAATAGAAGCTTGATCTCTCTTAATAATTTGGTCTCCATACAATACATACTGAATTTCCATTTAGATATCACCTCGTATTCGATTATATGACAGCAGCGGACTGTTTATCTACCCTAAAGAAACGATTACTTACCAAGTCATAAAAAAACCGCAGAAAAACTTCTGTCTTTCTGCGGTTTTCGATTAAAAAAAGCATGAATTACCGTCCCTCGGAATGAGAACTTGGCTAGACATTCCAAGATCACTGCAATAATGATCCAGTTCTTCTCTCGTCAGCAGGCAGTGGTTAAGAGCTTCCATATGGCATACGAAAATTTTAGCACCAGGGGCAGCCCTATAAGTTTCATAGACATCCTCTTTCGTCATTGTTATGGGACCGCCTTTTAGAAACTGGGCAGCTCCTGCATTCACTACAATCACTTCCGGATCATGATTCAGCAAGGCTTCCTTAACATCGTCGCACCAAACCGTATCACCCGCTGCGTATAGCGTTTTTTCTTTTGGATGAGTGAAAACAACGCCTGACACTTTTCCTGTCCGCTTTGTGATTTCACCGATCCCATGCTGTCCATCCGTCCTGGCCAGTTTGATGTCCCCAATCAGACATTCTTGCTCAAGCGACTTTACGTTTTGAAATCCATCTTTCCGAATCTTTTCAGCGTCTCTATCATTTTGAGCGAAGATGATGATATCTTTAGGAAGTGCCTTCTTGGCAGTATCATCAAAATGATCGGGATGCAAATGAGTGACAATGACAGCGTCCGCCGAAATCAATTCTTCTATCGAGTATGGTAATGATACTAAAGGGTTTGCCTTATCCTGATTTGCTGAATCTGGAAACGGCGGAATTGTTCCTTTATCAGCAAAGAATGGATCCATTAGAAACGTTGTTCCCGCATAATCTATAACCAATGTTGCGTTTCGAATAAGTCTGATATTCATTCTGTTGTCCTCCTTTTGTATGCTTCACAGTTAGTTTAAAATAGAAGAATGATAGGTATACATAGCTTTTTTCAAGTGTTTTCAGGATATTGCTTGAATTGTGAAAGGAATGTTGTTGGTGATGGACAATACCGATAAAAAAATCATAGAAGTTCTTTCAAATAATGGCCGAATGACCATGAAAGAACTTGGGGAAAAGGTTCATTTAACAGGCCAGGCTGCTTCATCAAGGGTTTTGAAATTAGAAGATGAAGGCATCATAGAAGGATATACGGTTCGGATGAATTATAAAAAATTCGGCTTTACTCTTCATTGTTTTATCAATATATTTACTAAAAATGTTCATCATCAGCCGTATTTAACGTTTTTGGATGCGCAAAAGGAGTTTGTCATAAATAACTTCAAAATAAGCGGAGATGGCTGCTACCTTCTGGAGTGCAGGTTTCCATCCAATGAAATACTCGATCAATTTCTGGTTAAGTTAAACGAACATGTTAATTATAAACTTTCCATTGTTATTAACCGTGCATGAGAAAACCTCAGCCCGGCAGGCTGAAGGTTTATTGATTAGGCTGTTTGTTTTTGCTTCGTGCGTTTTTCCTCCAGAGACGGCAGCACTTTAACAAAAATGGCAATTCCTGTACAAGCCATTAACATGAATATAAGGGTCATCCCCATTCGAGGGATAAAATGGCCGAGTGTAATGCTGACTGCGGCAATGGTCATTGCTCCCCGGTATACCATTCCGCTCACCGCCATGTAAGAACTGCGGAGATCATCGGGAGGAATGTCGGCAAGATAGGACTGTTCAATCGGAACAAACATCAATTCTCCAACCGTAGCGATGACCATAACTGTTAGCAGAATCAAGCCATGATTGCTGTAGGAAATGGTTAAGTAACCCACAATATACAAGGCAAGTCCTAGAAAGAAAACACGTTTGTCTTTGAAGCGCGAAGTGATCTTGCTGACCAGAACAGCAAGAAGTACGACAAGCAATGTGTTTTCTGTTCTCAGAATTCCCAGCATGTTGAAGCCATCTACTGAGAAGTTGAATAATTTCTGAACAGGCATATCTTGGCTTAAGCGGACAGAAACATAGTTTGATAAATGAAATTCAAGAGATAAGACCAATAAATAAGCAACGATAAACAAAATGAAAGTTGTATCTTTAAAAACGATTCTATAGCTGGATAAAATATCAGCCAGTACGCTTTTCTTTACGGTCTTCTTCACAGGAACATAGGTTTCCTTGATAAAAAATACGACAAGAATAACGGATACCATCGAAACAATGGATAGGCCGACAAGCAATTCAAAAAGATAATCCTTAAACAAGTAGCCTCCTGCCAAACCCCCAAGAGCAATTGAAAGATTATTTGTCCAATAGGTAATACCATACATGAATTTTCGGTTCTCTGGAGTGCTCACATCAATCAGCATCGCACTGGCCGCAGGGCCTGCCAGTCCCCAGCAGATGCTGTTAACCATCATCATGGCTATGGTTATGTAAGCAGCGGCCATTTCTGAATGTACCCATGGGCCATTTGCTCCTGCCATAATCAGTACACTAGCAAATCTTAACGTCTCTGCAATGGCCATGATTTTCTTACGGCCAATGGTGTCTGCGTAATAACCGCCGTAAAACCCCACCAGGAAGCCAACCGCTATATTGATAATTAACAATATGCCAGTTAGGGATTCACCAACTCTTTCTGCTAAATAAATAGCCATAAAAGGATAGATCATTGCTCCTATGGAGCCCGAGAGCAGTGATTCAACAATCCGGATTTTAATATTGGGGTGAAAATCTTTAAAACGCATGTTCACCCTCCTTTCTTTTCGTTACTTTTACGATTAAAGCTTTGGTACATCAGCTTTCTAACTATATGAAAAATACCATATCCTGTCAAATGAATTGCTGGAAAACTTGAAATGTTTTAAACCTTCTAAATCATTTTTTCCTCAAAAAAAGATTGCCTATATTTTGGCAATCTTCTTGTGTTTAGGATTCCTTCTTTGCTGAAACCACTTTTTTGTTTTTCAATGTGACAATATAGCGTTCTTTCCCTACTTTAACTTTAAATTCATTATCGTATTGGCTTTTCAGATCCTCATCTAACTCAAACTTTTTGTTGAAATAATCGCCCATTGCTTTTAAGTTCTCTTTTCGGGTATTTTCCCTTTGAATGGAGGAAAACAATACAATAACAAAAACAAGTGTACTGATTACAAATACAATTTTTGCTTTTTTACTCACAGTTTGCTTCCTTTCTCACATCATTCCCAAAATAAGTATACCTCATCTTTTCCATGAAAAAAAGCAGACTTTTTGTCTGCTTTTAATGAGGTTCATTTTATTTCCACCAAGTATCATCAGGAGCTGCAGGCAAACGGCGCTTGTGCTCAGTAATCATATACCGATGTTCAATTTTTTCTTTCGATTCAGGTGATACTTCTTTGCCTTCCAAGTAATCATCCAGTTCTTCATAAGTAATTCCAAGAGCGGTTTCATCCGGTACGAGCGGCTTGTCGTCTTCCAAATCGGCGGTAGGTACTTTCAAATAAAGTTTTTCGTCTGCCCCTAGCTCTTTCAATAAAGCCTTACCTTGCCTTTTGCTAAGGCCTGTGAGCGGAACAAGGTCACAGGCTCCGTCCCCATACTTTGTAAAGAAGCCCGTAATAGCCTCGGCTGCATGATCGGTTCCAATAACAAGAGATTTATTTGCTGCAGCAATATCATATTGAACCTTCATTCGCTCTCTCGCTTTGATGTTGCCTTTTAGAAAATCTGTTATTTTCCCGCCGGTTGCATCATGAAACGCTTGAGCAGATGCATCGACCGCTCCCTTAATATTAACGGTAAGGGTTCTATCTGGCTGGATAAATTTTAATGCACGCTGTGCATCTTCTTCATCTTTTTGTACTCCGTACGGCAGCCGGACTGCAATAAACTGATAGTTTTGATCATTGGTTTCTTCTTTTAATTCGTTGATTGCCAGCTGTGCAAGTTTCCCGGCGAGCGATGAATCCTGGCCTCCGCTGATGCCTAGAACAAAGCCTTGCAGACCGTTCTTTTTTAAATACTCTTTCATAAAGCCTACACGGTTCTGAATTTCTTCCCGCGGTCTAATTTCAGGTTTTACTCCGAGGTCCTGAATAATTTTTTGCTGTGTCTCATTCATCATGCCATCCACCTTTATCGTAGTGTTAAATTTATATTACCCTGTAACCTGTCTTCAAAAACCATGTCAGGTTTTATCACATCATATTATAACACTTGTGATTTTTTCATCATAGTTTTATCTATAGCTTGTATTCTTTTTTAAGCTTCTTTAATTCTTCTAAAGATTTTTGAGCCCACTGATTGTCTGTTTCCTCTATTTCAAGAAGATGTTCATCAAATGCAGCTTTTAGCGAGGAAGAATACTCGGGAATCTCTCCATCAAATGGTTTTACCGAATGGATGGGAGCCCATGTCTTTTCATGCAGGGCCAGTGCTTTTCTTTGATGAAAGAACGGAACATCCGATTGGTTCGGATTATGCAGATCACCTTGTCTAGGGTGTTTCAATACAGAGAGAACACTGACAAGCACCTTTCCATTTTTTATTTGTTCTGCTTCACCTATGTATTTCCCCGTTTTATAAAGCGCCGTCACTTTCATGCCTGGTTCAATCTGCTCCATGTTTTGCTCTCCTTTCGATTTCATTTGATACTTCAAATGCCAAATCTTCGTTTCCGAACAAAGATAATACACCAAGGACGGTTGCATCCGGGATTTCTTCAGATTCCTCTTTAGGGACGGTTTGTTCAAGCATATGGTTTAATAATTCATTCTCAGTCTGGCCCGGATATGCCCGAAAATAGAGCTGTTTTGGATCTATTCCTTGATTGATGCACCATTGAGCAAATACAAGAATCATCATGCCTTCATCTTGTTTATAATTTTGAATAATTTTGTTTTCAATTTCTTTGGGATCCATCTTACACACTCCTTCTTAAACCTCTCTTTTCTATCATAGCATCACTTCTGAGAAAAGAAAAAAGCCATCCATTTGGCGTTGGATGGCTTACCTGTTTTTATTGCTGAACAGGTTTTTTCCAGAACCCGACAAGGACCGCTGTCACGATGGCTCCAATTAAGATTGCGAGGCCATATAGAAGAGGATTGCCTTCAACAAACGGGATAACAAATACTCCTCCATGAGGTGCCCGCAGACCGATACCAAACAGCATAGTCAACGCTCCCGCTGTAGCAGAACCTGCAACGATGGACGGGATCACACGTCCCGGGTCCGCAGCGGCAAATGGAATGGCTCCCTCGGTAATGAAGGAAAGCCCCATAACATAGCATGTTTTTCCGGCTTCACGTTCTTGCTTTGTAAACTTGTTTTTAAAAATAGTGGTTGCAATGGCTAATCCGAGTGGCGGAACCATACCGCCTGCCATAATGGCAGCATGGGGAGCGAAGTTACCTGCATCAATCATTGCAATACCAAATGTAAAGGCTGCTTTGTTGATCGGTCCTCCCATATCAATCGCCATCATTCCTCCGAGCAGCAAGCCCACCAGGATGGCATTCCCTTTTCCTAATCCTTGCAGCCAGTCAGATAGCGCTACATTCAATGCGTGTACAGGTCCGTTTATAACGAAGATCATAATCAATCCGGTAAGTAGAATACCAAAAACAGGATAGAGAAGGACAGGTTTAATTCCTTCAAGAGAAGTTGGCAGCCATGCCAGCAGTCTTTTCAGCCCAAGGACGATGTACCCTGCAAGAAATCCAGCGATTAGTCCACCTAAAAATCCGCTTTGGCCCGTTGATGCCAAGAATCCTCCGACCATTCCCGGTGCGAATCCAGGACTGTCAGCAATGCTTCTTGCAATAAAACCGGCAAGAACGGCTACCATCAATGCAAAGGCTGTTTTTCCTCCGATCGTATCGAGTGCAGCTGCAAACTGGTTGTAAGAAGGATCTTTGGGATCGGCAGAATGGATACCAAACATAAAGGAGATGGCAATCAGGATACCTCCTCCGACTACAAACGGAAGCATATTGGACACACCATTCATAAGATGGCGGTAAAAGGCCGACTTTTGTTTCGTTTGCCCTTCGTTTTCTGAGCCCGATGGCCTGTTTCCTGGATTGTAAACGGTTCCCTTTTTAGCCGCTGCATCTTTCAGCAGGCTTTCTGGATTTCTGATTGCCTGTGCTACAGGTACTTGTATCAGTGTTTTTCCGCTGAAACGTTCCATTTCCACTTGTTTATCAGCAGCAACAATAATGGCCGTGGCCCTTTCAATTTCTGTGGAGGTTATTTTGTTCTTTACACCGCTTGAGCCATTTGTTTCTACTTTTAACAGCATACCTAATTCGGCTGCCTTTGCTTTTAGAGAATCTGCAGCCATATAGGTATGGGCAATTCCTGTAGGGCAGGCAGTAACGGCAAGAAGCAACGGCTGATCTTTTTCAATTTCAAAAGGTCCAGCATCCTTTTCCTTTCCTGCTTCCTCAGCCTCTTCTTTTTCGTTGATCATCGCTATGATCTCATCTTCATCTTTTGCATGAAGAAGCCCTTCACGAAACTTCATATCCATCAAAAATGTAGAGAGCTTGGATAACGTTTCAAGATGCTCATTGTTGGCTCCTTCACTGGCGGCAATCATAAAAAACAGCTTGGAAGGCTGGCCGTCCAGGGAATCATAATCAAGCCCATCCACACTTCTTCCGAAGGCAATGGCAGGAGATTGGACTGCAGCAGTTTTGGCATGCGGAATGGCGATGCCTTCTCCAATCCCTGTCGTGCTTTGTGATTCTCTGGCCATTATAGCTTCTTTATAAGCTTTCCTATTATTCAGTTTTCCTGCTTCATCCAATTTCTGAACCAGTTCATCTATCACATCTGCTTTTTCCTTCGATTCAAGATGAAGTTTTATCGTTTCTTTCGTGATTAATTCTGTAATTTTCATTCTTATGCCCCCTCTATAACTTCTACCTTAACTTCAGGCAGATATCTCTCGATTTCAGCGGCTGTGCAGAATCCAGCTGAAAAAGCGGAAGCACTGCCGGCAGTGACACCATACATAAAGGCCTCCAATAGATTTTGATGCTGAGTGTAATTTGCTAAAAAACCTGCTACTACGGAATCGCCTGCACCGACTGAGTTTTTTACGATTCCAGATGGAACATTGGCATACGCAGAAATTGTTTTTGATACAAAAACAGCACCTTGGCCCGCCATGGAAACTAAGACGTTTTCCGCACCTTCATGAATCAGCTGCTTGCCATAAAATACAGCATCAGATGGATTTTCAATGGCTGCACCAACAAGATCTCCAAGTTCATGATGGTTTGGTTTAATTAAAAACGGATGATGCTTTAATGCTTCCTGCAATGGATTTCCCTTGGTATCCAATAGGACATGAGATCCTTTCGATCGGATGTCTGCTATTAGTTGACCATAAAAATTGGCAGGTAAACTTGAAGGAAGACTGCCTGCTAGTACAACAAAGTCATCTTCCTTTAATTTGGAAAATAAAGTCTTCTCCAGCAAAGAGAGATCAACTGAGCTTATCTCGGGGGAGATCCCGTTAATCTCTGTTTCTTTCCCTGTGTTTAGTTTAATGTTGATTCTTGACTGTTCATGAACTCTGACAAACTGTGTGCCTATGTTATCTTTCTGAAGAGACTGTTCAATATAATCCCCTGTAAAACCGCCTATAAAGCCTGTGGCAATACTTTCGATTCCAAGGTTTTTTAAAACTTTTGAAACGTTTATTCCTTTACCGCCGGCCACGATGTTCTGCTCGTCAGCCAGGTTGATGGATCCTTCATTCAACTCATTGACTTTAACAAAATAATCAATGGAAGGATTTAAGGTAACTGTATAGATCAAAATTCCACCGCCTTTACAATCGTCTTCTTTTCATAAGATGACAGTTGAATGTTGCTTTTCACTGTGATGATGGACGCTTCTTGCAGTGAAGCTACTTTCGAAAACGTGCTTTTTCCGAATTTCGAGGGGTCCGCTAAAACAAAACTTTCTTGTGAGAGTTCCAGCACCTTCTGCTTTAAAATGGACTCTTCAGGATCTGGCGTCGTGTAACCCCATTCTTCGTGAATACCATTAATACCGATAAAGCATTTGTCAAACCGGTAATTCTCAAGACTTTTTATGGCACCGCTGCCGATCATGGCTCCAGTTTTAGATTTAATCAGCCCTCCGACCAGATAAGTAGATATTCCTTTTTCTACTAGTGGACCAACCAGCTGAATGCCGTTCGTCACCACAATGAGATTTGAGGGATTTAAGTAAGATATCATTTGGAGTGTTGTCGTGCCGGCATCAAGATAAACACATTCATGTTCTTCAATAATAGAAGCGGCATATTGGGCGATCACCCGTTTTTCTTTCATGTTTCTAAGATTTTTTTCTTCTACGGACGGTTCTTCCGATTTATCTTCTATCCTGGATGCTCCCCCATGAATGCGTTTTAGTTTTTTTGCTTTTTCAAGTCTGTCCAAATCTCTGCGGATCGTTGACTCTGAAGAACCGGTTTCCTGAACAAGCTCTTCAAGTGTAACTACTTTTTGTTTTTCCATAAGTGAAAGAATAATTTCTTGCCGCAATGTATATAACATACCAGCCCTCCCTCTTAATAACCCATTATAAAGTAAGCCCTTTCAAAAAACAATCAAAAACTATCATAAACAACCAATTTCATTCAAATAGTTTAATTTTCTGTCAAAAACATTCAAAGTTGAGGTGAAAGATTTTGAAAGAAAAAAAGCAGCCAGCGTAAGCTGACTGCTTGAGTGATTTAATTATTGTGCTTTTTTTTCTGGAACTTCGTTTTCAATTTCATAGCGGTTATTCGGATGCTCTCGGCATTCATCGGAACAAGATCGTTTATATTTCGATTCACATTCTTCACAGCAAACATGTTGTCGATTGCAATCCGGATTCGCACAGTTAACATAACGATCTTCTGTTTTACCGCAATAGTAGCATTTCGCGATTACCACATCTTCTTCTGTTCGGTTGACCGGTACTGAAATCCGCTCATCAAAGACGTACATTTTACCATCCCAGAAACGGCCTTTCGTTTCCTCGTCTTTTCCGTATGTGACAATACCGCCGTGAAGCTGGTAAACATCTTCAAAACCTTCCTGCAGGAGGAAGCCGGAGAATTTCTCACAGCGAATTCCTCCAGTACAGTATGTGAGGACTTTTTTATCTTTGAATTGGTGAAGGTTTTCTCTCACCCATTTTGGAAAATCACGGGATGCTTTAACATCCGGCCGGATGGCATTTCGGAAATGGCCGATCTCATATTCGTAGTCGTTTCTTCCATCTACGATCACGACATCATCTCTCTGGATCATTTCCATCCATTCTTTTGGGCTTAACCGTTTCCCTGTTAATTCATTAGGGTCGACATCTTCATCGAGGCGCCAGGTTACAAGCTCTTTTTTAGGACGTACGAACATTTTTTTAAACGCATGCTCGTCACTCTCGTCAATTTTATATACCATGTCAGCAAAACGGGGATCACTTTTCATGTCCCTCATATATTGCTCTGTCTGCTCCACTGTTCCTGAGATCGTTCCATTAATCCCTTCAGGAGCAATAATAATTCTGCCTAGAACACCTAATTCTTTACAATACTTTAAGTGTTTTCGGGCAAAATATTCATGTTCTTCAATTGGAACATATTTATAATAAAGTAAAATTCGATATGGCTTTTGCATTTCGTTTGACATTATGATCACCAACCTGCAACGTTGAATTTTTTTTTGAAATGCATATAAAAAACCACCGGTATGACCCCGTGGTATTTATAACTTTTAAATGGCGCGCCCACCAGGATTCGAACCCAGAATACGAGAGCCGAAATCTCGTGTGATATCCATTTCACTATAGGCGCTTGGTTACCGTCACGAGATATATCATAAACAATTTCCGAGAATAAAACAAGCGTTTTTCAGAAAATAAATATAAAAATATTTTCCGGACTTAATTTTCCAGAGATTTCCGGTTGATATAACCGTCTTCTTTTCCATGATAATACGTGATTGCAGGTTCTCCCTGCTTCCAGCAAAGCAGCACTTCTTTATCCCCTATAATAGCTGGAAAATCAACTAGGCCTGAATGGATATCCTTTAGTTCAGCACCAAAAGAATGAATGTTATGGATGTAGCTTTGAGCTTCAATTTCCATAAAATCCAGTTTGCTTTCGATGGTAAAAAAATCATCATTCGGGGGATTTTCAGATAAACGCAATCGTTCTAATTCATCATAAAATTGTACAAACGAATGCTGAAGCTGCTGAAGGCTTTCTAACTCACGTGAAATGACTGGCAGAAGCTGATTCGCTTCTTCAACAGTGAAATATTTCATGCTTAAAAACTCCTCTAGTGTAAAAGTACTCTTCTATTATAGCAACACTTCGGAGGATTGGCATCAATTATGTTCTTCAGCAGGGGAAAGGCCGGGCTCCTCCCGGCGTATTTATGCCCTTATCGCCTGCTTTCGAGGCTGTTTTAAGTCCAGATAAAAATCTCTTACGGTTTCATCCTCAAGGAGTTCCGAAAAATCCCTTCTATATTCTGAACTGATTAATATATGTGCAACGAGCGGATTTGCCTTCTTTTTAAGCAGCCGTCTGAGTGTCATCCACTTTTCACTTTTGGTTTTCAAGTGAAATTTTGTAATAAACAGCATAATTCTATCATCCGTGCTGAAGTCCTTCCCATTACAACTGTATAAAGTAAGACTAGTAAATCCTTTCATAGTACGCTCACCTTCCCCTTCGCGTTCTTTTTACCATTATTATTCAATATTTTCAGAAATATACTTGTCCTGAAAAATAAAACTAGTTTATCTACCAATCTCAATTACTAGACTTCGGTTTGCTAACCAGCTCCTTTTTTGCTTTAATTGAATTATCAAAAAATGGGAGTTGCGATGATGGACAAATCAAATCAAGCTGTTAAAGATCAACAGAAAAAGATATTAGGAAACTTTCAATCCATATTATCGAATGATCAATCCTGGCGTACAGGAGGATTTCCTCAGCCAGATGGAGGCTTCCATGAGTTTAGAGAGCCTGAAGCTGTTGTCATTGTGAGGAATGATCACTTGTATGTCCGTGCTAATCCTTTGACCAGGTCACATTCCCGCATACAATTCCTCGACAACGCCAAACATATGTACTATTCGAATGAAACATATGCAGCCCCAGAGGTTGGCTCTATCTCTTTTGAAATTTCCATCCGTGCAAGGACAGAAAATACGGTTCCTAATGATCTATACGATGGCTTTGTTTCCTTGAATCTTTTGGATTTCAGTACAGGTGCAGCACTTGATTTTTTCGCCGGAAATGAGAAATATGCCAGTGTCTATGGTATATTGCCCTTCCCTGGAGTCGAGGTTCCAGATTCAGGACAAACGAAATATTTTTGCATTTTTAAAGAAGAAACCGACTTTAAGAAACGGGAATTTAATACATATAAGATTATTTATCACAGAGGAAAAGATGAGGTTGTCTTTTTGGTTAACGGGCAAGAGGTTCGAAAAGAAACGAATGTCCCGCTTAAATTCAACAGCTTTACTGTTGCACTGGGGCTCATGACGGAAAAAGATTTGTCACCTGAAGGCAGCACTTCGCTGCATGGGCAAGGAATTATCGGTGAATGGTCTCCTATAACGATCACAATTAACGAATAAGAAAGAAGGGTTTCCTGATGACCATGGTCAATCATTCAACATTTGTTCTTGAAGAAACAACGATTGCGGACATTCAGAATGCTATTGATCGCCAAGAACTAACATCTGTGCAGCTTGTATGTCTTTACCTTAAACAAATATCCCTTCACAATCACCGTGGATCTAATATTAATGCCGTGATCGAGGTCAATCCCGATGCTCTTCATATCGCAGAATCACTGGACGCCGAAAGACTGCAAAAAGGAAAACGCAGTCCTCTCCATGGTATACCTGTTCTGCTAAAGGACAACATCAACACAGGTGATGCGATGCATACCAGTGCCGGTTCCCTCGCACTTGCTGATTCCTATGCTGACGAGGATGCTTTCATAGCAGCTAAACTTAGGGAGGCTGGTGCAATCATACTTGGAAAAACGAACATGACCGAGTGGGCCAACTTCATGACAGAAAACATGCCGAACGGCTTCAGTTCCCGTGGTGGACAAGTTCTAAATCCATATGGCCCGGGATCGTTTGATGTCAGCGGTTCAAGCTCAGGATCTGGAGCTGCTGTTGCTGCCAATTTTGCAGCAGCTGCGATCGGAACAGAAACTTCGGGATCTATTCTTTGCCCCGCTTCGGCAAACAGCATCATTGGCATTAAACCTACTACAGGATTACTCTCGCGTTTCGGCATTATACCCATCTCGTCTAGCCAGGATACGGCCGGTCCGATGGCCAGAACGGTAACTGATGCGGCAATACTGCTCGGTGGCATGACGGGAGTGGATAACAGAGATCCAGCGACACACAAATCTATTCACGCATTTGAAACGGATTATACTAAACATTTGAAGGAAACAGCGCTTAATGGTGCAAGGATTGGTGTTTCTTACCATTATTGCACAAAAGAACTCTCTTCTTCTGAAAAGGAACGTTTCGATGATTCAATCGAGGTCATCAAACAGCAAGGGTGCGAAATCGTAATCATCGACTCTGCCACCCCTTTAGAGCATGAGGAATGGGACTATAATGTACTTCTGTATGAGTTTAAATCAGGAATCAACCATTATTTAAAGCAGCACACGCGGCTTGATTCCATCACTTCTTTAAAAGATATCATGGCCTTTAATAACACTAATGCAGCAAAATGTTTGCGCTATGGACAAGTTCTTTTGGAGGAAAGTGAAAAAACATCGGGTACATTCACGGAATGTGATTATTTGGAAAGCCGGATGAATGATCTTCGAAAATCCAGAGAACTGGGGATTGATAAAGTGTTGAAAGAATTCCAGCTGGATGCCCTGCTTTACCCTGGAGATACCGGATACGGTTTTTCAGCTAAAGCAGGATACCCATCGATCAGTGTGCCTGCAGGCTATGATGAAAACGGCAGGCCGATCGGTATTGTCTTTACCTCTTCAGCCTTTAAAGAGCCAGAGTTAATCGGGTTTGCCTACTCTTTTGAACAAGCAACAAAGCACAGAGTCACCCCAAAACTCTAATCAAAAAAAACCAATCCCTTTGTTAAATCGGGATTGGTTTTTTTGTTTTGACCGTTAGTGAAGGATAACTTTTGCTGATACGATTTTCGATATCTTTTCGATAGCCTGTTCGATATCTTTGATGGATATTTCATAATGTGTTGTAAAACGTATGGTTTGTGGTCCGAAAGCCACAGCAAGGACTCCTTCTTCTTTCAATAACTGTAAAAAACGGCTGGTAGAAAAGCCAGTTTGTCCAATATTAACGAGTACTATGTTCGTATCGACCCTGTTCTCCACAAAAAGTGCTGGCTGTTCCGCCAGGCTTTGTGCAAGCTTTGCCGCCTTTATGTGATCATCATGAAGACGGTGAGCCATCTTCTTTAGAGCGATCATTCCCGGAGCCGCAAGGACTCCCCCTTGCCGCAGTCCGCCTCCAAGCCGTTTTCTCCATTTTTTTGCTTTATGAATAAATGAAGCAGAGCCAGCCAGGATAGAACCTGCCGGAGCACCCAATCCCTTCGATAAACAGATTTGTACAGTATCACAATGTGATGAAAGTGTCTTTACGGATAAATTGCTTGCGGCGGCTGCATTAAAAAGCCTGGCTCCATCAAGATGTACAGGAATCTTATTGGTCCTGCATATTTTATAGATTGCTGCCATGTCTTCTGCTGAAATAACTGCCCCTCCAGCTCGATTGTGTGTATTCTCCAGACAAACAAGGCTAGTCTCAGGATGATGAATATCCTCGCTTCTGATTGCCTGTAATAAGTCCTCAGGCTGTATCGATCCCCTTATCCCCTTTAGCGGACGTGGCTGAATCCCCGCAAAGGCGGAAGCAGCCGCCGCTTCATACATAAAAATGTGAGAATCTGCTTCCATGATAACCTCACTGCCTGAAACAGAATGGGTCAGAATTGCTACTTGATTCCCCTGGGTCCCGCTCGTAACAAAAAGCGCATTCTCTTTTCCAAGGATTTCTGCAGCCGCTTCTTCTAACGCATTAATGGAAGGGTCTTCACTGTATACATCATCCCCCACTTCTGCTTCATACATGGCCCTGCGCATCTCTTCGGTGGGTTTCGTTACCGTATCGCTTCTTAAATCAATCATGGCCAGCCTTCACCTCCAAATTTCTTTTTATCTATAGTAACATAGTTATCTGACAATTAAATAATAAACTCCCGGCATCGGGAGTTTATTTAATATGGCGATCCAAAATGGATTCACAGTGCTGGCAATCGTCCAGCGGACTGGCATAATGAGTGGATAGATTCGCATGCTTGTTGCTCTTCTGAACTTCAACCGTGATTTTTTGATAGTTCAAGGCGGAGACCACATATTCACCAATTTGAGTACCCAGTTTAAGCCCCTCTTCATTATCGGCATGAAAATGGATTCCTGAAAATAATCGGGATGCCGCATCTTCTTCAGCTATATCATGCAATTTTTCTGCTTCGTGAGGAAAAAAATGAGAAAGAATAGTGTTTGCGCATCCGGCTACTGCTGCATGCCCAGAGACATATGAAGGGAAGCGCGGAGTACATATGACGGTTTTCAGAGAAGGATCAAGCTGTATTGGCCTTGCAACATCCCAGAGATATTTGTAATGCCAGACGACACACAACGTATCAGAAATACCCAGCTGCAAAGCAGACAGCATCCGTGCTGCAAGAGGAGGTGAAAGCTGATAAGCGCTGATCAGTTTTCCTGCCACCAATGACCAGTTGGATGTCGGCATCCCTGCATAATATTTCGCTATTTTTTTTTGCTTGGCAGTCAGTTTATTTAATGTTGATCTAACGATTGTTAACTCTTTACCTGTAAAATCAACTTCCGATGGGTCTTTGATCTCCCATTCAATAACTTCTCCATTAAAATCCGTAAACTCTCCCCTTCTGTTTCTTCTTAGGAAATAGGTCGGCCAATTGCCTGCGGTCGGTTCCACTCCAACTGCTTCTCTCTTCTCAAATTTTTTGTACAGTGAATTCCAGGTCGGATACGTGACATGTTTACCCATACATCTCCCCCAATGTCCTAAAAATTAGCGATATAAATTAATCATATTGAGGAAACGAAAAATCTTTCTTGATATTTTGAAGTGTGAATGACTTTTCTTTTTGAGGAATTCCTTACATAATAAAAGAGATTAAGAATTTTAGGAGGTCAAACATGAACTATTATGCTGTACGTCTACCGATACTGGATGAAGAAAAGAGCCGCGTTTACCGAGAGGATCATTTGAAATATCTTGAAGGTCTTGTTGGTCAGGGGAATATCTTTACATATGGAAGATTTACTGACGGCACTGGGGGCCTTGTTATTTATAAAGCGAAAGATCTTGAGGAAGCTGCTGCTCTAGCAAAGCAGGATCCTTATGTATCCTCAGGTGCAAGGGATTTTGTTATTAATGAATGGGCAATGAATACAGAAGTTCTGTCCCGTTAATAAGATAAGTGCAAAAGATACAAAAAGGCCCAGTAAGCAGAAGAGCTGTTTACTGGGTTTTTTCACGAATATAGCGGATGAATCCTTCTTTGGATCCATCATTTCTCAGAAGCTGCTGAACATAATAAACATCTTTAAGAGGGGCGTTCTGCTCAAATGAAGCAATCAATCCACAGGACCGGGGATCGTCAGCTAATTCCTGATACCAAGTCTGAGCTTTTAATTGATCCATGTAATCTTCGAGGTCAGGGTCTTTTATTCTGAAAATATGTTTTTTAATGAAACCCGCAATCCCAGCCCCTGCTAAAAGCAGTAGAAGCAATCCTGTTATCATTTGAAACTCCTTAATTAGTTAATTCGATAACCGCATAATGAAATTTAGAAGATGGCCTTTTAATAACCGTAAATCCAAACTGCGAAAACCTGGTACTCTTAAAATGGTCCTTTAAAACGACCCTTTGCCTTGCCACACGTTTGGCCTCATTTATCGTTTCTTCTGTTATAGGTACATAGGCAGCCATACCCTTTAAGCCTTTGAGCCCCGGTGAGTCAATGGATTCCTCAAACATCGGATCAAAATAAACCACATCGAACGAATCATTAGGAAGGGTTTTCAAATAGGAAAAGTGGTCTTCGTTCAAAATGGCGATTCGTCGCATCGCATCATCCATCTCGTTAATACCGCTTTCCCACGTGACAAGTCCGCTTTCTACCAAAAAAGCGATATAGCGGTTTTTTTCTACGCCAACCACCTTACCGCTGTTTCCGACAGCCAGACTGCAAACAATGGCGTCAGAAGCCAGTCCAGCTGTACAGTCCAACATGGTCATTCCCTTTTCAAGCCTTGCTGCTGAAAGTAAGGGATCCGTTTCACCGCGGAGTATTTGTTTCACTCTAAACATGGAGGAATTCGGATGAAAAAAAAGCGGTTCTGATTGTCCCAGTGGATGAAGTGTTAATTTTTCTTTGCCAACCATTAATATATGGTCATTAAATTGGGTATGTAAGGAAGATATGGATTGATTTTTTCTGGAAACCAGCCTGCCATGTACCATTCGGTTTATTTTTTCTGCCTTTTCTATCAGTTTATCATCAAATTTTCCTGCTGTAGTCACAATCATATCCACGTCACCTGTTACCTTGTTTATTTAATCTTTTCATCTATATCACATTTACCGGCAAAGGGCAATATTCAGCCATCGTTGTATCACTTAATAGGAGGAAGAAAATGAGAGACAAGGGCATCTTTCAAATGATTGGAAAAGGGGCTTTTAAATACCGCAAGCTCATTATCGTATTTTGGGTTTTAGCGACAGCAGCATTCAGCATGCTGGCCATTAAACTTCCGGATTCATTAAGCGGCAGCGGCTTTGAGATGGAAGGGTCATTCAAGAAAGTTGAAAATATAATGCAGAATGACTTTAACCAGCCAAAATCGTCTGTAATGATTCTGTTTAAATCAAGTAATCTCTCACCTGATGATCCAGTATACAAGAAGACGGTAGATGAGGCTCTGAGAAAATTGCAGTCTGTTGATCACGCAGTAAGTGTAACGTCCCCCTATGGGTCACCAAAAATGATTAAAGGGAAAACAGCATACGCTACCGTGAATTTTGATAAAAGCTTTGATGAATTAAAGGATTCTATCAAGCAGATTCGGAAAAAGACGAAAAGTACAAAGGATATGCAGATTGGCATTACAGGCGGACCAGTGATTGCAGAAGATATGAATACCGCCAGCCAGAAGGATCTCGCCCGAGCGGAAGCGATCGGCCTTCCTGCGGCACTGATCATATTGCTGCTGGCGTTCGGGGGATTAATCGCAGCCGGGTTGCCCATAATCATCGGCTTGGGCAGTGTGGTCTGCGCTATGGGGATTCTTTTTCTGATTGGCCAGGAGTTCAGCTTAACCATATTCATCCTTAATGTAGTGCCAATGATCGGGCTCGCCCTAGGTATTGATTTCGCACTCCTGCTCGTTAATCGGTTTAGAGAAGAACTTGAACGTCAGAGTATAGAGGACGCAGTTGTCATCTCGGTACTTACTGCAGGAAGATCCATTGCTTTTTCAGGATTTTGTGTGTTTCTGGGTCTTTCAGGGATGCTGCTGATTCAGATTGATATCTTCAGATCCGTTGCACTCGGCGGAATGGTCGTCGTCATTATTTCTGTTATTAACGCACTCACATTTCTTCCTGCTGTTTTGGCAGTACTCGGTAAACGAATTGATTCTTTTATGCTGCTGAGGCGAAAAAACGGCCGTTCAGGATGGAGAAAATTTGCTTCATTCGTGATGAAGAGACCTGCAATCATGCTTATATTTTCAGTAGCGATCTTAATCTTGGCCCTAATCCCTGTCCATGATTTAAAGCTTTCTATCCCTGAAGCCGAGTCTCTTCCGCCTCATTATGAATCAAGAATTATGTTTGAGCGATTTGAAGACACGTTTGGCAAGAAAGAATTATATCCTGTTACCATTGTTGCTGATGGCGGCGGAAAGGTATTGACCGTCCGCCAATTATTGAACACCGAAAAGCTCGTTAAGCGGCTTGAAAAGGAAAAAGCAGTAGAACATGTTGACTCCCTGTTTTCCTACACAAGAAGCCTGACACCGGCTGAAATTCTTGCAGCCAGCAAAACTAAACAAGGCAGTGAAAAACTGAAGCCTGTTTTAGATCGCTATGTAAAAAACGATAAGACAGTGATCAGAGCTTATCTTTCAATTGGTGTCACTTCAGAAAATGCAAAAAAATGGGTGAAAAAATGGGAGGGAAAAGAGAATGGATTAGAGCTGACCCTCGGCGGACCCACAAAGTTTAATCAGGAGATTTTTGATGAAATCATTAATAAAACACCAGACGGTCTATCCATTGTCCTTTTATCGACTTTTGTTGTTCTTCTCATCGCCTTTCGATCGCTATTTATCCCTTTAAAAGCCATTTTAATGAATGTTATTAGCCTTTCTGCGACATTCGGAATTCTCGTGTGGATTTTTCAGAGTGGTTATTTAATGGATCCTGTCAGTATAGGTTTGATGATCCCAGTCTTTACGTTTGGTATTGTGTTTGGTCTCAGTATGGATTATGAGGTTTTCCTGATTTCCAGGATTCAGGAAGTCTATCAGGAAACCGGTGATAATGATAAGGCGACATTGGAAGGTTTAACGTCAACCTCCAAAATCATTACATCCGCGGCAGCCATCATGATTGTCATTACGGGATCGTTCGTGTTTACTGATGTTATGCCTGTAAAACAAATTGGTATCGCCATCGCACTCGCCATCCTTATTGATGCCACACTCGTCAGAATGATCCTCGTTCCCTCATTAATGAGACTGATGGGCAGATGGAACTGGTGGCTGCCCTTTCGAAGGAAAAATATAGCGAAGAACCATGCTCATTGAGGCATGGTTTTTTTAGGTTCAGCTTTTCCCGTTCCAGCTTCAGCCAGAACAGACACTACACATTTCAATCTAAAAAACATCTGTTACCTGGAAGCGATTGCATATATAATAAGAAGAAAAGACAGGCAGAAGGTGAATCATTTGATACTTTTAATTTTGGTCTTATCTTATATCATTGGTTCCGTTCCTTTTGCGCTCATCGTAGGCAAATGGAAGTATGGAATTGATATCCGCGAGCATGGCAGCGGAAATTTGGGAGGTACCAACACCTTCCGTATCCTTGGAAAAAAAGCGGGTTTCATTGTAACGATTTCAGACATTCTTAAAGGGACACTTGCAGCCTCCCTTCCGTTGCTGCTGAATACAGATTTGCATGTCCTGCTAGCTGGAATACCCGCTGTTATTGGACATTGCTACCCTCTTTTCGCAAGATTCAAAGGCGGAAAAGCAGTGGCCACTTCTGCAGGAATCTTGTTATTCTATGCACCGTTAATGTTCTTGCTTCTTATCGCCGTCTTCTTTATGGTACTCTACCTTACGAAATATGTTTCTTTATCTTCACTGGTTGCCTGCATGGCCGCAGTATTATATGGAATCGTTGTCCACGATATTTTATTAATAACCGTTATGTCTGCATTCTTGCTCTTTTTGCTCTATCGGCATCGAGCGAATATCGGCAGAATTATCGCAAAAACCGAACCGAAAATTAAATGGCTATAATGAGCGTTCCATCCGGAATGCTTTTTTTATTTTCAAAAAATCCGCATTTGTCCGTTACCGAGCAGGGCGAACGTACATAGGCTGTATGGAGATATATACCTAATATTATTTAACGACGGAGGGACAATAATGGAAAATAAAAAAATAAATGTACCCATGGCACCTGTTAATAAACCCGTAAACACCCCTTTAAATATTCCTATGAATGCACCGGTAAACGCTCCGGTCAACCTGCCGGTTGCACCCGGCAAGGCGATCTATGATCACCATCACCTCGGACATCACTATCATCTCGGACATCACGGTTACGACTACGGATATGGATGCGGGTATGGGTATGGAACTGGATACGACTACGGAACAGGTTATGGATTCGGCGGAGGAAGGCACGGCTATACATTGATTATTGTGCTGTTTATTTTATTGATCATTATTGGCTGTTCTTGTTGGTCCGGCTTTTCTGGAGACGAATGTTGCGAAAGCAGCAGCAGTAGCAGACGCAGTAAATAAGAATTTTAAAAAAAGAAAGCGGGGAAAATTTTCTCCGCTTTCTTTTTGATTTATTTGATATAAACGTAAAGATCTTCAAGTGTCTCGATCCCTTTTTCTCTGCAAAGGTCCAATAGGCTTCTCCAAAGATCAACCATGATCAAAACATCTCCTTGAGCACTATGTCTGTTGCAGCAATCAATGTCAAAGTAAGAAGATGCACTGTCCAACGTTGGAAAAGCAGACGAACCTACAAGTTTTTCTGTAATCAATGCCAATTCAAGTGATGGCTGTTTTAATGAAGAACGGTATCGTTTCCACAAGTAATGGTTAATAAAAGCTACATCATGTGAAATATGATAACCGATTATCACTCCGCCCGAGAGAAAGCGAAAGATTTCTTCCGCTTTCTCATCCAGGGTTGGAGCGTTTTTCACATCGTCTTCAATGATTCCGGTTAAACTTCTGATCTCGTCAGGAATTTTGACTGAAGGATTAATGAATTGGTGGTATTGTTCAATAACCGTCGAATTCTTCATCTTTGCGGCGGCTATTGAGAATATTTGATCCCCATGTTCCGGCCTGAAGCCTGTTGTTTCAGTATCCAGAATAATAAATAGAACGTCATCCAGCTTTGTTTTTAAATCGGCTCGTTTGGAAGCTTTCTCTTTCAGGATCTTTCTTATCCAGGCTTCATGCTGAAAGGAACCAGGATTTCCAGGAGGGACTTCTTCCCGATTCAATCCAAGATTGAATAATCTATGCATAATATACTTTAGATTTCTTTCAGATCCCGGCTGATTGTTCAAAACTTGTTCCTCTCTTTTTGATCTGTTTTTGTATCAGTTTGGTCAGTTTCATTGTGCGTTTAAGCTGCTGAGCCGCTTTAGAATCCAAAGTAGTCAACCATAAATGATAATCAAGTCTATCATCCATTTCCTTCAGATCAATCGAGTGAGCTAACCGCAGTTCCAATAGAAAATCATAAGCCGCAACGCATTCATCCATCTGTAAAGAGGAAAAACAGCCTTTCTCGTTCAGACCGAAGATTCGTTCTCTTGTAGACTGGGCGCCTTCTCCATACAACAACGACAACAATTTAATGTTAGTGGTAAACGGAGCGAATACTCCTTGTTTCAAGTCGAAGCGCCCTGCATATTTCCCCCAGCGTTCTGTAAAGATCATTCCGAACATGTTAATCGGTATTTCGTGTGCAGTAACGAGTTCTGCCATTTTTTTGAGGATAAACGGCCGCTGGCGTATTTCCTGGACAAACCATTCCCTTAAGCGATACAGAAGTGCAGGGAGGCCATAAACAGGCTTTGTATCCAGCATGATCATCATGTATTTCAAATCATCTTCTGATCCTTTATTTAAATAGGAGGATAGCTGATCTTTCCACTCCTCATCACTATTCCTCCATCGGAGGTTGGACGCCATCACGTTTCCCTGGCATAAGGGATAGCCTACTTCAGCTAAATAATGGACAGCCGTACGGGAAAATTCTTCAGCAAAAGCCTCAACCACTCTTTTATCTTCATGACCAGTCTGATAGATTAGCCCATTATCCTGATCTGTCCATATCGTTTGTTCGTGTCGTGCACTCGACCCCATACTGAAGAAGCAATATCTTTCTCCAGGTGCTGTTCCTATAGTCTCTCTTGTTGTATCGTAAGCAAACGAAACAGCCTTACGGGTTAAAACATCGTGAATATCGTTCAGTGAATTGTATCTGTTATTAATAGAGAGACCGGAAGCTTCCAGCCCTTGAATAAACGGAATGATCTCCGCATGAATCTTCCTAAGTTCCTCCAGTGCAGCAGCTTTCTTCACTCGTTCTTTCATCTCATGAACTGTCACCGTGTCTTGGTATTTCGATTCATCAAAAAAATTAAGCATAAGAATCAGTTGGCTTTCTGAGTAATTGCCGGATCTAAATGTTCAGGGTATCCATAGGAACCATGTTCACTGATATCAAGGCCTGAAATTTCCTGCTCAGGTGTAACCCTTAATCCGAAAAGTTTCTTCAAAGCAAATAATAGAATAAAAGAAACGATAGCTACATATCCAGCCGCACCAATTACTCCTACTGTCTGAACGAAAAGCTGATGAACTCCGCCGCCATAAAAAAGACCTGCCTTTCCGACACCAGTTTGCTCTACTAGGCGCGGCGATGCGAAAAATCCGGTTGAGATCGTTCCGATGATTCCAGCGATACCATGAACCGAAAAAGCATAGATCGGGTCATCAATACCTTTTCTCTCAAAATATATAGAAGTCCAGAATGTAAATGCTCCCGCGAAAACACCGATCACGATCGCTGCCCATGCTTCCACAAAAGCGCAAGCAGCCGTAATGGCAACTAATGCTGCGAGCACTCCGTTCACCATTGCTGGAATATCCGCTTTTCCTGTTAATAGCTTTGAAGTCAGAATAGCGCCGATTGCGCCAGCTGCTGCGGCAAGGTTGGTTGTTAAAGCGATATAACCGAAGAATCCATCCGCTGTCCCCATTGTGCTTCCCGCGTTGAATCCAAACCATCCAATCCACAGGATGATGCCTCCAAGAACAGTGTAGACCTGGTTATGGCCAGGGATGAGATTTGGTGTGCGATCTTTATTGAATTTTCCAATTCGAGGACCTAAAAGCAATGTAGCTACAAGTGCAGCGATCGCACCTTGAAGATGGATGACAGTTGATCCAGCAAAATCCTGCATGCCCATTTTCCCAAGCCATCCTCCTCCCCAAACCCAATGGCCGATGATCGGATAAATCAAAACAGTAAACACTGTTCCGAAGATAAAATAGACGGATAGTTTTGCCCGCTCAGCAAATCCTCCCCATGCGATTGCCAATGAAACACCTACAAATGCGAGCTGAAATAAAAATTTAAGAGAAAGCGGAACATTGGCCCAGGACAAGGAATCAAACGTTTTGCTGTCACCGTGCAAGAGCCAGCCCGTCGTTCCTAAAAAGCTGTTCCCTTCCCCAAAGGTAATGCCAAAGCCAGCTGCCCAAAAGGCAATTGTTGCAATAGCAAAACTTAATATTTGTTTTCCTGCAACATGACCCGAATTTTTCATTCGGGTGGATCCTGCTTCTAAAAGTGCGAATCCAGCTTGCATTCCAATTACTAAAATCGCAGCAAACATTACCCATAAAGAATCAATGAACATCAATACCGTACTTTCTTTCATGTTATCTCTCCACCCTTCTCATGTCATATTTTCTAACATCATTAGATATACTATATGACATGAAAATAAAAATGGCAATTGTTTTCTGAATATTTTCTCAAAATTAGTTGTGAGATTGATTTTTTCGCACAAAAAAAGAACTCAAAATGAGTTCTTTTAATTATTTATTATTTTTCTCATAGGCGGTTACAAGATTCTCTACAATTTCTTCTGCGCTGTGGTTCTCAATATCGTGACGATGGATAAAATGCACTACTTCTTTTCCCTTTAAAAGTGCCATGGAAGGTGAAGAAGGAGGGTAACCTTCAAAATAATCTCTCATCCTTGCCGTTGCTTCTTTATCCTGGCCTGCAAAAACTGTAACAATGTTATCCGGTTTTGCTGCATGATTTAAAGAGTAGATCGCAGAAGGCCTGGCCAATCCAGCAGCACATCCGCATACTGAATTAATAAAAACGAGAGAAGTTCCTTCTGTATTCTCCATAAAACGATCAACTTCTTCTGGTGTTGTCAGTTCACTAAACCCTGCATTTGTAAGCTCATTTCTCATCGGCTGAGCCATCTGTCTCATGTATTCTTCGTAAGCGTTCATTTTATCCCTCCAAATAGATCTGTACACTAATTATAGCTGATTCCGTTGACGGAATAAACTCATTTATCTTTTACCTTTTACTTTGCCATCACTTCTGATTCAATTACAGTATTACCTTTTATATTCCCTTGAGCAAACTCGTACATGGAACGCGCAACCAAACTCCCTGAAACAGGCAGATACTTTCGAAGTTTCCCTTTGAACAGAAAAGATAAGGAGTTGGCGAGCCATTCTCCTGCTTTTTCTCCCGTCCTCCACTCCTCCCGGTTCCCTGTTAAAAGCGAGGGGCGGAAGATTCCAACAGAAGGAATAACTGCTTTCCTTACGGCTTGTTCCATTTCTCCTTTTACACTGCTGTAAAAAAACCTGGAATCTGGCTTGGCACCTATGGCAGAGATTACGAGAAAGCGCGCAGCACCTTGTTCCGCGGCAAACTGAGACATCATCACGGGATACTCAAAGTCAACTTTTCGAAAGGCTTCTTTCGTTTTGGCCTTTTTTATCGTCGTCCCTAAACAGCAAAAGATATCATTTGCACTAAAAAATCGCTGATAGGATGGCAGTTCGTCAAAATTAATCTGCATTTCGATAAGTTTTTTATCGTGAACGCCTGTTTCATTTCTTGTTAACACGATGACCTGATCATAGTCACCACTGCTGACGAGCAGCCCGAGAAGTTCTTTTCCTACCAAACCGGTTGCTCCCGCAATCAATGCTGTTTTTGGCATGTGATCATTCCTTCCCTATAATCTTGTGGCCTGTAAAATTAAAAAGGCGGAGCTGGCCGCCCGCCTTCCAAATGAATCAAAATATTGAAGTAAATTGGCTGTCCTTAATTACCTTTGCGCCCAAAACGTTTGTAAAATGCCCAAGTGCCCATTGGTGCCCTTCCGAATTAAAACTTTGCACAGCATCCTCGTGAATCACAATATTATAGCCCTTATTGTAAGCATCAATAGCCGTATGAAGAACACAGATGTCAGAACATACTCCAACGAGATGCAGCTCTGTAATGTTTCGTTCTCTAAGTTTAAGATCCAGATTGGTACCCGCAAACGCACTGTATCGTGTTTTATCCATCCAGTAAATGTTGATTTTTTCCTGTGCAGTTAGAGAATCAGCAAGTTCACCAAGTTTTCCATATTGCTCCCGGCCTTTCGTTCCTCTGATGTTGTGAGATGGAAACAGGCTGCTCTCTGGATGATAAGAATCTTCTTCTTCGTGGAGATCAACAGCAAAAACAACAAAATCCTTTTGTTCAATAAAATGTTTTGTTATTGTTGTAATCCTTTTTTCTATGGATTGACCTGGAACTCCGCAAGTCAGCTTTCCATCGTCTGCTACAAAATCATAGGTATAATCTACAATCACTAATGCCTTCATTCACAGGGCTCCTTTTATGAAGTTAGCTCAACGTTTCAATTTCTACGTTTTGAACTCCTTTTATCTCTTTAATATCATAATAAATGTCAGTTGTATATCTTTTTTCATAAATGCTCAAGGTAAGCTCCATTTTACTTGTGCCATTGTCCAGATCCTTCACTCGAACATTCAGGATCTTTAATTGTTTTTGTTTGATTTCTTTTACCATCTCAGTCATGTTCCATCCATCCGGCACAATAATGCGAACACGGGCTTCTTTTTCTCTCAGCGTTTTTGGGCCCATCCATTTCATGATCATTGGAATTAACTCAACACTGATTAGGATCATAAGAGCTCCTGCTGCTGCCTCTAAATAGAAACCTGCACCTGATGCTATTCCCAGTCCGGATGCTCCCCAAATCATTGCAGCTGTAGTCAGTCCGGAAATTACATCATTGCTTCTCCGTAAAATCACCCCTGCTCCAAGAAAACCGATCCCGCTTACGACCTGCGCAGCCAGACGCATTGGGTCCATCATCGTTCGCCCGGTTAATTCAGAGAAGCTCTTCGCTGACTCGATGGAAACGATCGTTAATAAGCAGCTGCTGATTGAAATCACCAAACAGGTCTTTAACCCGACAGGTTTTCGCTTAAGCTCTCGCTCGAGACCGATAACTAATCCAAGAAATGCCGAAATGCCAAGTTTAATTAAAATCAAGCTCAATGCTTCTCACCATCCTTCTTTCCTTCTTCCTATGTATATGTAAGGTAAATATCCTAAAAATACTATAACCTTAAGTTAACATCAACTATATCTTTTAAAAAGCTAGATAATAAGCCATAATTTTTATATAATGAAAATGATTTAATTTTCAGAAAAAACAAAAAGGAGTGTTGCATGATGTTAAAAGATTCACCCGTTCAGGCTCAGGAGGGGATCGAGTGTTAGCAGAGAAAAAATCTGAAGACAAAAATATAAATTATTCCAAGATTGCTTCTTCTGCGTCCTTTAAACAATTACTTCAAGAAAAAAAGAAATTTCTTCTTCCGATGTGCATTTTCTTCTTTGTTTTTTATTTTACTCTCCCCATCATGACCTCATACTCTACAATTCTTAATACTTCTGCCTTCGGTGACATTAGCTGGGCCTGGGTTTTTGCTTTTTCACAATTTATTATGACATGGGTTTTATGCAGCCTTTATTCTAAACGAGCGGTTGCTTTTGACAAACAAGCAGATGAGATTATACGTCAGTCTTTAAAGGAGGCTGACAGAAAATGAATACTGCATTTATGCTATTTATAGCAATTGTGGCAATTACTCTGGTGATTACTTATTTTGCTGCGAAACGCACAAATACAGCCAATGATTTCTATACAGCCAGCAGTGGACTGACAGGCTGGCAGAATGGCTTTGCGATCGCAGGGGACTACATGTCAGCAGCATCTTTCCTCGGCATTGCCGGGTCTATTGCACTTTCGGGTTTTGATGGCTTTTTTTATTCCATCGGCTTTCTTGTGGCTTACCTTGTTGTCCTCTATCTCGTCGCTGAGCCTTTGCGAAATCTGGGGAAATATACAATGGCTGATATGATTGCGGCTAGGTTTGATGATAAAAAAGTCCGGGGTGTGGCTGCGTTAAACACCATCACTATTTCAATCTTTTACATGATTGCTCAATTGGTCGGTGCGGGGGCACTGATTACCTTATTACTCGACATAGAGTATACAACTTCTGTTCTAATTGTTGGTGTGCTTATGACAGTCTATGTGGTGTTTGGAGGAATGATGGCGACAAGCTGGGTTCAGATTGTAAAAGCGGGACTGCTGATGGCAGGTACTTTCATAATCTCTCTGATGGTATTTGCAAAATTCGGCTACAGCATCACGGGTATGTTTGAACATATAAAAACAGCCACCCCATTAGGTGAGAGTTTTCTTCATCCAGGAAACAAATACAAAGATCCTCTGGACACTATCTCTCTGAATCTGGCACTCGTTCTGGGAACGGCAGGACTACCCCACATACTTATTCGCTTTTTTACTGTAAAGGATGCACCAACTGCAAGAAAGTCAGTTGTTTATGCGACATGGATGATTGGTATCTTTTATATTATGACAATCTTTCTTGGTTTTGGAGCTGCTGCTTTCGTTGGAACTGATTCTATCATAAAAGCAAATTCCGCCGGAAATATGGCTGCCCCACTGCTTGCAAAAGCGCTTGGGGGAGATTTCTTGTTTGCTTTTGTATCTGCAGTTGCTTTCGCTACCATTCTGGCAGTAG
Organism: Fictibacillus marinisediminis; assembly: GCF_023149135.1. Classification (NCBI taxonomy): domain Bacteria; kingdom Bacillati; phylum Bacillota; class Bacilli; order Caryophanales; family Fictibacillaceae; genus Fictibacillus; species Fictibacillus marinisediminis. The sequence goes on along the minus strand of NZ_JAIWJX010000002.1, from coordinate 2,083,689 downwards.
TTGCTGGTCTAGTCCTTTCAGCTGCTTCAGCGTTCGCCCATGATTTTTACAGTCAAATCTTACGGAAAGGTGAAGCCACTGAAAAAGAACAGATGAAAGCTGCTCGTTGGTCATCCATTGGGGTAGCCATCTTGTCCATTATCCTCGCGTTGTTTGCACAAAAATTAAACGTAGCTTTTCTCGTTTCACTTGCTTTTGCTGTAGCTGCCAGCGCGAACCTTCCCATTCTATTATTCACCGTTTTTTGGAAGCGCTTTAATACAGCCGGAGCCGTTTCTGGAATGCTGGTTGGGCTCTTAAGCTCACTTATTTTAGTAGCTCTAAGCCCAAGCGTTTGGTCTCCAGAAGCGGGTGTGGCAATTTTGGTCGGTGAACCTGTCTTTCCATTAGCAAATCCGGGTATTGTTTCAATTCCACTCGGATTCCTCGGTGCTATTGCTGGTACCCTTCTTTCCTCCAAAAAGTTTGATGATGGCAAGTTTGATGAAATCGTAGTCAAGGTCAATACCGGAATTGGTCTCCGAGATAATGCTTAAAATAAAACCATTGAAAAAGGACAGCTAAAGCTGTCCTTTTTCTTTCTTCCAAAAATGATTCCTGAAACAAGAAGCGCGATGGCGAAGAGGAAGGTTTTTATATCGGCGGTTCCTGCTTTATGACCCATAAGAAGTATATGGCCGCTAAAACAGCGATGAGGCCATCACTGTATCTGTTTTTATTGTTGTTTTCATAGGCAGACCGTTTATCTTCTGCATGCTTTATATTAAAAAGCTCTGTTAGTCCATATTGTTAATTTTTGGTGGATGTGTGATTGAACCACCTACAGAAAAGCAGAAGGGTATAAGCAAGCATCGATTGAACAAAGCTAAATCTTAAGGTACGTTTTTCCGTTCTCCTGCTTGATTTTATTTTCTTTGATCAATTTGCCCAGAGCCCGTTTAAATGCCGCCTTGCTTATATCAAATTCATTTTTAATCTCATCCGGACTGGATTTATCAGTATAAGGCATCTGGCCTTTATTTGCTTTTAGATAGGTGTAGATTTTTTCGGCATCCTCACTATATGCTTGTTCTTTCCTCGGCTTCATCGAAAGATTTACTCTTCCATCATCCCTTATGAATGTGACGCGGCATTCTACCCGTTCGCCGAGGCGGAGCTGGTGGCTCATTTCATCTTGATGGATAAAGCCGATCAGACTGTTCTCTGTAAAGATTAATGCTCCTGAATCATTAAGCTTGTACACATGTCCAGTAACCATTTGATTAAAATGGCTTTCATTCGCTGCTTCTGCCTGTTCAACGATTTCCTGTTCACTCGCAAGGTCCGCAAACAGCCTTCCCTTCTTATCCAGACGAAGACCGCAGTACAATTGGTCTCCAATTCCAGGCCACTGCTCTAAAGGGCCGGGCAGATCATCGTTTGACAGCAATACATCCTTATGTATGCCAATGTCCAGGAATACACCCAATCGTTTCGTAGAGCCAACGACCTTGAGCCATGCCAGTGTATCCAGACGGACTTTTGGCTGGGTCATGGTTGCTGCCAATCTCCCTTCATGATCCTGGTATAAAAATACTTCGACCGTTTCTCCTTCTTTTAGCTCTTTAGAAGCTTCTCTTTTATGCAGCATAACTTCTTCAGTTCCAAGGCTTAAAAAATAGCCGAAATCGCTCAACCGTTCAACTTTTAATGTAAATACCTCTCCGGCTCTTAACTTATTTTCCATCGCATCTCAATTCCTTTGTTCTTTTTATAATAGTATGGACTTTAACATTGAAAAATAGAAACCTACTTTTAATCCGTAAAGTAGGTTTCCGTCTTTTATTCTTCCTTTTTTGTCTCTTCTTCCTCAGAAATTTCCATGAGTTTCTTTATTAAAATATGCTGAGGCATATGCATGATCTGTTCAAGCGGAACATTCAGCTTCTTGGACAGCATGAGGGCTGTTTCTGCTGAAATTTGCAATGGTTTCATAATGTGCACCCTCCCCTCCGCTAAGTATACCAAACCTGCTTCTCTTTTAAAACAATCCCACTGCTTTCCCGTCTTCTGTAACATCCATATTCAATGCTGCAGGTGCTTTCGGCAATCCCGGCATCGTCATCACATCTCCGGTCAGTGCCACAATGAAGCCTGCTCCAATTGATGCTTTTAATTCACGAATAGTGATCACAAATTCCTCAGGTCGTCCCAGTCTTTTCGGATCATCAGAAAGTGAATACTGGGTTTTGGCCATACAGACAGGAAGGGTTGACCAGCCTTGCAGTTCAAACTCTTGAAGCTGTGTCAGCGCTTTTGGTGAAAACTGAACCCCGCTTGCACCATACACTTTCTCGGCAATCGTTATGATTTTTTCTTCAAGTGGCTGATCCAGTGTATACAACGGCTGATACTCATTGATTCCATTCTCGATAATATCGAGTACTTTTCTTGCCAGATCTTCACCGCCTTCTCCGCCTTTCAGCCAAACATCGGATAGTTCAACAGGTATATTCTTCTCGCTGCACCACTTCAAGATATACTGAATTTCAGAATCATGATCGGACACAAAACGGTTGACAGCTACCACAAAAGGCACCCCAAATGCCTGGATCGTTTCAATATGTTTTTCAAGATTGGCCATTCCAGCAGCCAATGCTTGAAGATCTTCCGTTGACAATTGATTTTTATTCTGTCCTCCATGCATCTTCAATGCACGTGCTGTAGCGACGATTACGACTGCACTGGGTTTCAGATCAGCATAGCGGGCTTTTATGTTTAAAAACTTCTCCGCCCCGAGATCAGCACCGAACCCTGCTTCTGTTACAACATAATCTCCAAGTTTGCTGGCTAACTTTGTCGCGATGATGCTGTTGCATCCGTGGGCAATATTGGCGAACGGGCCTCCATGAATAATAGCTGGAGTATTTTCAAGCGTTTGAACGAGATTAGGTCTGATCGCATCTTTTAAAAGCAGGGTCAGTGCACCTTCTACTTTTAAATCGGCAACGGTAACGGGTTTATTTTCATAGGTATAGCCAACGACCATTCTAGAAAGTTTCTTCTTCAAATCATCCAGATCTTTCGCAAGACAAAAGATGGCCATGACTTCAGAAGCTACTGTAATATCAAAACCATCCTCACGCGGCACACCCTGCACGGGTCCGCCAAGACCGATGACAATTTTCCGAAGTGCTCTGTCATTCATATCGAGAACACGCTTCCACACAATTTTCCGAGGATCAATGTTCAGTTCATTCCCGCGATGGATGTGATTATCGATGACTGCTGCCAAAGCGTTATTGGCAGTTGTAATCGCATGAATGTCGCCAGTAAAGTGAAGATTGATATCTTCCATCGGAATAACTTGGGAGTATCCCCCTCCAGCTGCACCGCCTTTAAGTCCCATACTAGGGCCAAGCGAAGGTTCTCTTAGAGCAATAATGGCTTTTTCTCCGATTCGGTTAAGAGCCTGTCCAAGGCCGACCGTTACCGTTGATTTACCCTCACCTGCAGGAGTTGGATTGATGGATGTTACGAGTACAACCTTACCTTCCTGCTTCGTTTTAAGTTTGTCGAACAAACCCAATGAAAGTTTTGCCTTATAGCGCCCATAAGGTTCCCAGTCTTCTTCTTGTATATTCAATTGAGCGGCGATCTCTTCAATTCGAAGCATGTTTGCTTCTTGTGCGATTTCAATGTCGGACTTATGCTTGACTTCCTTTGTCATGTGTAAAGTACCCCCTGTAAAATACGTACATATAATCATTTTACCTAAAATCATTTATAAAATGTAAACATTCTTGTCGTCCTATCGATTTAGTTTATCCTGAATTTTGTTTTTAACGAGATTAGTTTATCGTATAATAGAAAGGATTTAATCTTGCAATTCTAAAAGGAGGAATTGAGATTCATGGCAAAAATCACTGTACAGGGTTTTGGTGATTATGAAATTGAAAATGGAAAAAAACTTGTAATCGGACTTGAAGACAATGGAGTGGATATTCTTCACCGCTGCGGCGGGAAAGCAAAGTGTACAACCTGCCGGGTAGAGGTTGTCTCCGGTGACCTAGGTGAGATGAACGAATTTGAACGGAATATCATTGAAACAAAAGGGTTAGGCGAGGGAATTCGTTTATCCTGTCAGGTAAGGGTTGAGCAAGATGCTGAAATCCGTCCTGCGATGACCGTGTCAAAAGATGGGCTCGATCCAGGTCCGCGCCCTGCCGAATAAGCTTTAACAAAGGAGGCTCCATTCTTTTAGAATGAGCCTCCTTTGTTTATAGGGTCTATTATCGGATGCCTTCCCACTCAGAAAAAAACACATCCAGATACGATACCATCTGTTGATGTCTGCTCTCTGCAAGTTTTTTTCCATGCTCTGTATTCATTCGGTCTTTCAATGTCAGCAGTTTTTCATAAAAATGGTTGATAGCAGTTGACACTCCATTTCGGTATTCACTTTTTGTCATTGTGTTCCGTACAGGAATATCCGGGTCATAGATCATTTGTCCGGCAAATCCGGAATACGCAAAAGTTCTTGCGATGCCGATCGCACCAAGGGCATCCAAACGATCGGCATCCTGGACTGCCATTCCCTCAATTGTCTTCATCCCTGTTGAATTCCCGCCTTTAAATGACATGGTTGAAATAATCTCAAGAACATGTTGCTTTTCGGGGTTTGTTACCTCATGCTCGGTTAGACATAAGGATACCTTTTGAAGTCCTGCTTCTTCAGATGCATTAAATTTTTCATCAGCAATATCATGGAGGAGGGCTGCCAAGCTGCAGACAAAGGGATCCGCACCTTCTTTTTCTGCAATGGTAAGAGCTAGTTTATTCACCCTGTATATATGCCACCAATCATGGCCGCTGCCTTCCCCGCGCAAAGTTTCTTGAACGTACCTCTCGGCTGCTTCAATAATTTTTCTTTTCATTGAATTTTTCCTTTCTCATTATAAAAGTTTGTTCCAAAAGACATACTAAAAGTAAAACAGGTAGGTGAATTATATGTCAGAACCGTATAACGATCTTAAACAGGTAGACATGTCCATTCAGAGTGCACAACGAATCATCGGCCATGCTACGATGAGTATGGATCCCGGCCAGCTTCATGCAGCCAAAGAAGCGCTGAATACTGCTAAACAGCATTACGATGCCATGATGAACAACCAGACAGGAATGGATGGCATGTTTTTGGAGAATGCCCGTGAAACATTAGAACGCTGCGAACAGCAGATCAATGAAGCATTAAAACAATAAAAGCCGGATATCCGGCTTTTTTTTATGAATAAGAAACGTTAATCTCTTCTTCAAGATCATTCACATATGTATACGCTCTTCGTTTTGTTTTAATTTCATTCTGCTTAAATTCCTCTAAAAGAGCAATATAGTAGCTTCCGTCGAACTCTCTTTGGATTTTTAACGTAATTTCAATGGCGACGCTGACCATATAATCACTCATTCCAGTAAAGTGCTTACCGAATTCAATAAATGCAGTATCACTTTCTTTTAATTTAATCCCCTTTGAAGCCAGGTACTGGAAGTATTCCTCGATTGAAAACTGAGACAATTGCATCCCATCCTATTCTTTGAAGATTCATGTAAATTGTATCAGTCAAAAATACCATTAATCAATGATTTCTTTTTTACCATGGATCATGTTCTTATGAAGTGCCTGTGTCGCAAGGGAATCTGCCTCTTTATTTTCTTTCCGGGAGATTAGCTCATAGGATGGTTTGATTCCGAGTATTTTCAGTTTTTCTTCAATTTTGTCCATCCATTTTTGCAGATTTTCTTCGTAACAAGGCCATTCCCCGCTCATTTGCTGAATAACCACCATTGAATCCCCTTTAATCGTTACCGGTGTCCGCTGTACACCCAGACGTTCCAGTTCATTTATAAGCAGCCAAAGCGCCGCATATTCCGATTCATTATTCGATTCAATCATATGGTAAGAGGCATTGGAGCGTACCCGGTAATTTTTATTCGATTGTTTGTAATAAACTGCTGTTCCCTGCCCGGATAAACGCTCATCTTTTTGAAACCCGCCATCAAAAAACGCTGTAATATCAGAGGGTTCTGTCTCAATAACAGCCACCATTTTTTGAAGTTCTTTTTTAGACCAATAAACACCAGTTTCATCAAGAAACGTAAGATTTCCAAGACGGCCTGTTCTTTCAATGTCTTCAGCAAGCTGAACCGCTTGCGCCACCGTCACGGGATCTGAAACAAACCGTGTCATATTCTTTGATCTTGAGGGCTTATATTCCCATTCCAACGTAACCTTCATCGCAGGGCCTCCCTGAATTTGTAATATCTCATTTCTTATTGTATCCCATTTCGCTATAATAGAAAAAAACAGGAGGGGATCGGATTGATCGAAGTGTATATTGACGGAGCAAGCGCAGGAGATCCGGGTCCATCCGGAGCAGGCATCTTTATTAAACTAGGAAATGGAACGGTTGAAAAACACAGCATTCCGCTCGGAAGCTTATCCAATCATGAAGCGGAATTCCGCAGCCTGCTTCTTGCTTTAACGATTTGTGTGGAAAAGAACTATGACCCGGTTTCATTCAGGACCGATTCTCAAGCGGTGGAAAGAGCGGTAGAAAAACGGTTTGCCAAAGACAAACGATATGATCCCTTATTGCAGGAAGCCATACAAATGATTGATCAGCTGCAGCTGTTCTTCCTGAAATGGATACCGAGCAAACAAAATAAGGTGGCGAATGATCTTGCTCGAAAAGCTGTCCAGCTCAATGAAGTGCAATGAAAAGAAAAATAGCAGATTCCGGTCTTCTTCTTGTTGCATTGGTGTGGGGAACAACATTTGTCATCGTTCAAAAAGCGGTTGCCTTCCTCCCTCCGTTTGCATTTAACAGTATCCGGTTTTTTTTGGCTGCCATAATATTGGGAGGCTGGATCGTTTTTGCAGCACCTGACAAGAAGCAGTTTCTCAAGCGTAAACGCATCTGGCATAAAGGGATCTCACTCGGCTTCTGGCTATACCTGGGATATGGATTTCAAACTGTCGGATTAATCTACACGACATCGTCGAAGACTGCGTTCATCACGGGATTGAGTGTGGTTGTTGTTCCCCTTATGGCCGTCTTTTTATTAAAACAAAGGCTGACGCTCTCCTCTGCAATCAGTGTAATAATGGCAGTAGCAGGTCTGTATCTTCTAACAGGAGGAAGCGGCTTAGCTATGAATAAAGGCGACTTTTTCGTCCTGCTATGTGCATTTTCATTTGGCATGCATATTGTGATGACTGCTAAATTCGCTTCCGGTGCCCCTGTTTTATGGCTAACACTCATTCAGCTGGCAACCGTCTCATTCCTGAGTTTGATCACATCGCTCTCCATTGAAAACTGGAAACCCGCTTTCAAGTGGGACATCATGCTCCAGAAGGAAGTGATAACAGCTCTGGTCGTCACAGCTATTTTTGCTACAGCTCTCGCGTTTTTAGCACAAACCTATTTTCAAGGCTACACTACTCCAGCCCGGGTGGCTCTCATTTTTGCTCTCGAGCCCGTTTTCGGTGCTCTGACAGCTTATGTTTGGGCAAATGAAACCCTTGGGGCGAAAGGGATCACAGGATGTATCCTTATCCTTGCCGGAATGATCGCTGCTGAATTTCCATTTGCTAAAATTTTAAAGAAAAGAAAAACAAAAGAGTGGGTAAATTCTTAACCCACTCTTACATTTATCTCAAGCTCAGTAAGCTCATCCAACAATTTTGATTTATCTACTTTGATCTGTATCTGATCAAAATCAAGCTCAAGAATATCGGGAACATCGGTATATATTTTGCAAAGATCCTTGCTAAGGAACGCCATTTCTCTTCCAAGCTGAAGCTTTTTGAAATACCTTTTGTATTTCTCGTCCAGTTCATCTACCTTATGATAGATGCCCTCAACATTTCCATACTGCTGAATGAGAGGCAGAGCTGCCTTTTCACCTACACCGGCAACACCGGGAATATTATCGCTCTTATCCCCTAACAGTGCTTTTACATCTACCCATTGAGACGGTTCAATGCCATAGTCTGATTGAAAATGAGTCAGCGTATACTTGGTTTCACCCTTCTTTGCAGCGATAAGCTGAGATGTTTTTCCGCATAGCAGCTGAAGCAAGTCCCTGTCGTTACTGTAAATGATGCATTCCCCTTCTCTTTCATCTCTCCATTTTTGAACAAACGTCCCAATGATATCGTCGGCTTCATATTTTGGAACCGTAAACTGAGGAATACCTAAGCTATTAAATAGGGAAACTGCTGTTTCATATTGCTGAATCAAAGGTTCCGGCAATTCATTCCTGGTTCCCTTGTAATCTTGATATTTCTGTTTGCGCAGCGTTTCGTTTCTCTTTACATCCCAAGCGATGGCTAAGTGAGTCGGTGTGTGGATCCTCACCAATTGCAGCAATTTTTGAATTTTAGCGCGCAGACCGTTTATAAACAACCCTTTAGAGTTGCGTTGAAGCTGATGAAGTTCTTTTCCGTAAGCCGTAGCGAAATAACACCTGCTCAGTAAATTAAACCCATCAATCAGCAATAGTTTCTCATGTTTTTCATCAACCATTTCATTCACCGTCCCGCATACCCGGCCATCTAGTCTGCCAGGTTATATTTATTTCATAAAAAAACCAAATATTTTTATATGTTTTTTTAAAAATGAAGTTTTTATTTGAAAATAAATGAAGTTTTTATTTGAAAATAAATGAAGTTTTTATTTGAAAATAAAAACTTATAAAAAAAACTTATTTTACGTAGTTGTAAAATAAGCTGTTTATGTATGTCCGCTCTGCCGTAACTCATCCTGTCTTAAAACCCGTTCTCACAGGTGGGTATCCGCAGCTGTATTTTCATCTTCCTCTAACGAATGGAGAGGCACGATGTATTCAACAGACATTTAGGATTCCCTTATTACTCATATCGGTTTAAGACAAAATAAGAGCTACTAACATCGCAGACTGTAATTATAACGCCATATTTAAATTTTGTAAATAAGTTTACTTCGTTTTCTTGCCATGGCGATGGCCGCTGCTTCTGGCATCTTCCATAGCAGCAAATTCAGAATCGCTTCGCTGTTCCATTTGTTTCGCATTGTTGTTGCGCTGGGCATTGGCATTTCCTTTTTTCTGTTTTCCCAATGTTTTTCAGCTCCTGTTATATAGAGTATAACTATTGTTTCCATTCGTCAAAAATAAATGAGTAACATAATTTTCCTGACAATGGTAACCCTATGAACAGGAGGTTGATGTACAATGTCAAATGCTTATTTATGCCCAAACTGTAAAACCAATCGTACAAGGTTTAATCTGATCGCGCAAGTTCCGCAGTCTGTAAAATTAGATCCGTCAACAGGCTCGGTTGTCAATCAGTACGAAAATGCTGAAGACTTGGATCCCTTCCATATTCCTTACAACGGAGCGGAAAGACTTGTGCAGTGCGCTGCTTGCGGAGTCATCGGGGAAGAAGCTTCATTTATTAAAAGAGCACAGCACAACCCTCGTTAAAAAGATGAACAGTCTTGTTCATCTTTTTTTTGGCTGAAAAAGGAAATCAGTCTAACGCGGCGAAAATGAAAATGTAGAGTAAATACCAAAGGAGGAATAAAGCGATTGCACGCTAAAAGTCCAGGATCCCATTTGTTTAAAATACCGAGATGCAGCATTCAAAACGATGAGTTTCAAATTGTCTCTCAATATTATGAAAGCGAATACTTGGCCTACAGAACATTTATTGTTTCAAAATTAGGAACACCCTATCTCCTTTATGAACTCGGCATTACATACGGTGCTGCGTACGAGCTGAATCAGTCGTATCCTCTGCGTGTTCCGGCCTTTCTGCTTCCTCTTGGATTAAATTTTGTTTATGAAATGCTTACAGCTCCCTGCCCGCCCCATTGTTCATCCTTAATCACGAAACAGCATATCACCTCACTTACTATTCATTGGAGCAAGCTCCCTCCGATCACCGATCATTTCACTTCTCATTCATTCCACAGTTAAAGAAAAAAAACCCGCCTCAGCAGGTTTTACGTATCTTTTTTGACGAGCAGATCTTCTTTTGTTTCTGTTTCAATCCCGCCGCACCAATCCATAATCGTTAAAGTGATAATTTCAGCCGCCTGAAAAATTTTATCCAGCTCAATATGTTCGTCCGGATAATGGGCAACTGAAGTTACTCCAGGCCCGAATACAATGCTCGGTGTATGGCCGACAGATGTTAACAACCCTCCGTCTGTTCCCCATGGTGATGCTTCAATAACAGGTTCACACTGACAAATTTCAGTAAAACGATTGGACAAAAGCTTCATGAGATCATGGTCTTGATCAATGCTGCCAGGCAGCCACTGTGCTCCAAACCATTCCACAGCCGGAGGATGTTCTTTAAGCCATTGATCGTTGAGGCTCGCCATTCGATCTTCCAGCTCGCCTTTCACATCCTCAAGTGATTCACATGGAGCCACACCTATTCTCCCTTCAATAACGATATGATCGGGAACAGATGATGGCCATTCACCGCCTGATATTTTCCCTAAGTTAATCGGTACAGGAATAGGAATATTTTGATAGAGAGGATCTGTAATTCTTTCATTTCTTGCTTTCTCAAGGTCCTGCAGCTCCTTAACAACAATCATCGCCTTTTCAAGCGCGCTGACACCTTCGTATCTTGTTCCTCCATGGGCGGATCTGCCGTACACATTTATCCTGAACCACATGGATCCTTGCTGGCTTGGAAATATCTTCATATTCGTCGGTTCCGGAATGATAGCAGCATCTGCCGTATATCCCCTAAGAATAGCGGCAAGTGTACCTGCCCCTCCGCTCTCCTCTTCCATTACACTATGGAAAATGACATCTCCTTTTAACGGAACGTTCAGATCCTTTAAGCATTGTATTGCTAGAAGCAGGCATAAATTTCCGCCCTTCATATCTGTCGCACCTCTGCCATACAGTTTTCCGTCCTTAATTTCACCGCTATAGGGATCGTTTTCCCATTGGCTGAGATCACCTGGAGGCACGACATCCACATGCCCGTTCAAAACGATCGACCGCCCTCCTCCGCTTCCTTTTAAAATCCCCGCCACGTTAGGGCTGTTTGAGAAATCTGTTCTCGTCGCACAAAAATAAGGATGCCGGAAAAACGCTTCGTCATCCGGATGCCAAACATCTACTTCCAGACCTATATCCTGAAGCTTATCTGCGATTAGCATCTGGACTTCTTTTTCTTTTCCCTGTTCACTGTTCGAACGTACCATCTTCTGCAAAAATGAGATGGCTTCTGGCTTTTTGCTGTCCATCCACTTTTGAATTTCCTTTTTCATGTTCACCCTCCTGCCGTTTTTTACTGAAAAGTTCCGATCTGATCGAGAATTTCTAAAGAAGCACCCGTTGATTTCACCACATCATCAACGGTATAGGGATGCATAATTTCTCTTAGTACAAGCTTTCCATCCATCACGTCAATTACGGCTTTTTCTGTAATGATCATGTGAGCGCCTTTTTGCACCGTAAGCGGCAATTTGCATTGTTTTACGATCTTTGGATTGCCTTCTTTATCCGTGTGATTCATAAGAACGATGACCTTTTTAGATTTTTGTGCAAGGTCTATGGCTCCCCCCATGCCCGGCACTCTTTTTCCGGGTACAATCCAATTGGCGATGTCCCCTCTTTCACTGACTTCCAGAGCTCCTAATACGGTAATGTCCAGAAGTCCGCGCCTTATGATGCCAAAAGCTGTGGCACTGTCAAAATAGGATGCCCCTGAGATCAAGGTGACAGGATAACCTCCGGCATTGGAGAGGTTGCCGTCTTCTTTCCCCTTTTCTGGTGATCCGCCCATGCCTAGAATTCCATTCTCTGTATGAAGCATGACACCGTGGTCATTCGGAATGTAATCCGCAACTAGCGTAGGTATGCCGATGCCTAAATTGACGATCGTTCCTCTATCAATTTCAAGTGCTGCCCTGCGTGCTATTCGGTGCCTTGTTTCAATTCCCAAACCCATTCCCAATCCACCCCCTTGCTCTGAACGATATAATCCACGAAGACACCAGGCGTTATAATACATTCCGGATCCAGTTCACCTGCGGGTACGATTTCTTCTACTTCTGCAATCGTTATGTTGCCTGCCATAGCCACGAGAGGATTCGTATTTCGCGCGCTTTTATCGTAGACTAAATTTCCATAGGTATCGGCTTTTTGTGCATAAACGATAGAAACATCGGCTGTAAGGGCAGGCTCTACCATATAAGTCGCTGAGTTAATATCCACTTTCTGCTTCCCGGATTCAACGACCGTTCCAAGGCCTACATCTACTAAAATTCCCCCAAGGCCCATCCCGCCGGCCCTGATTTTCTCGGCCAGGGTGCCCTGAGGAATAAACTCCACAGCCAGTTCACCGCCGTGCATCTGTTTACCCGCTTCCGGATTGGAACCGATGTGGGAAGCGATAAGACGGCTGATCCGCTTCTCAGTGATCAGTTTGCCCGGTCCGATCCAAGGAAAGCCGGTATCGTTGCTGATCATAAAAATATCCTTGATGTTTTGGTCAAGAATGGCATTGATTAAGCATGGCGGAGCCCCCACCCCTCCAAACCCCCCTACCATCAGCGACATGCCATCATAAAAAAGAGCAGCTGCTTCTTCCATCGTGATGAGCTTTGTTTTTAATGTTGTTTCATTGGTATTGGACAGCATGGTTTTAATCTCCTTTCTTCTAGCTCGTTGCTCGATGAATCACAATTCCTGAAGATACAAGATGGTTCATTAATTCTTGCAAGCTTTCATCCAAAATTCTTAATATCTCGTAAACTTGAAAAGAAGTAACAATTAATGGCGGAGAAATTAACACAGCATCTCCCTCGTATCCGGTAACTCCTCCGAAAGCAGGATATATGATGAGTCCATTGTTGAAGCAAATGGAGATCAGCTTTTCCCCTACACGGTCGCTGACAGAAAATGGCGCGTGGTTCAGTGCATCATTGACAAGTTCTAATCCGCATAAGAGACCTTTACCGCGAACATTGCCGACAAAAGAGTATTTTTGCTCCAGTTCTTTCAATCCATTTAATAAACGTTCTCCTTGTTCCTCGGCATTCTGAACAAGATTTTGTTGTTCCATATATTCCATGACTGCACAGCATGCCGCTGCAGAAAGAGGGTTCGCACTGAAGGTGTGCCCGCTCATGACCACTCTGGATCCTTTTCGTATCACATTAATAATGCGGTCGGACACCACGGTTGCCGCCATTGGGGTATACCCTGCACTGAGCCCTTTGCCGAGGGTCATAATATCAGGCTCTATTCCCCAGTGGTCGATAGCAAACATTTTTCCTGTTCTGCCCATCCCCGTCATCACTTCATCGGCGATGGTTAAAATATGATACTTGTCACAGATCTCTTTCACTTTTTCATAATAGCCCGGAGGAGGTACAATCGCGCCGCCTGCAGCGCCAATGATAGGTTCAAAAATAAACGCAGCGATGTTTTCAGGCCCAATCTGTTCAATTGCACGTTCCAATTCGTCAGCACATTGTAATCTGCATCCGGGGTATGTATTTTGCAAAGGACATTGGTAGCAATAAGGTGCGGGAACAGCCGGGAAATCTTCAAGCAGCTCCGAGAATCGCTCTCTTCTCATATGATGGCCGGACATCGACAGAGCTCCCAGTGTTATGCCATGATAGCTGGTCCATCGGGAAAGTATTTTTGTTTTCGTGTAAATTCCTTGTTCCTGGAAGTACTGGATCGCTACCTTTAATGCGGTTTCCGTGGCTTCCGATCCGCTGTTGACAAAAAAGGTCCAGTTCAAGTCACCAGGAGTCATACTTGCTAGCTTCTTTGCCAGTTTTTCTGCCGGCAGACTTGTGAAGTGCGAACGGTAAACGAAGGCAACCTGCTTTGCTTGTTCATATATCACATCCGCGATTTCTTCCACACCATGGCCGATGTTTGCGGTTACGGCTCCTGAGGATCCATCGATATACCGATTGCCGTTTTCGTCATATAAATAGATTCCCTCTCCGTGACTGATCATGGGATAGCTTGCATCCAGCACCGGTTTAATAATTCCTGTTTTATCCATGATGGGCACTCCTTCCATTCATGATGGAAAAGCAACGGAAATCCGCTGCTTTTCATTGAATGCATATTTAATAGGATTTAAAGTAATTTTTCTTTAAAAAACGTTCTTGAGCCATTAATTCTTTGAACGTCAAAACCTGATTCAGCTTTTTTGTATCAATCAATAAAAGCTGATCTTCAATTTCTTCCACGATTTCATCTTCATGATATTCCATACTGCAAGACTCGCAATAAAGAGCCGGGATTTCTTTTATTTGAAGTGCCCGGGTACCGTCATGCAGTTCCCAGTATCCCGTCTTGGTAATTTCTTTGGCTGAATGATCATTGCACCACATGCATTCCTTCATGAGCGGCCTCCTATGCTTCTTTCACTGTGCCATCATCCTGAGTGGCTGTTTCTTTTTTCAGTTCATGTTTGAATTTCTTTTCTTTCATTTCGTCCCGTTTTTCCCGTTTATCTTTCAGAGTGGCATGTTCAGGGTTCGTTTCGTATGTTTTTCTTCGGTCAAACCGGTTTAAGCCTTCAGGAACGATATTGAATTTCTCATCCTTCATAAGTGCTGTTATTCCTATTGCGGCCGGCTGCTCTGTAATACCCATGGTCTGGTTAAAGTACTCATCTGCCAATCCGGCTTTATAGTTTTGAGGTTCGGGATAAGACGTGATAACTCCTTCAAAGTTTCGTAAAATTACTTTATCAGGGCTCTGTGAAATCAAATAATTTGGCTGAAGAGAAATTTTGCCTCCTCCACCCGGTGCATCCACAACAAAAGTCGGAACAGCATATCCGGACGTGTGGCCACGTAATGCTTCTATGATCTCCAGCCCTTTTGAGACAGGTGCACGGAAATGTCCGATGCCTTCAGATAAGTCACATTGATAAATATAGTAAGGGCGTACACGGATCTTTACGAGATCATGCATCAGCTTTTTCATAATATGCGTGCTGTCATTGATTCCAGCCAGGATAACAGACTGGTTTCCGACCGGTACACCGGCATTTGCGAGCATTTCACATGCCTTTTTGGATTCCTCTGTAATTTCAATGGATGTATTAAAATGCGTGTTGAGCCAAACCGGATGATATTTCTTTAAGATGTTGCACAGATTTTCGGTAATTCGCTGCGGAAACACGACAGGAGCACGTGTTCCGATCCGAATGATTTCCATATGGGGGATTTCTCTTAGCCTTTTTAGAATATATTCAAGAATGTTGTCATTGATTAATAAACCGTCTCCTCCAGAAATCAGGCAATCTCTCACCTGCGGAGTCGCTGCAATATAATCAATGGCTGCGTCAAGCTGCTTTTTAGGTACACCCATTCCGATCTGTCCGGAGAAACGTCTTCTCGTACAATATCTGCAGTACATGGAGCATTGATTGGTTACCAGGAATAGCACTCTGTCAGGATAACGGTGTGTCAGTCCAGGAACTGGAGAATCTTCATCCTCATGCAGGGGATCTTCAAGATCATATTTTGTTTTCAAGATTTCCTTTCCGATCGGTACGGACTGCATCCGGATCGGACAGCGCGGATCATCCTCGTCCATCAGCCATGCATAATACGGGGTGATATTTAAAGGAATCGTCATGGTGGATATACGAACGCCTTCCTCTTCTTCAGGCGTTAAGTTTACGACTTTTTTTAAGTCTTCAAGATTTCTTACCGTATGTGTCAGCTGCCAGAGCCAATCATTCCACTGCTCTTCTGTGACGTCCTTCCATAACTCCACTTCTTTCCAATGTCTTTTTGGCTGGTACAATCCATTCACGATAGGCATTGCGTTACCTCCTTGTATACTTGGCTCATTAATCTATACTTGCAAGTTCCGTGCCAAAATGAATGATACTGAAAAAAAGCCTTAGATCCCTTATTATTCTGATAATGATAATGTATGCGCCTATCCACTTGTTTGGGAAAAAGAAAAAACTGCCGAAAATCCGGCAGTTCAGTGTGCATTGATTTTTAATTTATATTGCAGTGTCTGTCTCGGTATTTTGAGCAGTTGTGCAGCTTTCTGAATATTTCCATCCGAAGCAGAAAGAGCCTTGGATATCAGCTCGCGTTCCCGATGAGCGAGAGCCTCCCTAAGAGGAGGAATGGGTATTTGCTCAATAGAGCCTGCAAGAGAAGGAGTGGCCAGGAGATGATGAGGCAAGTCTGCAACTTTTATTTCCTCATTATCATCCGCCATATTCATGGCATATTCGATCACATGTTTCAGCTCCCTGACATTACCTGGCCATGGATATTGCTGAAAAAGATGGAATGCTTCTTCTGAAAGCCCCTTAATTTGTTTTTTGAATTGAACATTATATTGAGAAATAAAGTGCTCCGCAAGCAGATGAATATCTGAAATTCGATGCCGCAATGGAGGAATTTCAAAAAAAATCACGTTCAGCCTGTAGTATAAATCTTCCCTAAGTTTATTTGATTTAACACATTCTGAAGGGTGTTCATTCAATGCAGCCATGATCCTTACATTCACTAATTTGCCCTGAACAGCACCGATTCTGCGGACTACCCCATCCTGAAGGACCCTCAATAATTTTGCTTGGATATCAAGAGGCATAGAATTGATCTCATCTAGAAACAGGGTTCCACCATCCGCTAGTTCAAAAAGGCCCGGCCGGTCGACAGCACCCGTAAAGCTTCCCTTCACTGTACCGAATAAAATACTCTCCAAAAGCTGTGATGGAATTGCAGCACAGTTCTGGGCAATAAATGGTTTGTTTTTTCTCAATGAATGATTATGTATCCCTTGAATAAGAACTTCTTTTCCGGTTCCGGTCTCCCCGAAAATAAGAACGGGTGAGGAAGTTTCAGATACTTTCTTCGACAGTGACTTTAACTGATCAATCTGGGGATCAGCTGAAATAAAGTCCTCTAAGTGATAAGATGCATAATGACCATTTTTTATGGTTACGGAACGGTCTTTATGAAACTGCGCCTGCATATCAAGAAGCTTCTCTGACAATTGTTTTATTTTTGTAAGGTCCTTTGATATTTCAATCGCACCGATCAGTTCCCCGTCAACGATGAGCGGCAGCGTCGTGTTGACCGTATCGACCCGCTTGCCGTTTACGTTTGTATACGTTTGATGCTGGTTGATGATCGGTTTTCCTGTTTTAATAACGTTCAGCAATGTACTGGTTTGCTGATTTAATGAAGGAAAAGAGTATAGGACGTGCTGGTTTAGCACTTGAGGAACTTTTAAACCATCAAGCCTTGCGGCAACTTCATTATAAAAAATGGTCATTCCGCTGGCATCCACTGCATGAATTCCTTCATCAATCGTCTTTAATATGGCTTTTAGCATCTCAATGGTTTCAACCGAGTCTTTAAACATAGGCACCTCCACTCTGAATCAAAAGAACAAGCTGCTCAATTTTCATCAGGATTGCCGAAATTTCGGCACTAATTTGCTGACAGATCTCTCATCCAGAGATTCATGTCCTCGTATTTATCAAAAATCAGGCAATTTTTTGTGAATCTCCCTTGATATTTATAGCCTCTTTGAAAAAAGACAGCATTCATTCCAAACGACAAAGAGCGTGCGATGGAATAGGCACAATAGATTTTACGGTTCTTCAGTTCCAGTTCAAGCTTCTCAATCAAGATCTTCATCAGACCAAATTTTCGGTGTTCAGCCAATGTAGCACAGTCTGTAAGTTCTGCATTGTGATATTGCATATTAATATCCGCAGAGGCAGCACTTACAATTTCTTTATTCTGTTCGATCACATAATAAATGGTCCCCTGCTCCATTGTATTTTTAATATAGGAAGGATCATTCATTGGAGTGGGATATACTTGGAATACCTTTCCATATAAAGTGGATAGGCCTTCTGTATCGTTTTGGTCAGCTAATCGGATAAGGTAGTTTTCTGGCAGAGAATGTCCGCCGGATTTACCCTCTGGAAGTTCAAAAATTCGATCCATAATCTTATCTTCCTCTACCCAATAGTCACTTCGCTTCCTTTCGTTCGTGTAATATCGGCACATCGCCACAGCGTCGCTTCCATTAAAATACTGGCTGAATACGGCTTCAGGCAAAAAGCCCAATGCTAGAAAAGCTCCGACATGTTCTGATTTAGCCTTAATGATCACTTTTGAGAAATCATGCTGAACAGCCAGTTCGTTGACTTCAGCGGCCAAGGAAGAAATATTTCCCCGATAATCATCCACTCTCAATCGTTCATTAAAGTAATCCAGAAATATCTCAGCTGTTACATCTTCTTTATTAATTTCTGTTTGTTTATAAAACGTTTCAGTTTGCATCTGATTATTACCCCCATTTCTACCTTGTTTATTCCATAGCCATTTGTTTATTCCTTTAAAAATTTGAAATGAAAGGCGAAAAGAAAAAACTGCCAATTGGCAGTTTAACGATATTTTATTGATAAGCTTTTTAACTTTTCTACTGTTATTAAGTCAGAATATCGATTACCAAGGTCTCCGTGAAAAACTTTTCCGTTACGAACTCCATGATAATCACTGCCTCCTGTAGGAATTAACTGATAGCGCTCGGCAAGGTTTCGATAATGCACTTCCTGCTCGGCCGAATGATCCGAATGGTAAGCCTCGAGCCCTGCTAATCCATGCTCCTTCAACTGCGGAATCAGTTCGTCCTGATCATATAAACCCGGGTGAGCCAGAACAGGGACACCCCCGGCATCAAGAATAATTTTTACGCCTTCAGCCGGTGAAATTCTCTCAGTGATGGCATAAGCCAGCTTCCCTTTGCCTAAATACTTATCAAATGCTTCTCTCAAAGAGCTGATGATTCCTTTCTCCATCAGTACTTCAGCAATGTGAGGACGGCCAATATTGCCACTGGATGATTTCCTTTTTGCTGTTACTTCTTCCATGGTGATTGAGATTCCGAGTTCCTGAAGGTTTTTTACAATCTTTTCATTTCTCTTATTTCTGACAGTACGGAGTTCCTCCAGCTTTGAAAGGAATTCAGCATTCTCATGGTCAATGAAATAACCAAGAACATGAATATCGTGTCCGTTGTCGAGCGTACTGATTTCAATTCCTGGGATACATAAAAAGTTTGAATGGCTGGCAGCCTCGCCGAGTGCTTCAGAGACGCCTGAAACCGTGTCATGATCGGTAACTGCAAGCCCGCCAAGTCCTTTTTCTGCGGCAAGTCTGACGTTCTGAGCAGGCGAGTTTACTCCGTCTGATGCGGTTGAATGGGTATGCATGTCGATGTTTGCCATATTTATTTCCTTTCAATTCATACTTAAAATACGGTACGTGAAATTATTTTATTGTTTTTCAATTTTATTATCCGGATAAGATATCCAGTCACTCCAGCTTCCAGGATATAATCTTACATTCTCGATGCCGGCTTCGTCCATGCCGAGTATATTGGCGCACGCCGTTACTCCAGATCCGCAATAGACGATCACTTCAGGTTTTTCTTTCAGACCTTTATGAACACTCTTCAGCTCTGATGAGTCAAGCCATTTACTTCCTTCACTCACGTTCTTTAGCCACGGAATATTCACCGCTCCTGGAATATGCCCCGCTTTCTTATCGATCGGCTCATGCTTACCTTTATACCGTTCTGGGTCTCTTGAATCAACAACGATGGCTCCCTTACCATCTTTGAGCGATGCTAGTCTGACTTCTTCCATACTGACCGTTCTCCATTTGCTTTCTTGAGGAGTAAAAACCGTTGGCTGAAGAACCGTATTCTCAGACGTCACTGGGTACCCTTTCCTTTCCCAGGCAGAAAAACCAATCTGCAGGACAAAAACCTTCTCACTGCCCAGAAGCTTCAGCATCCACCATAACCTTGCAGCATATGAGCCTCCCTGATCATCGTAAGCAATAACGGTTTTCTTTTCATCAATTCCTAAACGTCCAAACGCTTGCGACATTTCTTTTTTTGACGGAAGCGGATGGCGTCCTCCATGCTCTGTGACACTCCTTGACAAGTCTTTTTCTAGATTTACATAAATTGAACCTGGAATGTGTCCCGAATCGTACTGTTTCCTGCCTGCCTCCGGGTCCGATAGATTAAACCTGCAGTCACAGATGACCAGGTCTGAGCGCGATAAATGAGACTCCAGCCATTCTTGTGTTACAATATTTTTCATGAGGCGACTCCTTTCGATAAAATAATAAACGTTATTTTTATGAAACATAGGGGAAACTGATGTCATAAGCAATATTAGCAAAGTGAGGATTGATATTATGAACAACCATATTCCAGAAGCCTGTATCGTACTTTTCGGTGCTACAGGAGATCTGGCTCACCGTAAACTGTACCCTGCACTCTTCCAATTGTACCAAAAGCAAAAGCTTAACGAAAAGTTTGCTGTCATCGGTGTCGGAAGAAAAGAATTTTCACATGAAAAATTTCAGGAAGATGTGAAACTTTCTATATCCAAAGAGAAAAACATCCAAAATGACAAAGTGGATGAATTCATCTCCCATTTTTATTTCCTGCAAATGGATGTAACCAACGAAAAAAGCTATCAAGATCTAAAAGGCCTTGCTGATGAACTAGACAGCAAATACAGCCTTGGCGGAAACCGAATGTACTATCTTGCGATGGCTCCGCAATTTTTCGGTACCATTCCTTCCTTCTTAAAATCAGAAGGGCTGACTGAGACGGAAGGCTGGCAGCGCCTGGTCATCGAAAAACCTTTTGGCCACGATCTTCAATCAGCCACTGAACTGAATGAGCAGCTTCAGAAGAGTTTTCCTGAAGAAAGCATCTACCGTATCGACCACTATCTTGGTAAAGAAATGGTCCAAAACATTCAGGTCATCCGCTTCGGGAACGCAATCTTTGAATCGATATGGAACAACAAATACATATCCTCTGTTCAGATCACCTCCAGTGAAACACTTGGTGTTGAAGACCGCGCATCCTATTATGAAAAATCCGGTGCGATATTGGATATGCTGCAGAACCATATGCTGCAGATGGCCATGATGGTTGCTATGGAGCCTCCCGGCGGATTGGATCCCAAATTAATCCGCGATGAAAAAGTTAAAGTGCTTCGTGCCCTGCGTTTCTACAATGAGGACGAAGTTGCTAAAAACGTGATCCGCGGACAATATAAGGAAGGCACAATGAACGGAAAAACCGTTCCTGCTTACGTGGATGAAGAGAATGTAGATCCTGCTTCAAAAACGGACACATTTGTTGCGGCTCGCGTGTTTATTGATAATTTCCGCTGGGCCGGTGTACCGTTCTACCTTCGTACAGGTAAACGTATGGCAACAAAGGCAACAGAAATCGTGGTTCAGTTTAAGAACGGACCAATGGCGCTCTATCACGAGCATGATGACCATTATCAGCCAAACCTACTGAGAATTCATATTCAGCCGGATGAGGGCTTGAGTCTCTCGCTGAACGCGAAGCCTCAAGGTGATTTCCCTGCCCTTCTGCCGATCAACATGAGCTATTGCAACAACTGCCATAATGAATTGAACAGTCCTGAGGCATACGAGAAACTGATGCACGATTGCTTGCTCGGAAATTCAACGTACTTCACGCGCTGGGACGAAGTGGCTCTTTCTTGGGAATTTATTGATGGAATTACAAATGCCTGGAGGAATGGAAATGTTCCTCTCTACAAATATTCTTCAGGAACAATGGGTCCTCTTGAAGCGGAAGAACTATTGAACGAAGACGGCTACACTTGGTGGCCGCCAACGAACCTTAGAACTGATCTTAGAACTGATCGCGATGAAAAATAAAAAGCTCACGGCATCTGCCGTGAGCTTTTTAATGCAATGCAGGGTTCAGCGGTTTTGCCGGCCCTTCTTCTTTTTTGCCTTTCTCGCCTTTTTCACCTTTTTCCTTTTCAGGCTTAATCGCAAAAAAAGCAAGCAGTGCAGCAAAAAGACTGACACCCGCGGATGTATAAAATACGATGGAATGATCGGACTTCATAATGATCGCATAAATGGGAGGTCCGAGAGCAACGCCGACGAAGCGCATTGAACTATACAATGATGTGATGGTCCCTCTCTCTTCTTTCTCTATACCTTCTGTGATTAAAGCGTCCAGACATGGCAAGGCTGATCCAATTCCTATTCCGCTGACAAAAAGAATGGCAAGCAGGAAAAAGAGTCCATCTGTAAACGTAACACTCAAGATCGAAAAGGCAAGCAGCATGATTCCCCCGAAAGTGAGCCATTTCATGAGAGACTTGCTCTGGCCGATCTTCTTGCCAGCAATATATGAAGAAATAGATAACGCAAGAAGCGGAATGGCTAATACGAAACCCTTTTTAATCCCGTTTATGCTGTATTCTTCTTCAAGTGTTGTGGATAAATAAAATAAAACGCCAAACAGCACAAACATGATGATCCCCCCGATTGCAAATATAGCGATCAGCCATTTGGCGTTGTTCTTGAACGTTTTTTTAAACGATCGTAAAAATTTCTTGAAAGCCGGCGGTGCCTGTTCTTCTTTCTTTGGAGTTTTCACAAGAAAAAAAACAAGGCCGATGGAAATCAAGCAGAAAATGGGGATAAACCAAAAAGGAAGATGCCAGATGAAGGTTGCCAATATAGCCCCCACGATTGGGCTCATCACTTTACCAAACGTATTGCTCGTTTCGATTAGGCCGAGCCCTGAGCTTACATCCTTTTCATCATCAAACATATCCCCCACCAATGGGAGTACGACCGGAGCTGCTCCTGCTGAACCGATCCCCTGCAGCAGCCGTCCGGCCAGGATAATGTAATATGGATCATTCATTTTCCAAGAAGCCCAGCCTGTTACGAGCCCCCCGATGCCTGCTATGATCAAGCTTGGAATGATGACTTTTTTTCTGCCCAGCCGATCGGACAGGTAGCCCGCGATAGGAATAAGGATGATAGCCACTATAGAATATACCGTAATGATCATCGAGACTTGAAAAGAAGATATATGCAGTTTCTTTTCAATCGAGGGCAGTACAGGGATCAACATTGAGTTTCCCAGCGTCATTACCAGCGGGATTGATGCAAGTGAAATTAAGTCCAGCTTTTTTTTCGATTCCATATTCTCCTCCAGATCCAAATAGCATACAGGCTTTTTCTTAGTATGGTTTTCACAGCTTTTTACATACAAGAAATTCAAACCATTGACTCTAAAAGGAGTTTAAAGCTAAACTTAAAAACAACAGACATCCGCTGCTAAAAGCAATAGGATAAAGAAAGGAAGAATGAGTTGGAACATTTATTGAACCCCTCGGTCAGACATATTCAAATATCGGGGATCCGTACGTTTTATAACCTTGTCAGCCAATATCCGGATGCCATTTCTTTTACCCTGGGACTGCCTGACTTCCCTACTCCGGAGCATATTAAAAATGCTGCCAAACAGGCCATTGATGAAAACAAAACCGTGTATTCTCATAATGCCGGTTACTTAGAGTTAAGGAAAGCCGCCTCTTCCTTCTTGAATGAAAAATATGGAATGAAATATCATCCTGAACATGAAGTGATCGTAACGAACGGTGCCAGTGAGGCAATCGACATTTCTCTGCGTACGATCTTAGATGAAGGATGTGATGTCCTGCTGCCGGGTCCTGTATACCCAGGCTATGCTCCTGTCATCGAGATGTGCAAAGCGAACCCAGTTTATGTGGATACCACAAAAAACGGCTTTAAACTAAACGCCGAGCTGATTCAGGAACACCTCACACCAAATACAAGGTGCGTGATCCTGCCCTATCCTTCCAATCCAACGGGCTGTATATTATCTCCCGGCGAGCTCAAGGAAATTGCAGATGTACTAAAAGATCAGGATGTTTTTGTACTATCCGATGAAATCTACAGCGAACTCACGTACGAACACGAACATGTCTCGATCGCATCGATGCCAGGGATGAAAGAAAAAACGATTGTTATCAACGGGCTCTCCAAGTCACATTCTATGACCGGATGGCGAATCGGCCTCGTCTTTGCCCCCGCAGAGATTTCAAAACATCTATTAAAGGTGCATCAATACAATGTAACATGCGCTTCAACTATTTCACAGATGGCTGCGATTGAAGCATTAACAGCCGGCAAAGACGATGCGCTTCCCATGAAAAAAGAATATAGCAAGCGTTTAGAGTTTGTCAGCAGAAGGTTAACTGAAATGAAACTGCACGCCGAAAAGCCAGGAGGAGCTTTTTATATTTTCCCTGATATCTCTCCATATGGGATCACTTCACTGGAATTTGCCACAAAGTTATTGGAAAAAGAGAGAGTAGCCGTAGTTCCCGGTTCAGCCTTTTCTGAACTGGGTGAAGGCTATATCAGGATTTCTTATGCAGCATCTATGGAACAGCTTTCTGCCGGTTTAGACAGGCTGGAATCCTTTTTAAAATCCCTATCCATCCCTAATCCTTAATTATTTTAGGAAATCATAAAAAAAACCAGGCATTCAATCTTTACAGATTGGACGCTTGGTTTTTCTTGTGCACATATTCCTTTACCATGTGTTCTGTGATTAATTTCCGCTGAGGAACAATCCCCTTTTGAGCGAGCAGGTTCATTTGTTTACTTACTTCATTAATCTCTTTCACATTGAAAGGAAGTCCTTTTCCGCATTGCTCAACCGTGATATCGATCAAATTTTCTCTTCTTTGTTCCAGCATCAGAAATTCTGATACAATCGCATGCTGCCTGCTGGAATGTTTGCTGATCTCTTGATGTACACTCATCATTTTTCCTCCTCAAACCTCATCTTTGGTTTAGTATACCATGTGATTGATTAACATTCATTTTTCAAAACATTTTAAATAATTTATCATTTTACAACTGACTGAAAACATAATAAACTAGATTTTGCCGGTCGATTTCTAGAAAATTACATATTTAGGGAGGTTTTGTGATATGAAGAAATTTATGAGTATTGCCGCAGTACTTTTGCTTGTGTTTAGCGTAGGATGCAGTCAGGAAAAAGAAGCAAAAGGCCAGGATAAACCAAAATCAGAAACTTCATCGGACAAAAACAAAGAAAAATCCGCAGTATTGGATTTTGAAGTTGAATTAGGAGCAAAACTGCGTGAATATCATGCGCCGTTCAATGCCTATGCAGCAGCTCTTGATCCTGAAAAGAAAACACCAAAAGCAGACCTTGAAAAATTAGCTGCAGCAGCCAAGGACTCTGGAGAAAAAGCAGCGAAAGAAATCCCTGAGCTGAAGGTTCCTTCTTCCTTGACGAAAGAAGATCAAGAAGTTTTCAAAACAGCTTTCAAAGACCTTAGCCAATCGTATAAGACAAGAGCTGAAGGCCTAGGAAATGAAGCGAAAACAGCAGACGCTGACAAACAGTTCAGTGCTTTTGCCGAAAAAGTAAATACAATCCATAAAAAATTAGGATTGATTGAAGCAAGCTTTGTCAGTGAGATTCAATAAGAGCAAAAGGAAACCGTCTAAACGGTTTCCTTTTTTTATAATTGATTCAGTTCCAGTAGGCTTTTCTTCATCGTTTCCAGAAGTCCGGGAGTTTCAAGCGCTTTAAGCAGCCCTTCATAATAAAGAACAGCATCTCCTTTTCTACGGCTGATTTCGGAATGCACAGAATCATTAAATGATGAAAGATAATACGTATAGAACACTCCTGCACTATCATCCACAAAAGTTTGAACCGGGTTTTCCATCATGGTGTACATCTTTTCCATGATGTTTTTCTTTCCCCCTTCTTCAAAGAAATGACGTGCATTCTTAAATTCTTTAAGAATCGTTTCTTTTCCCTCGGCCTCGTGAAGCTTCGTTTCAATTTCAAGGCTCTTGAACTGAATATCCTCTTTACCCATGTGATACTCCGGACCATTAAACCTTTTCAATGCCTGATCCATTTCCTCGTGCATCTCACTGAGCAAGTAAAGAATGTATTTTTCTACCCTGAGTATGGTTGCCCTCGATTCCTGATGCAGATCAAATTGAATCCTCTGATGCAGTTCTTTCCAGCTTTCATGCAAAGCGTTCTTTTGTTCTTTTACCGATCCTGTGATCACAGAAGAGTTGAATGCCTCATTGAAAAATTCGGTAAACCGAAGCATAACTCTTTGTTTTACATAAAACAGCAGCTCATTGATCTCTTTTTGCAAAAGCTCTTCTTTTTGCTGCAGAGAATAGCCTTCCATCGTTTGCAGCATGTTCGTGCATGTATTTTTAAGCTCTTGTGACTTTCTTTCACGGTCCTTTTGACTGGAGGCTGCTTCGTCGATCAGCCGCTCCAGCATAAACTTGGATTGCTGGAATTGGTTAATCGCTGAATTCACCAGCACATCTGCAAGGTCTTCTTTTAAGAAGGACATAAAGGCGTTCATGAACGGCAGGAATCCTGTCCGCTGCAATAGTTCCTGCCCTTGTAACTCTTGGTATTTGCTTCCGAGTCGGTTTCGTTCCTCCTGAGACAGTTCACCCGTTGGTTTTTGTCCCAGCAATGAAAAATAGCTCGACATCGGATACAGCTTTGGATGTCTAATCCCGAACCGGCGCAAATTATCACCGACGTGTTCCACAACATCGATGAGCTCTTCACTATCCTTCGCCAGATCTGATGCATTGATCACGAAGAACATTTTATCCAGTTCAAAGGTGTCTTTGACACGTCCGAGCTGGATCAGAAACTCACGGTCAGCGGCTGAGAATGCATGGTTATAATAGGTTACATAAAGTATGGCGTCTGATTTTTTTATAAATTCAAAAGCGACGTTCGTATGGCGGGCATTGATGGAGTCAGCTCCCGGTGTATCCACCAATGTCACCCCCATCTTTGTCAGGGCGCAATCATAATAGACCGATACACTTTCTGTAAAACATGCCTTTTCTTCATCGGCAACGAATGCCTTAAACTCTGCAGCGGAAATAGACATTTCGGTACCCATCTGCTTTTCTATGGCACTGAACCCTCTATGGACCGCCATTAAAAATTGAAGGTGCGGACGAAGCTTATCAGAGCTTTTTCGGCTGTCAATCTGGCCCGCTGCCTGTATGGCTTCGAGAATGTTTCCTGCCTTTTTTCCAAAATGAGACAGTGACAGGTTGATCTCATCTAAAAGATCTTGTTCTTTTTTAAAATAAATGAGTGCTGTGCCGTGCTGATGCTCTTGATCAGGCGGAACAATCCTATTGATCGTGGCAGTCGTTGGATTCGGAGAAACGGGCAAGAGTTCTTCCCCGATCAGCGCATTGGCAAACGATGATTTTCCAGCAGAAAAAGCACCAAACAGCGAGACCGTAAAATCTCGGTTTAAAAGCCGTTCTGAAAAACGTTTCATATCATCAGAACGATTTTTCATCAACTCAAGCCTGGACAGGATGGCTGCTGCGGATTCAAGCTTTTCTGCTTCATCCTCAAGACGGGACGGCCCCCCGGTCTTTGCGCGGTTCACTGCTGTTTCTCCATTAGGGACGTTATCCAGTATTTCGGTTTCTTCTGAAGAATTGGCGTTTTTCTTTAAGTCTTCAACGGTAAGTTTAGAAACCTCCGCCTCTTGTGCTGCAAGAACGAGATCTGCTTCTTCCATCGCAACAGCATGGTTTTGTTCACTGTACAAGGCATCTAAAAGCATGCTTTCTGTGGATATCCATTTTTGTCTCACTTCTTTTGTTTTTCGCAGTGCAGCTAAAATATTTTCCTGCTCTGAGATCAGCACCTTGTACTGTTGAATCTCTGCTTGCGCGTTTTTTTCTGTCTCAATAGTGATCTGATCAAGTTCCGGCCGGTAATGCGACATAAAAGTACGCTTAATATCTTCCACGACATCATTGCAGTATTGCAAAACATAATTGCCGTTTAATGAAGCTCCAGGCTTGATAAGAGCAGCCAGCCGTTCTAGACTCAGTACCGGCTCTTCTTTCATTACAGCGGAATGTGCATGAAAGTAATCTTTAAGATGCCAGTTGATCTGTGTCTTTATGTTCTCCTGCACTGATTCATAAAAGGCATGAAGCCGTACATTTCGTTCGGCTTCAGTTTTTTTAGAGGCGAACAGAACGCCTACTTTAAAACTATCCTGCCGGCTCTCAATGTAGTTCTTGGCAAGTTCTCTCGTCTGAAAAGGCATAAGGATAGCGTTGTCCAGGATGTCTTTAAACCGTTTCGCGGCATCCGCTTTCTTTTGAACCACATCTTTTTCCAACGTTTCCATTTTACCAAGAAAATGAACAGCTTTTTGTTCACTCGCGTTTTCATCTTCACCTTCAGCTGTTTCAAATGCTTCTCTATTGCGGTCTTCATCAAGGTCAAGACAAGTTTGTACCGTTTTTCTGATCAAGCGCTCAGTTTCGCTGAAGGCGTTTTCCTGAATCCATTCCTCCTTCGCCAAATAAAATTTTTGGAAGAGCGTTTTGATCTCCTGAAGCTGGTTCCCGGAATGGCTGCGATCCATGATGGTGGTAAAAAAGATCTCTTCCGGTTCAATGTCCCAGCTCTTGAATCCGCTCTTAATTTTGTCTGTAAATTCACGGAAAGTGATCTCTTTTTCATTGTGTTTATCGATCTGATTCACGATCAGGTACAATTTCTTTCCCTGTTCTTTCAGCAGCCGGATAAAGGTAAAGTTCAGCTGTGAAAGAACATGGTTATAATCCATGATATAAAATACGACATCTGCCATATGAAGGGCAGATTCTGTTGCAACCTTATGGGCATCATCCGTTGAATCAATGCCCGGTGTATCATAGATGGCGATTCGGTCAGGAAGAATAGTACGGTCCACATTAATTTCAATACTCTCGATCTCTTCGCCGTTCTTTGCCCATTTTTTTATCTCTGACACGTCAATAGGTGGATCTACACTCACTATTCCTTTGTTTCTTAATAAGATTTTTGCTGAAGGGGTTCCATTTTGGACTTTCACCACATTTGCACTTGTTGGAATCGGGCTTGAGGGCAATATGTTTTCCCCGATGAGCTCATTGATCATGCTGGATTTACCGGCAGAAAAATGGCCGCAGAACGCGATGGCAAACTGCTGGGTTTTCACTTTTTCATACAAATCCAAGACCGCACCAGCTTCGCCCTTAGAACCGAGTTTTTTTAATTCACGGTAAGCTGCGGCAATGGATGAAGCCGCACTCTTTATTTGCTGTTCACTTTGTTCGGTGATTCTTGCTCTATTCATTGAACTCTCCACTTCTCCAATACCTTTGTAGTCCTCTTCACTTTACCATAATTATGTATGATTCTCTATGAATGAATCTATAAAAAGAAAACCGGGGCTGCCCAGTTTTTCGCTACTCGCTTTCTTTTTTTAGGAAACAGGCCATATACCATTCATCCTGCAGTTCTTGATTGATGATCACTTGTCCTTTTTGAACGCCTTCCACGGTAAAGCCAGCTTTTTCATAAAGCCTGATGGCGATTTTGTTTTCTGAGAAGACAGTCAGCCAGATCTTATAAAGTCCGTTCTCCTTCCCCCATTGGATGGAATAGTCCATTACCTCTTTGCCTATCCCTAAACCCTGTCCTTTTGAATTAATCCACGTTCTAAACATCCCCGTATGTTTTTTCATCGTAAGTTCTCCTTTAATGATACGGGCGATCCCGATCACAGTTCCCTGTTTTTCGATGGCGGTATACATATTACCTTTCATCCGGCAGTCACTGATAAAATCCTCTTCCTCACTTTTTGTGCGGGGCCTCTCTTTTTGTAAAAATTCTCCTGCATCAACGATTTCCTTTACTGCATCAACGATCTGCCCGGCATCTTCCATAACAACAGGTCTCAAGGTTATTTTTTCACCGTTCCTGGCATTAAATGTATAGGTTGAACCGATCATTTCCATCGTTATCCCTCCTATAGCTAGTATGCCAAAATCGGTTCATTGAAACCAAAAAATAAAAAAGGAACCTGCTGATTCGCAGATTCCTTTCGTATGTTATCTTGCTTTTTTATCTTCTCTCATGCGTTTTGGCGCACGGTATGACATGTCTCGGTTGCCGCCGCCTTGACGCTGTTTGTCACTGCGGTTGCCTCCGTTTCTTCTCTTGTCTCTTGATTCGTTGCTGCTGCCGCGCTGAGGGCGTCGGCGGTCTCCGAATCGGTTGTCACGGCGTTTTTTCACCGAAAGTGGCGGTTCGAATGTCAATTCGATCGGAGTGCTATCCGGCTCTTTAGTCAACAGTTTTAATGCTGCAGACAACAGGGATACGGAATCATGCTCTTCAAGCATTTCCATCGCTGTTTGTTTATAGATTTGGATATCTCCATCTTCAATCACGTTAAGCAGCTTATCAAGCGCCATGCGCTGCTGGCCTTCAATCGCCTCGTTAAGTGAAGGAACAGGACGTTTCACCATTTTACGCTTCGTGATTTTTTCAATCGTATAGAGGTGATCGATCTCACGAGGGGTGATGAACGTAACCGCATATCCTGTTCTTCCCGCACGTCCTGTACGTCCGATACGGTGAACATAGCTTTCAGGATCCTGTGGAATGTCAAAGTTATATACGTGAGAAACACCGCTGATGTCTAATCCGCGAGCTGCAACGTCAGTAGCGACAAGTACTTCAATCGTGTTGTTCTTAAACGCGCGAAGAACCATGTCACGTTTCGATTGCGGAAGGTCACCATGGATTCCTTCAGCAGAATAGCCTCTCTTGTTCAATGCTTCAGTCAATTCATCGACACGGCGCTTTGTACGGCCGAAAACGATGGCAAGCTCTGGAGATTGAATATCAAGCAATCGGGTAAGAGCATCAAACTTTTGTTTTTCTTTAACTTCTACATACTCTTGTTCAATGCTTTTAACCGTCATCTCACTTGCTTTCACACGAATGACAAGTACATCTTTCATGAAACGCTCAGCAAGCTTTTGAATCTGTTTCGGCATTGTAGCAGAGAAGAGCATCGTATGGCGCTCAGTCGGGACATTTTCAAGGATTGTTTCAATGTCTTCGATAAAGCCCATGTTTAGCATTTCATCTGCTTCATCAAGAACAACAGTATGAACGTCTTCAAGCTTTAATGTTTTTCTGTTGATATGGTCAATCACACGACCTGGTGTACCCACAATAATATGCGGATTGTTTTTTAGTGCTTTGATCTGTCTGACGATCGATTGTCCACCATAGATCGGAAGGGTTTTAATCCCCTTAAATTGGCCAATCTTGTTTAGTTCTTCACCGACCTGAACTGCGAGTTCACGTGTTGGAGCAAGAACGATTCCTTGAATTTTACGGGCTTTTACGTCGATCTTTTCGATCAACGGAATACCGAAAGCAGCGGTTTTTCCTGTTCCTGTTTGAGCCTGTCCGATAAGATCCGTTCCATTAAGAGCGGTTGGAATCGTATCACGCTGGATCGGCGTAGCTTCTTCAAAACCCATATTGTTAATTGATTTTAGCAATTCGGGACTTAAACCTAATTCACTGAATGTTGTCAATGTGTAACTGTCTCCTTTTTCGTCAAAACCATTTCCTTATACTTCCAAGTAAATCTCCTGAAATCATCTTTTACAATCTTAAAAATCACTGGTTTAGTGTTCAAAATAAAGATTATTAAACAAAGTAGGCCTTAAAAAAAGGCACATATTTAGATATAATATGCCCCTATACAGAAGTATATATAAACAGTTTTGCTTTACAATTTATTATCGAACATAACCTTAACATGACAGAAGAAATAATGCAACCTCTACATGCTGCAAACAAATCTTGCGGCATACATAATAGTGTATGCCGGTAAGGCTTTGTTGGCGATTCATGAACCATCAAGAATAATTTCCCTTGAGCATCACATGATAATGATTAGTCAATCCATATGAATCGGGGGGCATTATGAATCAAACTTGGCTGTCCATCATACCTTTTCTTGTTGTCATTCCCATAGCGGTTAAAACGAGGCAAGTTCTGCCGGGCTTATTTATCGGCTTTCTGGCGGGCTGCTACCTGTTGGAGCCTTCCCTCATCGGCGGACTCAAAAAAATGATCACTTTTGTCATTGAGGGCTTAACCGATAAAAGCAACCTGAAAATCCTAATGTTTCTTTACGCTTTTTCAGGACTGGTCGGCATCATTAAACTTTCAGGCGGTATTCGGGGTTTCGTAGAAGCAGCCTCTTCAAGGATCCAGACAAAAAAAGGAGCGTTGTTCTTAACTTACGTTTCTACGATCGGCACATTCAGCGCACCCAGCTTCCGGTTCGTAACCATTGCTCCAATCATGAGGTCATTGATGAAAAAAGTAAAAATGTCTACTCAGGAATTGGGGTTTGTCATCGAAACTACAGCGACGCCGATCATTGTACTCATCCCGATCGCGACCGCTTTTGTAGGCTATATGACTTCCATCGTTGATATGGCTTTAGAGAATGAAAAGATAAAAGGCGATGCCTATTCCCTCTTTATCCAAAGCATTCCCTATAATTTTTTTTCAATTGTTATGATCATTCTTGGCATTTATTTAAGCTTTTTCCACCATTCCAGCTCAAAGCCCATGAGCAGCAATGAGTCCATCGAAACTGAGGAAGATGACTGGCATAACTGTGACCCTGCTGTATCAAAAGATCTTCCCGTCAAGCCGTGGAACTTGCTCATTCCGTTGATTATTGCCGTTTCTCTCACATTATTCCTCACTTGGTGGGACGGGAGCAAAAAAAGTGAAGGATTCTTTAACGCCTTCATTAAAGCGGATGTGCTAAATGCCATGGTGATGGCTCTTATCATCACCATATTGTTTTCGTT
Organism: Fictibacillus marinisediminis; assembly: GCF_023149135.1. NCBI lineage: Bacteria > Bacillati > Bacillota > Bacilli > Caryophanales > Fictibacillaceae > Fictibacillus > Fictibacillus marinisediminis. The sequence goes on along the minus strand of NZ_JAIWJX010000002.1, from coordinate 2,050,960 downwards.
CGTCTACTGCCGATTTCAAGGGGTGAAAACGGGGCCTTTGATGGAGGGCTTCATTGCCGGCGGAAATGAGCTGATGTCTGTTATCGTACTGCTTACCGTCGTCTGGGGCTTGTCCTCCGTGACCGACAAACTGGGATTCTCGCGGTTTATTACCGACCATTCAGGATGGATTCCTTCCGCATTCGTGACTCCTGCTCTATTCGTTTTCGGTGCAGCAGTGTCCTATTTTATTGGTTCAGCCTGGGGAACATGGGGCATCCTGATGCCGCTCGGGATCTCCATGTCCCAAGCTGCCGGCATCTCCCTTCCTCTTGTGATCGGAGCTGTATTTGCGAGTGGAACGTTCGGAGCCTTTGCATCACCGCTCAGTGATGATACGAACACGATCGCCCGGATATTGAATCTTCCAGTCATTGATTATGCGAAATACAAACTGAAGCCCGCGCTTATTGCTGCAGGAATTACTGCCGTCCTGTATGGTGTAAGCATGCTTTTCTTTTTTTAAATGTAACCCACGGCCTCAGTAACTTCGGCGATCTGTGCACTATACCGATCCTTTGACCAGGAATTATAGGAAGGATGAGGGACATCGCTGACAACTTTCCAGTGGGAAGACTGGACATCAGCAAGCCGGAACTGTTTCTGTGCAAACCGTCCGCACGGGACGATGACCAAAGGCTGATTGACAAGTTCGGTTAACCTTTGGTTAAAATCCTGCTGCATGACTTCCTGGAAAGCATTCCATGTTTCGTCCCTGTACACATCTTTATCATTCCCCACACGGACTTTTTCTGCAGCACGCACAAATTCAGGGTGGCTATCACCCCATTTGCTATCTGGAATCGCTGCGCTCTGCAGCGGAAACGGGCAAACATTCAAGATGCCAAGATGGCAATAAGGTTTCTTATCGCTATTTTCTTTCAGCAGCAATCCAAACGGCAGGCTTTGTTTCCCTTCAAATAAAACTTTGCTTACCGATCTCCCTGATGAACCGGCCAACGGTATATGATGTTTGATTTCCTCCCGATGCGGGGACTCGAGGATAAACAGAATTCGCACATGAGGTGATATGACGTCGGACACTGAAAAATTCGCCTTCGCCTGCTGAAATAATTGTTCCATCGTTAATAAGTCCATGAACTTTTCCATCCTTTCTTCTTTTACTTTTTCGCTGCTCAAGCCACTATACCCGTTTTAAAAGGATGCAAAAAAGCCCGTTAATTAACGGGCTTTAATCTTTCCTATTCTTTGGCCCATTTTAACAGCTGAGCCGGCTTTGACAGATGGATCGAGCTCCATTTTTCCGTTTTGAAAGATTAAGATGACGGTCGAACCGAATTCAAAATGGCCGATTTCTTCCCCTTTTTTATATCGTTCAGAGGGATGCTCCGTTTTTAGCACCTTTTTTCTTGCCCGTTTATACGGCTCGCAGTATGCCACTTGCACACTTCCGACGATGAATGCTCCAACCTTCACGATGGCGATCTCCCCTGCTTTTGTGTCAGCATAGGTGACGAGTCTTTCATTTTTTGTAAAGAGCCCTTTGACATGATTAACGCCGATATCGTTGACAGGAAACAGACGCCCCGGAATATACGTGCTCGAAGTGATTTTTCCGTCAAGCGGCATATGGATGCGGTGATAATCTTTTGGACTTAAATAGATCGTTACAAAGCTTCCTTCTTCAAAGTCCTCTTTCGCCTCACCCAATAAAGAATGAACCGAATAATCGATTCCTTTCGCCTGGATGATCGTCCCCTTTTGAATTCGTCCAAACTGAGATACCACTCCGTCAACCGGAGAAATGATCGAGTCAGCCGAATTATCGATCGGGCGCGCATTGATCTTTAATTTTCTTGAAAAAAATTCAGTAAGGTGCTTATAGTCCTGTATTGGTTTTTCAATTTCTGATAAGTTAATGTCATACATTTTGGCATATGGTTTAACATACCATTTGCTCATTTTTGTTCTTCCCAAGGAACCAGCAATACGGGAGATCCCATTTTGCGGAAGCATGGAAATAAAAACCTTTGCTACTCTATGTTTCACACTATTTTCTCCTTATATGTTACCTGTATTTCTGTCCGATATGTATCGATATTATTATAACATGTTTCATTTAAAACAAAATTCTTTATTTGATGCGAGGCTTCAGCTATAGTAGCAATGATGAGGAATGGAATGCTACAATCAGGCTCTCAAGGAGGTTTTACTTACTACTATGAAGATGAACATTACGGACTCTGCTGTTGCATGGTATAAAAACGAAATGGAAATAAAAGCCGGAGATTTTGTGCGTTTTTTTGTGAGGCTCGGCGGCTGCAGTACAGTCCAGAGCGGCTTTTCGCTGGGAGTTGCAAAAGAACAGCCGAAAGAAGCAGGTTCTGAAGTTCAGCAGGATGGAATTACATTCTACGTTGAACGAGAAGACATGTGGTATTTCGATGATCATAACCTGAACATCGACGTGGATGAAGACGGTCAAACGATCGATTTTCAGTATGAATAAACAAATGAGAGGAATCGTGATTACCGATTCCTCTTTTCTGTCTTTTTTATCAGCCTTTCAACCTGATCCATTTTGTTTTCTGCCCGAAGAATTGCTGTTTGCCTGTGCCCCATCAGATCAAAGTGGGGATAGCCATGGCGGTGATGGATCCATTCTTTCTTTAAGCCATATTTCTTACCCCATTCTTCTAAGGCTATCAGATCTGAACAGCCAACCTTCGTGACCGTTTTCATATCAGGAAAGCGGGGATCATACCAAAAATGAGTAATAAAAGCGATTTTGCCGCTGGCCGCTCGTTTCTTCCAATCGTTCAGCTCTTGTCTTGCTAAACCGAATGCCATGTTTATCCCTGCTTTTGTTTTTTCTGTCCTTCATAAGCCTGATGCCAATCCGGAAATACTTTCTTAATTGAAATGGGACGAAATGAATCTTTTTTGACACAAACATGTGTCGAATTCCCAGTCACACATAGCTCATCTTTGGAATTTCTGATTTCATAACCGTATTTTACCTTCAGTCCTGTATATTCATCAACCCATGTGAAAATCTTGGCCTGATCGCCATATGTTAGAGGCTTCTTATAATTGGCATGGATCTCAGTGACAGGAGATAAAATTCCATCCTTCTCCATCTGTGCATAGCTGAATCCGAGATCTTTAATAAATGCCGTCCTGCCAATCTCAAACCAAACTAAGTAATTGGCATGATAGACAACACCCATTTGATCTGTTTCTGCATACCTTACGTCCACTTTTGCTTCTGAAACTAACATGTTCTGTCATCACCTGTCTTATATTTTCCTTTATCCGCCATTCCAATAAAGTGTAACACAATGAAGGTGCGCGGCTGAAGCAATATGCAAAAAACCCCCTCGCAACGAATGTTACAGCAGGGGGCTGTTCTTTTATCTATTGGTTATTGCGGTAGGATTGCTCATCTTCAATCTCGCTCTGGAACGATTGAATGCTTTCTTCTCTTCTCTCGTTCTTGTTCTTGATCTGTTCTTTTTGCTGGGAAGTCATATCTGTATTCTGAACAGATTCATTCGCTTCCTGAATGTTTTGCTGCGTATTTTCTACCATCTGCTGAAGCCTTTCAACATTATTGCTTCTGTCGTCTGGTTTAGCCATCGGGATTTTCCCTCCTCTTAATTTGAATCAAACATAGTTTGTATCAAAGAGGAAAAAATATTCCGGGCTAATTTCTGTTCATAATGACTGGCGAATGATGTTCGATGCTGAGCTCGCATAATTCTTTAAAAGCGTTCCAGCAATCCACCACTTCCTTGTCCTCCAGGTTCTGCATGGTAATACCGAGCCAATTAAGCTCTTCTGCAAGCCTGACTGAGGAACCAATCCAAATTTTTTTATTTTTCACCGTGATGAAGAATGGCTCTTCAAACCGGAACGGGAGATAGAACCCTTCCACATTCGGATGCATGATAATGTGCTGATAGACCGTGCCTTTTGTTAATTTTGCATAAAGCAAAAGAACACCGTCGCTTTTTGCGGCAGCTTTTTTAAGTTTATTTATGATTATGTCAGGCCCAATCTCAACCGATCCTATTTCATTTCCCCAATTTAATTCTTCACGAAAAGGAACAAGATGACCGAGACGCTGCATCTGTAATTCAAGCTCCCGGTATAAAACGTCCTGATCTTCCTTCTTGGTTGAGACAGGCAATGGTTTCACTTCTGCAGTTATCAACCGTACCCCTCCTATTTCTCATCTACTACATACTTCGCTAAATATGTCGATTTATATGGTGGTAGTGAACAAAACAAGAAGGAAATGCCAGGGTTTTCATTCGGAAAATGGCAAAAAAGAGGTTCTATCGCTGACGTGCAGGCAATAGAACCTCTTTTTTATTCAGCCTTTTGTAGGCACATAATCAGGATGCTCATTGCCTTTGTTGGCCATTTGTTTTCCCTTATTGCCTTTTCCTTCTCTTGGCTGTGTCCCCAGATGGCTGGGTACAAAGGATTGCGGATGTCTTTTCGGGTTGCTCATATAGATCTGCCTCCTTCATTACATAATATTTACTTAAAATAAAAAAAGAAACAGGAACTTCCTGTCTCCGTTAGGCTTTTTTTGTATGCTTTTCTTCAAGTTTCTTCTCAATTCGTTCCATGGCTTCCTGATCGCCCAGCAGTTCCCTCTTGTTTTCTCTGACCAGGTCCTTAAACGAGATGTGTCTGTTCTTCCTCAAAATCATCACTCCATCATCCATATTCTGTTACTGTTATGGACAGGAAAAAATGTTATTATTCAAATTTCAGAAAAATAAAAAAGCCCTCCCAAAGGAGAGCTTCCATATTCATTTAGTTTTGAGGCTGTTTGTTGGAAATTTTGTTGCGAAGGACCATTGGAAGAATTCCTCCATGGCGGTAGTAATCAATCTCTACTTCACTGTCGAAGCGTGCGATGACTTCAAACTCAATTTTTGATCCTTCTTCAGTCACGGCCGTAACCTTTATTACGTCACGCGGCTTTACATTCTCGTCAACTTGTACAGTAAAGGATTCCTTGCCTGTAAGACCGAACGTTTCTGCAGTTTCGCCTTCTTTGAATTGAAGAGGAAGCACACCCATCAACACAAGGTTGCTGCGGTGGATCCGTTCAAAACTTTCAGCAAGAACCGTTTGGATACCAAGAAGGTTTGTACCTTTTGCTGCCCAGTCACGAGAACTTCCCATTCCGTAATCTTTCCCGGCGATGACCATTAAGCCTGTGTTGTTTTCTTTATATTTCATTGCAGCTTTATAGATGCTCATTACTTCATTCTTTGGCCAGTATGTTGTCCAGCCGCCTTCTGTTCCAGGTGCGATCTGGTTGCGGATACGAATGTTGGCGAACGTTCCGCGCATCATCACTTCATGGTTACCGCGGCGTGAACCATAAGAGTTAAAGTCGCGAGGCTCTACACCGTTTCTGATCAAGTATTTTCCTGCTGGAGAATCTTTAGCGATTGCACCTGCTGGAGAAATGTGGTCAGTTGTAACTGAATCACCAAACTTCGCGATCAGGCGAAGATCTTTCAGAGGCTGAATTTCTTTCAAATCAGCAGAAAGTTCTTCAAAGAACGGCGGGTTTTGAATGTAGGTTGAGCTTGCATCCCAGCTGTAAAGCTTTTCAGCACTTGTTTTTAATGCGTTCCAGCGAGCGTTCTCATCAAAGACACTTTCGTATTCTTTTTTGAACACTTCCGGTGTAACCGCTTGGTTCATCGCTTCTTTAATCTCAGCAGAAGAAGGCCAGATATCTTTGAAATAAACATCGTTGCCTTCACTGTCTTTACCAAATGAATCATTTTGAAGATCGATGTTTACCGTTCCCGCAAGCGCATATGCCACAACAAGCGGCGGAGAAGCGAGATAGTTCGCTTTTACCAGCGGATGGATGCGTCCTTCAAAGTTACGGTTTCCTGAAAGAACAGAGGTAACCGTAAGATCATTTTTAGCGATGCCTTGTTCTACCTCAAGAGATAGTGGACCGGAGTTACCGATACAAGTTGTACATCCGTATCCGACAAGGTTAAAGCCTAATTGGTCAAGGTAAGACATAAGCCCTGCTTTTTCTAAATATCCTGTTACAACTTTTGATCCAGGAGCAAGAGATGTTTTTACATAAGCTGGAACTTTAAGTCCTTTTTCAATGGCTTTTTTCGCAAGAAGCCCGGCACCAAGCATTACATATGGGTTAGATGTGTTTGTACAGCTTGTGATCGCAGCGATCGCAACTGCTCCCGTTTTCAAGACAGATGTTTCTCCGCTCGGATGCTTCACTTTAACTTCCTTGTTGATCTCTTCGTCTGTTAAACCGAATCCTGCGTTGCCTTGAGGAGAAACAAGCGCTTTATTAAAAGCTTCTTTCATCTTAGACAGCGGAATCAAGTCTTGAGGGCGTTTAGGCCCGGAAAGATTGGATTCAATTTGTGTTAAATCGATTTCAACTACGTCAGTGAAGATCGGATCTTCAGCTCCCGGTGTGTAGAATAAGCCATTTGCTTTGCTGTATTCTTCAACAAGGGTGATCTGCTCTTCACTTCTTCCAGTAAGTCGAAGATAGTTTAGCGCTTCTTGGTCTACAGGGAAGAATCCGCAAGTCGCGCCATACTCAGGCGCCATGTTGGAAATCGTGGCACGATCTGCCAACGGCATTTCAGCAAGTCCAGGTCCAAAGAATTCAACAAACTTGCCGACTACTTTCTTTTCGCGCAGAACTTGTGTCACTTTTAACGCAAGGTCAGTTGCGGTTGCACCGTCAGGAAGTTCGCCGACTAGCTTAACGCCGATTACTTCAGGTACCGGGAAATAAGATGGCTGTCCTAGCATTCCAGCTTCGGCTTCAATTCCGCCGACACCCCATCCTAATACACCAAGGCCATTGATCATTGTTGTGTGGGAATCCGTTCCAACAAGTGAATCAGGGAAAGCTTCAAGTTCCCCTTCTACTTCGTGGCTTTGCACGACAGAAGCAAGATACTCAAGGTTTACCTGATGGACAATACCTGTAGCAGGCGGCACCGCACGATAGTTATCGAACGCGGACTGAGCCCAGCTTAACAGCTTATAGCGCTCTTCGTTTCGTTCAAATTCAAGGTTCATGTTTACATTTAAAGAATCAGCTGATCCATATTTATCTACCTGTACAGAGTGGTCAACTACAAGGTCAACCGGAATGTCAGGGTTAATTTGAGCAGGGTCTCCACCCATATCTTTCATGGCTTTTCTAAGAGAAGCCAAGTCAACGACAGCAGGCACACCTGTAAAATCCTGCAGGATTACACGTGATGGCTTGAAAGGAACGTCGATATTCTTAAGTTCTGGAGTTCCCCATTTCGCTAGGTTCTCAATATGTTCTTTTAGAATTACTCTGCCGTCATGCTGCCTTAAAACGGATTCAAGCAAAATTTTAACGGAGTACGGCAATTTAGAAACGTTGCCCACACCCGCTTCTTCGAGTGCATTCAGTCGATAGTAGTTGTACGTTTTTCCATTTGCGCTAAATGATGAACGCGCTTTAAAAATGTCATTTTGTTGTTTAGTCATTACTCCACTCTCCTCCTTCAAACCAATCATACACCAAACAAGAGAAAAATTGTCGAAAAGTTGCACATATACTGCAAAATTCTCTCTTTACTCATTCTACAATTTCCTTCCCTTACCTATCATACGAAAGTGCTTTCAATAAGTAAATAACAGATATGTTATTAAACAATATAAGAAAATCTTATGTTCGATTCCATTCACCAAAGATTTGCGTTTTCGTATGATATAGAGACTTAAATAACTCTCTTTGGAAAGGAGCTGAGGGTACATGGCTATTCTAAAACAGCTTGCTACACTTCTTGCAATTATCGGAGCACTGAACTGGGGTCTGATTGGTTTATTTGATTTTAACGTAGTTACCGCAATTTTTGGAAGCGGTTCCACATTAACGCAAATCATATATGTATTGGTTGGCTTAAGCGGTCTCTGGCTGCTTGTCGACTGGTTCAGGAAAAAATAGCCTGTTCTTTTATAAAAAGCACTCCAGAATTAGGGAGTGCTTTTTTTCATTGTTCTGCACACACTAAAGGAACAAGGGGGGTGGATCTAATGGCAAAAGCAAAAGGGAAAGCGAATCATATCCGTCCGGGAATGAATGCAGCTAAAGCGCAAGGCGGAGGCGCAGGATATGAGACGGAATTTGGCAACGAACAGCTTCACGCTTCCAACGAACCTTTGACAGAGGCACAGAAACAGAACAATAAAAAGACAAAAAAACGAAAATAAATCAGCTGTTATATTGTGAAATAAATCCTTGGAGCTCTGAACGGTACTGTTCGAGCTGCTGTCTTTGATGTTCAGAGGACACTTCGAGTGCATTATCGATCTGCTGCAGTGCTTCTTCTGCTTCTTTTTTTAGTTCTTTTACCCTTCTGCCATAATCGGCAGCTTGGGTTTGAATGAGCTGATTTGCAGAAACTGCCTGAGAATATCCTTTTTCTGCATCTTGAAAAGCCTGTTGTTTATCTTTGTGATACGGCATTGTTCTTTCTCCTTTGTTAGATGTCATGATGTCTTTACTATGCCAAAACAAAGAATAATTTATTCAATACGGAGGGTCTTATGACAGAGCATAATAGGTTTGATGATATTCGCAAAAATGCCCCAAAAGGTGAAAATCCAGGACAGCCTGAACCGCTGAGCGGATCAAAAAAAGTAAAAAACAGAAACCACACCCGCCAGAAGCACGGCGGAAAAATGTAATTCCTCTAAAAGCCAACCTCAGCGTTGGCTTTTAGTTTAGGTTTAAGAATGTTTGAATCAGAGCCTTTTCATCCGTTTCATCCAAAGTCCTTGGATCGATGACACATTTATTGTTTCTTACCGTCACGATCACAGGAACTCTCTGCTTTCTTAACTTATCCGCAAGCTCAGAAGGTGACAGATTACGATCCGTTACTTCTATTATATAGGCAGGCAATAGCACATCCGGCATCGTTCCGCCTCCCGGCATGGAAAAGCCTTTTTTCACCGTACAATTGAACGCGTCTTCCAGCTTTCCTGCAATCCTTTCGGCCTGTGTCTGAATTTCCTCCTGGGTTCTCAGCATGTCCCGGATAACAGGAATCTCTTTCGCTTTCTCATCATTATGATAAGCGAGCAAAGTGGCTTCCAGAGCAGCCAGTGTAAGTTTATCTACACGAAGCACCCTCGCAAGCTGATGGTTTTTTAATGCGGTTATTAATTCCTTTTTTCCTGCGATAATCCCCGCTTGAGGACCGCCAAGCAATTTATCTCCGGAAAAAGAGATCAGGTCAATTCCTGCCTGAACGGCTGGCTTTATCTCCGGTTCATCTCCGATCTTATACCGCGAGAACGGAAAGAGCGATCCGCTCCCCATATCCTCATATAAAATAAGTCCCGGATTTTTTTCTTTCAATTTCAGCAGTTCGATTGCAGGAATACTTTTTGTAAAGCCACTCATTTTGAAATTGCTGCTATGGACTTTCATAATCATAGCCGTCTCACTTGTGATCGCTCGTTCATAATCGGCCATGTGCGTTTTATTAGTCGTACCCACTTCAATCAGGCGGGCACCGCTTTCTTCCATGATGGATGACACTCGAAAGGAGCCGCCAATCTCAACAAGCTCTCCCCGCGAAACGATAACTTCTTTCTCTTTCGCTAAAACATTCAGAATAAAATAAACCGCTGCGGCATTATTATTTACCACCAATGCAGCTTCACTGCCAGTGATGGATGTGATCTGCCTCTCGATAACCTCATTCCGTGAGCCTCTCGATCCTTCTTCAAGATTGTACTCAAGATTCGTATAGGAAGACGCAGCCTGGGCCACCCTTTCTGCGGCAGCTTTGCTCAGCCTTGCCCTCCCTAGATTCGTATGTAAAACAACACCTGTTGCATTGATTACTCTCTTCAATAAATAGGGACCTTCTTCGTAAAGCCTGCGGCCGACTGCTTCACATACCCGGGATAATAGTTCTGTATTTTCGGCTTTTCCATTATAGCTGCCATTCAGTATGGCTTCCCGGAGATTACTGATTTCTTCCTGAACCCATCTTGTAATTATTTCTGCCGGAACTTCCAATTTCCCCGCCTGCCAATCTTTGGCCTGGAGAACAGCATTCACAGCAGGCAATCTCCTTAACTTTTCCTTCACGTTCCTGCTCCTTTCTTCTTTCTCTTTTTTTCAATTATACTTTTTCGCACTTCGGCCCAAAAATGTTTATACTACATTTAAGGAGGTGGAGTTCATGACAAGCCAGGATAAAATCCGTTTGACCCAGTTTTCAACCAAAGGCGGCTGAGGCTGCAAAATCGGTCCCGAGGACCTTGCACAAGTTTTGTGCCATTTACCAGAAAGAGAAGCTGATCCTAATTTGATCGTCGGCCTGGAAACGTCTGATGATGCAGGAGTATACAAGCTGAGTGAAGAAGTTGCCATGATTCAAACCGTTGATTTCTTTACACCCATTGTAGATGATCCGTATATGTTCGGACAAATTGCTGCAGCCAATGCTTTAAGCGATGTATATGCGATGGGCGGAACCCCAAAAACCGTTTTAAATATTGTCGGTTTTCCGCTAAAAAAATTGGGCCATGAAGTATTAGCGGAGATTCTAAAAGGCGCAGCCGACAAAGTGAAAGAGGCTGGTGCCCTTATCGTCGGAGGACATTCCATCGATGATCAGGAGCCAAAATTCGGCTTATCTGTTACAGGCTTTGCCCACCCGGCGCAGATCTACAAAAATGTAGGATTAAAGCCCGGCGATGCTCTTATACTTACAAAACCGATCGGAATCGGCATTCAGACGACGGCCATCAAGCAGAATCGTTTGAATGAGGGGCAAGTCCGGTATGTTTCGGAGATCATGGCCTCATTGAACAAAACCGCGGCAGAATGCCTTGCTAACTATCAGCCTAATGCTGTGACTGATGTGACCGGATTTGGTTTGCTGGGGCATGCCAGTGAGATGGCTAAAGGCAGTGAATCAGTTTCGGTCGCTCTCTCTTATTCCAGAACACCGGTCGTCGAAGGAACAGAAGCACTTGCCATGCAGGGAGTCGTCCCAGGCGGCACGAAAGCGAACCACCAATGGATTGAAGATTTGATCAGGTATGATGAGTCGCTGACAGAAACACAGCAATGGATATTATGTGATGCTGTTACGTCCGGCGGATTATTGGTCAGTCTGCCGGAGAACCAGGCCGATGCTTATCTTAGAGATCTGCATAGCGCAGGATTAAAGCAAGCAGCAAAGATCGGCAGTGTTACCGAACGAAAAGAAAGATTGATCATCATTGAACCTTAAAAAAACTCCGAATACTGCGGAGTTTTTTTTCATGCCTTATTCCATCTTCTTTGATCACCTGCACGTTCTGTATATCCCAGCTGATCCAGCAATTCAAGAAACGGAATAAGAAATTTCCTGGATACCTTCAATGCCGTTTTTGCTTCCTGTATGGAGAAGGACGGTGCACAGTTCTCCTTTAATGTCTTTATATGGAAATTCAGGGCTTTTCTGTGGATCAGCCTGTCTCCCCCTGCTTGCACAGCCTGGCCTGTGCGGCGCATGTAGGATAAGATGTCCAGTCGCATACCCTTCGGCATTCCAGCCTGCTCGTAAAGCTGATCAAAAGGATCTGACTCAATTCCCTGCTGAAACATCCTTTGCTCCAACTGTTGGTAACGCACTTTCCATTGATTTGGAATCTCCGGCTGAAAATTGATTTGTGCGATCAGATTCTGATTTTGCCGCAATGCAGCTTCATGGAGCAGTTCTTTTAAAACAAATTCAATCAGCAAGGCAGGATATCCTTTGAGCCGCTGCAGAAGTTCAGCTTTATCCAACCCTTCCCGCAAAGGATATTGCTGATGAAAGCGAGCTGCTTCTTCTACGATCCTGCTTTTTATCTCCGAAACGCTCTCTGACAGTGCATATTGTTCTGAAGAAACCTCAACGATGTGCTTTTCAGCCAGTAAACGCTGTAGATGGCCAGGCAGGACGGCAGGGATGCCCGTCAATTTTGCCATCTCATCTACGTGCAGCAAATGATGTGATTGCAGGTGCCGGATGATCCATTCTTCTGGTGCACCCTCTTTTTTCTCCTTCAGGAATGCAACAGTCTCCTCTCCAAACCGGTATTTTCCACCATTTGGATCGATTACCTCGCCGCCGCCGATCGTTTCTTCAGGTGAAGGCCGCCTCAAAATGAACCGGTCACCCCGCTTGGCTATGACCGGGTGGACTAACCGAACCTGACAATAGGCAGCTCCCGCTTTTTCAGTAGATTCGTTTCTGTCAAAGAATACGATCTTACCCATGATTTCTGTAGTTCCTATGTAAAATTTGATGAGCTGGCGCTGCTTGATCTTCTTATGATTCTTGGTTAACAGCAGCATGATGTCCAATGTATCCGTAACTTGATACTCTCCCGGAGAAAAAAGAACATGCCCTCTTTTAACATCCTCATGCTTGATCCCCGTGACATTCAGGGCGGCCCTTTGTCCCGCCAGGGCATAATCCACTTGTCTGTTGTGTATTTGCAGCTGCCTTATTTTTACTAAATCCCCGCCCGGCTCCATTTGCAGTGTGTCACCGACAGAGGCGGAACCTTCTAAAATCGTTCCTCTTACAACCGTTCCTTGACCTGCTACAGTAAACGAATGGTCGATCGGCAGCCGAAATGGACCGCAAACATTTTTAGCGGTTACGTTGTCCGTCATGCCGAGGAGTTCCTTCTTCAGTTCTTCCAACCCTGTTCCTGAAAAGCTGTCGACAAAATGAACAGAATGATTAAGGAATGAGAAGCTCTTCATCATCTCTTCGATCTCTTCGAGGAGCAATGACTTCCATTCATCATTAACCTTATCTGCCTTGGAAACTGCACAAACTAGATCCGTGATTCCCAGAAATTGAAGAATTTCAAGGTGCTCAACGGTTTGCGGCATAATTCCTTCATCTGCTGCAATCACAAGGATGACTATATCAATTCCTGCTGAGCCAGCAATCATCTGGCGGATGAACCGTTCATGCCCAGGAACATCAATGATTACAGATTGGATTCCATCACCGAGGTAAAAAGGAGCGATACCGGGTTCAATTGTAATGCCCCGCTCTTTTTCCTCTTTTAGCGTATCAGTATCCACACCGCTCAACGCCTTCGTCAGTGCCGTTTTCCCATGGTCAATATGGCCGGCAATTCCAATCGTAATATGCTGTGCTCCGATCGCAGACACCTCCCTGTATTTTCTCTTTCCTTTATCCTATCGTACCATTTTATTTGCAGACAGGCTTCTGCGGTGAAGCTTTATTCGGGTGAAACTATCTATTCCATATCCATTGTGTTATACTATTTAAAAGTGAGGTGGCGTTTTGAACGTTTATAAACCTAAAAAAAGCAATCTGAAATCTTTAATTGCTGATAAGAACATGAAGATCCAAGCTCTTTCAAAAAAAACCAATATCTCTGTTGACCAGTTAAACGATTACCAGTCTAAAAAAGTAATGAGTCTAAGCAATGCTATGACCATCGCAAAAGAATTAGATTGCCAGATTGAAGAACTTTATGACTGGAAGATAGTAAAAGAGTGAAATTTTCACTCTTTTTTTCCTTTTTGTTTGTTACTCAGGGCTGAAGCAATACTTTATTACGAATTAGGGAGAGAACCAACCTGAAAAATAATCTGTTTGCCGCCGGTGAATCCGTAAAAATTAAAGCTACCGATGAAATGGTCACTGTTTTACGATGCAAGTTTATTAAGAACATGAAACGCTATTCTTACATTGTGAAAGAAAATCCTTCAACATTCTACTTTGAGGAAGAACTTGTTAAGAAATAACTTCCTTCCACGGGGCCAGAAGTGCAGCTGGTGCTCGCCTGGGTCTTCAACACCTCTTGGGGGGCGCGTGCCGTCTCCGGTGGGTTCGATTCCCACATGGTCCCGCCATTGAAAATAAATGAACCTAATATAAAAGAAGACGGCAGATGCCGCCTTCTTTTTTTATTGTTCGTTATACTCACCGGCCAGTACATCAGCAAATGCTTTCACATAGGGCGGCAGGTCTGGCGGACGGCGGCTTGAGACCAGGTGGCCATCAACGACTACTGCTTCATCCAGCCACACTGCCCCGGCATTCTCCATATCATCCTTTATCCCGGGTGTGCTCGTTACTTTTTTACCCTGAAGCATTTTTGCAGAGATCAGGACCCACCCGGCATGGCAAATTTGACCGATGGGCTTTTTATGAGTTTCCATATGCTGAACGATTTCTATAACCTTTGAAAAACGTCTCAGTTTGTCGGGTGCCCACCCGCCTGGAACGAGTAAAGCATCATAGTCTGAGGGATCAATCTCGTCAAATGAAGAATCCGATTCTGCAGGGACTCCGTATTTTCCTTTATAGGTTTCTCCCGCTTTCTCCCCGGCAAGATCGACTTGAGCTCCTTCTTCCCGCAAGCGCAGAATAGGATACCATAATTCCAGATCTTCAAACTCATGATGTACAAGACTCAATACCTTTTTGTCCGCTAACCGCATGTACGGCACCTCCAAAATAATAGATTACTCTCTGTCCGATAATGTAACGTGAGTTTCAAGGTGAAGTCAAGCCATCCCGCTTGCTGCCATGATCATTATTTCCCAGCATCCATAAACGGTAGGGAGGTATACTTCTTTTTCCAGCAGGTTATCCAAGCGTTTATGCACACATGAATATTTATGCAGGCTTAGTTATCCCAGGTTTATCCACAATTTAAAGTATTTACAGTTATCCACAACAAGGCCTGTTATAGTGTTAATAACTTTCTGTACCAATGAACAAACTGTTATAGTTCCTTTTTTGAACTGTTATAACCCTGTGGAGGATGTCATTTTTTGTCGTATAAATTATTTCCCGTAATCGATCTTTCCCTCCCCTCTTCACACCCTTCCAGATGTTTATTGATTTCCTCCTGTTTCTCAAGATATAATTGTTAGAGAATACATAATAAGGTTGAAGAAACCTATTGATCGGGGTGGACAGCATGTCTGCAGGTTTTTTTCTATTCATTGCAGCCTGGACAATATTTTTAATCTCAATGTTTGCGATCGGCGGTTATTTTATGTTTCGAAAGTTTTTGAAGCGGCTTCCGAAAGAAGACGGAAAATCAATCTTGGACTGGCAGGATTACTATATCCAGGAGACGATCCATTTATGGACTCCGCAGCAAAAGGCCTTTTTGGAGGAACTCGTCACACCTGTTCCCGAGCTTTTCCGTGATGTTGCCCGTGAAAAGATTGCAGGAAAAATCGGCGAGCTTGCCATACAGGAAAAAGCATCTGTGATGACGCAGGATCTTATAGTACGGGGATACATTATCGCTACACCGAAAAGAGATCATAAATGGCTCATCAAAAAGTTAAACGAAAAGCACATTGACCTCTCTCCCTATAAGAGCCTTTTAGGATAAAAAAAATCGATCACCAGTTGGTGATCGAGTTTTTTTATGATTTCAGCACTTTTTGATATCCGAAATACATCGCCACTCTCCAGGGGAGAATCATCCCAAACGCCACGATAAAAAACAGACCGCTCGTTTCTGTATAGGAGATCTGATGGCCAAGGTACGTCTTCATCGCCATACGTATGAGGAAAAGCGCAATCAAAATCGCTGCAAAAGCTTTTGAGCGGATAAGATAGACCTCCCCTCCCCTCTTTTCAAACTTGCTTGTTTTTATAAGAAATATGGAAAAGAGACAGCCAACCAGGAACGCCTCCCCTGCCTCCCACCAGGTAACTCGGAACTCAGGAAATGCAAACATGAGAAACCCGGTGGACATGAAAAAAGGAGGAAGTATAATCTTTTTAAGGGAGGCAGGTTTTTTCGTAGCCTTCAAACGTACAAAAATAACGGTGACAGCCATGACGGCTGCCAGTATACTGCTTGCAATAAAAAACAAAATCTTTTCCTTCTTTCTTCTTCAGATGGCTCAAAAAATTGTTGTTGTTTTTAAATCCTTCTTAAAATCCTTGAAAGCCGCCAAAAACGCGATTTACGAGAAACGAAGTGAACTTGGTCATCCAGTCAAAGTATAACATGACCCCCATGGCGACCATAAGAAAACCGCCAGATTTCATTATTTGTACATTATATCTCTTGATGCTGCTCAGTTTATCCAAAAAGAAACTTAAAAAGAAAAAAGGAACCGCAAAACCAAGAACATAAAAAGCCATATACAGCATGCCCGCTCCTGGATTGGACACGGCCAGAGCGATCACTGCTCCTAGAATCGGGCCTGTACAAGGTGTCCATCCTGCAGAAAAACCGATACCGATCAAGATGGAGCCCATGTATCCCGCAGGCCTGTTTCTGAAAGCCAGCTTTCTGTCTTTCATTAGAAACGCCGGCTTCAATAAGCCTAAAATGATCAAGCCAAAGATGACAATGATAATTGCTCCGAACTGGCGAAGAAAATCCTTGTATTCAACAAAGATATTGCCGATGAATGAAGACGATAATCCTAATACGATAAAAACAATCGAAAAACCGAGTAGAAAATAAGCCGTATGCAGCATGGCTTGTTTTCTTTTCATTCCTTTTTCTTCTTTGATCTCCCTGACTGAAATTCCTGTGATATAAGAAAGGAAAGCCGGATAAAGCGGCAGGCAGCACGGGGAGATAAAAGACAGTAAACCAGCTCCAAAAGCCAGCCATATATTCAAGTCTGCCATCAAGTCTACTCCTCTTTATGTAATACTTTTAGTTTATAGATTTAAAACCGCTTGTTCAATGAAAATGAAGAAAAATTCCTCAGGGAGGATCATCTCGCATCATAGGAGAGCTTTCCTTTTTGCTGAAGGGAATACATTTTATGATATAAGCCTCGTGCTTCCACCAGTTCTTGATGAGTTCCTCTTTCCACAATCTCTCCCTGATGAAGAACAAGAATCAGATCAGCATCTTGAATAGTGGACAGACGGTGAGCGATTGCGATCGTCGTTCTTCCTGCCCTCATTTTCTTTAATATGTAACTAAGATATATTCTCCGACAACTCTTCCTCTAAATCCACTTTAACAGCAAATATTTCAGCTGCAGCTGAATCATTTCCTGGAGCATGAATTACCATCTCAACCTTGTACAGATTCTTATTGTCAGTTAAGTATTCTCCCTGTGATGGGACAGTTTGAAATTCGTAATATCCAGCATCTCCATGGTCTTCCCCTTTAGAGTATAAATGCAAATAAATTTTTATCATAGAGTTCCCCCATCCTTAACTAACTCCCTTTTCTCCCTGTAAAGTAAAACCTATACGTCTAGCCGACTCGGCTCTATATCTACTCCATTCGATAAAAGGGATTAATTTCCTTTGACTGAAAGAAGATCCTTTTTCAATTGCTAATAATACTCCTCCATTAATCTTCTAATTTCATTAAAAAAACCACCCTTTCTGCTGAATCTTGGGCAGAAAAAGTGGTAGTTGTCGTGATATAAGAAAAATTAACCAATGACTTAAGGAATGATCAACTGATTAATCTTAATTGATGAAAAAAGCCTGCTGTTACGGGCTTTTTTACTTCATCTGGTTGTTCATTGCTTTCATCATCTGATTGATTTTCTTTTGGGACGGCTTCTGACCCATTTGCATCATCATCACACGCAGCATGTTTTCATTGATTGGTGGATTCTTTTGTAGGTAATTCATCATGTATTTGCGGGCAATGAAAAATCCAATTGCTACTCCTGCAAGAAGCGCTAAAATGCCCACAAGGATATAATAAAACATAGTAAAACTTCCTCCTTCGTGTTGTCTAGCACTAGTTTACTATAAAAAGACAATCAGTTACAAGATACACGCCAAAATATTTATGACCCATAGCCTGTCCTAGCCTTTAACGGATTCAGCCAGCCATAGCGGTAATACTTAAAATCCATCGCAAAAAAACAGCGTTCATACTTTCGTATGTTTTCAAAAATGGCTGTTTCCGCCTCAAAACTGCCTACGCTTTGAAGAAGCATATAACGTTCTGAAAAACTGAGCCGAGCAGAGCTTTTTTCACACTCCAGAAGGAAAGAGTGGACTTCCGCCTGAAATCCTTTTGATGAGAGCAGCATCTGTTTTATAAACGATTGAAGAGGGTTCAGCTGAAGCGGAGAGGTGATGTACAGGATTTGTTTCATCAATACTTCTTTTTGCTGAGTAAAGGTTTTGTATTCTTCCAAAAACAGCTGAAAGAGTTTGATTTCTTTCCCGAAATACTCTTCGGCAACATCTTCCTTTATCTTATAGATCAAATACTCTCTCAAAACCGCCACCTCTCTCCCTTTTTTACAATTAGTATAATGGATTCTTTACAAAATACTTGTCTTATGCTGGAGCATGAGGCCACTTCTTTTGTCGAAAAAGAAACCCCGGAGCATATTTTCTCCGGGGTTTCTACAGCTTATTTATTCAATAAGGCTTTTAATTTATTAGAAACATTTTCGACCGTAAAGCCGTACTCAGCAATAATTTTTTCTCCAGGTGCTGAAGCACCAAATTTGTCAATCGCTATTGTGTCACCATCCAAACCAACATATTTGTGAAGGCCTTGAGATGCCGCCATTTCAATACCGAGTCTTGCTCTTACCGATGAAGGAAGAACGCTCTCTTTGTATTCTGAAGATTGCTTTTCAAAACGATCCCATGAAGGCATAGAAACAACAGAAACTTGGATACCCTCTTGTTTTAATTGTTTCTGTGCTTCGATCGCCAAGCTGACTTCAGAACCAGAAGCGAGCAGCAATGCTTGAGGTGTACCTTCAGCTTCAGAAATAACATATGCACCTTTTTTGACATTCTCATATGCACTTTCTTTTGTGCCTTCTAGAATCGGAAGGTTTTGTCTTGTTAATACTAGAGCAGTTGGCTGATCTACACTTTCAAGAGCCAGCTTCCACGCAGCAACAGACTCATATGCATCTGCTGGGCGGATGACAGAAAGTCCAGGCATCGCACGGAGTGACGCAAGCTGTTCTACCGGCTCATGGGTAGGGCCGTCTTCACCAACTGCTACACTGTCATGGGTAAATACATAGGTTACTGGAAGCTTCATGATGGAAGCCAGACGGATTGCCGGGCGCAAGTAGTCTGAGAATACGAAGAACGTTGCACCGAATACTTTCAGTCCGCCATGGAGCGCCATTCCGTTAACAGCTGCTCCCATCGCAAATTCCCTTACTCCAAACCAGATGTTGCGGCCGCTGTAATTTTCACGGCTGAAGTTTGTTTCTCCAGTAAGCATCGTGTTGTTTGATCCTGCAAGGTCAGCAGACCCTCCAAACAACCATGGAATATTTTTTGCAAAAGCATTCAATGCTTTTCCTGAAGAAGCCCTTGTCGCAACAGCTTTATCAAATTCAGGAAGATTCGCATCAAAGTTTTCTGGTAATTTGTTATCGATCGCTGTTTTTAATTGAGCTGCAGCTTCACTGTGCTCTTTTTCATAGCGTGCAAATAACTCATTCCATTCCTGTTCTTTCTTTATGCTTTCTTCTTTCAATGAAGCAAAGTGATCACTTACTTCATCAGGTACGAAGAAGTCTTCTTCAAACACCCAATTGTAGGCTTCTTTTGTCAGTTTTACTTCATCAGATCCAAGAGGGGCACCATGAGAAGCTGATTTACCGGATTTGTTAGGAGAACCGTATCCGATTACTGTCTTTACTTCGATTAACGTCGGATGTGAAGTATCCTTTTTTGCTTCTGCGATCGCATTTTCGATCTCTTCAAGGTTTGTTCCGTCTTCTACACGAAGTACTTGCCAACCATATGCTTTAAAACGGTCTTCTACACTCTCAGAAAACGAAAGATGAAGATCTCCATCAAGAGAGATATCATTTGAATCATAAAGAACAACAAGTTTTCCGAGTCCAAGGTGGCCTGCAAGTGACGCAGCTTCAGCAGATACACCTTCCATTAAGTCCCCGTCTCCGCAGATGGAGTACGTATGGTGGTCAACAACTTCAAATCCATCTTTGTTGTAAGTTGCAGCAAGATGGCGTTCTGCCATTGCCATACCTACAGCCATCGCGATCCCCTGTCCAAGCGGTCCTGTAGTAGCATCTACACCAGCCGTATGTTTGTACTCAGGATGCCCTGGCGTTTTACTTCCCCATTGGCGGAATTGTTTCAAGTCTTCCATGGACAAGTCATAGCCTGAAAGATGGAGCAAGCTGTAAAGCAGCATGGAGCCATGCCCTGCAGATAACACAAAACGGTCACGGTTAAACCATTCAGGATTTTCCGGGTTGTGGTTCATGAATTTCGTCCAAAGACTGTAAGCCATCGGTGCAGCACCCATTGGCATACCAGGGTGTCCAGATTTGGCTTTCTCAATGCTATCTATAGCCAAGGTACGGATAGTGTTGATTGATAATTGGTCAATTGAAGCAGTAGACATTATTTAATCATCCCTTCATCTACATATGTAAAAGATTTCTCGATACCATCATAAACATATTGCACATTTTATACAAGCACAATGCCCACCAATAGTGTCCCATAAAATCTATCTTTGATACAAATAAAAAAACCTGCATTATAACTTTATAACTCTTTGTTATAATACAGGTTCCTTTATTTAGTTTAACGCAGGGAACTCACAATAAAAGATATCTTCCCCTTCATCGTAGTCCAGTTTCATATCATCTACGAGCCAGCGGTCATCCGGTTTAATACAAAATTTCAATCCGCTTACTTCCTGAATATCATCACCGTCTGCCGGCTGAGCCGGGATTACGCCTAATGAGTATCCGCCGTTGCTTGCACTGCCGGCATATCGCGCATACAACCGGAGCGCCTCACCTTCATTAAGATCGATCTCACTATACAGTCTGACCACTGAATCCGTTATTGAAAAGGCCAAGGTGTTCTCCCCTTTCACAGTTGTTATATAACAGTATATACGAAATTCTGAATTTTGCAACAACAAAAAAGCCTGATTTCTTTGAACTGAAATCAGGACTTTTTCCTTAATGCTTCATATTGTTCTGGCTTTTTTTACTTTCTTTTAGTTTATCCGGTGTTACATCATTGCCTTCCGGGTCAATGATCTTCAATGAATGCAATCTATTTTGAAAAGAAGTTCTGACGTTTTTCAGATACTCCTCCCTTAATTGCTTTTGTTCTTTGGCTTCTTCTGTTGATAAACCTTCTTGTTTAGATTTTTTGGCAAGAAAATTTATCCGTTCCAGTTTATCT
This sequence comes from Fictibacillus marinisediminis, assembly GCF_023149135.1. Lineage (NCBI taxonomy): Bacteria > Bacillati > Bacillota > Bacilli > Caryophanales > Fictibacillaceae > Fictibacillus > Fictibacillus marinisediminis. The sequence continues at coordinate 2,029,715 of NZ_JAIWJX010000002.1, read as the reverse complement.
GGTGTAAGCATGGAACACCTCTCCTTTTTCTTCGATATTCCTATCGTAACGAATATTAAGTAGAGTTTCCAGTCGGAGCACTTTCTAAATACTCCTTATACCTGCGGTGAACTGTCGCTTTTGATGCTTCATATCCAAAACCCCTTAGCGTAACGGCAATTTCTGCAAACGTAAGGTCCATTCCTCTAAGCCGGATGATTTCATCAACCGGAAGCACCTTCCGGTCTCTTCCTCCATGATGGATGTTCTTTAAATTCTTTTGTGGTTTATAGCCTTTTTGAACAGCCTTCCTCATTCCTCTTTTTATCTTTAAGTTATGTAGCTTGCGCTGATATTCCTCTACAACGGCAACGATTTCAAGCACCATAGACTCTGCTTCGGAAAGATGGTATTCCCCTTGGCTGCTGAAGGTATAAACTTTAATGTTCCTCTTCTGAAGTTCGTGAAGAAGAACGATCTTGGCGTTCCCCCTGCCCAAGCGGGTATCATCCGTTACAAGAAGAACATCAAATTCTTCGTTTTGGGCCCGCTCGATCACCTCAAACAAACCATCCCGTTCCAGGCTGTATCCGCTTTCTCTATCTTTTATGACAGAGACAATGCCAAACCCATGGCTGACTGCCAGCTGTCTCAATTCATCTTCCTGCCGGGATAAAGAGGATGTCTGCTCTTCCTTTTCGGTGCTTACTCTGCAATAAATGATCGATTTCAATTGTGCCTCACCTGTTTTCTTCTGCCTTGATCGGTATTGTTAATTTCTGTCCTGGGGTAATGGTTCCTGCCTGTATTCCGTTATTCTTTTCAACCCAGTTGACAAATTCCCAATTTGAACCTTTGTCCTTCGTATATTCTTCGGCGATCTCCCAAAGTGAATCACCTTTATTAACGGTAATCTCCATATATTCTCTGGATCCTTCTGCGTGAGACTGATAAGCGAACATAATAAAACCTGCTGCAACAATAGATAATAGCATAAATACCGGTGAAAATCCCTTCATCATATATCTCCCCTTTGCGAATATGTGTTCTTATTAATTTTCATTATAATAGGAACACCTGTTCTTTACAAGGGTTTTTTTCGAACTTATGTTTGTATATCTTGTTCCTGCATGCTATACTTTTTTCAAGAGTATTCAGTGAATGAGGTGTAATCATGACAAAATTATCCAGAAGGCAAATCGATATCCTGGACTTTATTAAAGAAGAAGTAAATGCGAAAGGCTATCCACCATCAGTCAGGGAAATCGGTGAAGCAGTTGGACTGGCATCAAGCTCAACCGTACACGGCCATTTATCCAGACTTGAGAAAAAGGGGCTGATCAGGCGTGATCCTACCAAACCCAGGGCCATTGAAGTGCTCGGCCTCGAATCAGATCAGATCATAACCAGAACGCGATCCGTTAATGTACCGATCATCGGTAAAGTTACCGCGGGTTCACCGATTACAGCAATCGAAAACGTTGATGAATATTTTTCATTGCCAGAACATGTTGTAGGCGACGATAATGTTTTTATGTTAACTGTAGAAGGAGACAGTATGATAGAAGCTGGCATCTACGACAGGGACCTCGTGGTAGTCAAGCAGCAGCCAACAGCTGAAAACGGTGACATCATTGTGGCCATGACAGAAGAAAATGAAGCGACTGTAAAACGCTTTTTTAAAGAAAAAGACCACATTCGCCTGCAGCCGGAAAACGCCGCTTTATCTCCAATTTTGCTGCAAAACGTGACCATCCTTGGTAAAGTAATCGGTGTATATCGAACACTTCAATAAAGAAAAGCAAAAAACAGCGACCCCGCAAGCATGGCAGGGTCGCTGTTTTAGTTATAAGGATTATATTAGTTATGAAAGTTTGTACCGTCCGTCGTTGCTTCTATAATGCCCGCACGAATCACAAAGTCTCCAAAGTGTTCGCCTTCTTCGCGTTCTTTCGCAAATCTAGGGAACAGCATCTTCAATTCTTTTAAAATCTCTTCCTCTCCTATGTTTTCACGATACATTTTGCTTAATCGGCTGCCGTCAAACGCTGCACCCAAATACATGTTATATTTTCCTGGCGCTTTACCGATAAACCCAATTTCACCTAGCGCATGGCGGGCACATCCATTGGGGCAACCCGTCATCCGAACGGTAATCTCTTCGTTTCTCAAGCCGTTTTCTTCAGCTATGTTATCAATCTTGTTCATTAGCACCGGAAGATAGCGTTCTGCCTCCGCCATGGCTAGACCGCAAGTAGGAAGGGCTACACATGCCATGGAATTGCGCCGGATCGCAGAAACATTTTGGCTGTCGAGCATTCCATACTGTTCCAACAGCTCTGTAATCTCTTGTTTCTTCTCTCTCGTAATATTGGCAATTATAAGGTTCTGGTTGGCGGTCAAACGGAATTCCCCTGTATGGACCTTAGCGATTTCCCTTAAACCGGTCATCAGCTTGTAGTTTTCAAAATCCGCGATACGGCCGCCTTCAACAAACAGAGTAAAATGCCAATTCTCCTGCACACCCTGTACCCAGCCATACCGGTCTCCATTATCTTCAAATGAAAAGTCTTTCGCTACATCCAGACTCCAGCCTAAACGGTTTTCCAGCTCTTCTTTAACGGTTTGAAGACCTAACCGGTCGACTGTATATTTGAAGCGGGCGTTTTTACGCTGTGAACGGTTTCCATAATCTCTCTGAATGGTAATGACTTTTTCAGCCACCTCAAGAACCTGGTCCGGTGCGCAAAACCCAATCACTTTTGACAACTGCGGATAGGTTGCTTTATCTCCATGTGACATTCCCATGCCTCCACCAATGGACACATTAAATCCAATTAGCTTCCCATCTTCTACGACGGCGATTAAACCGAGGTCCTGTGAAAAGACATCAATATCATTGGAGGGTGGAACTGCAATGCCGATTTTAAATTTACGCGGCAAGTAAAGCGGTCCGTACATCGGTTCAACTTCTTCCGTTTCTGGAGTGCCTGCTACTTTTTCTTCATCCAGCCAAACCTCGTGGTACGCTCTCGTTCTTGGCAAGAGATAATTACTGAGTTTTTTGGACCATTCATACACTTCAGAATGAACTTCTGATTGATAAGGATTGGAGATGCACATCACATTACGGTTTACGTCACCGCAAGCTGCAATCGTATCGAGCATTGATGCATGGATCTCCTGAATGGTCCTTTTCATGTTCCATTTTAAAATGCCGTGCATTTGAAACGTCTGTCGTGTGGTTAATTTTAATGTTCCATTACCATACTTGTTGCCCAGCTGATCCAAAACCAGCCATTGAGAAGGCGTCACGACTCCCCCTGGCAATCTTGCACGGAGCATGAACTGATAAGCTGGTTCAAGCTTTTGTTTCTGCCGCTCCGTACGAAGGTCTCTGTCGTCCTGCAAATAGCTGCCATGATGCTTCATGAGGCGGTTATCATCATCCGGGATACCTGCACTGATCCGGTCAAGCATCACTTCCTTCAGCGTACCTCGTAAATAATTACTCTCTTCTTTTATGCGTTCCACATCACTCGGTTTGCCTTCCGGTGCTTTTAATAATGGGTTTGACATCTGTTTAAACTCCTTTCTGTTGCCGGTCAATACACGTCACGCTGATAACGTTTTTCCTTCTGCATGCGGGCCACGTACTCTTCCGCTTGTTCATGGGTCATGCTGCCTTCATTTTCAATGATTCCGATCAGTGTCTGATGAACATCATGGGCCATGTTTTTCTCATCTCCGCAGATATATAAAACAGCACCTTCTTCTAACCAATGGAAGAGTTCTTTACTGTGTTCAAGCAGACGATGCTGTACATATACTTTTTCCTCGGTGTCACGGGAAAACGCCACATCCATTTTTGTCAGCACCCCATTCTCCAGCCACTTTTGCCATTCTGTCTGGTAAAGGAAATCAGTGACAAAATGCTGTTCTCCAAAGAACATCCATGATTTCCCTAGTGCACCTGTTTCCTCACGTTCTTGCATGAACGCCCGGAAAGGCGCTACTCCTGTTCCAGGTCCTACCATAATGATCGGTGTTTCACCGTTCGCTGGCAGTTTAAAATTCTGATTGTGCTGAATGTAAACTGGAAGTGTGTGCCCTGGCTCCAGCCGTTCAGCACATAAAATGGAACAAACGCCGCTGCGGCTGCGTCCGAAGGATTCATAACGCAAAGCGCCGATGGTTAGATGAACCTCGTCCGGATTGGCATTCAGGCTCGAAGCAATCGAATACAAACGAGCTGGCATTTTACGTAAAATGTTGACAAAGTCCTGTGGTGAAACGGCCCATGGGCCAAAGTCATGAACGAGATCCAGAAGATCACGGCCTGAAAGATAACTTTTCAGCTCGCTCTCATGCCCAGCAGACATTAGTTCATGCAGTCTTTCATTTTCAGTTAACTGTGCTGCCTGCTGAAGCAGCGGCTTTGTTAAAACTGTAATTTCAAAATTGGCGATAAGCGCCTGCTTCAGAGCTGCCACATCACCCTGCTTGTTCACTGTTACAATTTCTTCAGGATTCCAATGTAATTCCTCAAGAAGCAAATCAACCAGTTCCGGATCATTTTCAGGGTAGATTCCAAGACTGTCACCCGGTTCAAAAGATAGATTCGACCCTTCAAGCGAAAGTTCTAAATGGCGGGTCTCCTTATTCGAGCCGCGTCCGTTCAAATTAATATTTTCCAGGACCTCTGCATGAAATGGATTGGTCCGGGAATACGTTGCCTCTTCGGCTAGGGTTGCTGAAGCCTCTTGAAAAGCTTCACTTGCAGTCTCTCCTTGTGCCTCATTTAAGCCTAATATTACTTTTGAAAGCCATTCTGCTGCCGGCTCATCATAATCGAGATCGCAATCCACACGCGGTGTCAGGCGTTTACCCCCAAGCTCTTCCAGGACCTTATCAAAATCTTTGCCCGTCTGACAGAAAAACTCGTAGGAACTGTCACCTAGTGACAGGACTGAAAAACGAAGATCTTCTAGTTTTGGAGCTCTTTTGCCATGGACAAATTCATGGAACGAAATCGCATTATCCGGCGGATCTCCTTCTCCATGTGTACTAACAATGATCAGCAGGTTTTTGAGTTTCTTTAGCTGATTCGGTTTAAAGTCACTCATGGAAGAAACCGTTACCTCATAACCTTTCTCTTTGAGAGCTTTACTGCTGTTATCCGCAATGCCTTGAGCATTCCCGGTTTGAGATCCGTAAAGGATGGTTACTTCTTTAGAAACGGGCAAAATGGAGCCGTGCTTTACAACAGCTGCTGGTCCCCTTGGTGCTGCAAGTGACTGAGAAGCCGCTAAGTAACCCGAAAGCCAAAGCTTTTGTGCTTCAGTTAACGTCGGTATCAGCTTGTTAAGGAGCTCAGCTTGCTCCTGATCGAATGGACTGTTTGTTGCCTGAAGTTGCAATGATAACACCTCACATTGAAATATAAAACTTTATTTTCCGTCATTTCACTTTAAAAGTTTCCCTCTAGGTTAAGACTAAATTATTTCTATCCATTAACTCGGTTTTAATCTTAAAAATAGTCAGAACCCTTAAAAAATTTATATCCTCTACTTTACCTCAGTACAAAACATTAGTAAAATACATATTAATTATCGTTATCATTAAGATTACTAATCATAAAGGATGTTTTAAAAAATGTATTTTGATGCATTAAAAACGTTCGTCACCCTGGCCGAGGTAAAAAATTTTACAAAAACAGCAGAACTTCTTCGGATGTCTCAGCCGAGTGTCAGTTTGCATATTAAAAATCTGGAAAAAGAGTTTCAAACCAAGCTTTTTCTCCGCTCACCCAAGTTTCTGCAAATTACGCCTACAGGTGAGATATTATATGACCGGGCAAAACTGATCCTTACGATTTACGAACAAGCCCGGCAGGAGATTGGAGAGCACCATACAACGATTAAAGGTGAGCTGAAGATTGGGGCCAGTTTTACAATCGGAGAATATATCCTCCCCTCACTTCTTTATGCGCTGCAAAAACAACACAAAGAGCTTCAGCTGCAAGTGCTGATTGGAAATACGGAAGAAATCGTTGGATCCGTGCGCAACTACAAAGTGGATGTTGGATTGATTGAAGGGCAAACAAACGAAAAGGAGCTTTCTGTCCATCCATTTATGAGTGATGAACTTTTTATCGTTTCTTCCCCAAGCCACCCCCTTGCCTCCAAGGACAAAGTGACCATAGATGATCTGCAAAATCAGCAATGGGTATCAAGGGAAACGGGATCCGGAACTCGTGATTATCTTAATCATGTCATCAGATCCAATGGTTTGAAAACAAAGTCTCTGCTGACGATCAGCTCCAATCAAGGCATTAAAGAGTCCGTCATTCATGGGCTGGGGCTGTCACTGCTTTCCGGCAGCGTGATCGAACGGGATGTAAAGTACGGCAACCTGTCTATTATAAAAATCCAGAATTACTTCTTTAACCGAAAATTTTCCTACCTTTATTCGCCCATTGTCCAGGAAAACAGAAATGTCTCTGCTTTTCTTCAGGTCATCCATCAGAAATATCCCTTTTCAATTTAATAACTGCGTAACGAAAGACACTGCATTATTTGGCTGTGTCTTCTTCATGTCTCTGCAGCTGATTCAATAGTAGAACAATGAATCATTGTTTCCGTCAAGTTGGTCTAATTGGAAAATAAAAATTTTCATATATCTTTTAATCAGCATATCTACTAGATATATTTAACTTACTCACCTTTCACGTCAAACTTTAAGGAAGGATCTACGATGAAACATCATTCAGTCCCCTTATTAAACATCGTTTTCATTGCTATTCTAGTATTGATATGGGGCCTTACCTGGCCGATTTCCAAGGTAGCACTTCATTATTGCCCTCCTGTACTCTTATCGGGTTTCCGATCACTTGGAGCCGGAATTCTATTGTTTCTTTTTGCTTTGCCACGATATAAAAAAATGGACCTTAACAGAAACTGGAAGATGTACTTTTTCTCCAGTCTGTTTAATTCGGTCTTGTTCTATGGCCTGCAAACCATTGGACTGAAGTTTATGCCAGCAGGATTATTTAGTGTCATTGTTTATTTACAACCTGTGCTGATTGGTATTATTGCGTGGTTTTGGATGGGAGAAACCATGACAGCACGTAAACTTACAGGTTTGATTCTTGGTTTTGCCGGAGTGGCTACCGTCAGCCTTGGAGGATTATCTTCTCATATTTCTCTCTTTGGCCTGCTGCTCGGGGTCTGTACTGCTTTAAGCTGGGCAATCGGTACCGTTTATATGAAATCAATCAGCACAAAAGTCGATGGGATCTGGCTGATTACCATTCAAAGTATTATTGGCGGACTGATCATGACAGGAGCAGGCAGCGGAGTAGAGAAATGGTCCAGCATTACATGGAGTTTTCCCTTTGTTCTGACCATGTTGTTTTTAGCTTTATTTTCTGTAGCCATTGCGTGGTTGATCTACTTCCATTTGCTCTCTAGAGGAAATGCAAGCATGATTGCTTCTTTTAATTTTCTCGTGCCGATCATCTCAATTTTAATTGGTATCTTATTTTTGGATGAGCCGTTCACCAACACACTTTTAATCGGATTACTCCTGATCATTGCCAGCATATATCTTGTCAATCGTAAATCAAAAATATCTGTGAGAAGAACAGCCGCAAATTTACCTCCCATAAAGTAACTGGATGTTTTATATTAAATAGGAACAAAACCCCTACCACCGAAAGTGATAAGGGTTTTGAAACTTCATACTTAGACAGGCATTGTTCTCTTTCCCATGGGTGAACTTGTGTGCGGAACATATCCTATGTAATTTTCTAAATACTTAACGGTTAGGTGAAAAGGGATAAACTAGTTGAATACACTGCCTCTATATGGTTGTTTATTAACTTCGCATTCCCTTTTCACAAAGAGGCTGACTCAAAGGCAAAAGCGCAAGGCACCTCTACACACTATAGTGTTCTTTTATGAATGAAGAACACAACTATATATGGTGTATAAATATGGTGCTTGCACTTTATGAGTCAGCCTCTTATGGGTTAATCCCGCAGCTTTAATTATTATTATGGAAGTAAAAGAATCGCATCTCCAATTGGACGTTCTCCTGTTGGATCTGAAGGCCTGTTTTTGAGTTTGTTGCCGACAGTCATTGTGGTTGAACCACCGCCATCTAAATTTAGCGCGTCTTTTGCGCCAAGTGATTTTATTACAGCGGCACTTTCATTAAAATTAGCTCCTACACTCCAGCCGGGTTCATGCCCATCAATGGTAACAAACAGCAGGTTTCCATTTGGTTTAATTCCTGCAAGTGTCCGCGGATTTCTGCGTTCTCCAAATCTGTAATAAAATTCAGGATTGTCCTTCATATGGAACCCTTCTTCCACCGGATTTAGGCTTACCTCTCCTCCTTTTAATAAACGCGGGCCGCCGTTGATCAGCTCAGTGGAGTCTTCCACTTTTAACGGTTGACCATCCTCATTTATGTTTTTGTTAACCGATATTTTCATTCCTGCTTTGGCATGTTTTTGAAGCCAAGATGCTGCCTCACCCGTTCCAGCCAATACTGAGCCTTCTTTTGGAATCGTTCCTCCCCGGCTGTAGCGGACCTGGACTACTTTTCCAGCAGCGTCTAAAACAGCTTCTGCTCCCACTCCGGAATCGGCTGTTTCTCCATATGAAGAAGTATACTGAATTAACTCACTTCCATCTGTACACGTAAAATCGTGTTTTGGCAGTTCTGTAGGTGCGTCTCCGCCTACACCTCCACAGCCGCGGATCTGGCCTGGCTTCCGGTTTAATCCATCAACCTCACGGCTAATGCCATCTGAAGAGACGGCCGTTTGCTTGGAGGAAATGGAAGAAATCGATGCATCTTGTCCTGATGATGAAGGGATGATAAGACTTGAGCGGTTATTTACTGCCTCGCTTATGAGTTCCCCGCCAATCATGGATATACCCGCAAGATCTCCTGGTGTACCGTCACTGTCTGCCATGACGAAATATCCGCCATTTATTCCTGCAATCGCATGATGGCGTTGGCCCAAACTGGTAACCGTCTCTTTTCCGGTTACCACATCATTAGACAATGCTGGACTTAGGTGCCCTTTATATTGATCGGGATCAACCTCAAGAATGTTCACGTTCCATGGACCGGTGGTTGATTTTCCGTCTTCGCCTGTATAGACTGTTTTAAGCCCTGTATATCCATCAGCTTCTAGCTTTTGCTGCATGGCTTTGGCATTGTCTTCTGTCGTATAGGATCCAACTCGTACAAGGTAGCCAAGAGGACCTTGTTCATTATCGTCGGCAGGCCGGTTGGATATTGTCTCTATCCGTGGATGATAGCCCTGGGAAGTGAGCTTGCCTGACAACTTTTCGGCCTCATCATGTGTTTTAACAAATTTCACATCTACTGTATAGACATCTGAATCAGACCTAGTACCCCGTTTGATATCGGTCTGAGTAACCCCCGGTGCTACTTCCACTGTTTTTCTCGTTTCCTGCAGATCAGGAGAGCCCAATGGCAATTTATTCGTTTCTGTCTGAGTGCTAAAGGTTTGAGTTTGTGCGTGCACAACGCCACCAATTGCTGACTTGTCCATAGTAGTTGAAGGAATCATCGTTGAAGCTATAATGGGTATGGCTATTAGACTTTTATATAGAGTGTGTACCTTTGGCATAGTTGTTTTACTCCTCTCTAGATGAATTGTATACCCTATCCATTTTAGTCTTCAGTTATTAAGTCCGCGTTAAGAAAGCGTTAAAGATTGTTGATTTCTGTCCGGTTTCTGGATCTAGGAACAGTTTTTTATTTTTCCAAGACTCCAGTTATCCTCAATAAGTGGTATCTCGAAAACCTCCCTGAAACCAGCCCCATGTGACAGGTTAGTTGTTTTTAGAAGTTCTCTTCGAATTGTCGAAGTTAAAAATTTAACTGAATCATTAATGTCATTCTTCTTTGTTTTTTTTACATTTTTTATCGGTTCTTTTTTAAACGACATTATCGTTAGAGGATATGTATTTGGTCATTTGAGAGATAAAATAAATGAAAAATGGATTTTTCTTATATCTGTCCTATTGTATGCACTGGATGATAGTTGGAATGAAGGGTTTAGTTTATCAAATACATTGTTTTCTCTTGTTTTGGGTTTATCTTTAACTTATGCTTTTTATCGTACACGTTCGATATGGGCAGATACAGGTATTCATTGGGGATTAAATGTTTGTTACGGAATTTTCAATGGAATGTTGGGGAGTACAGAAGGAGGAATATTTATCACTGCTGATAATCCAAATCCGCCTCCTTTCATAGAACTAATTAGCTATATTTTACCTCTTCTAATGTTTTTATTTCTCTATTCATTTCGAAAAAATTTAATAATAAATCATACTTATCACCAAAACATCAAACAAAAAACCCTCAACACCAATGGTGTCAAGGGTTTTGAATCTTAATACATGGATAGATATTGTTCTCTTTCCCAAGGATGAACTTGTGTGCGGAACATATCCCATTCGATTTCTTTCGCTTCAACAAAGTGCTCAGCCGCATGTTCCCCAAGGGCTTTAATCAGCACTTCGCTTTTCTTTAAGCGGTCGACCGCTTCTTTTAATGTAGCAGGAAGATCTTTAATTCCTTCTGCTTCGCGCTCTTCTTTATCCATCACATAGATGTTGCGGTCAACCGGTTCTGGAGTTTGCAGCTTGTTTTTGATTCCGTCAAGACCGGAAGCCAGCAATACGGCCATCGCAAGGTATGGGTTTGCTGTTGGGTCTACACTACGGACTTCTACACGTGTGCTTAGTCCGCGGGAAGCCGGAATTCGGATAAGCGGGCTGCGGTTTTGCATAGACCACGCTACATAACAAGGAGCTTCATATCCAGGAACCAACCGCTTGTATGAGTTAACTGTCGGGTTAGTGATCGCTGTGAAATCTTGTGCGTGCTTTAAAATCCCTGCCAGGAACTGCATCGCTGTTTCACTTAGTCCTGTTTCATTGGACGGATTAAAGAACGAATTGTCTCCATCCTTAAACAAGGACATGTTCGCATGCATACCGGAACCGTTTACGCCGAATAGCGGTTTTGCCATAAACGTCGCATGAAGGCCGTGTTTGCGTGCAATGGTTTTAACAACGAGTTTAAACGTCTGGATGTTGTCACAAGTAGTGATTGCATCTGCATATTTAAAGTCGATTTCATGCTGTCCAGGAGCTACTTCATGGTGGGAAGCTTCGATTTCAAAGCCCATGTCTTCTAGCTCTAGAACGATGTCACGGCGGCAGTTTTCGCCAAGGTCAGTCGGCGCAAGGTCAAAATATCCGCCTTTATCGTTTAGTTCGAGTGTAGGCTCGCCCTTTTCATCGTTTTTAAAGAGGAAGAATTCCGGTTCTGGCCCAATGTTAAAGTCAGTGAAACCAAGGTCTTCCATTTCTTTTAATACTTTTTTTAGGATTCCGCGAGGGTCTCCGGAAAATGGAGTGCCATCTGGATTGTAGATGTCACAGATCATACGTGCTACTTTTCCTTTTTCAGATGTCCAAGGGAAAACAACCCATGTATCCAGATCAGGATATAAAAGCATATCTGATTCTTCGATACGAACAAATCCTTCAATGGAAGAACCGTCAAACATCATCTTATTGTCTAATGCTTTTTCCAATTGTCCTACAGGAATTTCAACGTTTTTAATGACACCTAATAGATCGGTAAACTGAAGGCGAATGAAACGTACGTTTTCATCTTTAGCGATTTGCATGATGTTTTCTTTAGTAAATTTAGCCACTTGTTACTCCTCCTTAGTAATTGAATACAGCATTCTTTTTTAAGATTAGTGGAAAAAGCGGGATAATTCCCCTTGAATCAATGAAGTTTTGCCAAGACGCCCTGCATGCATAAGCTCCCGTTTTAAACGGCGATGCAGTGCTGCTTCAGACATTTGCTCGTTCTTAACCTCATCTTTCAGTATGTTAACGGCTTGTCGGTTGAGTTCAAAAACTCGTTTGATGCCAGCCAGGTTAACTCCCTGTTCGATCAGAGTTTTGATCTCCAGCAGTATATCCACATCGTTGAAAGAAAACATTCTCCGGTTTCCGTCGGTACGGGCCGGATGAATCAATTCATGTTCTTCGTAATATCGAATTTGCCGGGCAGATAATTCAGTCAGTTTCATAACAATACTGATCGGAAATAAAGGTTGATTCCTTCTCGTATCATCATTCATCATCATAAGCCCTCCTTCCAACTACTTTTATCTTATGTTACAAAACCTCACATGTCAACCTTATGTCAGAAAAAATAACATAAAAAATATCCGGCATTCGTATACCGGTTATTTTCACCTTTAAAATTAGATTAAATTCTCCTGTATCAAATGGTCTGCAGCGGTTAGTATAGCAATCTTGACATGTTCGTATGTCAGTCCGCCCTGCACAAAAGCAATATATGGCGGACGGATCGGTCCGTCAGCTGTCAGTTCAATGCTTGCTCCCTGTATAAATGTACCAGCTGCCATGATGACATCATCCTCATAGCCCGGCATGTATGCCGGATAAGGAACCGCATGGGCATTCACAGGAGAAACGAGCTGAATCGCCTGGCAAAAAGCGATCATCCGTTTTTTATCTTCTAATTTGACGGATTGGATCAGGTCTGTCCGTTTTGCATCCCATGATGGATTGGTTGACATTCCCAGGCTTTCAAGAAAAGCAGCTGTAAACACCGCACCTTTTAAGGCCTGTGCTGTAACGTGAGGTGCTAAAAAGAATCCTTGGTACATTTCGAGAAGACTGTATAGGGAAGCACCTGCTTCTGCACCGATGCCAGGCGAAGTCAAACGATAGGAACACCTTTCGACGAGTTCTTTCTTGCCGGCGATATACCCGCCTGTTTTGGCGAGTCCGCCTCCAGGGTTTTTAATGAGTGAACCTGCGATCAGATCAGCTCCGACTTCGCATGGTTCTTTTTCTTCTACAAATTCACCATAGCAATTATCAACAAACACGATGACATCTGGTTTGATTTCCTTCACATAGGAAATCATTTCACCGATTTCTTCTATAGTAAATGACGGCCTGTCTGCGTAACCTTTTGAGCGCTGAATGCCGATCATTTTCGTTTTGCTGTGGATGGCCTTTGAGATGGCGTTGAAATCAGGCCTTCCCGCTGGGGAAAGGTCTGTATGGGAATAGGTAATGCCATACTCTTTAAGCGACCCTGTCCCTTTTCCGCGTATCCCTACAATTTCTTCAAGAGTATCGTAAGGTTTTCCTGTGATGTACAGCAGCTCGTCACCAGGAAGAAGCACTCCGAACAATGAAAGAGAAATGGCATGTGTTCCTGAAATGATCTGCGGCCTTACAAGGGCTGCTTCTGCACCAAACACTTGAGCATACACCTTTTCGAGCGTATCGCGGCCAGCATCATCATAGCCATACCCTGTTGACGGGGTAAAATGAAAATCACTTACCTGATGATCACGAAAGCTTTTTAACACTTTTAACTGATTAAATTCAGCTCTCTGCTGAATGGTGTCATGCTGGGACCGGATCTTTTTCTCCGTCTCTTGTGCTAATTTTTGTAGTCGATCTCCGTTTTGAAACTGTGAAAACATAAGGTGCTCCTTTTATTGTAATTTCATGGACGGCAGGGCATAGCCTCTGCATTCGTAGCTTTGTGTATCTTCAATGAAAACCTGTTCCAGCAGGATGGTGTTGTTTTTCAGCATCGACAGCTTTCTGCCTTCTGCTGCAGGAACAAAAATATGATAGTATTCCAGCTGCTTCTTCACTTCGGTTTCGATCACATCTTTTAAAAGAAGCAGATCCTCTTGTTGAAAAGCCGAGATGGAGACAGAAGCTGTTGCGGGTATGAAACCTTCTTTAAACTGATCTTTTTTATTGTAGACTGTAATCATCGGAATGGAGGCAGCGTCAAGATCCTTCAAAATGGAAAGTACTGTGGATTCATGCTGATCACGGTCTTCGCTTGAGCCGTCAATGACATGAATGAGAACGTCTGCTTCCTTTACCTCTTCAAGCGTTGATCGAAATGCTGCAATCAGGGATGTGGGAAGGTCCTGTATAAAACCGACCGTATCTGTCACAAGCACCTGGAGACCTGCTGGCAGCCTCATTTTTCTTGTCAGGGGATCCAATGTGGCAAACAGTAAATTTTCTTCATAGCTGTCTGCAGAGGTTAGCCCATTGAAAATGGTGGACTTGCCTGCATTCGTATAGCCGACCAGCGCTGCCTGGATCGCCTGATTTTCTTTTCTTCTTTCTCTGTACCGTCCACGATGGCTGACGATATCTGCGAGCTGGCGTTTGATCTCAGTGATCCTGGACCGGATGTGCCTTCTGTCTTTTTCAAGTTTGGTTTCCCCTGGGCCTCTTGTACCAATACCTGCACCAAGGCGTGACAAAGAAACCCCGATACCCGCCAGCCTAGGAAGAATATATTGCAGCTGTGCAAGTTCAACCTGAAGTTTTCCTTCTCTTGACCGTGCGCGTGTTGCAAAAATATCAAGGATGAGCTGAGTTCGGTCAATGATCCTTGCGTCAAAAAAGCGGGAGAGATTTCTGTTCTGCGCAGGTGTCAGTTCGTCATTAAAAATAATCAGATCCGGCTCCAGTTCCTCTTCGAGCGCCAGTATCTCTTCAATTTTACCTTTGCCTATAAATGTAGCAGAATCATATCGCTCCCGCTTCTGGGTAACAGAAACGATAGCTTGTCCCTGAGCCGTTTTTGTCAACGACTCCAGCTCTTCCATTGAATAAAAAAATCGCTCGTCGGTTTGCCCTGGTAACTGGCAGCCAACGAGGATGGCTTTCTCTAGATGAGAATGCTTGATTTCTTCCAAATAACCTACCTGCTTTCCTATTCATTATATAGCTATCATATCAAATTCCATGTTTTTCTTCCAGATGAAGGTCATCAGCGATCAGACTCATCAATGACTTCTTATCTGTCCTCTCTTCTCTCAGTAAACGAACTGATTGTTTCCTGACGGCTTTTTCAATGATATTCCGGATATATCTGCCGTTGCTGAAGGATTTCTCTCCAGCTGCACAAACCCGCTGAAGATGCTGCCGGAGCTTCCATTCTGAATCTTTCGCCATGATATATTGACGCTCAGCTACCATCTTTCTTGAGATTTCCATTAGTTCATCGACGGAATAGTCGGGAAAGGAAACCATAATGGGAAATCTTGACGGCAGACCAGGATTCAATTTAAGAAAACGATCCATTTCCCCTGAATAACCCGCAAGGATAAGAATAAAATCATGCTGCTGATCCTCCATTGCTTTGACAAGCGTATCAATGGCTTCTTTCCCAAAATCTTTTTCTCCGCCGCGTGCCAGTGAATAGGCTTCATCAATAAAAAGGATGCCCCCCATAGCTTTCTTTAGGAGCTCTCGTGTTTTTTGCGCAGTGTGGCCGATATATTCTCCCACAAGATCTGCTCGCTCTACTTCAATCAGATGTCCTTTTGACAAAACATTCATCTCATGAAAAAGGTTTCCGAGCATCCGTGCAACCGTCGTTTTCCCGGTACCTGGATTTCCTTTAAACATCATATGAAGCACTTGTTTTTCCACTTTCAGTCCTTGTTCCGCTCTGCATTTATTCACATAAAGCCAGGCATAAATTTCTTTAATAAAGCCTTTTAACTCTTCCATTCCAACGAGCGATGCCATTTCCTGCTCCATCTTCTTTAATGGAAGGTGCTTTTCAAGCTGTCTTTCTTTCGCAGAAGGACTCGCTTCTTCTTCAACACGATCTCTTTCATTATTTTGGTTCAGAATAATATTAATTTGCGTCTTCTTTTTAAATGTCATGGAATCATGCAAGAGATTCACCTCTCTTTAGCTGTCTAGGATTATTATACTCATGACATTATTTATGGTGACAAATGCCCATCGATTAGCCCTCATTCTAATGTATTCTCAAGAGTTTCAATTATACGGGCTTACTCTCGGGTCGCAATATTAATCTTTATTAATAAACATGAATATTTATTCAAAATAAGTTATCTAAATCGTCTAATAAATCATATTTTCAGAATATTAAATGTATATTTAATCAAATTTATGTATTGACTATTTTTTCTTGCTGCCTTATTCTTGAAAATAGCTGCATAAAAAGGAACGATGAATATGTATTTTTTGAAAAAAGCCCTTTTAGTTCTTATGGGGCTGTTCTTAACCGCTTTCGGAACTAAACTTCTTACCGTTTCCCACCTGACATTTGGTGGAACAGCGGGGATTTCCACCCTGCTGACCTTCTCGACCGGTATTTCATGGGGTGTCTGGTTTTTCGTGATCAATCTCCCTTTCTTTATTTTATCTGTAAAAAGGCTGGGGATTTCCTTTTCGGTGTATACACTTCTCTGTATCTCGCTGATTTCATTGATCAATGAATTTCTTAAGATTGCTCCCTCTCCTGGAATGCATCCTCTTCTCATTGCGATTGTTTCAGGACTGATTATCGGAACAGGAGTCGTGCTCGTGTTGAACAATGGTGCATCACTTGGCGGCATTCATATTTTGGCTGTCTATATGGATCAGCATCTTTCAATCAACCGCGGGAAAACATTATTTCTGACCGACTTTATTATTGTTATTTCTGCATCTTTAATGGTCGGCTTTGTACATGCACTCTACTCCATCGTTACAATTACGATCGCAAGTTACCTTGCCGGCAAGTTCAAACCGCAAGGAACGAAAAATGATGATGAAAACGATCTGACCCTCGAAGCTCAGGCATAAATAACGCAAAAAACCACTCATTCGATAATGGGTGGTTTTTTTGGGTTTGTGTTTTCGAACGATCTGCAGATATGCAATAATCAAGCGGTTTTTTGTCAGTTCCTGCGCTTATCCGGGAAATAATCTATTCGTAGATCTGCCTGCCCATATTATTTTGTTTCGTTCGGTCGAGGTCTTTCTGATAATTCCGTTTCGCCTGATTTGAAACTGGGGTAATTTTACCAATCAGTATTCCTAATTTATTATAAACATCATCCGTATAAAGATTGTCACCTGCGTCGATCTTTCTTTGAATCGCCCTCATTTCCCTGATCAATGAAGGGGCGGTCGTGATGGCTGCGTTTTTTCCATGTTCATTTCCTTTAATGGTCTGATAAACCCTCAACCTCAGATGATCACTTTTTCCCTTTGTAAGGTGATGCTCCGGTGTGATGCCTACCAACGTATAAATCCCGCTCACAATTACATCTGCATTTTTGACCCCAGGTACCGTCTCTGCCAAATCCGAAATTTCTTTTGCATTTTTTGATTCATAATTTTTTTCATTTACGTTCGGGGCATCATTCTGGGAGTTGGGCAAGTTCTTCATGTTGACTTTCGTAGGAGCTTTATAGCTCTTTTCTTTATCGAGATCCAGTTCGTTCTGCGAACAGCCGGATATCCAAAGTACAGCCGCTGCAGCCAATACATATCGTTTCATGGAAATAACCCTCTCTTTTTCTCATCAATAAGGTTAGTGTTCAAACTTAACGGTCCAAATATTCATTTGGATTTAAAAGTGCTTCACTACGTGGAAGTTGGTATAATTAAACAAAAACGCCAAACGGAGGTAACCATGTTTCCGCTAATCGATTCCTTGCCCAGCTATTCGGCAGTGTATTTAGAGACCTTGGAGAAGAAAGGCAGACAGGAAAGTACCATCAGGCGCTATTTTTACGATCTGAACGACTTTTTAGCGTGGATGAGAGTCGTTAAAGAGGAGGACAGCTTTTCTGTATTCCAATCTCTGCGAACAGAAGACTATCAGTCCTATTTTGACTTTTTGATACATGAAAGAAATTATTCGCTTCGAACATTGCGCCGGGTATTGACGGTGTTAAAACAGCTTGTACAGTTTCAGATTACGCTCGGCAAACTTGCCTACAATCCGGTAAACGGAGTGGATCTTGGGATTGGGGAGGAAACTGATTTTACAGATGAGGACTTTATTTCTTCCGAGGAATTGGACAAACTCTTTGAGGTCATTAAATCGTATGAAGGACTGACGGAGAATCAACAAAAATACCGGCATCTTCTGATCAGCCGCAACCTTTCCATCGTCATTCTTCTTTCTCGTTATGGCCTGACATTACTTGAATTGACATCCTTGAAGATGAGACACATCAATTTTACAAAGGGTATCATACAAGTACCTTCTGAAACGAGCCTCCCCCGAAAAATAAGGATAGAACGAGAGGATCAAGCGTTTCTTTATTCTTATTACGAAACGATCCCTGCTGCGGTTCGTCCTGCCTGGTATTCCAATGATTCGTTCTTTGCCGCCTTTGATTACCAGCGTGGAACCTACCGCTGGGTCTACAAGACCAATTCACCCAAACCGCTGACTGAGATCGCTGTACAAAAAATGATCCGTCTTGAAATCAAAAGGTCTGGGTTGCGAAAAGGCATCTCCGCACAGCACATGAGACGAACTTGCATACTTCGTGAACTTCAAACGGAGAAAGAACCCGAACAGATCAAAGAAAAATTTGGGTTCAAGTCCTCTTTAAGCCTCGAACGCTATTATAAATATCTGCAATCCGTTTCGAAGACATAAGAGAAAAACCTTGCTGAGTGAACCCAGCAAGGTTTTTCTTTTACTTCCCAACAAACCTATGTATTAATTTTCAGCCGGCAGCTCGACCGGACGATGAGGCGTAAAAGTTGAGATGGCATGCTTGTATATTAAGTGCTGCTTCCCATCTGATTCCAGGATGACCGTAAAATTATCGAACCCTTTCACCAGTCCTTTTAGTTGAAAGCCATTCAGTAAATATACAGTCACATAGATGTTTTCACGTCGTAATTGGTTTAAATACTGATCCTGGATATTGATCGCTTGCTTCATGTATACAGTCCTCCTCATTAGCCATTAGAATAATCATTCGACAGGTTCTTTAATTTTCCTTCTACAAATAATCTGATTTCTTTAAAATTATCATAAAAGTTTAGTGATGACATATCAAACCATTCGATGTCCATCTGATTCCTGAACCAGGTATACTGCCGCTTGGCATATCGTCTGGAGTTCCGCTTAAGAAGTTCGACCGCTTCATCCAACGTCAGCCTGCCTTCAAGATACTCGTAAATTTCTTTATACCCGATGGCTTGGACGGATTGGCAATCATGCACTCCCTCTGAATATAAACGATGGGCCTCTTCCACCAATCCTGATGCTACCATCTCATCCACCCTCTGATTGATCCGCTCATACAGCAGTTCACGCTCCATCGATAATCCAATCAAAACAAGTTCGTACGGTGATTCCTCGTGTGTTTGCTGTTCTGCGAGCGTATCAGACATCGTCTTGCCAGTGCTATGATAGATTTCAAGAGCCCGGATTACTCTTCTTATATTGTTAGGGTGGATTTTTCCTGCACTTTTAGGGTCGTTCTTTTCGAGGAGAGCATGAACATGCACCTCGCCTTTCTCCCTTGCAAGCTCTTCCAGTTCCTGGCGGTAGCTTTCATCCCCGGGAGCCGATGAGAATTCATACTGATGTGTGACCGAACGGATATATAATCCGGTACCACCAACGATAATCGGTACTTTTCCTCTTTTGTTAATATCAGAAATGCTTGTTCTGGCCAGCTCCTGAAACTCAGCTGCTGAAAATGAATCACATGGATCTTTAATATCAATCAGATGATGAGGAATTCCTTCCATTTCCTCTTTTGAGATTTTTGCTGTGCCTATGTCCATACTGCGATAGATCTGCATGGAATCACCGCTGATGATCTCACCATCAAACGCTTTGGCGAGTTCGATACCTGTTTTCGTTTTGCCGACAGCCGTCGGACCGACAATCACGAATAATCTTTCTTTCATAAAAACTCCTATCATACCCTTTGTTTTATTTTTAAATTGATATCTTTATCATAACGCGAACATGCGGAAAAATCCAAAAAGGAAAGGAATAAAAAACGGCGGCCTTCTAAAAGGACACCGTTTTTACGATCACATAACTCTTTTAAACATCTTTTCCATCTCATACGTCGAAAAATGGACGATAATCGGCCGGCCATGGGGGCAGGTGTAAGGATCTTCGCTTTTTCTAAGTGTTTCAAGCAGCATGAAGATCTCATCGCTGCGCAAATGATGGTTAGCTTTAATCGATCCTTTGCACGACATCATAATGGCGGCTTTTTCTCTTAACTTTTTGATATCAGCCTGCTTTTCTGCCAATACCTGTTCTATGATTTCTTCGATGCTTTCTTTCTCATGCCCTGCTGGAAACCATTGAGGATGTGCTCTCACGATATACGTTGTTTGGCCGAACGGCTCGAGAAAGACCCCTACCTTTTCCAGTACTTCAAGATTTTCATTAATGATTAAGGCTTCCTTATTTGTAAACTGGAATGTAATAGGAACAAACAGCTCCTGAAGCTCTGAAGCTACCTGTCCTACCTTTTCTCTGAAGAATTCGTATTTAATTCGTTCCTGTGCTGCATGCTGATCGATCAAATACATGCCTTCTTCATTTTGAGCGATGATATATGTGCCATGCATCTGGCCGATCGGATACATTACAGGTACTTTGCTGGAATCCTCTTCCGGGAGTTCCTTACTTTCGGGAGCAACCGCCGGATTCAGAGAAAACGGCTCATCCACCATAAGATGCTGGTTCTCTTTTATTTGATCTGGAAGCTCTGTTTCCTCCTCTAAAATCCTCTTAGTAAACACTGGATCACCAGAGATTTTTTCAGTTGGAAGCATTATCTTCTTATGATCATCCATCACATTTTCCATAGCTTTCTTTTCAGATGGCGGTAATGGCTGCGTTCCATGCTCAAACGTGAAGGTACTTTGTTCTGAACGGTCTTTCTCCGGTATCCTGGCAGCAAGTGAAGACGAAGGTTCGGGAATCAGCCTCAGCTTCCGCAGCACGTTCCTTACTTCTTCTTCCACTAAAGAGTTGAGTTCCGGCTCCTTGCTCAACCTTGCTTCCAATTTTGATGGATGGACATTCACATCGATGATAGATGGATCCATCGTGATCGACAGGACGACAAGCGGGTATCTGCCGATGGGAAGAAGCGTATGGAACGCCTGCTGAACGGCACGCTGGACCGCGTAATTCTTGATATATCTTCCGTTCATGAACAATGAAACGTAATTTCTTGATGCTCTCGTAATCTCAGGCTTTGAGATGTATCCTTCAATTTCATAATCGAGGGACCTGGCAGTTACAGGAACCATATTCCTTGCCACACTCATTCCATACACAGCAGCGATGACATTGAGCACGTTTCCGCTTCCGTTTGTGTTTAATAGATCCCTTCCATTATGCCTGAGCCGGAAAGAGATTTCAGGATGGCCCAGTGCCAGCCGGTTGATGACGTCAGTTATATTGCCGAGCTCGGTGTTGATCGTCTTCATGTGCTTCAATCTTGCAGGTGTATTGTAAAACAGGTGGCGGACTGTGATATCGGTGCCTTTTCTGGAATTTGTTGAAGATACGGATTGAATCTGCCCGTTCATAATCGTCAGAGCCGTACCCGGGCCTGAGCCTGTCCCTGTTTTCATTTCCATCTGGGAAACCGAAGCGATCGAGGGGAGCGCCTCCCCCCGAAAACCCATCGTTCGGATTTGAAACAGATCCTGTTCTTCTTTTATTTTACTCGTTGCATGCCGGCTGAATGCCAATTGACAATCATCAGGTTCGATCCCGTTTCCATTGTCAATGATTCGAATTAAAGACAGGCCCCCCTCTTCAAGCTCGATCTCGATTCGGCTTGAATGCGCATCGATGGAATTCTCAACAAGTTCCTTGACCACAGAGGCCGGCCGTTCTACTACCTCGCCGGCAGCGATTTTATTGGATAGGTGATCGTCCAGTTGGATTATCTTTCCCACTTGATCGTCTCCTTTATTTCACTTTCTTTTGCAGATGAAACAGAGCGTTCATTGCATCCAGTGGTGTCATTTCCAAGAGGTTCATCGTTTTCAGAAACTCTTCCACTTCCGATTTTTCATGTTTCTTTTTGGATATGTTGTCTGCAGCATTTTCTTCTATAAATAGACTCAGCTGGGTATCTGCCTTGTTCGCTGCCTTTTTTGGAGAACGCTCGTCCGATTCAAATTCTTCTAAAATGAATTTAGCCCTCTCGATTACTGCTGAAGGAAGCTCTGCAAGCTGTGCAACATGTATCCCAAAGCTTTTGTCAGCTTGTCCGTCGATCACTTTATGAAGAAACACGAGCCTTCCTTGTTCTTCAATCGCTGATACATAAACATTTTTCAACGAGCTGAGCTGCGTTTCCAGGACCGTTAACTCATGATAATGCGTCGAAAAGAGCGTCTTTGCTCCAATATGGTCATGAATGAACTCTACGATGGACTGAGCGAGCGCCATTCCGTCATACGTAGATGTTCCCCTCCCGATTTCATCAAGCAAAATCAGACTTTGCTCTGTTGCTTTATTTAAGGCATACCTTGTTTCGAGCATCTCAACCATAAACGTACTCTGCCCGCCCACAAGGTCATCCGCGGCTCCTATTCGGGTAAAAATCTGATCAAAAAGCGGAAGTTCTGCATCATCTGCCGGCACGAAACAGCCAATCTGCATCATGACAGAAGTGAGTGCAAGCTGCCGCATGTACGTGCTCTTACCGGCCATGTTCGGACCTGTGATCAGAAGCATCGACCGCTCATTATTCAAATAGATATCATTTGGAACATACTCCTGGGCATCCATCACCTTTTCCACGACGGGATGACGGCCGTTAGCAATAGCCACTCGGTTATCAGCAGAGATGACAGGCTTTACATATCTTTGTTCTTCACTGACCACAGCAAATGCCTGAAGTACGTCGATCTCACTGAGCTGCTTAGCCAGCTGCTGCAGAGATTGAATATAGCTCTTCACATGCTCCCTTACCTGCAAGAAAAGCTCGTACTCGAGCGAGACCATTTTTTCCTCAGCCTCTAGGATTAGCCTTTCTTTTTCTTTAAGATCAGGGGTTACAAACCGTTCGGCGTTAGCCAGTGTCTGCTTTCTTTCATAGCGTCCCTCGGGGATCAGAGAAAGGTTCGAGCGCGTAACTTCAATAAAATAGCCAAAAATCCGGTTATAACCGATCTTTAACGATTTTATGCCTGTCTCGCTTCTTTCTCTTTGTTCAAGCGACGCGATCCATGCTTTACCGTTCACACTGGCATCCCGGTATGTATCAAGTTCGTCATGATACCCATCCTTGATCAGTCCGCCTTCTTTTATAGAAAGAGGAGGATCATCATGCAGAGAGCTTTCAAGATAGTGATACAGTTCTTCATGGCTGTCCATCTTGTCTGCCAGATCTTTGCTGTATGGGTTGGATAACTGCGAGAGGGTCTGTTTGATGCCCGGTACGCTTCCCAATGTCTGTTTTAATTGGATGAGGTCACGGGCTGTAATATTGCCAAACGAAACTTTACCCGCCAGCCTTTCCAGGTCATACACCCTTTTTAATTTGTCACGCAGTTCCTCGCGCACAAAAAATTCCTGGATCAGCTCTTCCACAACATTCAGCCGCTGTTCAATCAGCGCAGGGACGAGAAGAGGCTGCTCAATCCATTGTTTCAGTCTCCTGCTTCCCATACCGGTCACTGTCCGGTCGAGGAGCCATAGAAGTGATCCTTTTTTTCCTTTTGAACGGTTTGTTTCAACAAGCTCCAGATTCCGTTTGGAAAAGCTGTCGAGCTTCATGAATTCGTTAATATGCTGGATGCTTAAAGGCTGCAGATGCTCCAATGATCGTTTTTGTGTATGGAGCAAATAATGAAAGAGACGTCCGCATGCTTTCTTCAGCAGCTCTCTTTCGTTTTCTTGGACTAAATGCTGAAAAGGATCTGGCACCTCATTCTGGTCCTGAATGGAACTGACGATCTGATATCTCATTCGAACAGTTTCAGCAACCTGTTCATAAAGTTCAGATGACATGATGACTTCTCTTGCATGCATGGCCTGAAGCTCCTGTATGAGCATAGATGTATCGCCTTTAAAAACGTATCCTTTTAATTCCCCAGTAGAAAGATCGTTCAGTACGATGCTGTATTCTTCAGCGTTATATGAAACGGCTGCAATAAAATTATTTTCGGTTTCTTTAAGCAGGTTATGGTCCATCACGGTTCCTGGAGTAATGATCTGGATGACTTCCCGCTTCACGACCCCTTTTGCGGATTTAGGGTCTTCTACCTGTTCGCAAATCGCCACCTTGTGGCCGGACTCAACGAGCTGTTTAATATAATTGGCAGCAGAATGGTGAGGAACTCCGCACATTGGTATGCGTTCGGAAGTGCCGCCTTCCCTGCTGGTCAGTGTGATTTCAAGCAGTTGAGACGCTCTTGTCGCATCTTCAAAAAACATTTCATAAAAATCACCGAGCCTGAAAAATAAAAAAGCGTCACGGTGAGCCGATTTTATTTTTAAATATTGCTGGATCATGGGTGTGTATTGTGCCATGCTTTCACCTAACTTCTAAGTTCTTTTTTCAATAGTTCATTATAGCATAGGATGCAGATTTGGATTCAAGAAAACAATACCCCTAATACATAAAAAAGCAAGGAAGAAGATATCTTCTTCCTTGTTTCGTTATTCATCCAGTTCACCCATGAAAAATTGGTCAATATCTTCAACATCTTGATCATCCAGTCCGTAATCCCAGTCTTTTTGTTCCCAATCATCAAGCGCACCATCAGGGTTCACATATACACATACTTTGGTCTCCCCGATTACGTCACAGGTGAATTCACGTTCACATTGAATGACCATGCGGCTCCCATTTGGAGAGATCGTTGCTTCTAAAGTGTTTGGAGCCTGAATGCATCTGGCAGATATTTCAAGATCTTTTCCCGTCGCATGCTCATCTCTTGTACTAAGTACGATCGAATCCTTATACCCTACTGTTTCCGTAACAACTTCGGTCTTTGTGTTATTGTTGTATGAATACCAGACGTTAATATCATAATGGCCTTCCACTTCAACCGTGTCATCACTTTGTCTGGAAGCTTTATATGAATGATTGATGATCCAGCTTCCAAGGATACTCGTAGGTCTATGGCTTGGAGTGATCGTATGTGTTGACTGAGAGAATTTCCGCCCCTTGCCGCATACTGCTTTGCAAATTATCTCTCTGTAATTCAGATCTTGATCTATGTTTGACATAGACTTAATCCCTCCTCTTCCAATCTTCATTTCATCCTATGCAGGGCAAATGACTAGTGTGCTAAAAAACTTTTTATGATTCCGTTAATACAGTTTATGTAAGATGCCCAGATGGTGACCTATTTTTAAAAATTTTTATATTATTAAAATACGGTACGTGAAATTACATAGACGGGTAACTGTATTACTTTCTTTTATACTGTTGGTTATCAAACAAAAAAAGATCAGAAGAATGTTAGATTCTCCTGATCCTTCCTATTAATGGCAGCCGCAGCTTCCGGTTGAACAGCCGTCCGCAGAGCCTGTTGTTCCTTTTAAAAGGTCTCCTCCTGTAGACTCGATGATCTCATCGGTGACAGTATTGGAAATCGTATGGGAAACCATCTGCAAAATATCGTTTACATCAGCCTGAGATTGTTTGAACTCCTGAACTACCGGAATACTGTCCATTTCCTTCATCAGGTTATCGATCGTTTCTTCGACTTCTTTGTGGGCTTCCTGCTTCCCGTAATGCTGAAGGTTGACCGCTTCTTTCTGCAGCTTTTTAATCTGTGCGATCAAGAAGGAAACGGTGCCGTTTTCGTTGATCTGCTGCTCAGCCCTTTTGAAAAAATCAACTTCCTCTGTTTGTGCAATCATTTCTGCCAGCTCTTTTGCTTTGTCTAAAATATCACTTTTTGTATAAGTCATCCCTCTAACACTCCCGCCTTTTCTTCTAGTAGATCCCCGCTTAACGTCCACGTTTTCGCATCTTTAACATGAACTTTTACAATCTTTCCGATGAGATGCTTCGGCCCTTTAAAGTTCACCACTTTATTCGTTGTGGTATGCCCTGATAATACATCCGGATTCTTCTTGCTTTCCCCTTCAACGAGCACTTCAACTACCGTGTCCAGGTAAGCTTGGTTCTTGCGCAGCGAAATATCGTTCAATATTGAATTCAAACGCTGCAGTCTTTCTTTTTTCGTTTCTAAAGGCACATTATCAGCCATCTTGGCGGCTGGTGTTCCTTCACGCGGTGAATAAATAAAGGTATAAGCAGCATCGTACTCGACTTCTTTTACGAGAGACAGCGTTTCCTCAAACTGCTCTTCTGTCTCGTTCGGAAAACCGACGATGATGTCTGTCGTCAGTGCAGCATTTGGAATGGCCTTTTTAATTTTTCCGACAAGCTCAAGATAGTGTTCACGCGTATACTTTCTCGCCATGAGCTTTAAAATGTCACTGTTGCCGTGCTGGACAGGAAGGTGGATATGTTCGACCAAGTTTCCGCCCTTCGCGAGTACTTCAATCAGATGATCATCAAAATCCCGCGGATGACTTGTCGTAAAGCGGACCCTCGGAATGTCAATCTTACGGATCTCATCCATCAGGTCACCGAGACCGAATTCAATATCTTCAAAGTCTTTTCCGTAAGCGTTCACGTTTTGCCCCAAGAGAGTTACTTCCTGATAGCCGTTGCGGGCAAGGTGCCTTACTTCTTCAATGATATCTTCAGGACGGCGGCTTCTTTCCTTCCCTCGCGTATAAGGAACGATACAGTACGTACAGAACTTGTCGCATCCGTACATGATGTTGACCCATCCCTGAATGTTGCCCTTTCGCACACGTGGAAGATTCTCAACGATATCTCCTTCTTTGGACCATACTTCAACGACTCGTTCTTTTGAAAGATAAGCTTCTTTCACGATCTGCGGAAGTCTGTGGATGTTATGGGTACCGAATATCATATCCACCTGATTATAGGTTTTCAACAATTTATTGACAACAGATTCTTCTTGAGACATGCAGCCGCAGACTCCGATCAATAGATCAGGTTTGTCCACTTTCAGCGGCTTGAGATGTCCCAGTTCACCGAAAACCTTATTCTCGGCGTTCTCTCGGATGGCGCATGTATTAAGCAGGATTAGATCGGCATCCATCACTTCTGCCGTAGCTTCATAGCCCATGTCTCCGAGAATTCCGGCCATGATTTCCGTATCATGCTCATTCATCTGGCAGCCATAGGTCCTGATATAAAATTTCTTGCCATTTCCAATTCTTCGTAAATCCTCTTCAATTACAAAATCTTTTACAATCTTAATTTCTTCTTTTCCGCGTTTTTTAGCGTCCTTTAAGGAAGGCGGCTGGTACGTCGTTTGAAAATAGCTGGCGTAATCCTTAGAGGTTTTATTTTTATCTTTCACAGGATTCGATCCCTGTTGGTTCATTGCAATTTCCTCCCTTGCAAACAGCGAAACTCTAGAGGTGTTTTTCTCTGATAACTTCAATATTATAACAGACTTCGATTGCAAAAGGAATGATTGGTGTCCCTTCAAAATATCAATAATACTCAATAATTAATAATGCTTAAATTTCACTTTATTAAATGACAGGAGTAAAATAAAAGGCAGAAACCGTTTATGAAAGAGATGATGCTTCAATGTATTGGAAACGATCACTTTGGATTCTTTGGCCGGCCAATTTTCTGATCGCTGCAGGAATGAGCTTGATCATCCCCTTTTTGCCCCTATATATTGAAAAACTTGGAGTTTCAAATATTCAAAGTGTTGAACATTGGACAGGTTGGATTTTTTCTGCTCAGTTTATCACTTCTTTTTTATTTCAGCCGCTATGGGGCTCACTCGCTGACCGATATGGACGAAAAGTAATGCTCATCCGTTCTGCAATAGGGATGGGGACTGTCACAGCGTTAATGGGGCTTGTGACAGGGCCGGAACAGCTTCTCGTATTGCGTCTGATCAATGGTCTGTTCTCCGGTTTTATCTCCATGTCCATTTCCCTCCAGGCTTCCGTTACACCAGACAAAGATGCTGGAAGATCCCTCGGCACACTGCAGACTGGCCAGATTGTCGGCACACTGATCGGTCCACTAATCGGAGGCTTTCTGTCTGAGATCTTTGGATTTGAAGGTGTCTTTTTTGTCACAGGTGGACTTATTTTGATCGCAGGGATGGTCGTCATGTTCTTTATTAAAGAAGATGTCGCAGTTAAAAAGGAAAGAAGCATCAAAAAGAAAAACGAATGGAGAGCACTTAAGCCCCTGTTTCCTGTATTTATCGCAGCTGCAATCACCCAGCTTGCAATGATGAGTATCCAGCCGATCATCACCCTTTACACCAGGACCATTTACCATGGCAGCCATTTGACTTTAGTCGTAGGGCTGATCAGTGCCGTAACAGGTATTGCTAACCTGATTGGGTCACCGATCCTTGGAAGAATCGGCGACCGCTATGGACAGCGGAAAGTTCTCATCTTCTCTTTGCTCATGGCTGCACTTGCTTTTCTGCCTCAAGTTCTGGCTACCGATGTGAAGGCCCTGTTAGCAGGCAGGTTTTTACTAGGCCTATTTATCGGAGGAATGATCCCTTCACTGAATGTTCTCGTTAAAAAACTGGCACCTCCAAACCTGCAGGCTACCGCTTTTGGAATTAGCTCTTCTGCCCGTTTTCTCGGGAACCTGTTCGGCCCATTGCTGGGAACCTTTGTAGCTGCGTCCTATAACATTAAAGATATCTTTTACATTACGATGATTTTCCTGCTCATCAATATGGTCTCCATTGTCAGAAACAAAAAACTTGAACTTGCGTTGCGCAATCATAAAAAGGCATCCTGAACATAAATGTTCAGGATGCCTTTTTTATTTATTACATAAATTCGGCAAGTAAGCCGTTAAATTTCTCTTCATCCATCTTCAGGTCCGCTTTGGATAATGCATCCTTGCTGTATCCGTGGGCAAGGTCCTGATAGGAAGGTTTTACTGTATTCTGATAGATGATGCCTTTGACGAGTCCGTCGTTTTCCATCAGAGTCTGCATCGCCATCATCCGATTGGAAGGATCATAGCCTTCGATTGTATCAAGGCTTGTAAGGTGTTCTTTGAACCAGTCATATGTGTTTACTTTATTATAAGTTACACAGGGAGAGAACACATTGATTAATGAGAAGCCTTTATGTTCAATCCCTTTTTGTATGATCGCAGTCAGTTCTTTCAGGTCACTTGAAAAGCTTTGCGCAACGAACGTTGCACCTGCTGTAAGAGCAAGTTCCATCACTCCGATAGCGGACTCTACAGAACCTTCTGGCGTACTTTTCGTTTTAAATCCTTCAGCAGAGCGGGGTGAAGTCTGCCCCTTCGTTAATCCGTAGATTTGGTTGTCCATTACGATATAGGTTACGTCAATATTTCTTCGGATCGCATGAACGGTATGGCCCATTCCGATAGCGAATCCATCACCGTCTCCTCCAGAGGCAATAACTGTCAGATCACGGTTGGCCATTTTCACGCCTTGGGCGATTGGAAGAACACGGCCGTGAATGCCATGGAAGCCATAGGATTTAATGTAACCCGAGATACGCCCGGAACACCCGATCCCCGAGATCACTGCAAGGTCGTTCGGTTCAAGCCCGACGTTTGCTGCCGCCCGCTGTATGGATGCCTGCACGGAAAAGTCGCCGCAGCCAGGGCACCAGTTCGGTTTTACTGAATTTCTGAAGTCTTTAAACGTCGCCATTTAAACCAGCTCCTTGCATTTATTGAAAATTTCAGAAGGAAGAAATGGATTACCGTCATATTTTAAGATGCTCTCAATCTTGTGATGAGCACCCAGGTTCATTTTAAGGATATTGGCCAGCTGTCCAGTAGCATTATTCTCAATGACCGCTACCTTTTTCGCTGAATCAATTAAAGTCTTCATCTCTTCAACCGGGAATGGATGAATCAAACGTAGATGCGCATGGTTTACCTTGATTCCTTCCGCTTCCAGACGAGGAATAACCTCCTCAATCACGCCTCTTGTGGAGTTGAACCCGACAAGCAGAAGATCAGCCTCTTCATTCGGGGTATATTTTACGACCGGCGTGTTGAATTTCAGGTTCTTCAGTTTTCGGAGACGCTTATCCATCTGCTTCAAGCGGTTTGCAGCAACCTCTGACGGCTTGCCCGTTTCGTCGTGCTCGACGCCTGTCACGTGATGAATGCCGTTTTTCATTCCCGGTATAACACGAGGAGATACTCCGGAATCCGTCAGTTCATAGCGTTTATAGTAGCCGCCTTCTTCTTCAGGAAGCTCAGCATTCAAATCCAGGGTGCCGCGGCGAATTTCAACTTTGCTGAAATCAAGCGGTTCTACGGATTGTTTTCCTAGAGAAAGCTGAAGATCAGTCAGTAAAATGACCGGGCATTGGTACTCTTCTGCAATATTCAAGGCTTCCACAGCATCATAGAAAGCTTCTTCTGCTGTGCTTGGCGCCATGACGACCTTTGGAATCTCACCATGTGTACCGTAGATCATCGCCATTAAATCCGACTGTTCCTGTTTCGTCGGAAGCCCTGTACTAGGACCGCCGCGCTGTGTATCAACGACGACGAGCGGTGTTTCTGTCATTCCTGCAAGGCCGATGGATTCCATCATGAGGGATAAACCAGGACCCGCAGATGAAGTCACAGTACGTACACCAGCATAGTTAGCGCCGATGGCCATCGTACAAGCTGCGATCTCATCTTCAGTTTGGATAACGGTTCCGCCAAACTGAGGAAGTTTCTTAATGAGGTATTCCATAATCTCTGAGGCGGGAGTAATCGGATAAGCCGCCATGAAGCGGACACCGCCGGCTACGAATCCAAGAGCGATGGCATCATTGCCGATCATAAACATACGTTTTTTTCCGTCAGCTTTATTCAGCTGGAACCCCTCGAGCGGACCCCCTGCTGCTTCATTAAAGAACTCAGCGCCTTTACGGATTGCATCCATATTCTTTTCTACGACTTTAGCGCCTTTTCTTGAAAAGATTTCCTCAACCACATCTATGTACGATTCAGCCGGCAAATCGAGCACTGCACTCGTAGCGCCGATGGCCACCATGTTCTTCATCAAGGAAGTGCCAAGCTCATTCGCTATTTCCGTGAACGGGACTGAAAAGAGCCTTACTTTTGAGCCTTCCGGAACAACTGGATTAAACTTCGCGTCGCCGATGACGACTCCTCCGTCCCGCATCTCATGAATATTTACATCAATGGTTTCCTGGTCAAACGCGATTAAAATATCAAGATCATCCGAGATCGACCTTGTTTGTTTGGTGCTGACACGAATCTTGTTGTTCGTATGTCCGCCTTTGATACGTGAAGAAAAGTGCCGATAACTGTAGAGATAGTATCCAAGACGATTTAAGGCCATTGCAAAAATTTCTCCGGTACTGTCTATCCCTTCCCCTTGCTGTCCGCCAACTTTCCAGGAAAGTTGATCAATCATGAACTCCACCCCTTCTATGCTTTTCATTCTATATACTCACCAATTGCGTTTACTGGAGAAAACATAAGTCTCCATGTATAAAAATACGCTATTTTCCGAAAGAAAATAAGCGCGCTGATCACTAAGATGGGTATAAAGATGGCTGTTAAAAAATATGTACTAAACGTTTACAATTCTAGACCTAACTTCACAAAAAAGCAAGTATTCATTGAAAAATTAATAGGTGCCGTCAGTGAATTACAGAAGGCTCTCACCCACATTTACGCACTCAAAAAAACCTGTTTGCGCAAAAAGCAGGCAAACAGGCAGCTTACAGTTTTTAGTTAACGTGGCTCGACAATCAGCTTAATCCCAGTTCTTTCTTCTCCATCAATCAAAATATCGGTAAACGCAGGAATACAAATGAGGTCAACTCCGCTAGGCGCTACAAATCCTCGTGCGATAGCTACTGCCTTAACGGCTTGGTTTAATGCACCGGCCCCAATTGCTTGAATTTCAGCTCCTCCTCTTTCACGAAGAACTCCGGCGAGTGCACCAGCTACAGAATTAGGGTTGGATTTTGCTGAAACTTTTAATAT
The DNA here is from genome assembly GCF_023149135.1 of Fictibacillus marinisediminis. Lineage (NCBI taxonomy): Bacteria > Bacillati > Bacillota > Bacilli > Caryophanales > Fictibacillaceae > Fictibacillus > Fictibacillus marinisediminis. Next base: position 1,997,740 of record NZ_JAIWJX010000002.1, on the reverse strand, counting down.
TTCCATTAATTTGTACCTCCTTAGAGATATGATACCAATTCTACTATATTCATTGGTAAGAGCCCGTATTCCTGCAGTATGGAAAAGTTTACAACAATATGCTGGCAAGCGATAAAATGTTATACCAAAAGTATTTTTATTCAAAAAACGGGTGGTCGTCGTTAATCAAAATGGTCTTGATCGTTTTCGCTTTTCCAGTTGCAGGATCACACTCTATTAAGACGCCACTTAACTGTTCCCTTCCGGAAGAAACTTCAAACCTTACCGGTAAACTGGTAAGAAACTTTTTCAAAACAGCTTCCCGGTCCATCCCTAATATCCCGTCATACGGGCCGGTCATCCCTACATCTGTCAAGTAAGCGGTTCCTTGAGGAAGGATACGCTGATCTGCGGTCTGGACATGGGTATGCGTGCCAACGACCGCAGTTACTTTGCCGTCGAGGAACCAGCCCATCGCTTGCTTTTCACTTGTTGCTTCTGCATGAAAATCGACAAAGATAATCGGCGTCCGCTTCCGTAATTCTTCAACCAGTTGTTCAGCCTTTTCAAAAGGGCAGTCGAGAGGAGGGAGAAATGTCCGTCCTTGTAAATTAATGATGCCAATTTCAAGCTGGTTCATCTTTATGAGAGCTGATCCGTTGCCTGGTGTCCCAACAGGAAAATTGGCTGGCCTAACCAATTGGGGAGTAGTGTCGATGATCTCAAAAATTTCTCTATTGTCCCACGCGTGATTCCCGAGCGTGATGGCCTGTGCCCCCGCTTCAAAAATCCCCTTTACGATTCTTCCGGTAATCCCCCTGCCATGTGCAGCGTTTTCACCGTTCACAATCGTAATAAGCGGCTGATATTTTCGTTTTAATTTAGGCAAATACGTGTCGATCATTTTTCTACCTGGAGAACCGACGACGTCCCCAACAAATAAAATCTTCATGAAGAACTCCTTTTACTGCATTCTGTATAAAAACAAAATAAAGTGGTATACACCACTTTATTTTGCGTACTCAACAGCTCTTGTTTCCCGAATGACTGTTACTTTAATATGTCCTGGATAATCCAGTTCATTTTCAATTTTTTTCGTAATATCCCGTGCTAAACGGTAAGAAGCCAAATCATCGACTAAATCTGGTTTAACCATGATTCTGATTTCTCTTCCGGCCTGGATCGCAAATGATTTTTCCACGCCGTCAAACGACTCGGAAATCTCTTCGAGTTTTTCCAGACGTCTGATATATGTTTCCAACGTTTCACGTCTAGCTCCAGGTCTTGCTGCTGACAATGCATCAGCGGCGGCAACAAGAGTAGCGATAATTGAAGTTGGTTCTGTATCTCCGTGATGGGAAGCAATTGAATTGATAACTACTGGATGTTCCTTATACTTGGTTGCCAATTCCACACCGATATCGACGTGGCTGCCTTCTACTTCATGATCAATCGCTTTCCCAATGTCATGAAGCAAACCTGCACGGCGGGCCAAATGAACATCTTCTCCAATTTCTGCTGCCATCAAACCGGCGAGGTACGCTACTTCCATTGAATGTTTCAATACATTTTGGCCGTAGCTTGTACGGTACTTCAAACGCCCTAAGATCTTAATCAAATCAGGATGAAGTCCATGAACTCCTACTTCAAAAGTAGTCTGCTCACCTACTTCCCTGATATACTCGTCCACTTCACGGCGAGATTTTTCAACCATCTCTTCGATTCTGGCAGGATGAATTCTGCCATCTTGAACGAGCTTGTCAAGCGCCATACGGGCAATTTCCCTGCGGATCGGGTCAAAACCAGAAAGAATGACGGCTTCAGGCGTATCATCAATGATCAAATCAATGCCTGTTAGCGTTTCCAGCGTACGGATATTTCGTCCTTCGCGCCCGATAATTCGGCCCTTCATCTCATCATTTGGCAAGTTCACGACAGAAACTGTCGTTTCAGCAACGTGGTCAGCCGCGCATCGCTGGATCGCAAGAGAAAGAATCTCTTTTGCTTTTTTATCCGCTTCTTCTTTAGCGCGATTTTCCATATCCTTCACCATCATAGCCATTTCATGAGAAACTTCGTTTTCTACCTCGCCCATGATGATCAGCTTGGCTTCTTCACGCGTAAAGCCGGATATACGTTCCAGTTCTCTTTGCTGCTCTCTGAGCAGCTCCTCCACTTTGCTTTCAATCTCTTCAATTTGTCGTTGTTTTTTGGTGAGAGACTCCTCACGCTTCTCCAATGATTCCTCTTTTTTATCAAGAGTCTCACTTTTCCGGTCAAGAATCTCTTCTTTTTGTACCAATCGTTGTTCTTGTCTCTGAAGCTCATTTCTGCGTTCACGAATGTCGCGCTCTGCTTCTGTTCTTAGCTTATGGATTTCATCCTTGGCTTCAAGCAGGGCTTCCTTCTTGCTCGCTTCACCATCTCGCTTTGCTTCTTCAACGATCTGAGCAGCAGCATTTTCCGCGCTTGAAATTTTTGCTTCGGCAATTTTTTTCCTAACAAGATATCCGACAACTGCACCGACACCTGCTGAGACAAGCAAACTGGAGATGAAGACAATAATGTTTTCCATGTTTCCACCTCCTCTTGCTATCTACTTTTTTTACTGGGTCATAAGCATCATTCGTGTAACAAAGTGTTGTGCACAAGTCATGCCATTCTCATTTCAGGTTATATCTTTTAATTTCAAATGAAATCAAAGTATACCTCCATTTTATAAAGGACAGCACGTTATGTCAAGAGATGTCAAATTATCTATGATAAATCTTCCTTTCAAAATTGGCAAGTTTTATTTATATCCAATCAAAGGAAATTATACCGGCCATGAACAGACAGGGCTGTGACCCTGTCCGGCTGCGGACGCCAAGCGTGAACTGCAGTTTATTTGCAGATATTACGCAGTCTATTTATCTCACAAATCTCTGTTAAACTAATACTTTCCTATCCTTTTAAAAAAACCGTACATAGCAGGTATGTACGGTCTAAAACGCTATTCGGTTAATTCAAACTCCTCAGATTCTTCCTGTGTCGCAGGTTCTGGAGTGTTGGCTTCTTCACCGAGGCGATAGTAGCCTCTGATCTGTGTAATGATCTCTTCTGCTACTTCCTTGTTCTCTTTCAGGAATTGTTTGGAATTCTCTCTTCCCTGACCGAGGCGGTCTCCTTCAAAGGAATACCAGGCACCGCTTTTTTGAACGACGTCAATATCGGAACCGATATCAAGGATTTCACCTTCTCTTGAAATCCCTTCACCATACATGATGTCTACTTCCGCCGTCTTGAATGGAGGAGCCACTTTATTTTTAACCACTTTAATTCTTGTTTTGTTCCCTACCATATCCGTGCCCTGTTTCAATGTTTCAGCACGGCGTACTTCCAAACGGACGGAAGAATAGAACTTTAATGCACGGCCCCCAGGTGTAGTTTCCGGGTTCCCGAACATCACGCCGACTTTTTCACGGATCTGGTTAATGAAGACCGCGATGGTTTTTGATTTGCTGATCGCTCCGGAAAGTTTTCTTAATGCCTGAGACATCAGTCTTGCCTGAAGGCCTACGTGGGAATCTCCCATTTCTCCTTCGATCTCTGCTTTAGGAACCAAAGCCGCAACCGAGTCAATGATCAGAATATCCACTGCTCCGCTTCGGACAAGGGCTTCCGCGATCTCAAGAGCCTGTTCGCCAGTATCCGGCTGAGATAAAAGAAGCTCATCAATGTTTACGCCGAGCTTTTGTGCATAGACAGGATCAAGCGCATGTTCTGCATCAATGAACGCAGCTTGTCCGCCGTTTCTCTGCACTTCTGCAATCGCATGCAGAGCAACTGTTGTCTTACCGGATGATTCAGGTCCGTATACTTCGATGATCCGTCCTCTTGGATAACCGCCTACGCCAAGTGCGATATCAAGCGCAAGAGATCCGCTGGAGATGGTGGAAACTCTCTGTTCAGCCTGCTCGCCAAGTTTCATGATGGATCCTTTTCCGAATTGTTTTTCAATCTGGCGCAAGGCCATTTCCAATGCCGCTTTGCGGTCGCTCATGTAATCACTCCTCAAATTTATATCATTGCACATGTAAGTACATTGTGATGTCATTTCCTATAGCTTTATTTTACTTCTTTTTTCACCGTTTGCCAATCTTTTTGCGAACATTTATTCGATTTTTTTATTGTCCTTTTTTGACCTTTGATAATAAGTAAAACAATCCGTACATCACAGACCTCTCTCTGACAGCGGTCCTCGAACCGGATAATGCCAGCGGGTACACTTTGGTGCCTGATTCATCCGCCAGGCCGATAAAGACCGTGCCGGCTTCTTTGTTTTCACTTGGTCCCGGTCCTGCAACCCCGGTAAAACTGATGCCGATATCCGATCCGGTCAGGTTTCTTATCTTTTCCGCCATCTGTTTCGCGCAGTTCTCGCTGACCGCTCCCTCGGACACAAGCAGCTCATGAGAAACACCAAGCAGTTGCTCTTTTATCTCATTCGTATAACAAACAACTGAGCCTTTGAATATTTCCGAGCTGCCCGGCGTGTCGGTTATCTGCTTTCCAAACCATCCGCCTGTCAGACTCTCGGCAGAAGAAACGGTCAGCTTTTTATCTTTCAGCTGTTCTGCTGCTGCTTTTTGCAAGGAATCATTTCCGTATCCGTATAGAAACTCTCCTACCCGCTCACGGATTTTTCCTTCCAGCACGTCCAGCTGCTCTTGGGCAATCTTGCTGTCCAGAAATTTTGCTGAGAGCCTGAGTGTAACTTCATGGTTTCCAGCGAGAGGCGCCACAGTCGGATTACTCTGCTGATCGATAATGTCCTGAAGTGTCGCTTCAAGCAGTGATTCCCCAATCCCGAAGAAACGAAGAACCCGGGAGACGATCGGCTCTTTTCCGGGCAGTCTGCCTGAAAGATAAGGAATCGCAAAGTTGCTGAACATCGGCTGCATTTCTTTGGGAGGACCCGGGAGAAGAATATAGGACAGTCCGTCTTCATGCAGCGCCATTCCCGGAGCCATGCCGTGTTTGTTCGGCAAAATCTCAGAACCTTCAAGAACAAGTGCCTGCTTTCTATTGTTCTCAGACATGACCCTGCCTGTTCTTTTGTAGTACATTTCAATATGATCCATCGCTTCTTGGTCATAGACCAGGTTCTTTCCCAGAACAGTGGCGATGGTTTCTTTAGTGAGATCATCTTTCGTCGGCCCGAGACCTCCGGTAAAGATGAGAAGATTTGAACGGTTCTGTGCTGTTTTTATGACAGATTCCAGCCGTTTCGGATTATCGCCCACGACAGAATGATAGAAAACATTGATCCCTAAGTCTGCCAATTCAGCAGAGATAAATTTAGCATTTGTGTTTGCAATCTGTCCCAACAAGAGCTCGCTTCCAACGGCAATGATTTCTGCATTCATTTGCGTATTCCCCCGTATTGTACGTTTTTAAACGAAGATTTTTCTGATAAAAAAAACAGGAGATTTTCTCTCCTGTTCCTGCTGTTATTTTGATTTTAGCATAACTTCTTTGTTTTGAATAAAATATTCCCATCCTGAATAGAGAGTGATGAGTGTAGCTGCCCACAGGCTGATCTGAGCGAATGGGATACCGATCCATTCAAATGGTATGTTGTGCAGCAGCAATGCAGAAATGGCAATGATCTGGATCCATGTTTTCAGCTTGCCCATCTGGCTTGCTGCGATTACTGCACCTTCAGCTGCTGCTACAAGGCGTATGCCAGTCACCGCGAACTCCCTGCTCAGGATAATGATGACCATCCATGCCGGTGCATAGCCTACTTCAACAAGGGCAACAAACGCAGCGGTAACCAGCAGTTTATCCGCAAGAGGGTCTAAAAACTTCCCAAAGTTTGTAACAAGGTTGAGCTTTCTCGCATAATATCCGTCTACCCAGTCTGTACAGGATGCAATGATGAAAATCAGGGCGGCAGCCAAATGGGTGACTGGAATATCAACATCCAGCCATGTTACCTTTCCCCAATCAAAGGGGGCAAGAAGAACGATCATGAATACAGGAATAAGTAAGATCCTTGAAATTGTAATTTTATTAGGCAAATTCATTTTTATTTCCTCCAATTTTGACAATCATTACACGGCGCTCTACGTAAGTTATTGTTTGCCGGAAGCCGTGTTTTTAATGACGATCCTTTGGTGAATTCCCCTCTTAACAGGCGGAATCGGATATGAGAACGGTTTTTCATTGATCGTCATTTTTGCAAAATTGGCGGCACCAATATTAAGTTCAACATCTTTCTCACCTGATAAGTCATAGCTGGCTGTATCACCTTTTTTAAACATCTTGCTAGCCAATGTCTTGCTGCCTGTTTTCACTTCGAGATATACCGGCCCGTCCATCTTAAAGGCGATTTTAAAGTCATCCGCCTGGCTTAGCTCATATGTAGTGGTAATTCCCTGTGTAGCCTGCTTGTTCAGAGTAAATTCTTTTTTCTTCGGTTCTGCCGGTTTCTTTGGTGAATCACTATTCGCGGGCTTCTCCGGTTTTTTATCTTTGGCCTTGTTTGTATTCTCAGCCTTCTTGCTCTTATCAGGCTGAACACTGGCAGGTTTATTTGAGTCCTTTGAATCAGCGCCGTCATTCCCTCTGTTGGCAAGGTAGGCCCAAACACCGATCAGAAGTGCCAGAACGACAGCAAAAATCAGTACTTTAGGCAGCCAGCTTGATAATACAGAGTCCTTTGAACCCATGGCCTGCTTACTCCGTTCTGATCGGGGAACAAATTCTGTCGGTTCTTTTTCGGCTTTTGGAATTTCATTTTCAAATTGGGTAAAGACTTCTTCAAAATTGAGCCCTACTGTTTCGCTGTAATTTTTTATAAACGCTCTGGCATAGAAAGAACCTGGTAGAATCTCGTATCGTCCTTCTTCAATCGCCTGCAGATAGCGTTTTTGTATTTTTGTTTCAGTTTGAAGCTGTTCAAGAGAAAGACCTTTTTCTTCCCTTTTTTCTCTTAAGTAATTTCCTAATTCAGTCAAATTTACCACCTTCCACTAATTGAAGTTATTCAAATGCGGAAAATCCTACATCTGTCTCTATTACTTCATATGTAATTTCTTCATTCGAATCGTTTCTAAGCTCGATAATATAATCAAAATCGTCAATGCTGTATTCGGTCTGCTGAACGAATACATCTGGATGCTCGATGACCTTCGCTGATGGAAGACGCATGATTTCCCTGATCAGCTGCCAGTGCCTTTCATTTGAACGCCTCGATGACACGATGCCGTCAATAATATAAACATTATCTGTGCTGTATTCATCATCCGCAAGCTGTGTCCGAATGGTTTGCTTGAGCAGCGTAGAAGATATAAATACCCATTTTTTGCTCGCGCAAACACTCGATGCTACGATCGATTCAGTCTTTCCGACCCTTGGCATTCCCCGGATGCCGATCAGTTTATGGCCCTCGACTTTATACAGTTCGGCTAAAAAGTCAACGAGGAGCCCAAGTTCGTCTCTTACAAATCTGAATGTTTTTTTATCGTCTGCGTCCCGTTGTATGTAACGTCCATGCCGGACGGCGAGAATATCTCGTAATTTGGGTTTACGGAATTTCGTGACTGTAATATTATCCATCGATTGTAAAATGGAACGAAGGCGGTCTACTTTCTCTTGTTTGTCAACAATGAGAAGCAGCCCTCTTCTTTCGTTGTCAACGCCATTGATGGTCACAATATTGATTCCCAGCATCCCGAGAAGAGATGAAATGTCACCCAGGAGACCAGGACGATTTTTATTAATTTCATATTCAAGATACCATTCCTGTTCGCCCACTCTTCATCTCCCTTTCCTATTTCCTTTAGTTATCAGTAATTTCCCACTTCATTAATTAATAATATCTGATTTCAATTTATTATGAAAGAAAAATAAAAGGATGTTAAGAAAAATTCTTAACATCCTTTTATTTACTGTCCGTTGTCGTGCTGAACTAATTTCACCATCATGTTGGCAATGGCGTGCTTTTCATCATCGCTTGCAACACTCCAAAGATCAGCAAGTACTTTTTCTTCAGAGTTCTTAGGGTCTACATGAGAAGCAAGGTAGCCACCGATTTCAGTTGCAAGGTTGGATACGGTTGACTGGTCCATTCCCTGTCCTTGAGCATGCTCAAGACGGTCAGAGAGAAAATTCTTCCACTGTCCAAAGTTATCTAATACAGACATTTATTTTCCTCCTTAAAATATGGTACATACTATAATATTTCAAGAAGGAACTGAAATTATGCATCGTGCAGGACATTTCCCGGTGTTTCTGCAATTAATTATGCCAGCCGCCTGTTGCAGAAATAATATGCCCATTGATATAAGATGAGCGGTCTGACAAAAGGAACATAACGATTTCCGCCATTTCTTCCGTCCGGCCTAGCCGGCCTTCTGGAATCTGTTCTTTCAGCGAGTTCAATTCTTCCTCAGTAAAATCCTCCATCATCCGTGTCTCGACCGCGCCGGGAGCGATGCCGTTCACCCTGATGCGGTTTGGGGCCGCCTCTTTGGCTAATGCTTTGACGAATGTATTCAGGCCGCCTTTTACGGCTGAATAAACGACTTCACACGAAGCACCTACTGATCCCCACACAGATGAGATGACGATGATGTTTCCTTTTCCTCTCTTCATCATAGCTGGCAGTAGATGTTTCGAGATCAAGATCGGACTTGTCAAATTCAGCTGTACCATTTTCTGCACCGTCTCGCTGTCCATATCTGTCAGCAGTCCGTAATAAGCACCAGCACTGTTATGTATAACGGTATCGATCGGCATAAAGAGTGATGACAGCAATTTATCAGTTCCGGCAGGATCTGATAAATCTGCCTGCACCAATAGGGTTTCAACACCGAATGCAATGACCTCTTGCTGGAGATCTCTTGCTTGCCGGCTGCTCCGATGGTAATGGAGAATAAGATTGAAGCCATTTTTTGCAAGCGCCCGGCAGATGCTCGAACCGATCCCGCCGCTTGCCCCTGTCACTAAAACCCAGCCTGACATATCATTTTCACCTGCTTAAAAACATCCCTGCTTATGAGCAGGGATGTTTTTTCCTTCATTATGACTGTTTTTTCTTAACCTGGCAAATGGTCAGCTGGCTATCCTGAAAATGGTCACTCAGCGCCTTTTCAAGGTGTGCAGCCGTTAAATCTTCAAACGTCGGGATCACGTCAAAAAGATTCATGCCGTTAAATTCATACCTGGTGAATTGATTCGCGATAAACTCGGGCGAGTTCAGCGCTCTTAAAAAAGAACCAATTTTCTTTTTTCTTGCTCTCTCCAGATCTTCTGGGTTGATATCCGTTTTCTTGAAATCCTCTACCATACGCGAAATGGTATCAGCGAAAGCATCAGGATCAGATGTATCGCCTCCGATCATGGAGAAACCGTAGCCTTGCTCTTCTGTATAATCAAAAGAAAAAGAAGGATCGATCAGCCCATCATTATAAAGCTTCTCGTAATTCTTGGTGCTCTTTCCAAACATCATCTCCAGCAGCAAATTTACGGAGAGTTCCCGGAGAAGCAGTTCTTTCCCTTGCCTTTCGGGACGTTTCTCTTTATATCCCATATAGCACTTCGGTGTTTGGACCGGCATGTTCAACACTTCTTTTCTTTTGGCGGGCTGAGCTGGTTCCTCATCAAAAAAGCGCTCGATCGGCGGCTTGTCTTTATAGTCCTTTCCGGCCTGGTTCTTCTCGACGAGATCCATGATCTTTTCTGCATCAACTGGCCCTACAATAAAGAGGAGCATGTTGCTCGGATGGTAGAAGGTCTCATAGCATTCATACAGATCATCTTTTGTAATTTTGGCAATCGATTCAACCGTTCCCGCAATGTCGATGGACACTGGATGGTTTTGATACATGTTGGCGATCAAACCGAAATACACTCGCCAGTCCGGGTTGTCATCGTACATTCTGATTTCCTGTCCAATGATTCCCTTTTCTTTCTCTACCGTCTTTTCGGTAAAATAGGGTGCCTGAACGAAATCGATCAATGTCGTCAGGTTCTTTTCAACATCACCGGTCGTTGAAAACAAATAAGCGGTCCGTTTGAAGGTAGTAAAAGCATTGGCCGATGCTCCCTGTTTGCTGAAATCCTGAAAAACGTCACCGTGCTCTTTTTCAAAAAGCTTATGCTCCAGGAAATGGGCGATTCCATCCGGCACCTTGACTGGTTCGTTCTCTCCAAACGGAACAAAATGATTATCCACGGATCCATAATTAGTCGTAAACGTTGCATAGGTTTTATTGAAATCCTTTTTTTCTAAAATGAATACTTTCAGTCCGTTTTCAAGGGTCTTGCAGTTTAGGGTCTCTTTGAGCTGCTTAAAATGAATTTGTTCCATATTATTCATCTCCCCTCCCTCTTAAGAAATAGATCGTATCTAGTTCAATCTTTTTTGAAACACCGATCACTTGTTCTTTCGTAACATTCTCGATGCCTTCGAGCCATTCCTCAATACTCCGTTTATGCCGGGAGACTACTTCGTGATAAAGCACCTCCACCAAACCTGTAGAATCATCCACCGTCTCAAGGATTTGGTTTCGGATCATCGCTTTCGTCTGCTCCAGTTCACCGTCAGAAATGTTGCCGTTTTGAATTTCTTTTAACTGTTCATTAATGATTTTTACTGTTTTTTCATAATTATTGGTTTCAATCCCTGACATAACAAAAATAATCCCTTTATGACTCTCAAAACGAGAAGCAGCATAATAGGCCAGACTCTCTTTCTCACGGACGTTCATGAATAGTTTGGAATGCGAAAAACCGCCGAAGACGCCGTTGAATACTTGAAGAGGAAGATATTCCGGATCGGAGTACGTAATGTAGGTGCGGTATCCCATGTGGAGCTTTCCTTGCTGCACTTCCTGCTCTTCAAATATCTCTTTCACTTCATCCACTCTTCGCTTTCCTGAGGAAGCTACTCGTTTCGGCTCTGCTTTAGCATTTGGAAACACAAAATGCTTTGCCGTAAAATCCTTGAGAATTTCTTTGGAAACATCTCCCACGACATACAAATGGACCTCGTCTTCCTGGATGACTTTCTTATAATAATCATATAAAATCTCAGGAGTGATGGAATCGACTTCCTTTTCGCTTCCGTATACATTGAAACGATAAGGCTCGTCTTCGAACATCTCCTCGATCAGGCGCTTGTTGGCATACCTCATCTTATCATCGTATATGGATTCAATCTGCTGCTTTAACGTCCGTTTTTCTTTCTGGACGATATCGGATAAAAATGCATTCCCCTGTTTTGCCGGCTTGAGCAGTACATCGGAGAGCAGTTCAAACGCCTTGTCGAGCAAAGGTGTATTATCCGATAGAAATTTTTCATTCGCTACATCGATTCTCAGGGTGATAACCTGATATTCTCCTTTTTTAGAGAGATCCGCCCCCAAGGTTGCTCCATAAAGGCTGTCCAGCGCTTCTCGGAGCTCTTTACTGCTAGGAAATCTCTCTGTCCCGCTCTGCAAAACATAGGGAAGCAGGGCACGTCTAGTAACTTCCTCCTCCACGATCGGACTTTTCAGCTGAAGAATTAAGGAAGTGGTCTTATATTTAGTGGTTTCGACTGTATGTAAGGTAATACCGGGCAAGTCAGCCACATGATGGTCTACGAGTGTCATTTCGCTTCCTCCCTTTTCGAAATAATTGTAAATCATACTTTCTAGTGTACCCACATTCCATAGTAATCATGACTTTTCCTGCTTCAAACAAAAAAGAGGCTGTCCAATAAGCCTAAAAAATAAAACTGTTTTTGTATTGATTGTTGCTCTTGGAAGGTTGATGAAGTTTCTAGACATACAGGTCCCCAAAGCAACAACCTTTTAAAAAAACTTGCATGAAAAAAGAGACTGCCAGAAGGTCAGCTACTCTGACTTTCTGGACAGTCCCCTCAAAATTATCTTTTTCCTTTTTCGTAAGGCTGTCCGGATGCCTTTGGCGCGTCTGCACGGCCAACAAATCCTGCTAGGGCAAGAATCGTAAGCACATAAGGCGCGATCAGCAGATAAACATCAGGAATATCCTTGAGAAGAGGGATCTGTTCCCCTGTGATGCTTAAACTTTGAGCAAGCCCGAAGAACAAGGCCGCTCCCATCGCTCCAAGCGGATGCCATTTCCCAAAAATCATCGCAGCAAGAGCCATGAAGCCTTGTCCTGAGATCGTTGACTGTGTGAAGTTTCCAGCGATGGAAGCCACATAGATGGCTCCGCCCAGGCCAGCGAACGCACCCCCGATGATAACAGAAATATAACGGGTTTTATTAACATTGATCCCCATCGTATCAGCAGCCATCGGATGTTCACCTACAGAACGAAGACGAAGGCCGAACGGCGTTTTGTAAATGATATACCAAACGACAAAAGCCAGGAAAATCGCTACAAAAGAAGTAGAGTATGCATTGGAGAAGAACAGGTCTCCGATGACCGGAATCTTGGACAGCACCGGAATATCTCCTTTGCCGATCCGTTCCTGAATATCAGGCGTCTGGCCTGCATCAAAAAGTTTCTTCGTCAAAAAGATGGACAGTCCCGCTGCAAGGAAGTTAAGAGCAACACCGCTGACGACTTGATCGGCCTTCAGCGAAATGCTTGCCACTGCATGTGGAACAGCAAAGAGTGCACCCCCAACGATAGCTACTGCAAAACTCATCCATGGAGAAGCAGCGCCCAACCCCCATTGTTCACCATAGTGGGTAAAGATCGCACCTAAAAATGCGCCGAACATCATAAGTCCTTCAAGTCCAATATTAACAACACCAGAACGTTCACTGAAAACTCCGCCCAAAGCAGTAAGGATAAGGGGAGCTGCTGAAACGATCGCAGCAGGCACAATAAGGGCAAGGATATCGAAGAAGTCCATTAAAGTTTACCCCCTTTAGTAAATCGGTTGGTCAGCCAGCGGATAAGGTAACTGGACGCCACAAAGAAAATGATCAATGCGATGACGATTCCAATAAGTTCAGTGGGAACTCCTGCGGTAGACTGCATAGTAAGAGCACCGATTTTCAGTCCTCCAAACAAAAGGGCGGCGACAATGATCCCTACCGATCCATTGGCTCCGAGCAAGGAAACGGCGATTCCATCGAATCCTACCCCTGTAAACGCGTTATTGATCGTCATATATTGATAGGTTCCAAGGCCTTCCATCGTTCCCGCAGCACCCGCAAAGGCACCTGAGATAGCCATGGCTAGGATAATATTTTTCGATACGCTGATTCCCGCATACTGTGAAGCATGCTGGTTGAAGCCGACTGCTCTTAATTCATAGCCGGTTGTTGTTTTCCATAATACAAACCACATAATAAGTGCACCAATAATAGCTACAACAATTCCGTAATGAAGACGAGAAAAATCAGTCAGCTGCTGAAGCCAAGGAGAAGCCAGGGATGCTGATTCTTTAATATCCTTCGTCCTCTCACCGGGTGCCAGCATATAGGCACGAATAATGGCATTTGTTACATATAGCGCGATATAGTTCATCATGATGGTAGTAATAACTTCATGAACTTTAAAACGCGCTTTCAGGATACCTGGCAGCACTCCCCAGATTGCTCCGGCTAGGGCGCCTGCGATAACCGCTAGTGGCAGGTGGATGATCTTAGGGAGATCAAAGTTGATCCCGACATAGACCGATGCTAGCCAGCCGACAAGCAGCTGCCCTTCCACCCCAATGTTAAAGAGTCCCGTACGAAACGCAAAAGCCACGGCTAATCCCGAAAGAATGAGCGGTGAAGCCGCACGGATCGTTTCACCCATATTGTATCCGTTTCCGAAAATGCCCTCGATTAAAGCAGAATAGGCTTTGATGGGATCATAGTCTGAGACCAGCATGATGATGCCGCCGATCAAAAGTCCCAATAGCACGGATATGGCCGGGACAAGCATATGGAATAAACGGCCTTTAATTACATTCATTGCAAATCACCTGCTTTTTGTTTCTTGCCGCCCGCCATGAGCAGTCCTAGTTCCTGTTCAGTCGTTTGTTTTGGATCTACGACAGCAACAATTTTACCTTCATATATAACCGCGATGCGGTCACTTACATTCATTACTTCATCCAGTTCAAACGATAGAAGAAGGACTGCCTTTCCTTTATCTCGTTCCTGAATCAGTTTGGAATGAATAAACTCAATTGCACCAACATCAAGACCGCGTGTAGGCTGTGCTGCAATAAGGAAATCGGGACTTCTGTCCACTTCCCTTGCAATGATCGCTTTCTGCTGGTTGCCTCCTGATAATGCACGTGCCAGCGTATGTTCACTCGGTGTTCGCACATCAAATTCTTTAATAAGATTATTGGCCTTTTCAAAAATTGCGGGAAATTTAAGAATTTTATTTTTGGAAAACGGCTGTTGGTAATACGTTTGAAGCACCATATTGGTACCGATCGAAAAATCAAGGACCAGGCCATGTTTGTGTCGGTCCTGAGGGATATGCCCCACTCCGGATTCCGTTACCTTTCTCGGCTTATGATTCGTAATGTCCTTGCCGTTAAGCTGGATGGTGCCGCTGGTTGCTTTTCTTAAACCGGTGATCGCTTCGAGAAGTTCAGTCTGTCCGTTTCCGTCCACTCCGGCGATGCCCAGGATTTCTCCTGCCTTGATTTCAAGGGTCAGCCCGTCAACGACCGGCACTTTTCTTGAATCTTCAACGACCAGGTCATTGATTTGCAATACCGGCCCTTTTGGCACAGCATCTTCTTTGTCAACCTTGAAATTCACCTCGCGCCCGACCATCATCGCCGCCAGTTTATCAGGGTTGGTTTCCGCAACGTCGACCGTGCCGATTCCCCGGCCGCGGCGTATAACTGTACAGCGGTCACAAGCTTCCATGATCTCCTTCAGTTTATGGGTGATCAGTATAATTGATTTTCCTTCTGCCACAAGCTTTTTCATGATTTCCATGAGTTCATGAATCTCCTGAGGAGTTAATACAGCTGTCGGCTCATCAAATATTAAAATTTCAGCTCCGCGATAGAGCGTTTTCAAAATTTCCACACGCTGCTGCATTCCAACGGAAATATCCTCGATTTTCGCATTCGGATCTACACGCAAGCCATAACGGTCAGATAAGGCTTTTACTTCTTTCGCTGCTTTTTTCAAATCCACTCTGCCCGCTGTTGTAATCTCTTTGCCAAGAATAATATTTTCTGTTACCGTGAAGTTTTCAACCAGCATAAAATGCTGATGCACCATTCCGATTCCAAGACGATTAGCAACGTTCGGATCAGAGATCGAAATCTTCTGGCCTTTAACGTGGATTTCTCCCTCTTCCGGCTGATACAATCCGAAGAGAATATTCATGAGCGTTGATTTTCCCGCACCATTCTCACCGAGAAGAGCATGAATCTCGCCTTTCCTTACTTGCAATGTGACATTGTCATTGGCAACGATGCCAGGGAATTCCTTGCGGATGTTCCTCATTTCAATGACATACTCCATTGTGTTCACCCCTTATGACAAACTATAAACCTAACAATCTTATTTCTTCATCCTGCAGAGGGAGTCAGAAGTCTAACCTTTCACTGCGTAAATAAAGGCCAGTAAACGAATACCAGCCTTTACTTTTTACCATTTATTTTTTCATATCTGCTTCAAACTTTTTGAACTCTTTATCCGTTTTAGGAACCACAAGGCTTCCGTCCTGGATTTTCTTTTTGTACTCATCAACTTTTGCCAATGCTTCCTTCGTTACATTGTCCTTGTGAGGAGCAATTCCTACACCGTCTTCATTAAGACCGAATTCAACTACTTTTCCGCCAGGGAATTTTCCATCCATCGTATCCTTTGAAACTTGTTCAACAGCTTTGTCTACACGCTTGACCATTGAAGTCAATGTCACATCCTCAGGCATACCTTCTTCGTGCTGATCGCGGTCAACACCGATAACCCAAACTTTTTCACCATTCTTAGCTCGGTTCTTCGCTTCGGTAAATACACCTTTACCTGTTCCGCCAGCTGCATGGTAGATAATGTCTGCGCCTTTTCCGTAGAACGTGTTGGCGATCGCTTGGCCTTTTTCAGCTTTGTTAAAGTCACCAGCGTATTGAACAAAGATTTCGGCTTTTGGATTTGCCGTTTTTACTCCGGCTTTAAATCCGTTTTCAAACTTTTTGATTAATTCACTGTCCACGCCGCCGACAAAACCGACTTTGTTCGTTTTTGTCTGCATCCCAGCAATTAAGCCGACAAGGAATGAACCTTCGTTCTCTTTAAAAGTGATGCTCGCAACGTTCTTTTCAGGAACAACCATATCAACAAGTGCAAGGTGTCCGTTCGGCTGCTGCTTCGCGACTTTTTGGATATCCTGTGCCATCAAGAATCCGATTCCGTAAACAAGATCAAATTTTTCCCTAACTAATGAATTCAGGTTGGGAGCGTAATCACTTGCAGAGGATGATTGAAGATATTTGAAATCTGTACCTTTTTTAAGATCGTTATCTTTACCGAACTTTTGAAGCCCTTCCCAAGCGGATTGGTTGAAGGACTTATCGTCAACACCGCCAGTGTCTGTTACCATCGCCACTTTAAATGCATCTTTTTTGCCGCCGCCAGTTGACTTTTCGCCTTCATCCTTACCACAGGCAGAAAGCAATGTGCCGGCTGCTAAAGCTAGACTTAATAAAACTCCAGTTCTCTTTTTCAATTCTTTTTCCCCCTATTTTTTTATGCGGATAACACTTGTAACACATTGAACAACGGTGTTGCACATCACCCCCTAAAAATGATAGACAGCTATAAGCGCTTTCTTACGACTGTAAAGTTAAATTTATCAGCTCTGAAGTAATTACATGAATAAAGAACAGGCTCATCATTCTGATCATAGTGCATCTGTTTTAAAACGAGAAGAGCCGCTTCCTCAGGACATTCCAGGATCTCCGAAATCCGCTCATGGAAGCCGAGGGGTTCAATGTTTGTTACCGCATACATTACACGCTTGCCGGCTTCTTTTTCAAGCATTTCAAGCATGGAGAGATACTTATGCTGTGATTCAGATGGCATATAAACTGCGGGTATATGGTCGATGCAATAAACGACAGGTTCACAATCAGCCGTTCTTACCCTTTCAACAACATTGATTTCATCGTCTTCTGCAAGATTAAACTTATTCTTCAAGTCATCAGCTGCAGGAATGACGACGGAGGAGACGAAGACGGTGGAAGCCTTTTTGCCTGCTCGCTCAATCATGTCCGTCACACTGAAGAGTTCTTCAATACCAGAGGAAAAGAGTGCTCTGGTTCTGACGAAGGTTCCCACTCCATGTTTTCTGATCAGAACATTTTCGTCTTCAAGAATGCGGAGCGCTTCCCTTAATGTAGCTCTGCTGATGCCCAGCTGTTTAGAAAGCTCAAATTCTGACGGGAGTTTCTCGCCTTCTTCGTAAGTGCCGTTCTCAATGTCGGCTTTCAGTTTCTCAATAACTTTTAAATACAGCAGACGATGATCCGTCTTAATGGACACGTTGTTATTCACCTCTATGACAACCAAAACCAATAACAATTTACTGTTTTTCAGTGTAATGTTTATTTGACAAATATTTAAAATAATCGACATAAATATATCATTTTTATCTATAGAAATAAATACTATTTTTAGAGAATTTTTTAAAACCGAGAATAAACGCATTATTCAGATAAATAAGATAAAAAAACAGAACCCTTAAAAAGGGTTCTGTTAAGAGCTTGATGCTTGATTCTGTTCGGGAAGTGAGGTAAGCAGAACCTCTCTCGGCTTGCTGCCCTCATAAGGCCCGATGACACCTTTGGCCTCCATCGCATCCACCAGCCGGGCGGCACGAGAGTAGCCGATACGAAAGCGCCGCTGCAGCATGGAAACGGATGCTGTCTGCATGTCGACGACTAGCTTTACGGCTTCAGGAAACAGATCATCCTCCATTTCCATGGTAACTTGTGCTTCTTCAGTTGGAATCATCTCTTTTTGGTATTGCGCTTTTTGCTGTGATATTACAAACTCCACAATCTTTTCTACTTCTTGATCCGAAAGAAAAGCTCCTTGAATTCTGGTCGGTTTGGATGCACCTGAAGGCAGGAAGAGCATGTCGCCTCGGCCCAGCAGCTTTTCAGCGCCGCCCATATCCAATATCGTTCTAGAATCAGTCTGAGAAGAGACACTGAAAGCGATGCGTGAAGGAATATTCGCTTTAATGATCCCTGTGATAACATCAACAGAAGGTCTCTGCGTAGCAATGATCAGGTGGATTCCTGCAGCACGAGCCATCTGGGCAAGGCGGATGATCGCATCCTCGACATCTCCTGAAGCAACCATCATCAAATCTGCCAGCTCGTCCACAATGACTACAATATAAGGCAAGGAAGGCTGTTTGGCCCCGCTCTCATTGTTCTGTCTTTTAATACTGTCGTTGTATCCTTCTATGTTTCTCGTACCGCTATGGGAGAACAGTTCATAACGCCGTTCCATCTCACTTACGACCCTTTTTAAAGCTTGTGCTGCTTTTTTCGGCTCTGTAACAACAGGTGCCAGCAAGTGAGGGACGCCATTGTACACGTTCAGTTCTACCATCTTTGGATCGATCATCATCATCTTGACTTCATGAGGCTTCGCCCGCATCAAGATGCTTGTTATAATGCCGTTGATACATACGCTTTTCCCGCTTCCTGTTGCTCCTGCAACAAGGAGATGGGGCATTCTCGAAAGCTCTGCGAAAATCGGCTCGCCCGAGATATCACGCCCGAGACCAATCGCCAGTCTGGAGGTTTGTTTCTGATACTGGCTGGACTCAAGTACTTCTCTTAAAGTAACTGTAGCTACTTCTTGGTTGGGAACCTCGATACCGACAGCTGACTTTCCAGGTATCGGTGCCTCAATCCTAATGTCTTTAGCAGCAAGAGCTAGGGCGATATCGTCCGCCAAGTTGACGATTTTGCTGACTTTTACGCCCACATCAGGATATACTTCATACTTCGTAACAGCAGGACCAAGATGGACTTTCAGCACTCTTGCTTTTACCCCGAAGCTCTCAAATGTCTTCTCAAGTTTTTTAGCATTGCTTTTACTTGCTGCATACTGCCTTTCTTTATGCTGGCCAGTAGCAGCTGGCCGATCTAAGAGGTCCATGGAAGGAAGTGCATAGTTTTCATTATGTTCTTCTTCTGTCTGTTCAAAGCTTGCTTGCAATCCTGCCTGTTCAGAATCTTCTTGTTTTTGTTCTGTCTTCTCATTTTTTTCTTCATGAAATCCTTTTGAGCCAAATTTCAGCTGTACGGCAGAACTCTCGTCGCGGTCCAAGTTCCTGGTAAAATCCTCAATGATCGGCTCATAATCTTCGTCTGCAGGCTTATGTTCTCCTTGCTGCTCATCCACTGAAGGCGCTTCTTTTTTAGATGTTCGTTTTTCGCTTTTCCTCTGGCTTTTTTTTAATTCTTGTGTTTTAGCCTGCAGAGATTCGTATGTATGAGAAAAAAAGTTGCCGGCTGCCTCTACGATTTTTGAAATGACACCTGACAGTGATTTTCCTGTGATGAGAATCAGTGAAATAATCATAACAAAAACAAGAATGACGCCAGAGCCCTGTACTCCGAACAAAAAGTGAAACATTGCAAAACCGACTGATCCGATCATCCCGCCTCCGAGATCTGCCTCTGGCGTGTTCCCTGAAAGCTGTGACCAATAGATCTCCCAAGTATTCCTGATGACAGACGTATCTGCCCATCTCCCCTGTTTTGAAAGCAGAGAAAATAATTTCAGATGGCTAAGAATGAGCATCGATATGTAGAACAAATAAAATCCCGCAAGCCTTTTTCCCCAAACCGGCGGAGTCTTGCGTTTCCAGATTAAATAGATTGACACGGCCAGCGTTCCGACGAGAAGCACGCCGTACCATTCGCCGCTGAAGAATCTGAGAAACTGTACAAAAGCCAGTCCTACTTTTCCCATTCGGGCCAATGCAAGCATCGTTAAAGCAAGCAAAAGAAGGCCGGCAAGTTCATAGCTTAATTGTTCTTTCCAAGCTGACGTTTTTTTTGAAGCTTTTTTATTTCTTTTCGCCATTCTTTCACCTCTTAACTAAACCAAGTAAAGCAGCCGCTTGAGGGCTGCTTTTATTCTTTATTATATCACAGGACCTGGCCTGTTTACTATCGCTTTAGAAATGGCCTGCTCTTAGAATTTGGCCTGGGCAGCAGTCGGCATTCATAAAATGGGCAGGATCAGTGCTGATCACCCGTACCACTTTATATTCCATTGGGGAGATCTGCTCCACAAGGACCGGGATATCGTTAAAAAGCATGGTGGATTGAACGCTGTTTTCAGCTGATTGCCCTTCCTGTCCTTCAGGAAACATGAGTTCATGAGGCATGAGTGTATACCAGGTCATTGGATCACCTCAAGTCCTTCATCCGGTTTTTCTCGGTGCTGCTCCATCAGTTCGTTCAGCTTCGCGATCGCCTGGCCGACACCGCCGACTTCATTGATTAGTCCATCATTGACAGCATCTTTTCCAATCACATTCGTCCCGATATCCCTGGTTAGGTTTCCTTTGGAAAACATAAGTTCTTTAAATTTTTCTTCGGTTATTTCTGAATGTGAGGTAACGAAATTGATGACCCTTTCCTGCATCTTATCGAGATATTCAAACGTTTGAGGCACCCCGATAACCAGCCCGGTAAGCCTGACAGGATGAATTGTCATCGTTGCGGTTTTTGCGATGAAGGAATAATTTGCTGAAACAGCAATCGGCACTCCAATCGAATGCCCACCTCCAAGAACGAGTGAAACGGAAGGCTTGGAAAGCGAGGCGATCATTTCAGAGATGGCAAGACCTGCTTCAACGTCCCCTCCCACCGTATTTAAGATGATCAGCAGCCCTTCAATCTTCGGGTTTTGCTCGATCGCAACCAATTGAGGGATCAGATGCTCATACTTCGTTGTTTTGTTGTTCGGCGGAAGCTGAACATGTCCTTCTATCTGGCCTACAATCGTAAGGCAGTGGATACTAGAGCCTTCCATCTGCGGAACGTTTGTTTGTCCGAGTGACTGCAGTTTATTTACGAGACTGTTCTGATCCGAATTGTTGTTGGGCAATGACGGCTGTTTTGGTTCTTGTTCCTGATTCATACGAATAACCCCCTTATGCTTGTTCAGCATTTTCTTTTAGTATGAACGCTGGGGTTATTTTCATTCTGTAAAGAAAAGTGAAAGCGATCTGGAGGGGTATGATTTGAAGCGACCAAAGACGAATTATGGTCCATAATTCGTCCTGAGAGGAACTTTGCTGAAAACAAGAACCATGTTTTCAGCCCTGGGCGCTGGAGCTGGACATTACTTCTATGGGAAGGGACAAATAAAAAAATGCCTGCAGACTGCAGGCATCAGATTTCCATAATAATCGGCATAATCATCGGCCGACGGCGTGTTTTATCAAATAAATAATGACTCAGTGAGTCGCGCATGTTTGATTTTAATGAGGACCAGTCCTTCACTTTCTCCTGCATGCATTTATCGAGCACTTCTGTAACGAGTTTATTGGCTTCCTGAAGCAATTCCTCACTCTCGCGAACGTATACGAATCCGCGGGAAATGATTTCAGGACCTGAGATGATCTGATTGGATGCCCTGCTGATCGTAACGACAACAACCAATATTCCATCCTGAGACAAAAGCTTGCGGTCACGGAGCACAATGTTTCCGATATCTCCTACACCAAGACCATCTACAAGAACATTCCCAGCAGGAACTTTTCCTGTGCGTTTAGCAAGACCGTCCGCAAATTCAACTACTTCCCCTTTTTCAAGGATAAAAATATTTTCAGCTTCAACGCCAACTTGAAGGGCAAGATTTTGATGCGCTTTTTGCATTTTATATTCACCATGTACAGGGATAAAATATTTCGGTTTCATCCAGCTAAGCATCAATTTTAATTCTTCCTGACTGCCATGTCCGGAAACGTGAACTTTGCGCTGTCCGAAAATCACATCTGCGCCCGTACGCATCAATAAGTCCACAATTCGCGCTACAGAACGCTCGTTGCCCGGAATCGGAGTCGCTGCAATCACTACAGTATCGGTATGCCGGATCGCAATCTGTTTATGGGCTTTATGCGCCATGCGCGACAAAGCTGCCATCTGTTCGCCTTGACTGCCCGTTGTTAAAATAACAATACGGTCTTCCGCATAGTTATTCATCTGATCAATAGAAATGACACTGTCTTTCTCAATGTTCAGATACCCTAGATCAGAAGCGATATCAACAACCTTTACCATGCTTCTGCCGGTAATCACAATTTTCTTGTTGGTTTTGGAAGCTGCAGTAAAGATCTGCTGGATCCGGTGGACATTGGATGCAAAGGAAGCAATGATGATTCGGCCCTTTGCTTCAGCAAACACATTATCGATCTCATAACCGACTGATTTTTCTGAGCCGGTCATTCCAGGTCTTTCCGCATTTGTGCTGTCAGAAAGCAAACATAATACACCTTTGCTGCTCAGCTCAGCGATTTTGCCAAAATCCGTATGCTTTCCATCAATCGGAGACTGGTCAATTTTAAAGTCCCCTGTATTCACGATGACTCCCTGCGGCGTGTGAACGGCAATGCCGACGGAATCAGGAATACTGTGGTTTGTGCCAAAGAAAGTAACTTTATACTCTCCAAAGTCAAGGACGGATTCTGCACTTACTAAGTGGGTTTGAGTGCTCTTATGAAGTCCAGCTTCTTTCAGCTTTGCTTCTACAAGCCCAAGGGTAAGCTTCGTTCCGTAAACAGGAACAGGAAGCTGCTTTAAAATAAAAGGAAGGCCGCCGATGTGGTCTTCGTGTGCATGGGTCAGAAAAATTCCCTTCACCCTGTCCTTATTCTGGACAAGATAGGTGATATCAGGGATCACGATATCGATGCCAAGCATCTCCTCCTGAGGAAACATTAATCCTGCATCCAGGACAAAGATATCTTCACCCGCTTCGACCACATACATGTTTTTGCCTATTTCGCCAATACCGCCCAGGGCAAAAACTTTAATCTTTTCGCTATTTTGTTGTTTCGTTGTCAATGTAATAATCCTCCTAGTTGATGTGTTTATGTATTCTCCGTTCACGTCACTTGAATTCATTATAGCTTATGTTCGAAAGCGAATACAAGATAAAGAAGGCACGGCTTATGTTTTTATCGGTCGATGTTTCACTTATGTACGGCGGGAAATAGCGCTGGAACTCCCTATGTGATTGAAAATCAACAAAAAGACAAAAAAAACAAGCGGCACTCTGGCCGCTTGCTTACAATGAGGAATGCATGATACGGGATAACGATTCCCGCTGCTTCTGGTTCAATGGCAATAAAGGTAGACGAACGCTTCCGACATCGAGGCCCTTTAGCTGAAGAGCTGTTTTAACAGGAGCAGGGCTTGGCGCTTTGAACATCTCATCCATTATCGGGAGAAGCTTTCTATGAAGCTTTGCCGCTTCCTGCACATTGCCTTCTTTAAAAGCCGAAATCATTTCCTGCATTTCGTTTCCAATCACATGGGAAGCGACAGAAATGATTCCTGCCCCTCCGATGGAAAGCACAGGCAGTGTGATTCCGTCATCCCCGCTGTAAAGAAGGAATTCTTCAGATGTTTCTTCAATGATCCGGCTCATCTCACCCAAGTCACCGCCAGCATCTTTTATGGCAACAACGTTTGAAATCTTTGAAAGCTCAATAACAGTATCAGCTGCAATACTAACGACCGTACGACCGGGAACATTATAAACCAAAATCGGGAGGCTGGTTTCTGCTGCAATGGCTTTAAAATGAGCGATGATGCCTTCCTGGCTCGGTTTATTATAATAAGGTGCCACGATCATAATGGCATCAACTCCGGCTTGTTCTGCCTTTTTTGTCAGATCGATGGACGCTTTTGTATTATTGCTTCCTGTACCTGCAATGACAGGTACCCTCTTATCAACAACTTTTACGACGTGCCTGAACAGGGCGATCTTTTCTTCAGTTGATAATGTCGGTGACTCCCCTGTTGTACCTGCCACAACCAGGCTTTCTGTTCCGTTCTGAATTAAATAATTGACCAGCTTTGTTGTTTTGCTGAAATCAATATTTCCTTTACTGTCAAACGGGGTAACCATGGCTGTACTAATATTTCCAAAATGCATCTCGATCAGCTCCTTAAATCTTGCAATGTCCACAAAGTATCTCTTTTTTTAATGATTTGGGGAGTTTAATCCCGTGGAATGGATTTTATCTAATTCAAATGCTCTATGCAAAGCATTTACCGCCTTAACCATATCATCCTGTCTGACGAGCACCCAAATGGTTGTATGCGAGTCGGCGGACTGCAGAATCTGAATGTTTTCATCTACCAGCGCTTCTACGATCTTAGCCGTGACGCCGGGAACCCCTGACATCCCCGCTCCTACTGCGGAAACTTTAGCACAGCTCCTTGTGATCTCCGGAGAATAACCGAGATCGTTCAGGACTTTCTCCGCATGTTCAGCCATATTTTCCATTACAGTATACACTACACCCTTAGGGCTGATATTGAAAAAGTCTACTGAAATTTGTTCTTTGGCCATGGCTTTAAAGACCTTTGTATGGTGGTCATATTGTGAGTCTTTAGCTAATACCTTGATTTGCGTAACACCGGGAACATGCGCGATCCCGGTGATCACATGATCCTGAACATCCCGTCCTTCTGCTCCTTTTGATATAGCTGAGGTGACCAGGGTACCTGGAAGATCCGAATACGTCGAGCGGATCCGTAATGGAACCTTGGCCTGCATAGCGATCTCCACCGCGCGAGGATGGATGACCTTTGCTCCCTGATAGGCCATATTGCAAATTTCATTGTACGTGACAACAGAAAGAGGCACAGCTTCTTTTACAATCCGCGGATCAGCTGTCATTACTCCTTCAACATCAGTAAAAATATCAATATATTCAGCTCCGAGTGCAGCACCAAGCGCGGATGCGGATGTATCACTGCCTCCTCGTCCGAGCGTTGTTACATCACCTGAGGCAGATTCTCCTTGAAATCCAGCCACAACGACAGCATCATGTGAATCAAGCATGGACCGCAGCCTGTCACATTGCATATCTGTAATCCTTGCATTCTTATGTTCATCATTTGTCCTGAAGCCCGCCTGAGATCCTGTCAGGGCAGCAGAGGAGATTTCTTTTGTTTTTAAAAGGTTGGAAAATACAACAGAAGAGATGATTTCTCCACAAGAAAGAAGCAGATCATACTCTCTGCTTTCCACTTGGTGAGCAGTAGCCCCTATCAGACTTAGAAGTGTATCCGTTGCATACGGATCACCTGAACGCCCCATCGCCGATACGACACAGACGACCTTATATCCGTCAGCCACTGCCCTTTTGACATGTTCGGCCGCAAGTTCCCTGCCGGTATTGTCTTTTAAGGATGTGCCTCCAAATTTTTGTATGATTATCTTCATGAAGTTAGCACCTTCTTTGATTAGTTCAGCAATTCAAGCTTAATGAGGCTTTCTGCAATCTGCACTGAGTTCCAGGCTGCTCCTTTTAAGAGATTGTCAGAAACAATCCACAGATGGAATGCGTTATTGCGGTCTAAGTCTCTTCTGATTCTTCCGACAAAAACGTCATTTTTGCCTACACAATGAGCAGGCATAGGATAGATTTGATTTTGAGGATCGTCTTGCAGCGTTATGCCTTCTGAAGAAGTCATCAGATCCTTGATCTCTTCGAGTGATGATACGTTTTCCCCTAATTCAACATAAACCGATTCAGAGTGGCCCGTCTCAACCGGGAGCCTGACACAAGTGGCAGCTACTTCTAGTTGAGGCATATGCATAATTTTTTTCGTTTCATTGATCATTTTCATTTCTTCAAAGGTATAGCCATTTTCCTGAAACTTATCAATCTGCGGCACAGCATTAAACGCGATCTGATAGTGCTTTTCATCACTGGCACACGGCAGAATTTCTGGAGTGAACTCTTTACCGTCCAGGATAGCCTGTGATTGCGACTTTAATTCTTCAATCGCTTTTGCACCTGCTCCAGAAACTGCCTGATAAGTAGATACGATGACTTTGTTCAAGCCATACTTCTCATGAAGCGGCTTTAAAGCAACAACCATCTGGATGGTCGAGCAGTTTGGATTGGCAATGATGCCATTATGGTTGCGAATATCTTCTTCATTGACTTCCGGTACGACCAATGGAACATTCTCATCCATCCGGTATGCACTGGTATTGTCAATGACAACGGCTCCGCGTTTCACTGCTTCAGGAGCCAATGCTTTAGATATAGAGCCGCCTGCTGAAAACAGAGCGATGTCAACTCCTTCAAAGGCTTCCGGGAGCGCTTCTTGAATGATGACTTCTTCACCATTATAAACTGCTGTTTTGCCGGCAGACCTGCTGCTTGCAAGAAGTGATAGTTTTGCAATCGGAAAGTTTCTTTCTTCAAGCGTTTTAAGCATTTGTTGTCCAACGGCACCCGTGGCACCGACTACCGCTACATGAAATCCATTCTGAGTCATTTGACTGTATCTCCTTTTTTGTTTAATCCATAATCATTATCATGACAGAAGGAGAAACACGAATGTTTCTCCTTCAAGTGAAACATCTTGGTTTCCCTCATTCTGATTTTAAGAGAGAATCATTTTAACAATACACATTTTATTTCACATTTTAACATACTTCCTGCTTTTAGAAAGCTATTTTTAACGATTTGCTCATCTATTCGTCCGCAGGACAGGCTGCAGCTGTTTTCCCTCTAGTGCCGCTTCAACCGTTTCTAGGAGATAATCCATATGCGCGACGAGCGAATTTTGCTTGTGCACAGGGTCATCCTGGCCGAACGGTACAAAATAGATGTTCTTAGCCGCCATCAGCTTCATGATATTAACACCATTTAAACCGAGACCATCATTTGTAGAAATGCCGAGGACGACAGGAGATTGATTGCGCATCGTGGCTTTCGCTGCCATCAGGACTGGAGAATCGGTCATCGCATTGGCAAACTTGCTGATGGAATTGCCCGTCAAGGGAGCGATAATCATACAATCCAGCGGCGTTTTCGGACCGAAGGGCTCTGCTTTAACAATAGAATTCACGGGTTCGATTCCGGTAAGCTCTGTTATTTTTTGCAGCCATTCTTCACCCTCACCAAACCGGGTGTTTGTACTTTGAACCGTATAAGTAACAAAAGGAGTTACCTTCGCCCCTTCGTCAATCAGCCTCTTGATCTGAGGAAAAACCGCCTCATACGTACAATGAGAACCAGTTAAGCCAAAACCGATATGTTTTCCATTGACTTTCATCAAGCTTTCCCCTTTCGATTAACCATTTCTACCTGCATTAATTGGGAAAGGACATTTCCAAGAATCTGTCCTGCCGTCTTAGGTGCAACAATACCCGGCAATCCAGGAGCAAGGAGGGCTTTTATGCCCCTTTTTTCGGCATATTTAAAATCTGTTCCGCCGGGCTTGGAAGCCAGATCTATAATCAGCGTATGGGTTGGCATTTTTGAAATAATATCTGACGTCACAATCTGAAAAGGTATCGTATTAATGCAAACATCCGTGTCGATTACTTCTTTTTTTAAATGATCGAGATGAAAAGGTATAAAACCCATTTCACTGATCCTTGCTATATGTTCCGGTTTTCTAGCTCCCACTTTTACTTTTGCTCCAAGAGCCGCAAACGCTCTTGCGACACTCATTCCGACTCTGCCGAAACCTAAGACAACCGTATTTGATTTATGAATGGTCGTGTCGGTGTTCTGAATCACCATCATAAGCGTGCCTTCCACTGTCGGAATACTGTTGTAGATGGCTACATCATCTCTTTCGAAGAGCTGTGTATGCCCCCGTCCGCTTTCTGCAATAATGCCATTCAGGTAAGCATTGGTTATACCTGAATACACATGGCAATGCTTCGGGGTCTTCTTTAAATGTGCGGAAGTAAGTACAATACTTTTATTTGAGAAAATGGTATCAATTTCACCATTTGGACCTGTGCCATTGACCGGCAGTACGATACAATCCAGTCTGGAAAAATCAACTTCTCCAATATCCATTTTCGAGGCTCCGGTAAACCCGTGATCCAGCTGATCAAACCCAACCAGTACAAGGTTGGCGCCTTGTTCAGTCAGTTTGCGGATCACCTCCAGCTGTCTGGCATCACCGCCAAATATGGCAATTTGCAAGTCAGTTAACATGCTTCCTCCCCTTTCTCTGTTGCTCCGCAAAAACAGGGGAAATCCTTGTTCATGTTCGCAACACCATCATATGAACGCATTGCCCAGATGGTGACTCTACTCACTCGGATGCAACAGTATTCAAACCATTTATTATTCAGCCTTCATTCGCCATGCTTCTCATTTACCTCAACAGTATATTCAAAAATAAAAATTGGGATTGATTAGACAACCTAATGACAAGCCCGAATTTAAGAGATTCCTTTGGAAAACGACGTAAAAAAACCTGCAGCATATGCTGCAGGCCTATTATTGCAATCCTTTTGGGAGTTCACCTGTCGGGCTCACTAACGATGCGGAACATTCATTGCTGAAGATCCGATGAATCAATGTGTCCACGCTATCTTTTGAAACAGCATCGATCAGCTGCACCATTTCATCAAGAGAACGGTGATAGTTTAAGATCAGTTCATTCTTCCCGTTCCTGCTCATTCTGCTGTTCGTACTTTCGAGGCTGAGCATGAGGCTTCCTTTAATCTGTTCTTTCGAGTTCAATAGCTCTTTATCCGTTATACCTTTATCTTTAAGATCATCAACGATCATCAGGACGGTATTGTACAGCTCATCAAGCTGTGCCGGAGCGGTACCTCCATAAATGGTAAACAGTCCATTGTCCCTGTATGCGGAGTGGTATGAAAAGACAGAATAAGCGAGGCCTCGCTGCTCACGGACTTCCTGGAACAGCCTGCTGCTCATGCTGGAACCGAAAATATTGTTCAAAACGATCAGCGAGAACGTATCCGGATCTTTCAATGACAGTCCCGGAAAGCCCAGGCACAGATGCGCTTGTTCTGTTTCTTTTTTTCTTGCCAGCTTTTCACTGTGGAAAAGCGGTGCCTGGATGTTCGAATCGGCTAGAGTACCGGAGTAACCGCCGAACAAGTTTTCAACCTCTTTAATAAAACTTTCGTCAACGTTGCCCGCTACAGAGACCACAACGTTTTCCGGTGTATAGTAATCAGCCATATAATCACGGAGCGTTTTACCATTAAATGTATTTAAGGTATTCTCTGTCCCGAGGATCGGATACCCTAGTGAATGCTGGTGAAAGCTCGCTCTGCTTAATAGGTCATGCACGATATCATCCGGAGTATCTTCATACATTTTTATCTCTTCAAGAACGACGTTTTTCTCTTTTAAAAGTTCCTGTTCGTCGAATGTAGAGTTGAAGAACATGTCAGACAGGACATTAAGGGCCCTGGGTGCATGGGTATCGAGAACTTTTGCATAGTAACATGTATATTCTTTTGATGTAAACGCATTGACTTGGCCGCCGATGCTGTCAAATGATTCTGCGATCTCCCTTGCACTGCGGCTTGTTGTCCCCTTGAAGAACATATGCTCCAAAAAGTGGGAAACCCCATTGTTTTCGGGAACTTCAAACCGTGATCCGGTACCGATCCAAACACCGATGGCAACGGAACGTACGGTTGGAATTTTTTCCAAGACGACTCTCACGCCGTTTGGACACGAATGTCTAATAATCAAACTTATTTCCTCCTAGCTGTATTCCATCTCGATCAACCGTTCTCATAGGAACAATATACCATTAACATAACTATCATACAACATTGTTATTTTACTGGAGGTTTAGTTATCATCCGCTGTTCATTCATAAGATCGGATACGGTTCCGATCGAATAACCTTTGGCTTTAATGCCTCCTATTATCCGTTTCAGGCCATCCGCTGTTGAAGACGTCGGATGCATGAGCACCATTGCACCTGGATGCACTTTTTTTACAACAGATTCCGCCATCCTGCCTGGATCCGGGTTCCTCCAGTCAACGGTGTCTACGGTCCAAAGAATGGTTTTCATCTTCTGCTCTGCAGCGATCTTCACGACATCATCTCTGTAGCTTCCGCTAGGCGGAGCAAACCACTTCGGTATTCTTTTTTTTCCAAGCGTTGCTTCTATCACACGGTTTGTGCTCGATAGCTCATCCTTGATTCGCTCATTGGTCATTTTCTTCAGATCCGGGTGGGTATACGCATGATTTCCGATCTCATGGCCTTCATCCAGGATCATTTTTGCTAGACTAGGGTTTTTCTTCACCCAGGATCCATCAAGAAAGAACGTAGAATGGACATGAGCTTCCTTCATCGTCTTCAGCAGTTTTGGCAAGTATTCGTTACCCCAAGCCACATTGACCAGCAGGCTCACCATCGGTTTTTCAGGATTTCCCTTGTATATAGGGGATGGCGGCAGATCGTTCAGTTTTACTTTAGGAGGAATCTGCTTAAAAACGAGTTTCTTATCATCAATGGTTTTTAAACCTCTCATCTTTTTATAAGAAGCATCGATATCCAGTTCAACGCCATTGTATCCCGGTACAGCTTTCCACACTCTGTCCACGGCTGCATTGATCGGCGGTTTGTTTACTTCACCGGCCTTTTTTTGCAGCTGTTCAAATAAACTGTTGTCCTGCATCTTAGACACCATTGTTGTCTGTGCTTTCATACTATCTAAATAGGTGGAGGTAAACGGATTTTGCACCGTCCCGACAGTTACTCCAATTATTAGAATAAACATACTCACATGCAGCAGATTTCTTTTCATTGAACTCCCCTCCTGTAAAAAGGGTATGTCCAGCAATGGCTTGTTAGAACATCGCCAAATCGGTGAAAGCCATAAAAAAAAACCGGTTAAACCGGTTTTTTATTGTTCGCTGTTCTTTTGTTCTTGTTCTTTTTTCTGTTCTTTTAAAACGACTTTTCGGGAAAGGTTGACACGTCCCTGGTTATCAATCTCTGTCACCTTGACGCGGATCACATCGCCTAATTTCACAACGTCTTCCACTTTTCCGATTCTTTCTTCTGCAAGTTCTGAAATATGAACCAGTCCATCTTTGCCAGCGAACAATTCAACGAAAGCACCGAACTTTTCAATTCGTTTTACTTTACCGTCATAGTACTCGCCGACTTGAACTTCACGGACCAGATCAGCAATAATTTTTTGTGCTTTCTCGTTCATGGTCTGATCAGCAGAAGCAATGAATACCGTACCATCTTGTTCGATATCAATTTTCACGCCGGTTTCTTCAATAATTTTATTAATGACTTTTCCGCTCGGCCCGATAACATCTCTGATCTTATCAGGATTGATTTTCATTGTAACAATCTTAGGTGCGTAAGCAGATAGCTCTTTTCTAGGCTGATTCAGTGTTTCCATCATGGAAGAAAGAATATGCAGACGGCCATCTTTTGCTTGCGTTAACGCCTGTTCCAAAATTTCACGGTTGATACCTGAGATTTTAATATCCATTTGCAGTGCCGTTACACCTTTTGACGTACCGGCAACTTTAAAGTCCATATCTCCCAGATGGTCTTCCATTCCCTGAATATCAGTAAGAACGGTCACATCTTCTCCGTCGCTGACCAATCCCATAGCGATTCCTGCAACCGGTGCTTTAATCGGAACACCTGCATCCATCATCGCCAGGGTGCTGGCACAGATGCTCGCCTGTGAAGTTGATCCATTGGATTCAAGGACTTCAGACACAAGACGAATTGTATATGGGAAGGATTCTTCAGAAGGAATGACAGCCTCAAGTGCACGTTCCCCAAGTGCTCCATGTCCGATTTCTCTTCGACCCGGGCCCCTCATAAAGCCTGTCTCGCCGACACTAAATGGAGGGAAGTTATATTGATGCATAAAGCGTTTTGATTCTTCAACTCCCAATCCGTCAAGCACCTGAACATCACCAAGAGCTCCAAGTGTACATACACTTAAAGCTTGAGTTTGTCCGCGGGTGAACAAACCGGATCCGTGCGTGCGTGCGAGAAGGCTGACATCTGAAGACAATGGGCGGATCTCGTTGCTCTTTCTGCCGTCAGGACGAATTTTTTCCTTGAGAATTAAGCGGCGGACTTCTCCTTTAATGAGAAGCTGAAGAACTTCTTTCGCTTCATTTACTTTTTCCTCGTCAGTTTCTTCGTAATGAGCGACAACTCTATTTTTCAATTCATCAAGAGCAGTCTGTCTTTCCTGTTTATCAAAAACACTGACAGCCGCTGTTAAATCTGCAGCAATAAAGCTGCGGACTTCTTCAACCAATTCCTGATCGACCTGGTGAAGCTGTACTTCCATCTTTTCTTTCCCAAGTTCCTCTACAATCTTTTCTTGGAAAGCGATCAGCTTTTTAATTTCTTCATGGGCGAACATGATTGCTTCGAGCATCACTTCCTCAGGAACTTCTTTCGCTCCTGCTTCAACCATGTTGATGGCTTCTTTCGTACCTGCCACGATTAAGTTGATATCACTTTTTTCATTTTCTTCGATTGTTGGGTTCACAACAAATTGGCCGTCAATGCGTCCGATGGTCACACCTGCAATCGGTCCTTCAAAAGGAATGTTAGATATTGATAACGCGAGAGATGATCCGATCATCGCTGCCATTTCAGAAGAACAATTTTGATCCACGCTCATTACCGTGCTCACTACTTGAACTTCATTTCTGAAGCCGTCAGCAAACAGCGGACGGATTGGACGGTCAATGAGGCGGCTGGCTAGAATCGCTTTCTCACTAGGCCTTCCTTCACGTTTAATAAACCCTCCAGGAATCTTACCAACTGCATAAAGGCGTTCTTCGTAGTTGACAGTCAGCGGGAAAAAGCTTAAATTTTTCGGCTCTTTAGAAGCTACTGCTGTTGAAAGCACTGCTGTATCTCCGTAACGTACGAATACCGCTCCGTTAGCTTGCTTTGCAAGGTTTCCAATTTCGAATGACAGTTCTCTGCCTGCCCAGTCCATAGAAAAAATACGTTTCTCTTGTTCCATTTCTTTTGGTACTCCTCTCGACAATAAAACAAATAATTTATGTCTATATTATATCCTAAACACATCTTTCCTAAAAAGGAAAACTAGGCTTCTTCTTCCAGTATACAGCCAATCTTTTATGTATGGGTTTTTTTACAGAAAAAAAGCGGGAAAATTTTCCCGCTTTTTCCGATTAACGACGTAATCCAAGCTTATTGATAAGCTCACGATAACGCGTAATATCTTTGTTACGAAGATATGTTAGCAAGTTACGGCGCTTACCTACCATTTTCAAAAGACCACGGCGTGAGTGGTGATCTTTCTTATGGGTACGTAAATGGTCATTAAGAGTGTTAATCTGCTCTGTAAGGATAGCGATCTGAACTTCTGGAGATCCTGTATCAAGATCATGAGTTTTGTACTCGCCAATCAGTTCATTTTTACGTTCTTGAGAAATTGCCATCCTGTTCACCTCCTTTGAAATATAAACCCCGGCAACCGAGCATGCGTCGGTGAAATCGCGATGCCAAGCAGCGGTTTTTTTAGTGTACAATGAAGTACAAATATTAGATTACCTCTTTTTTAAGGATATTGCAAGAGTAACCCTATTTTTCATAAAAAAAATCCAGGGCAGCCTGTTTGTCAGCAGCTATTTGCTTTACAAGATTGTCAACTGAGTCAAACTTTCTTTCATCACGGATCCGTGACAGCCATGAAACTTCAACCGTTTTCCCATAAATGTTAGAAGAGAAATCAAACAGGTGAACTTCAATCGACGCTTCACGGTCTTCATGGAAAGTCGGCTTCTTGCCAATGTTCGCCACTCCGTTATAAACCGTATCTCCGATCTTGACCTGCACGATATATACTCCATTCACAGGAATGAGGAAATCTGCGCTGCTGCTGATGTTCGCAGTGGGAAATCCGATGGAAGTCCCCCTGCTCTCACCGTGGATTACCATACCTGTGATGGAATAAGGCCTGCCAAGATATTCAGGGATCTGATCAACCGCACCTTCCTTTAGAAGGTTTCGAATCAAGGTCGAACTTATTTTCTGGCCATTGATCTGCATTTTTCCAATGACTGTCTGTGAAAATTGGCCATTGGCATACTCCGCCATCTTGGCCATATCTCCTTTTCCGAACTTTCCGTACGTATAATCGAAGCCCGCGACTACATGACTGACGTTAAGACCTATCAAGTATTCCTGTATGAACGTCAGCGGTGCGAGTGAAGCAAATTCTTCATTGAACTCCACCAGATAGAAGATGTCAATGCCCATATCACGAAGCAGGGCTTCTTTCTTCTCCAGAGGCGTTAAATAGGATACATGTGCTTCTTTCTTCCCTAAAACAACAGAGGGATGCGGATGAAACGACATCACTGCTGATACCGCTTTTTTCTCTTTGGCAATTTCAGCCGCAGTTCCGATCACTTTCTGATGTCCTTTATGAATACCGTCGAAATACCCCAGAGCCATAACTGTTGGGGGAAGTTCGTTCATATTCAGCTGATGAGGATGTGACAGTGTAATTGTTTTCAAAAATCCACCTTCTAACTCTTTGCCTTACTCTACGGCTAAAATTTTTTCTGGTTTCATTAAATGAGGTTTATCGGGATGCTGTTTATAGATCGCAAGGCACTGCCCTTTTTCATTATAAACGGCAAACCTGTTATTTTGCACATCTTTTGCCATAGGCAGTACGGATCCGTGCTTGATCCTGCGTTCCATCTCTTCATCAGCGACGATGGACTCAAAGTGGCCTATCGCCTTTTCAATGGGCAGAAACAGCTCAGCGATCGTCCCGTTTTCTGCGGCTGTCTCTATTTCCTCAAAGGTATAGCAGTCCTTTAGCTGAAACGGACCTGAAGCTACCCGCACCAATTTGGACATATGTGCAGGATAGCCCAATTTTCTGCCCATATCTACCGCCAGGGTTCTGATATAGGTTCCTTTGCTGCATCTTACAAAAAACGAGAAGGCAGGGTAAGGTCCCGGAAATTGACGATCATGTGAGAGAAGCTTGAGTTCGTAAATGTTTGCTTCACGGACAGGACGCTCCACTTCGATCCCTTCACGGGCATATTGATAAAGCTTTTTACCATTAATTTTCACAGCAGAAAACATGGGAGGAACCTGCTGGATAATCCCCTTAAAAGACTGTAAGACTGCTTCAACCTGCTCAGCACGGATCTCTCCGGGAACTTCTTTTGTTTCAACGGTTTCTCCATGAGCATCTTCAGTAGCCGTTGCTTTGCCTATCGTAGCTTCCGCTTCGTATGCTTTCGGATAATCGGCCATATATTGGGCAATCTTTGTGCCTCTTCCGACACAGACCGGAAGAACCCCAGTCACCTCAGGGTCTAAGGTTCCGGTATGACCTACTTTTTTTGTTTTTAAAATTTTCCTTAACTTTGCCACACAGTCATGAGATGTCATTCCTGCAGGCTTTAATAAAGGCAAAACGCCCTCTGGCTGGTGTGCCGGCATATTCTTACCACCTATCTGCATGAAAAAAGAAGAGACAGACAAACCGCGGCCTGTCTATCTCTTTTTGTAATCACTATTCCTCATCAGAACCTTTTATATCAGTCAGCAATGTTTCAATTCGGCTTCCATATTCGATGGATTCATCGAATTTAAAAGAAATTTCCGGCGTTTTGCGCAATCGGATTCGTTTGCCGATCTCAGTTCGGATAAAACCTGATGCTTTTGCCAGACCACGAAGTGTCTGTTCTTTTTGTGCATCATCTCCAAACACGGAAATATAAACAGTTGCCTGCTGTAAATCTCCCGTTACTTCAACACCTGTTACAGTTACAAAGCCAATGCGGGGATCTTTTAGCTTCCGGCCAATAATATCGCCAAGTTCTTTCTTCATTTGTTCTCCAATGCGATTGGATCGGATTTTGCTCATTCTTCCACCCCGTTTCTATCTGTACATTATAACCACTCTATTGCAGTTGTTGTCACTTCCAGCTCAGGAATGCTGCTAATCAGCTTGATCGCTTTCTGAAGTTCCTGTTCTACAATTAGTTTGTCCTTAGAGATGGTTACAATTCCAAGTTCAGCTCTCTGCCATAAATCATGAAAGTCGGTCTCGGAGACAGCAAGATTAAATTGCTGCCTTAACCGAGTAACGATCTTTTTAACTACCGAGCGTTTATCCTTTAGTGAATGCGATTCATAGATGAAACATTCAACCGTCAGGAAACCAATCATGCCCGTTTAATTTCTTCCATGATGTACGCTTCGATGACATCTCCCTCTTTGATGTCATTGAACTTTTCTAAAGTTATTCCACATTCATATCCTGCACTAACTTCTTTTGCATCATCTTTGAAACGTTTTAACGCATCGATTTTACCTTCATAGATCACGACACCGTCACGGATGAGCCTAACAGTTGAATCCCGTGTTATTTTTCCATCGGTAACGTAACAGCCTGCGATCGTTCCAACTTTTGAAACTTTAAAGGTTGTGCGGATCTCAACTTGGCCGATTACTTTTTCTGCAAACTCAGGATCAAGCATCCCTTTCATCGCAGATTCGATTTCTTCGATAACGTTGTAAATGATACGGTGAAGACGAACATCGACTTTCTCCGCTTCAGCTGTACGTTTGGCATTATTATCTGGGCGAACATTAAAACCGATGATGATCGCGTTAGAAGCAGAGGCTAAAATAATATCAGATTCAGTGATTGCACCCACTCCGGTATGAAGGATCTTTACCTTTACGCCTTCTACATCGATCTTTTGAAGGGAGCCGGCAAGCGCTTCTGCAGATCCTTGTACGTCCGCTTTAATGATCACGTTGATCTCTTTAATGTCGCCTTCTTTGATCTGGTTGAACAGATCTTCAAGATTTAGCTTCGATGATTCCTTACGCTGTGCTTCAACCTGTTTCTTAGAGCGAGCTTCACCAATCTGGCGAGCCTTTTTCTCGTCAACAAATACCATAAACTGGTCCCCGGCTTGAGGAACTTCGTTTAGGCCCGTGATTTCTACCGGAGTTGAAGGGCCTGCCACTTTTACACGGCGCCCAATATCGTTAACCATCGCTCTTACACGTCCGAACGTGTTTCCTACAACAATCGGGTCACCGACATTCAATGTTCCGTTTTGAACGAGAAGGGTAGCCACTGATCCGCGGCCTTTATCGAGCTGTGCTTCGATAACGGTACCTTGTGCGGCACGCTTCGGATTCGCTTTTAGCTCTTCTACTTCAGCAACAAGCTGGATCATTTCGATCAGGTCATCAATTCCTTCACCTTTTAGCGCGGAAACATTGACGAAAATGGTATCGCCGCCCCAGTCTTCTGGAACAAGTGCATGCTCGGTTAATTCCTGCATGACGCGGTCAGGGTTCGCCGCCTCTTTATCCATTTTGTTTACAGCAACAATGATCGGAACTTGGGCAGCCTTCGCATGATTGATCGCTTCCACAGTCTGTGGCATAACACCATCATCAGCTGCAACGACCAGAATCGTGATGTCTGTGACCTGTGCTCCCCTTGCACGCATCGTTGTAAACGCGGCATGTCCAGGAGTATCAAGGAAAGTGATTTTCTTTCCTTTGTCTTCGATTTGATAAGCACCGATATGCTGCGTGATGCCGCCAGCTTCGCTAGCAGTTACTTTCGTATCACGAATAGAGTCTAACAGCGTTGTTTTACCATGGTCAACGTGCCCCATGATCGTTACAACTGGAGGACGGACTTGAAGATCTTCTTCTTTATCTGCGTTGTCAAAATTTTCAAATTCGGTTTCATCGATGATGATCTCTTCTTCTACTTCTACGTTATAGTCGCTCGCAATCAGCTCGATGGTTTCTTTGTCAAGTTCCTGGTTAATTGTTGCCATAACACCTAGGAACATTAATTTTTTAATGATTTCAGATGGCTCTTTTGCCAATTTTTTAGCCAGTTCACTTACGGTCAGAGAACCTGAGAAGGTAATCTTCTCTGGAGTGACAGGTACTGGTTTTGGTTGTGGTGCAGGTGCAGATTTGCCTCGATTGTTGTTCTTGTTGTTTCTGTTCTTATTATTATGATTGCTGTTATTATTTTTGTTTCCAGGCTTGAAGTTGCTGCCGCCTTTTTGTCCCGGCTTGGCATTCTGGCTGTTGTTCCCGCTTTTCGGAGCTGGCTTGCTGTTCTGGCTATTGTTTCCGCTCTTTGGAGCCGGTTTGCTGTTTTGGCTGCTGTTTGGCTTTTTAGGTGTTTCGTCTTTTTTTATTTTCATAGTATTCTCTTTTTTACTTTCATTTTTATTATCTACCTTGTTCACATTGGATGTATTCTTTTTCTGTTCTATTTTATGTTTCTCCTCTGTCATCTTATTTTTGGGCTGATATGCATCGTTTAATTTACGGATCGCGTCTTCATCAATCATTGACATATGATTGGATACATCGACGTTCATCGTTTTTAATTTATCAATGATATCCTTGCTTTGAACATTTTGTTTTTTTGCATATTCATACACACGCATCTTACTCATATGTTCACCCCCGATTGGTTTAATCAAGTAAAGCAGTTAACTTTTTCGTAAAACCAACATCTGTCACGGCAACCACTACCCGCTGGTCTTTGCCGATGGCACTGCCGAGACTATAGCGGTCATCTACCCATCTTACTTCTACTTTATAGTAAGCGCATTTATCGGTAACTTTCTTCCTTGTGTTTGCCGATGCATCCTGTGAGAGGATAACAAGCTTTGCGTTCTGCCGCTGTACAGCTTTAACAACAAGCTCCTCGCCGGAAATGCATTTACCTGCCCGGTTTGCCAACCCCAGCAGTGAAGCCCATTTAGATGCAGTCAAATTAGAGGACTCCTTTTTCGAGCTCTGAAAACACATCATCCGTAACAGGAGCTTTCAGTTGATTGCTCAAGCTTCCTTTTTTTTCGCAAGTGCAAAACAGGACGCCTGGTTGCATAAATACGCGCCTCTGCCCGATTTCTTTCCGGTTCGGTCAACGAAAACTTCGCCTTCAGGAGAACGGACCACACGAACTAACTCTTTCTTGGGTTTCATTTCCTGGCAAGCCACGCATTTCCGCATAGGAATTTTACGGGTTTTCATCCAGCCCCACCCCCATTTTCATTAAAACTATTCTT
Source organism: Fictibacillus marinisediminis (assembly GCF_023149135.1). NCBI lineage: Bacteria > Bacillati > Bacillota > Bacilli > Caryophanales > Fictibacillaceae > Fictibacillus > Fictibacillus marinisediminis. The sequence goes on along the minus strand of NZ_JAIWJX010000002.1, from coordinate 1,958,653 downwards.
CGGAAACTTCGAAATTCCCCTCTGCTTCTTTACCGTTATAAAGCCCTGATTCTTCAGCATCAGACTGGCTTTTAATATCAATCTTCCAGCCGGTCAATTTCGCTGCAAGCCTCGCATTTTGTCCACGCTTGCCGATTGCAAGAGACAGCTGATAATCAGGAACGATGACAGTAGTCATCTTTTCTTCTTCATTGACAAGCACTTCTAGCACCTTTGCCGGGCTTAGAGCATTTGCCACATAAACGACCGGATCTTCAGACCAGCGGACGATGTCGATCTTTTCACCATTAAGCTCATTTACGATAGTTTGGACACGGCCGCCTTTTTGTCCGACACATGAACCCACCGGATCCACTTCGGGGTCAGCAGCATGGACGGCAATCTTGGAACGGTCTCCTGCTTCCCTCGCTATGGATTTCACTTCTACTGTTCCATCATAGATTTCAGGAACTTCAAGTTCAAAAAGGCGTTTCAGCAATCCAGGATGTGTTCTTGAAACAAGGATTTGCGGCCCTTTCGTTGTTTTTTCAACTTTTGTAATAAAAACTTTAATTCGGTCATTCGTCGTGTGTTTTTCACCCGGCATCTGTTCTGTGGCAGGAAGCAATGCTTCAACTCGGCCAAGGTTCACATAGATGTAACGGTGGTCTTGTCTTTGAACCACACCTGTAATGATATCTTCCTCGCGGTCGATGAATTCAGAGAAAATAATGCCGCGTTCTGCTTCGCGGACTCTCTGGGTAACAACCTGTTTTGCCGTCTGTGCAGCAATTCTTCCAAAATCACGCGGAGTGACTTCCAGCTCCACAATATCTTCAAGCTCATACTGCGGATTGATCTTTTGAGCTTCTTCAACTGAAAGTTCCTGCCTTGGATCTGTTACTTCTTCAACAACGTTCTTTCGGGCAAAAACCCTGATGCTTCCAGTCGTTGTATTAAAATCAACTCTTACATTCTGTGCTTGGTGAAAGTTTCTTTTATAAGCTGAAATCAGTGCAGCTTCGATCGCTTCAATTAATATATCCTTGCTGATCCCTTTTTCTTTCTCCAAAAACGTCAGTGCATCTAATAGCTCGCTACTCATCCATCTTCTCCCCTTTATTAATTGAACACAACCGCAAGTCTGGCACTTGCTATCTTGTTATATGGCAGTTCTACCTCGGTATTCCGGGTTTTGACTTTCACCTGCAGTTTTATAGTTTCTCCGTCAAATTCAAGCAGTTTGCCCTCAAACTCTTTTACACCATCCACCTGCTCATACATTTTAATGTGGACATTTTTCCCTATTGCTTTTGCAATGTCTTCCGGTTTTTTCAAAGGCCGTTCAACGCCGGGTGAAGAAACTTCCAAAAAGTATGCCTGTTCAATCGGATCAGAGGCGTCCAGCTTTTCGCTGAGCCGTTCACTTACCGTCCCGCAATCCTCAATGTCTACACCTGTTTCATTATCAATAAATACGCGAAGGAACCAGTTTTTCCCTTCTTTCACAAACTCGATATCTACCAGCTCAAGGTTCAACTCATCAAGTATCGGCACCACAAGCTCTTCGGTAGTTTCAGTGATTTTCTTACTCATTAGAATCCTCCCTTCTACCAAAAAAATCCTTTTCCAAAACGAAACGAAAGAGTGGGTTTCCCCACTCTTTTCCCGAAAGGTATTCATAAGTATTTCCAAATTTACTATATCATAATCCAAGGGTTTATGCAACTTGCCTTACCGTCAGCGCTGTGCTCATTTTAGAAGAGAGAGAGCTGGTTGGCTTCAGGCATGCCTGCAAGACAGCCCTGTTCATCCAGATAGTCGATGATCGTCTTAGATAGGCGAGCCCTCTGCTGAAGATCCTCTTTCGAGAGGAACTCACCGTCTTCGCGCGATTTCACGATATTAAGAGCCGCATTGGTACCAAGGCCGGCAATGGAGTTAAACGGCGGGATAAGCTGGTTTCCTTCCACCAAAAACTCGGTTGCGCTTGAGCGGTAAAGATCCACTTTTCCAAAAGAGAATCCTCGTTCGCACATTTCCAACGCCAGTTCGAGAACTGTCTGCAAGTTCTTTTCCTTTGTAGAGGCATCCAGCCCTTTGGAAGAGATCTCTTCAATTTTAGCTTTGATGGCGCTTGAGCCTCTTACCATGGCGGTGATGTCAAAATCGTCGGCACGGACCGTAAAATAAGCAGCATAGAAAAGAATGGGATAATGCACTTTAAAGTAAGCGATTCTAACAGCCATCATAACATAGGCTGCAGCATGGGCTTTCGGGAACATGTACTTGATCTTCAAGCATGAACCTATATACCAGTCCGGCACATCATTCTTTTTCATTTCTTCTACCCATTCAGTAATGAGTCCTTTTCCTTTACGGACGCTCTCCATGATCTTAAAGGCGAGTGAAGGATCAAGGCCTTTATAGATCAGATACACCATGATATCGTCACGGCAGCCGATTACGTCTTTCAGTTCACACGTTCCATCAGCGATAAGCTCATTGGCATTATTGAGCCATACATCCGTTCCGTGAGAGAGGCCAGAGATCTGCACAAGCTCTGAGAACGTGCTCGGCTTCGTCTCTTCAAGCATCTGCCGGACGAACTTTGTCCCGAATTCCGGGATCCCTAAAGTGCCGGTCTTACATAGAATCTGATCTTCTGTTACACCGAGTACTTCAGGCCCGGAAAATATTTTCATAACTTCCTGGTCGGATGCTGGAATCGTTTTCGGATCAATGCCGCTTAAATCCTGGAGCATCCGGATGACGGTCGGATCATCGTGTCCCAGTATATCAAGTTTCAAAAGGTTGTCATGGATGGAATGGAAGTCAAAATGCGTCGTCTTCCACTCGGAGTTCTTATCATCAGCAGGAAACTGGATCGGACAGAAGTCATAGATATCCATGTAATCCGGAACAACGATTATTCCGCCAGGATGCTGGCCGGTCGTCCGTTTTACACCGGTACAGCCAGAAACCAGCCTGTCCACTTCTGCAGAACGGAGATTGATATTGTGGTCAGATGCATATCCTTTTACATAGCCATACGCTGTTTTCTCAGCAACTGTGCCAATCGTCCCCGCTCGATATACATACTCTTCTCCAAAAAGTTCCTTCGTATAGTTATGGGCTCGCGGCTGGTATTCACCTGAAAAGTTTAGATCGATATCTGGCACCTTATCCCCTTTGAAGCCAAGGAACGTTTCAAATGGAATATCCTGCCCGTCTTTTTTGAAGAGCAAATGGCATTTCGGGCATTCTTTGTCGGGAAGGTCGAAGCCTGATCCGACAGAACCATCATCAAAAAAGATCGAATCCTTACATTCCGGACAAACATAATGTGGCGGAAGGGGATTAACTTCTGTAATTTCTGTCATCGTGGCCACAAAGGATGACCCGACTGACCCCCTCGAACCAACAAGATATCCGTCAATCAGTGATTTTTTAACGAGCTTATGAGAAATGAGATAGATAACAGCGAACCCGTGGCCAATGATGCTGTTCAGTTCTTTTTCCAGCCGTTTTTCCACGATATCAGGAAGGTTCTCGCCATAGATGCTGCGAGCCATCGAATAACTCATGTTCCGCACGTCTTCTTCAGCACCAGGAATTTTTGGCGTGTACAAGTCATCAGGTATCGGCTTGATCTCTTCGATCTGGGCGGCAACTTTTTGGGTATTCGCTACAACAACCTCAAACGCCTTCTCTTCTCCCAGGAACGAGAAACAATCGAGCATTTCGTCTGTTGTCCGAAAATGGACTTCAGGCAAGCTTTGCCGATTAAGCGGGTTTGCCCCACCCTGGCTTGAAATAAGAATTTTTCGGTAGATGGCATCATTTTGTTCCAGATAATGTACATTACCTGCAGCAACCACAGGCTTTCCAAGCTTTTCACCAAGTTTGACGATATTCCCGATAATCTCCCTTAACGCCAGCTCATCCTGTATCAGCTCTCGTTCGATCAGATGATAGTAGTTGGATGGAGGCTGGATCTCAAGATAATCATAAAACTTTGCGATTTCTTCCACTTCTGCAGGAGCTTTCTGCATCATGCCCTCGAAGACTTCTCCCTTGTCACAGCCTGAACCGATAAGCAGTCCTTCCCGGTATTTCGCCAGACGTGAGCGAGGAATCCTAGGTGTTCTGTAAAAATAATTCAAATGAGACTCAGAAACGAGCTGGTATAAATTTTTCAATCCCTGCTGGGTTTGGGCGAACAGAATACAATGAGAAGGCCGGCTCCTCATATAGCCCCCCTGCCCCATGTTTTCATTCAGCTGGTCATGAAACTCTATCCCTTTTTGGAATGATTCTTTTAATAGTTTCCATAATAGATACCCGGTAGCTTCTGCATCGTAAATGGCCCTGTGGTGCTGGGTCAGTTCAATATCAAACTTTTTACAAAGTGTGTTCAGTCTGTGATTTTTCAGTTCGGGCAGAATAAAACGCGCAAGTTCCAAGGTATCGATGACCGGATTACGAGCCTCCTGGATTCCGATTTTACGAAATCCTTCATTCAAGAATCCCATGTCGAAACTGGCATTGTGAGCTACAAGAATATCATTGCCCATGAACGTTTCAAAACGCCTTAAAACTTCCTCGATCTCTGGAGCGTCTCTCACCATATCGTCGGTGATTCCCGTCAGATTGATCGTTGTGTCTGAAAGCGGCTCATGCGGATTCGCAAACGACTCAAACCGATCAATAATCTCCCCGTTTAGCACCTTAACGGCAGCAAGCTCAATGATCTTATTGTAAACGGCGGATAAACCTGTCGTCTCTACGTCAAAAACGATATAGGACTCATCGGCGAGTTTACGATGCTGCTCATTGTACGCGATCGGCACTCCGTCATCCACTAGATTTGCTTCCACACCATACAGGACTTTAATTCCATTCTTCTTCCCGGCAGAGTAAGCCTCCGGAAAGGATTGAACGCCAGCATGGTCGGTTATCGCTACTGCTTCATGGCCCCATTTGCTCGCTTGGCCGATCAGCCTGGATGCCGATGTTACGGCGTCCATCTGGCTCATTGGGGTATGAAGATGAAGTTCTACCCTTTTCTTTCCTTCTTCAGCAAGATCTTTCCTTGTTTCGGGTTTGATCTCGTTGATGTCGTTAGCGATCATTACTAGATCACGAACGAACGTATCATTTTGGATTCCGCCCCGGACCTTCACCCAGATTCCTTTTTTAACAGCTTGTAAAATCGGTATATCCTCTTTATCTCTTGAGAAGATCTTCACCATGATTGAATCGGTGTAATCGGTAATCTTAAACGTAAGCAGCGTTCGGCCGCTTCTAAGTTCCCGTGTCTCCGCATCAAAAACGAAGCCCTGCAGAGTAACCTTCCGTTCTTCATCTTGAATCGTTTCAATGGAAACAGGGTCATCCGGAATCTTGTAACCTATCATGATCTCTGATGGAGCAGAAGAAGCATCTCGTTTATCTGCTTTCTCCTTCTCAATCAGGGCAGCGAGCACTTTATCTGCGTCCTCCTGCTTTTTCTGATCAACGAACTTTTGAAATTCCTCTTCACTGTGTTTTACTTCGATCTCGAGAGACACCGATTCCATACCGAACGAGCGGTAGACTTCTGTCATCGCTGAAGAAAGCTTTCTTTTGATGAGCAAGCCTTCAGCCTCGTTTCTTACCGTAACTTTTATTTTGTTCCCCGTTACTTCTGGTGTCTGCCCTAAGAGGCCGGGTATAAGAGAACTCGCTGTTGTTTTAAGCTTCTCACAGCATATTTCCCAATATTGGCTCAATAATGCTTCTTCACAGTCTTTCGTTTCGCAGCGGACGGAAAACGATACTTTTGCAATATGTTCAAACGCCTGAGTTAATTTCGCTGTAAAAAACGTATAAACATTGGCAGGCATTGGCTTTGGCAATGAAAAATAAAAATGCCAGCTTCTGTCGTTCTTATCGATGGCGAGCTTTTGAACGCTGCCTTCACCAAGGTGCTGGCGCAGTTCGTCCGGGATGCCAATCTGGTCCAACAGCAGAGCGAAGCGTTCTTTTCTTACCTGATCGTCACTGTTCATGATGCCCTCCTTCCATAAATAAGAGGATGACTTAGGTTGGAAAGCCCAATTCCCCAAAGAATTCCTTCGGGTGTCAGGCACATAAGTCATCCCCTGGATGCTAGCGCGCTAGTATTTCGCGGCGGCTTTTAACGGCCTCCACTAGTTCTGAAACATGAATCTCGGCAACTTCACCGGTTTTTCTGATTTTCAATTCCACAATTCCTTCGCCTGCTTTTTTTCCTGCAGTGATGCGAATTGGAATTCCGATTAGATCAGCATCGGCGAATTTGACACCTGCACGCTCTTTTCGGTCATCATAAAGACAATCATAACCTGCATCCTTTAACTCATCATACAGTTTTTCACTGAGACTTGCCTGAATGTCGTCCTTGCTGTTGGCCGCAATGAGATGCAGATCAAACGGAGCAAGTGAAACTGGCCAGATGAGGCCTCTTTCATCGTTGTTCTCCTCTGCTACAGCAGCAAGTGTACGTGAAACCCCAATTCCATAGCAGCCCATTGTCATGATCTGATTTTTTCCGTTCTCATCAAGAAATGCTGCGTTTAATGGTTCACTATAGACTTGTCCGAGCTTGAAGACATGCCCCACTTCAATTCCTTTTGCGAACCGGATCGTTCCATTTCCGTCCGGTGAAGCATCACCTTCCTGGATGAAACGGAGATCAGCATATTGAGAAACATTGAAATCTTTACCAGGATTCACATTTTTATAGTGATAGCCTTCTTCATTAGCACCAATGACGGCGTTCACCATATACTCAACCGCTGCATCTGCGATGACCAACACATCCTCAGGTACTGAAACAGGGCCGATATTGCCCGGCTTGCAGCCCATCATAGCTTCTGTCTGCTCAGCAGCTGCCAGTTCCACTTGTTCTGCACCAAGCGTATTTTTAACCTTGATATCATTTACCTCATGATCTCCGCGGACAAGAACGAGTACAGGTTCATCGTCTGCCATAAACAGAACAGATTTGATGATTTGACCTGATTCTACATTTAAATAGGCAGCCACTTCTTCAATGGTTTTTGCATTATCGGTTTGAATTTTTTCCGATTCTTTTTTTGCTTCATCAGATGTTTCATAAACCGCGCTGACAGGAGCCATTTCAATGTTCGCTGCAAAATCGGAATCGGTAGAATAAGCAATCAAGTCTTCACCAATCTCAGAAAGTACCATAAATTCATGATTGTCTTTTCCGCCAATCGCTCCTGAATCTGCAAGGACCGCTCTAAAGTTTAAACCGCATCGGCTGAAAATAGCTTTATAGGCTTCCTTCATTCCTTCATAGGTATCATCCAGGCTTTCCTTGTCAGCATGGAAAGAATAGGCATCTTTCATGATGAACTCGCGGCCTCTAAGAAGCCCGAAACGAGGACGTTTTTCATCTCTGTATTTTGTTTGGATCTGAAAAAGATTAAGTGGCAGCTTTTTATAAGATTTTACTTCATCGCGAATCAGGCTCGTGATGACTTCCTCATGGGTTGGACCAAGCGCAAATTCACGCCCGTGACGGTCTTTTAAACGCATAAGTTCCGGGCCATAGGAATACCATCTTCCTGATTCCTGCCATAGTTCAGCAAGCTGAAGCGCCGGCATGCCAAGCTCATTGGAGCCTGCATTCTCCATTTCTTCGCGAATGATTGCTTCTACTTTATGAAGTACCTTTTTCCCTAAAGGCAAAAACGAATAGATTCCAGCTGCATTCTGACGGATAAAACCCGCTCTGAGCAGCAGCTGATGGCTGACAACATCCGCATCTGCCGGAACTTCTCTTAATGTTGGTGCGAACAACCTGCTTTGCTTCATCTCTCCACCTCAACTAAAACTTATTGATCAATTTTATCTAAAAAGAATTTATGAATATCATTCCATGTAACGACCAGCATCAGGAGCATCAGAAACGCAAATCCGATAAAATGGACGAGCCCTTCTTTCTGCGGATCGATAGGTTTTCCTCTTAATGCTTCAAGTGCCAGGAATAGGAGTCTTCCGCCGTCTAGTGCGGGCAGCGGCAATAGATTAAAGATGGCCAGGTTGATGCTCAGTACGGCCGCCCACTGCAACAGCATAGGAATTCCGCCCTCTGTTGCTTTATTCGTATACTCGTAAATTCCAACCGGTCCGGAAAGCTGATCAAATCCATGTTTTCCGGTAATCAGGTCACCTAGGCCAATAAAGATCATCTTCGTCATGAACCATGTCTGTTTTGCTCCGTAGGAGACAGAACCCAATAAAGAAAACTCAGTGGACGGATAAGCTCCGATAAACCCTTCCTTGTTCCCTTTGTTATCCATATCCCTTTCGCCTGGAGTGACTGGCTTTTTAAGAGTCTGTCCGTTCCGGTTAATTTCAAAGGTCAGTTCTTCTCCCGGATTCTGTTGTATGAATGAAACTAGCTCTTCCCAGTTACTTACTTTATCACCGTTGACCGAAACGATCTTATCACCCTTCTGCAGGCCGGATTTTATGGCAGCTCCATCCGGTGCCAGATTACCCAGCCTCGCTTCTTTCGTCGGGATGCCCTGAAACAGTGAAAAACTCATCAATACGATGAACGCAAGCAGCACATTCATGAACGGACCGGCAAAGATTGCGAGCGTCCTCTGCATGAGCGTCTTGGAACCAAACTGTCTGTCATACGGCGCGATCTGCATTTCCTGGTGGTCAGCTGCATACATTGCTTGCGGATCTACTTTATAGATAAGACGTTCGCCTTCCTCATTTTCAAATCCGCGGATAATCAGATCCCTTTCCAGATCAGCACTTTCTATCGTTATGACTTTTTGAATCTCATATTTTTCTTTATGGTTCACGATAATCTTCTGTACATTGCCTTCCGGGTTAAAGATCAAACCAACCCTGTAGCCCGGTTTAAGCTCGATGCCTTCAGGATCTTCCCCAGCCATTCTTACAAATCCGCCAAGGGGGAGAAGGCGAACCGTATATGTCGTTTCGTTCTTCTTGAATGCAAAAATTTTAGGACCGAACCCGATGGCAAATTCTCTGCATAGAATGCCCGCTCTTTTGGCGAGAAGCAAATGGCCAAGTTCATGAAAGAACACAAGTGCACCCAGGATAATAACGATGGCAATGACTGTATTCATAACCTTTTACCCACCTTTAATTTAGTAATGACTGAACATACTGCCTTGTAAGTCTATCGATTGCCTGTATCTCTTCCAGCGTTGGCCGTTGGATGAACTCATGCTGCTCCATAGCCTTTTCAATAATATCTTCAATCCTTAAGAACGGAATCTTCCGGTCTAGAAAAAGTTGAACAGCTTCTTCGTTTGCGGCATTCATAGCTGTTGTCATCGTACCGCCTTTCTCACCGGCAATGTATGCCAGCTTCAGGCAGCGGAACCGTTCCTGATCCATCTTTCCAAAGTGAAGTTTGCTTAATTCCCATAAGTTTAACCTTTTGGATGAAGGCAGTTCAAGTCTGTCGGGATACGTAAGAGCATATTGGATAGGAACCCTCATATCAGGGTTTCCAAGGTGAGCCAGTGTGCTGCCGTCCTTGTACTCTACCATAGAGTGTATGATGCTTTCTTTGTGTAAGATGACGTCTATTTTTGAATACGGGATATTAAACAGCCAATGTGCTTCAATAACTTCTAATCCTTTATTCATCATCGTAGCGGAATCAATGGTGATCTTGGCACCCATCGACCAGTTTGGATGGTTCAGCGCTTGATCTACTGTTACATCAGCCAGCTGGCTTCTCGTATAATCACGGAAACTTCCGCCGGAAGCCGTCAAGATCAGGCGTTCGATCTGCTTGGGATTTTCTCCATTCAAACATTGGAAGATCGCTGAATGCTCACTGTCCACGGGCAGAATTCGGACACCATGCTTTTCTGCAAGTTCCATCACGATATGCCCCGCCGTCACGAGAGTTTCTTTATTCGCGATCGCAATGTCTTTGCCGGCTTTTATTGCATGGATGGTAGGCAGGAGCCCTACACTCCCCATCACAGCGCTGACGACGATGTCTGCTTCGGTCGCAGCAGCCGCTTCGATTAAGCCTTCTTCTCCAAAAACGATGCGGAAGCTGTTCCCCAGCTTCAACCGAAGACGGTCAGCATCCTCCTTTTTCTGGACAGCAATCACTTCTGGCTCAAACTTATGGATGATCTCCAAGCCTTTTTCCATATTCTTCCCAAAAGAAATGGCTGTTAACCGAAACTGCTCAGGGTGCTGCTCGATCACATCAAGAGTCTGTACTCCTATTGAACCTGTAGCACCCAACAAACTGATTTTTTTCATAGATTACTCCTTGTCCTTTTCTCTTAAGCAAGCAAGTGCAGAATATGCAGGAGAGGAAGAACGAACAGCCAGCTGTCCGTACGGTCTAAAATCCCGCCATGCCCCGGCAGCAGATTGCCAGAGTCCTTCACCCCGTAATGCCGTTTAAAGGCAGACTGCGCGAGATCCCCGATTTGTCCAAAAATACCCGCGATAACCGCCATTAAAATGACTACTGAGAGCGTAAAAGGAATAAAGTTAAGCGCATAGCACAGCAAACCTACAGCAATGCTGGTGATAATTCCGCCTACAGCCCCTTCCACGGTCTTATTCGGGCTGATTACAGGCCATAGTTTTGTTTTCCCTACCGATTTCCCTGTAAAATAAGCGCCCGAATCTGCACCCCAGATCATGAATAGGATGAAGAATAAGATCGGCAGGCCTTGGTCCATCAGCCTCGTTTCAAGAATATAGTGAAATCCATATCCAACATACAAAGAAGAGAGAATGACGAATCCAGCATCATCAAATGTAAATCTGTTCTTCGTTATAACCGTTACCACCAGGATCAGCAGCAAAGCAAGAACAATCGGTTCAGCACCTGAGAAATAGCCAAGATACGTTTCTTTCCAATTTTCAGGAATAACGGTCGCCAGAGTCAGCAGCAGTCCGATAAGCCCCTGAACAGACAGAATCGTTATCTTTTTCATTCTAAGCAATTCTTGTAAACCAATCACTGCCAAAGCGATGATAACGAGAGTAAAGGGCAATTTGCCGTAAACGGTAACTCCTATAAAAAGAAGAGCGGCAATAATACCCGTGATGATACGTTCCTTCATAAATCCTCCTTCTTATTATACACCGCCATAACGCCGACCGCGATTTTGATAGTCGTAAATGGCTTTTTTTAAATGTTCCTCAGTAAAATCGGGCCAATTGATGTCGGTAAACCAAAATTCACTGTAAGCCAGCTGCCACAGCATAAAATTGCTGAGACGGACTTCACCGCTTGTTCTGATGAGCAAATCAGGATCAGGCAGGCTTGCACTCATCAAATACTGGCTGATCAGTTCTTCGCTGACGTCCTCCTGCTTCACTGCACCTTTGCCGATGTCTTGGATAATTTGAGTAAGAGCGGTTGTAATTTCGTTTCTGCTTCCGTAATTCAAGGCAAAATTCAAAACGAGTCCCGTGTTGTTCTTTGTTTTTTCAATCGCCTCATCTACAGCCTGAATGGTATGTATCGGCAATACTTCTTTATGCCCCATGATCGTAACGCGCACATTCTGTTCAATCAGTTCAGGCAAGAAGCTATTCAAGAATTCACCGGGCAGCTTCATAAGAAAATCCACTTCATCCCGCGGACGCTTCCAGTTCTCTGTTGAAAAAGCATAAAGTGTAAGAACTTTTACGCCTAGATCACTGGCGTGCTTGACCACTTTTTTAACAACCTTCATTCCTTCATGATGTCCGGCAACCCTTGGGAGACCGCGCCGTTTTGCCCAGCGTCCGTTGCCGTCCATAATAATAGCGACATGAGCGGGTATTAAATCATCTTTTATATCCATCACAGATTTTTCGTCTTTTTTCCAGAATGTAATTCTGTCAAGCATGGCAGAGCCCCCATTTAGTCCAGACTTAACAAAAAAACCCCCTGTATAAAGAGGGCTTTTCTTATTTTATTTTACATGGAAATCAATTATACTTCCATGATTTCTTTCTCTTTATTTACAGCGACAGAATCTACTTCGCTAATGTATTTGTCTGTAAGCTTCTGTACGTCCTCACTGTAGCGGCGCAGTTCGTCTTCTGTGATCTCACCGTCTTTTTCTGATTTTTTCAAATCATCGTTGGCATCACGGCGAACGTTTCGAAGAGCTACTTTTGCTTCTTCACCGTATTTTTTAACGAGCTTAACGAGTTCTTTGCGTCTTTCTTCTGTCAGAGGAGGAATCGCAATCCTGATCACTTGGCCATCATTAGAAGTCGTCAGCCCAAGATCAGATTTTTGAATCGCTTTTTCAACATCATTCAAGGCGGATTTGTCATAAGGCTGAATGACCAATAGACGGGCCTCCGGCACAGATATTCCCGCTAACTGGTTAATCGGAGTCTGTGCTCCGTAATAATCGACATGAATACGATCCAAAAGCGCAGGGTTAGCTCGGCCGGCACGTATAGTTGAAAGTTCACGCTGAAAAGATGAAATGCCTTTTTTCATTCGGTCTTCTGCGTTTGTCAAAATTTCCTTTGCCATTAATTATTCCCCCTAATCGTCGTTCCGATTTCTTCACCTATAACTACACGCTTAATGTTGCCCTCTTCCATGATGGAGAACACGATAAGCGGTATATCATTGTCCATACATAAAGAAGAGGCTGTTGTATCCATTACTGCAAGTCCTTCTTTCAGAAGATCAAGGTAGGATAAAGTATTGTATTTTACAGCTGTTTGATCAATCGTCGGGTCAGCAGAATATACGCCATCCACATTGTTTTTAGCCATCAGTATGACTTCAGCTTCAATTTCCGCAGCGCGTAGAGCAGCTGTCGTATCCGTTGAAAAATATGGATTTCCCGTTCCTGCTGCAAAAATAACAACACGTTTCTTTTCAAGGTGACGAATAGCTTTTCTGCGAATATACGGTTCAGCTACCTGACGCATTTCAATTGAAGTCTGTACCCTTGTCTGAACACCGATGTTCTCCAGGCTGTCCTGCAACGCCAGGGAGTTCATAACGGTCGCAAGCATTCCCATGTAATCAGCGGAAGCACGATCCATTCCCATTTCACTTCCCGCTTTGCCTCTCCATAGATTACCGCCGCCAACAACTACAGCAACTTCTACACCAAGCTCAACGATATCTTTGACTTGGTTGGCTATGGACTGAATGACAGCCGGGTCAATTCCGCTGCCTTTTCCGCCGGCAAGTGCTTCTCCGCTTAGTTTTAGGACTACTCGTTTGTATTTTGAAGTACTCATAATTCCCTCCGTATCCATCACCTTATTATAGCTTGCTTCTTCCCGTTCTGAAAAAAAGGGAACACACTGTGCTCCCTCATTCTGCTTTTCACTGCATTACTTTTTAACTTGAGACATTACTTCTTCAGCGAAGTTATCTTCGCGTTTTTCCATTCCTTCTCCAACTTCAAAACGAACGAATGCTTTTACAGTTCCGCCTTTAGAAGCCACATATTTACCTACTTTTTGATCTGGGTCTTTGACGAAAGACTGGTCGTTCAAGCAGATCTCTTCGAAGAACTTGCCAAGGCGCCCTTCTACCATTTTAGCAACGATATTTTCAGGCTTTCCTTCGTTTAGAGCTTGTTGAGTAAGAACTTCACGCTCACGCGCTACTTCTTCTTCGCTTACTGCATCACGGGAGATGTAGCGAGGGTTGACTGCAGCTACATGCATAGCTACGTCTTTCGCAACTGCTTCGTCAGTAGTTCCTTCTAGTACAGAAAGTACGCCGATGCGTCCGCCCATGTGAAGGTAAGCTCCAAATGCGGCATTTTCGCCTTTTTCAATGATTTGGAAACGGCGAAGGGAGATTTTCTCTCCAATTTTAGCGATCGCATTGTTTAGGTAATCGTTAACGGAAATGCCTTCACTTTTGATTTCTGAAGAAAGTGCTTCTTCTACAGAAGAAACGTTCGCTTCAAGTAGGTGCTTAGCAAGCACAGAGATCAATGCTGTGAAGTTTTCGTTTTTCGCAACAAAGTCAGTTTCTGAGTTCACTTCAAGGATTACAGCTTTGTTTCCGTCTACAACAACAGAAGTTAAACCTTCTGCAGCGATACGGTCAGCTTTTTTAGCTGCTTTCGCGATTCCTTTTTCACGAAGGAAGTCGATTGCTTTTTCCATGTCACCGTTTGTTTCTGTCAAAGCTTTTTTGCAATCCATCATCCCCGCGCCTGTTTTTTCGCGCAATTCTTTTACCATTTGAGCTGTTACTGCCATAATGTAATTCCTCCTTTGGTTTATGTAAAGCATGTTGACTTTAGCATTAAAAAAGGGCGTGAAAGGGCTTATCCCCTCCATCACCCTTCTGTTTATATTGCTTATGCAGATGTTTCTTCGTCGTTTTGAGCTTCTTGCTCTTCTCCGCCTTGGTTAGCTTCGATAATAGCATCAGCCATTTTTCCAGTCAGAAGTTTTACTGCACGAATCGCATCATCGTTACCAGGAATCACGTGATCAACTTCGTCAGGATCACAGTTTGTATCCACGATAGCGATAATAGGAATGTTCAGCTTGCGAGCTTCTGCTACAGCGATTCGCTCTTTGCGAGGATCTACGATGAATAGCGCATCTGGAAGGCTGTTCATTTCTTTGATTCCGCCCAAGAACTTTTCAAGACGATCCATTTCCTTTTTAAGAAGAATAACTTCTTTTTTAGGAAGAACATCAAAAGTCCCGTCTTCTTGCATTCTTTCAAGTTCTTTTAAACGGTTGATACGTTTGCGGATAGTTCCGAAGTTTGTTAATGTTCCACCTAACCAGCGTTGGTTGATGAAGTACATGCCAGAACGAGCTGCTTCTTCTTTAACAGAATCCTGAGCTTGTTTTTTAGTACCTACGAAAAGAATTTTACCGCCGTTTGCAGCGATGTCTTTCATTACGTTGTAGCACTCTTCAACCTTTTTCACTGTTTTTTGAAGATCGATGATGTAAATGCCGTTACGCTCAGTGAAGATGTAACGAGACATTTTCGGATTCCAGCGACGTGTTTGATGTCCAAAGTGTACGCCGGCTTCCAATAGTTGTTTCATTGAAATAACTGCCATGATGGCACCTCCTGATGGTTTTGTTTTCCTCCGCCTGCTTCGCCTTTAGCCAAAACTGCAAATATGCAGCACCAATGGTTAAATCCGCAGACGTGTGTGATTAACACCGAAAGTAACTATACCATACTTCGGCACAGAGTAGCAAGATAAAATATAATTTCTTGTCGATAAATCCTTATCTGGCTCCATGAAACTTTAAGATCAGCTCGATCTCACCCTTGCCCCTGTCAAGCATTTTCGCAATCTCACCTGCAGTATAGCCACTTTCCGCATAATTTAAAACATCTTGATGCAAAATGGCGTCCTGAATGTTTTCTGTTGCGGCAGCTGGGCTGCTGTCCTTGGCATCCTCTATATGATTTTCAGCAGCAGGCTCGGTTTTTACAGGGCCTGTGCCGCAGTTTTCTTTGATCAGGTTCATGATCTCATCGTTCTGTTCTTTCATCTCGCTGGCATAGGCAAGGAGCAGATCTTCAAGCTCTCTTTTTACCTGTTCATCCTGAAGAGCAACTCCACCGCCGCTCTGTTTCTGCCATAACACGGCAATCAAATAAAAACATAATACATTCAGCACTAAGCTGACAGTTGTTAAAAAATACAGCATGTGATCCCCGCATTCTGAAAAAGAAATTTTATAAATACCGTTTTAACACCTGTCTTAGCCGGAAAAGAGCCTTGGAATGAATTTGAGATATCCGTGAAGTTGATAATCCGAGCACTTGGCCGATCTCTGTGAAAGTCAGTTCTTCGAAATAGAATAAACTGACCACAAGCTGTTCTTTTTCATTCAATTCCGTGATGACTTCTGCCAATTCCTTATGCAGTTCGGACTGTACGATCTCTGACTCTGGAGACAGACCCTTTTTATCTTCTATTGTATAGCCGATCTTTTCTTTGCTCTCACTATCCCTGTTATCTTCATCGATGGAAAGTACATTCGCAAAAAAACTTTCGGAGATGACGGAATTCACTTCGTCTTCTTCAATTCCAAGTTCTTCAGCTACTTCAAAAGAACTCACCGTCCTGAGATTCTGCTGTTCGAGCTTCTCGATGGCCGTTTCAATTCTTTTTGTTTTTTCCCTCAGCGACCGCGGAAGCCAGTCCTCTTTTCTCAACCCGTCAAGTATTGCTCCTCTGATCCGAAAGGAAGCATACGTGTCAAATTTAAGATCCCTCTCGGGCTCGAATTTTTCCAGAGCATCAAACAAGCCGAGCATGCCCAGGCTCTTTAACTCGTCGCGGTTAACGTTCTTTGGCAGACCGACTGAGATTCGCTGCACATGGTATTGAACCAGCGGCATATACGCTCTTAAAAGTATATCCCCGGCTTCGCTGTCCCTGTCTTCATGCCATTTTTTCCACGTTTCCTGCTCTTCTACAACAGAAGATGAAGATGTCATGCCTACTCCCCCTGAATTTCAGTTTTTTAAATGATGAACTCTTTTTGGTGTACGGTTTTGATCAGCAGCTCAAATGTGTCTGTGTTAAACTCAATCGTTCTTCCTTTATCTCCGCCCGTATCCTCAGCGACCAGCGGTATCCCTAAATCCGCCAGTCCGCTCTTCACGGCTTCCACATTTCTCGGGCCGATCCGCATGGATTCCTGGCCTGAAGAAAATTGAAACATCTGCGCACCGCCTGCTATTTTAGCTTTCAGCCGGATCTTCCTGACACCTTGTATCTCCATATTTTTCACAAGAGCTTTTACTGCCGTATCTGCAAACTTTCCTTCATTAACTTCAGCTGTTCTTGACATTGATGAATCCGGCAGCATGACATGCGCCATACCTGCCATCCTTGTTATCGGATCATAAAGGATAATGCCTACACAAGATCCAAGCCCGGTTGTCCGGATAAACGCGGCCGGGCCTCCATAGGAGATTTCTGCTATGCCAACTTTAATCACTTCACTCATGCAAAGGCACTCCAAGCGCATCAAATATTTTTTCAAACGAATCAGGATCAGGCAGCAGAAAAAAGTATCCGTGTATACTGTCCGAGTGCATGTTTTCCGGTTCGGTAAGTGACGTGTTAATAATAATTGCGTAATCACTTGATTTCGATATTTCAATCAATCCATAGCCGAGGATAGCACCTGCCATATCTATACTCAGTGATGGAACAGATGGCTGTATGTTCATTCCTGTAAGATCGGATAAGGCGGACAGGTAAGATCCGGAAAGGATGTTGCCCGCCTCTTGCAGGGCAGACAGGGTCAGTTCGGAATACACACCTTCAGCCGGGTCATATGGTTCTCCGGCTAACATATGGCTGACAAGCTTTTTTGACTGATTCAGGGGAAGCATGAAGAACATCGATCCTGGAGCGTCACCAAGCATCCGCAGGTAGACTGCAGCCACAACCGTTTCTGTTCCTCCAAGAAGTTCTGTCATCTCCTGAAGGGAGACAATATTCACTGAAGGAACCCTCATATCTACGGTTTTCCCGAGAAGTTCTGAGAGAGCGGTAGCCGCATGCCCTGCGCCTATGTTTCCGACTTCCCTCAGTACATCCAAGTGAAAACCCGTCAAGCGTGCATATCCGGCCATTATCCCAGATTACCGATTAAATGTAATTGTGTGACTTCTTCTTTGTTCAGCACTTTGTCTAACTGAAGTAGAATCAGCAGTCTATCCCCAATCTTAGCAACACCGTCCAGATATTCTGCGTTTATTCCGCCTGCCACCTCTGGTGTAGGCTCAATATCCGCAGTTGGAATGTCAAGCACATCATTGGCTGAGTCAACAATCAGGCCGACTTCCATCTCATCCGTATTTACAATAATAATTCTCGTGTTCTCATCCGTTTGTTTTTCTTCCATTCCGAATCGGCTGCGAAGATCAATAATCGGGGTTACAATTCCTCTAAGATTAATCACACCTTTTACAAACCCGGGAGTTCTTGGAATTCTTGTAATATGAGAAACTCGCTCTATCGATTTCACCTGGTGTACATCTACGCCGTATTCTTCGTTTTCTAATTGAAATACAATAACTTTTATCTCTTGTCCGTTCATGTCATACTACCTCCGTATATGGTTATTTTATAAGTGCGTTACAATCTAGAATAAGAGCAACTTGACCATCACCCAGTATAGTTGCGCCCGAAACTGCAAAGACGGATGCCAGGTAATTCCCCAGCGATTTCAAAACAATCTCCTGCTGGCCGATCAGGGAATCCACAGCAAGCCCCGCCATCTTGTCTCCTTTTTTAACAATGACTACAGAACTTCTGTCCTTTTCATCCCAGCCCGGTCCAGGCACTTCAAACAGTTCGCTCAACGAAATAAGCGGAACTACTTTGCCCCTGAAATCAATCATTGGCTGATGATGGACGGTCATGATATCGCTCTTTTTTATCAGCGCCGTTTCTATAATAGAAGAAAGAGGAATGGCATACGTTTCTTCCCCCGCCTTCACGAGCATGGAAGAAATGATGGAAAGCGTCAGGGGAAGCTGGATTGAAAATAAAGAACCGCTGCCTTCCCTTGAATCTACAGTGACGAAACCGCCTAACGATTCAATTTTATTTTTCACTGCATCTAAGCCGACCCCTCTTCCAGATATGTCAGAGATAACGTCCGCTGTTGAAAAGCCAGATGCGAACAATAATTCAAAAACTTGTTTATCCGTGAAATCTTCTGATAATTCCCGGTTTACAATTCCTCTCTCAATGGCACGTTCGAGTACTTTGTGCCTGTTAATTCCTGCTCCATCATCTTGAATTTCGATAAACACATGATTTCCGCTATGGTACGCCCTAAGATGGATCGTACCGATCTTGCTTTTTCCCGCTTCAGCCCTCTTTTCGGGTTTCTCGATTCCATGGTCAATGGAATTTCGCAGCAGGTGCACAAGCGGGTCACCGATCTCATCGATCACCGTCCGGTCAAGTTCTGTTTCTGCCCCTGTTATCTCAAGAGAGACTGATTTCCCAAGGTCTTTTGCCAATCCCCGTATCATACGCGGAAAGCGGTTAAACACCTGGTCTACCGGCACCATTCTCATGTTTAAAATGATGTCCTGCAGATCAGATGAAATTCTCGACATCCTTTCGACCGTTTCATTTAAATCATTGCTTTTCAAATCTTTTGATATCTTCTCAAGGCGTCCCCTGTCGATGACCAGTTCCTCAAAAAGGTTCATCAGGCGATCCAGCCGGTCTATGTTAACTCTGATTGTTTTACTTCCGGCAGATGAAGATGTTTTTTGAGCGGGCTCGCCCTTCATATCAGCTCCAGTCTTTTCTTCCTCCGGATCCGCCTCTTCTGCTTCGTTCTGAACAATGTGTTCTGCCATAATACTTTCTACTGAAACCTTATCAATCTCAGACACCTTCAAAAGGTTGTTTTGAATGGTCTCAGGCTGTTCTTTTGAGATGAGGGTTACTTGAAATTCCCGTTCGAATTTTTCCTGTTCGATTAGATCTACCGAAGGGACTGATTTCACCACTTCACCCATCTGTTCCAATGTTTCAAATGCCATGTACGCCCTTACGGCTTTTAGCAGACAATCATCGCGAAGTTCAACAGATATTTGGTATACGTGAAAGTTTTGCTCAAGTGACTGTTTCATGATCGTCAATTCATATTCATCAAATATCGCTTGTCCTGCCTTGCTCTGTTCTTGTTTATTTTGAGGAGGCTCCTCGCTCTTTCCAGACTCGATGGCATGAAGAAGGCGTACGATATCTTCCACGTCTTTTTTTCCATCTCCTCCGTTGCCAATGGATAACACCATCTCTTCCAGGTGATCAATGGAAACGAACAAAGCGTCCAGGATTTCCTGCGTAACGGTCAGCTTGTGATTCCTTATGCCATCGAGCACGTTTTCCATAATATGAGTCAGGTTCGCTAGATCTTCATAACCCATTGAAGCAGACATACCTTTCAGCGTATGGGCTGAACGGAAAATTTCCTGAACGATCGATAATTCATCAGGCTGTTTTTCTAAAAGCAGAACCTGTTCATTCATTGATTGTAAATGTTCTTTACTTTCTTCAATAAAAATATCCAAGTATTGACTCATTTCCATCTGGTTTCACCCTGCCTAAACAAAATTTAAAATACTGTCAGCAACATCTTTAATATGAACTACTTGATCTACTACACCGGTAGCAGCGGCTGCTTTTGGCATGCCGTATACGACGGAAGACTCTTCAGACTCAGCAATGATCAGCGATGGTCCTGCTTTTTTTATTGCTAAAATGCCGGAAGAACCATCCGAACCCATACCCGTTAACACAACAGCCATCGCATGGCACCTTACAGCAGATGCACTGTTAAACAGAACATCCACAGAAGGCCGGTGTCCTCTTACGGGTTCACTCGTGTTTAATGATATAGCCAGTCCTTCTCTATCCTGCTTCAGTTCCACATGATACCCTCCTGGTGCCAGATAAGCTGTTCCCGCCCTTAACCTCTCGCCGTCCACTGCTTCTTTTACCTTCACTTTTGATATGGAATCAAGCCTGTCGGCAAGCGAAGCCGTAAATCCTTTCGGCATATGCTGGACGATAACGATAGGCAGGGTTAAGTTACCTGGCAGCTTGGAAAACACGTGGTGAAGAGCTTTAGGGCCCCCGGTAGAAACACCGATTAAGATCACCTTTTGGCCGCCCGGCTTATGTAATGTTGAAATCATCTTTCCGGTATTGAAACAATGATTTGAAGGCCTATCTGCTGAGCTGTCGCCAATTTTTCTATTCTTAAGCGCCGACCTTACTTTAAGAATCAGTTCGACCTTCACTTTTTCGATATCCAAGGAAATCGCTCCCGAAGGCTTTTCAATAAAGTCAAACGCCCCGGCCTCCATTGCAAGAATCGTATTATCGGCCCCAGTTTTTGTTGTGCTGCTGAGCATGATGATCGGTATCTCTTTCAAGGCTGTAATTTTTTTTACCGCCTCTATTCCGGTAAGCACCGGCATCTCGACATCCATTGTTATGACGTCCGGATTAAGATCCATCGCCTTGCTGAACGCTTCTTCCCCGTTTCTTGCTGAGCCGACAACCTCAATGCCTTCTGCAGAATTCAGCATATCACTGATCATCTTTCGCATAAAAGCAGAGTCGTCAGCCACCAAAACTTTTATCTTTTCCAAGATTCATCTCTGCCTTTCTTAAAAAAAGCCGTGAGCCTTTCAATAAAACGCTGATAGCTAATAGACTGTTCTTCATTCACATTCCCTGAGAACTGATGTGCCGCTCTGATGATCCCAGCACTTGCTGGTGATCGGGGCTGGTGCAGCAGAAACGGTTTCTGCCGCTTTACAGCGAGCTGAACGGAAGGATCAAAGGGAACAGATCCAAGATTCTTAATCTCTTTGTTAAGAAACTCACTTGTTACCTTTGCCAAACGCTGATGAACTTCTATTGCCTCCCGGGTACTCCGGCATTGATTGATTACCGTAAAAACCGGAAGTTCTGGGCATCTGGCATGAAGCATTTTGATCATAGAGTACGCATCGGTAACAGACGTAATCTCCGGGGTTGTAACAAGAATAGCTTCATGCCCGGCCATGAGAAAATTCAGGCTTGTCTCTGAAACACCCGCCCCGATGTCAAAAACGATATATTCATAGATACTGGAAAGGTCCTGAAGCTGCGCAGCAAAAAATGCTGATTTTCTTTCGTCCATATCAACCATCCGGGTGAGGCCGCTCCCCCCGGCAATAAAGCTTAGATTGCCAGGGCCCTTTTCAATGATTTCCCAGATAGATAGCCGCTGGTCCAGAAGGTCAACGATCGTTCTCCTAGAAGGAGACCCTAGCAGAATATTGACATTTCCCATCCCGATATCAAGGTCGACCAGCAGCACCCTCTTTCCCAGCTTGCTAAGTGCCAGAGAAAAATTCACCGCTATGTTGGACTTGCCGACTCCGCCCTTTCCGCTCAAAACGGAAAATACTTTCGTCGGCTGTTCAGATGAAGCCGCTTCTATCTTCAAACGCAGAATTTCAGCTTGATCACGCATTCACTTTTGCCTCTAAGAACATTTCAATGATATCTTCCGGTTTTGGTTCAAATATATCGTCAGGAACATTTTGTCCATTTGTAATGTAAGCGGCTGATATACGCTCCTCGATCAAGAGGTTCATCAAGGAACCGAGCGATGACGTTTCATCCTTTTTTGTAAAAATATATCGATCAATACCCGCTTCTTTAAATTGCTCGATCGTCTTTTTCATATCTTCAAATTTGGAAGTTAATGATAAGACCAGATAGTTCGTCATCTCATCATTTGATACCAGAAGGCCCTGTAGTTCATGCACGTACGTGCTGTTCAGAAAATTGCGGCCCGCACTATCGGTCAATACCAGATCACACTCGCTGAACTCCCTTTTTGCAAGCTGAAAATCTTCTGCACTGTGCGCTACTTTTATCGGTACATCTAAAATGGCGGCATAAGTTTTCAACTGCTCGATCGCAGCGATCCGGTAAGTGTCTGTTGTAATAAAAGCAACCTTTTTCCCATCATTCAGCTTGGCTTTTGCTGCCAGCTTCGCCAAGGTAGTCGTCTTGCCAACTCCCGTCGGTCCCATGACGTTTAAATATTTTGTTTCATAGTTAAAACCGTTCCAGCCATCATTCTTGATCCGGCTGAGCATCCAATCTGAAATCCAGGGAAACCAATCAATGTCTTTGTTTTCGCTGCCATGCAGCAAGTCACACTTCTCTGCCATCTCTGAAACGATTGAGGCAATCACAGATTCACTCAGACCGCGATTCCGTAAGAAGCCTTCCCAGAACGGGATGGATTCATGGATGACAGTGCCGGAATCCCCAGATGACAATCGTTTTACCATCTGTTTCAATTCATTGATGTCTTGGGTTAAACTCTTCGCAGTTTTGTCTGGTTCATTCTGCAACGGAGGACTATCTTGCCTGTTTACCGGATGTTTTTTTGTGGCAGGCACCGGTTCTGCATCAAGAAGAGCAACTATTTCAATGCTCGTCTTTGTAAAGAACCCCATAAAACCACCGGTCTGGACCTCCCGGCTTTGCAAAATGACCGCTTCACTTCCAAGCTCTCCCCGAATTTTTTTCATAGCTTCCTGAATGGTAGGAGCGCTGTATTTTTTCACCTTCATATATTCACTACTCCTATGCTTTGAACCTCCAGCTCCGGCTCCAGCTCGTTATACGATAAGATGACCAGATCAGGCATGTAGCGTTCGAGCAGCTGCCTTACATACATGCGCACTGCGGGCGAACAGAGAAGGACCGGCGTTTGCCCAAAACTCCTGCTTTGTTCAAGCTCTTTTGAGATATGGTCAAAAATAAGCTGAGAATCTTGCGGATCTAGCGACAAATAATTGCCATGCTCTGTCTGCTGTACGTGATCTGCTATTCTTTTCTCGACCGATCCTCCCAGCGTAATGACTTTTAATGGCTGGTTATCCTGTCCGTATTGTTTTGATATCTGTCTTGAAAGGGCCTGCCTTGCATATTCAGTCAATAGATCAATATCTCTGGACATTTTCCCGAAATCAGCCAGCGTCTCAAAAATAACAGGGAGATTTCGGATGGATATTTTTTCTTTTAATAATTTAGACAGTACTTTCTGAATTTCCCCGACAGAAAGCGGATCAGGTGTTACTTCCTCGATCAGTGTAGGATAGCTTTCTTTCATATGGTCGATGAGCTGCTTTGTCTCCTGGCGGCCGATCAGTTCGTGAGCGTACTTCTTAATGATTTCGGTCAGATGGGTAGAAACGACGGATGGAGGATCCACTACGGTATATCCCGACATTTCTGCCCGTTCCTTCATGTCTTCGGAGATCCATTGGGCTGGGAGTCCAAAAGCGGGCTCCACTGTATCTATCCCTTGAATCGCTTCATCATCAATTCCCGGGCTCATCGCCAGGTAATGATCCAGAAGCAGTTCCCCTTGCGCCACTTCATTGCCCTTGATCTTAATTCTGTATTCATTCGGCTGAAGCTGAATATTGTCACGAATCCGGACAACCGGAACAATCATGCCAAGTTCAAGTGCCAGCTGTCTTCTGATCATGACGACCCTGTCCAGCAGGTCCCCGCCCTGATTGGTATCTGCCAGAGGAATCAGGCTATACCCAAACTCAAATTCGATCGGGTCAACCTGCAGCAGGCTGATGACACTTTCCGGACTTTTAAGCTGTTCTGTTTGAATGTCTTCTTCGATGACTTCATTCATTTCCTTTTGTTGATTTTCTGCTTTTAGCAGCAGATAGCCGCCAATCGCGATAAGGCCTCCAATGGAGATGGTGACAAAATCGTTGATCGGTGTGAAAAGCCCTAAGGCGATGATGGTAGCGGCTGCCACGATGAGCATATGAGGATAGGCTAGAATCTGCCTTGAAATATCATATCCCAGATTTCCTTCAGAAGCGGCTCTTGTAACGATGATCCCGGTGGCGGTAGAAATAATCAATGCCGGAATCTGGCTCACAAGCCCGTCACCCACCGTCAGCAAAGTAAACGTGTGCGCGCTTTCAGCAAAACTTAATCCCATCTGCGTCATGCCGATAATAATACCAAACAGCATGTTGATCAGGACGATAATAATCCCGGCAATGGCATCTCCTTTTACAAACTTACTTGCACCGTCCATCGCCCCGTAGAAATCTGATTCCCGTTCCACCTTTTCTCGTCTTTCTTTCGCTTCACGGTCCGAGATCATCCCTGCGTTCAGGTCAGCATCAATACTCATTTGTTTCCCTGGCATCGCATCCAAAGTAAACCTGGCCGCCACTTCGGAAACACGTTCTGATCCTTTTGTGATAACGATAAATTGAATGACTACTAGTATAAAGAAGACGACAATTCCGACTAAAATATTGCCTCCTACCACAAACTCTCCGAATGTATGGACCACGTTCCCTGCTTTTCCGTACCCCAGAATAGACCTCGTCGTCGATACATTCAGACCGAGCCGAAAAAGTGTTACGAGCAGCAGCAATGAAGGAAAAATGGAAAACTGCAGCGGCTCCTGCATATTCATAGAAATTAATATGATGATAAGCGCCAATGTGATGTTGATGATGATAAAGAAATCGAGCAGCCATGTAGGCAAAGGAATGATCAACATGGCGATGATCATGATTACCCCGACTAAAACGCTAATATCTCTTGCTTTCATTTTTTCCTTCTCTCCTTACATTTGCTGCACTTATTTCTTTAAGTGGTAGACATAAGCCAATATTTCAGCGACTGCCTTAAACAGATCTTCAGGTATAACATCACCGATCTCAGTCCGGCTGTAGAGGGTTCTGGCGAGCGGCCGGTTTTCGACTAAAGCCACCCTGTTCTCCGTGCCTATTTTTTTGATTTTTTGTGCGATCAAATCTACTCCTTTAGCTACGACGACAGGAGCGTCCATTCTCTGATCGTCATATTTTAAGGCGATTGCATAGTGGGTAGGATTGGTAATGATCACATCGGCTTTTGGCACTTCCTGCATCATCCTTCTCATGGCCATCTGCCTCTGTTTCTCTTTAATCTTTGACTTGATTTTCGGGTCACCCTCTGATTTTTTGTATTCATCCTTGATGTCCTGCTTGGACATCCGGATGCTCTTCTCAAAATCAAATTTCTGGTACATAAAATCAAGCAAAGAAAGAAATAGAAGAACGAGAGAAGCATAAAACCCCATTTGAAAAGCCAAACCGCCAAAGATGCCAAGTGCAGATTCCAAGCTGACCTGCGATAATTTCATCAGCTGGTCTTTTTTATTCCATATCACCAGAAAGGTAACTGTACCGATAATGGAAATCTTCAATATGGATTTAATTAGTTCGACCACTGCTCTCATGGAATAGATTTTTTTAAACCCCTGCAGCGGATTGAGCCTTTCAAGCTTCATCTGGACAGCTTCTGCCGAGAACAAAAATCCGGTCTGGATAAAACTCGCAAAAACACCAGCGGCTAGAACAGTCAGTAATACAGGAAGAACGATGCCTGCTGACTCCTGGACAAGATGCACAAACAGCATTTGAACATTTTCTTCTGTCGGCTCGAGCGACAAACCGTTCTGCAGCGAATAGTTCACGAGGTGAAGCAGTTTCCCGGCGGCCGTCTTGCCGGTGAACCAAAGCATTAAAAAAGCGGCGAATAAGGTAACCGCAGTGTTCACGTCCGCGCTTTTGGCAACCTGTCCTTTTTTCTTGCTTTCTTCTTTTTTCTTTGGAGTGGCTTTTTCGGTTTTCTCACCTGAAAAGTACTGCAAGTCAAGATGTAATGGCATGGGTTTCACTCCTGAAGCAACATGAGCAGCTTCCTCATGGCCTGTGCCATCTCATCACTCAAGTACTGTACGCTCATAAAAAACGCCGGCATGATGACGAACAAGATGCAGAATGCTGCAATAATTTTTATCGGAAGGCCAACTGCAAAAATATTGACCTGAGGCACAGTCCGCGCAACTACTCCTAAAGCGAGATCGACGAGAAACAACGAGCCTACGATCGGGAGCGCCATCTGAAATGCGATAACAAACATGGCAGAAAACACGGAGACTGCGTGCCTTGCAACTTCTCCATCTCCCCATCCAAAATGCATGTCAGTGAGAGGTACAAAAGAATAGCTGTAAAATAATCCGTCGATCAGCATGTGATGGCCGTTCAGTGCAAATAGAAACAAGATGGCCAGATTGTATAAAAATTTACCGATCAGCGGTGTCTGAACTCCTGTTTGCGGATCAAACACCCCGGCGATGGCGAACCCCATCTGCAGATCAATGAATCCCCCTGCAACCTGAATCGAAAAGAGCAGGATGGAAGCGATCAGACCAAGCGACAGGCCGACAAGCGCTTCCTTAAAGATCAGAACGATGAAGTCGCTGTTTACTGAAACTACAGGTGATCCAAGGGCGTAAAGCATGATCCAGGAAAGGAAAACAGCCAGTCCTACTTTATGTACGTTCGGTATGTTTCTATAAGAGAAGATCGGTACGGTTGCAAAAAAGGAACCGACTCTGACTAAGATTAATAGAAAAGCAGGGAACGAATTCAAAAAATCCATGCTGTTACAAGCCTACAAAGTGATTTAAATTATTAAATATTTCATACGTGAACGTTACCATTTGAGAAAGCATCCACGGCCCGAAAAATATGAGTGCGATCAGCACAGCTGCTATTTTAGGGATAAAAGCCAGTGTCTGCTCCTGAATCTGGGTAGTCGCCTGAAAGATACTGACGATGAGACCGACAACCAGGGCGATTACGAGGAGCGGACCGCATAACAGGAGTGTCGTGTAGACCCCTTTTTCAGCAATGGATATAACAAATTCTGAATTCATACGATACACCTACTTGTTTAATAGCTTAATAATAGAGATTTCACAATCAAGTACCAGCCGTCAACAAGAATAAACAGCAGGATTTTAAAAGGGAGCGAGATCATGACCGGTGGAAGCATCATCATACCCATCGCCATCAGAACACTTGCCACTACCATATCGATAACAAGAAAGGGAACAAAGATCATGAATCCCATCTGGAAGGCCGATTTCAATTCACTGATCGCATAAGCAGGCACGAGGGCCAATAACGATATATCCTTTATTTTTTCAGGCTTCTTCGCACCGGAGTAATTCAAGAAAAGCTGGAGATCCTTTTCCCTCGTATGCTTAGTCATGAATTCCTTTAAAGGCAGAGTCCCTTTATCAAAGGCTTCCTCCTGTGTAATCTTCCCTTTTATGAGCGGGCCGATGGCATCATGGTTGATCTCCTGAAAGGTGGGAGCCATGATGAAAAATGTCAGGAAGAGTGCAATGCCGACAAGTACCTGGTTGGGAGGCATCTGCTGGGTCGCCAGTGACGTTCTTACAAAAGACAGAACAATTACGATCCTAGTAAAACACGTCATGAGAATTAAGATGCTGGGTGCCAGAGATAAAACCGTCAGCAGAAGCAATAACTGTATCGTGGTTTCCATGCCGCCAGAGCTATGATTGTTTAATAGATCCAGGTTGAGTCCTGGCAGTAGATCACTCATCCGCTTTTCCTTTCTTGCCAAGCAGTTTTAACGCTGATTTCCTGGCGTTTGTCATTTCTTCAAGCTGCGCTTTCATGACACTGGAAAAATCAGCGGAAGATGAAGCCGACTGTCTTTTTTTCAAAAGGCTGTTCCACACTTCTCCCGCCCTCATCGGCAGTTTCGGCGTTTCTGACGGATCCTGCCTTAGCAGTTTCTCAACTTCCTCCTCATCGGTTACTTCCTTCAACAGAGTGACCGATTCACCGACCCCGACAATAAGGACACTTGAGCCGACTTTGACAGCCTGTATGGATCGGTTGGCACCGACACCGATGCCGGCGACAGACTGCAGAGCCTTTCCTTCTTGAAAGTTCTTCGTTCTGCGCTGAATAAATTTCAGTAGATAAATCAATAGAAACAGTACAAATCCCAGGGCGATAATAACCTTAACAAACGTGAGAAAACTGCTTCCTCCGCTCGTAAGGGAAGATTGTTCCTGAACATTTTCCTGCTTCTTACCGCTTTCGCTTTTTTCTGCCTTCTTATCCAGACATTCATAAACGGTCTTGCATTCTGCAGAAGAGGCTCGGGAACTTCCTCCTTCTTCTGCTGAAACAGCTTGATATCCGTTAAAAAGGAGCAGGAAGGAGAACAGTACGCTTGTTGTGCACCTTATAAACTTGCTCAATTGCTGCACCACCTGATGTTTAACTTAATGTTTTATTGATCGCTTCAATAACCCTGTCAGCCTGAAACGGTTTGACGATAAAATCCTTTGCCCCAGCTTGGATTGCATCGATGACCATCGCTTGCTGTCCCATGGCTGAGCACATAATTACTTTCGCGTTTGGATTGATCTTCTTAATTTCTTTTAAGGCTGTGATGCCGTCCATCTCAGGCATTGTGATGTCAAGAGTTACCAGGTCAGGAGCAAGTTCTTTAAACCTTTCAACCGCCTGCAGCCCGTCTCCAGCCTCTCCGCAAACCTCAAAACCGTTCTTGACAAGAATGTCCTTTACCATCATTCGCATAAATGCTGCGTCATCTACTACTAAAATACGTTTAGCCATTATTTTGCCTCCTTGTTATTACCTTAAATTTTGAAGTCTGTCTCTTCTGCTTACGATTTCGGTCACTCTCACCCCGAAGTTTTCATCAATGACGACCACTTCACCCTTGGCGATCAGCTTCTGATTCACAAGAATATCAACCGGTTCTCCTGCAAGCTTGTCCAATTCCAAAATAGAACCTGGTGATAATTCCAGAATATCCTTTATGCTTTTCTTCGTTCTTCCCAGCTCGACTGTTACCTGAAGCGGGATGTCCAGCAGCATATCAAGGTTTTTCGTTTCTGTGAACGTACTGCCGCTGTCTTCAAAGTCAGAAAAGATGGCCGGCTGTACGGAAACAGTTCTTTGCTGAGGTGCTGGTTCAACAGCCTGCTCTGCTCTTGGAACTTCGTTGGCCACAGGCTGCTCAATATGGATAGAAACTTGCTCTTCCATTCCTGGATGCGCCACCGGAACATTCTCCGAAATATCAGACGGACCAGCTGTCATCGGCTCTGGATTCATGAGCTCTTTTACTAGATTTTGTGCAAAATCTGTATGTACAAGCTGCATAATATTCGAGTCGATGAGGTCACCTACTTTCAGGCGGAACGAAACTTTTATAAGAATGTCTTCATTCGAAATGACAGGGGCCGGAGAATCAACGTCTAAAAAGTCAATTGTAGGCGGCGAAATATCCACCCGCTTATTAAAAATTGTAGAAAGCGACGTGGAAGCCGATCCCATCATCTGATTCATCGCTTCACCCACCGCACTGAGCTGCAGCTCCCCAAAGTCAGGTGAAGGATTTGTTCCGTCTCCACCAAGCATGAGGTCTGCGATGATCTGAGCATCAGAAGTCTTGATCACAAGGAGGTTTGCTCCCTGAATGCCTTCCACATATTCCACCTGTACTGCCACGTGCGGAATCGGGAATTCATCCTTTAATTTTTCTTTCGATACAATCGAAACAGCCGGAGTTGTAATCTGCACTTTCTGGTTCAGCAAGGTTGAAAGCGCTGTTGAGGCACTGCCAAAAGATATATTTCCGATCTCTCCTAGCGCATCCTGTTCCATTAGACTCAGGTAATCTTCAATCGAGACATCATCTTCTGAAGAAGAGTCTCCTCCGTTCAGCAATGCATCAATTTCATCTTGTGAGAGCATATTTCCGCCTACCATGTCACTCTTCCCCCTCTAATTGCTCTATGATCTGCACAGCCATCCGTTTTTTCGATTTACCGGGCTGTGCTAAGAATTTCTTGTTGTTTTCCACAAAAACGTCCAATGGTTCATGGATTCCTTTGTTTAACTGGATGATGTCACCTGCGTCAAGCTGTAAGAACTCCTCCACCTTCATATTTGCAGAACCAAGTTCTACAACCATCGGCAGCGGTGTCTGCCTGATTTTCTGTTCGATCAGTGCAGCCTCTTCCGGCATGCTGGCTTTTTGATTGTTCTGCATCCAGTAATGAACAGAAAGCTTCGGTATGATCGGCTCCAATACGACATGAGGAAGACAGACGTTCATCATCCCGCTCGTTTCGCCGATCGTTGTTGTCAACGAGATGACAACAACCGTTTCATTAGGCGAGACCATCTGCAGGAACTGAGGATTCACTTCAAAATCCAGTACAACGGGATCAATTTCCATCACATTGTTCCAGGCTTCCTTGTAATTCGCCAATGCACGTTCAAAAAGCTGAGAGATGATCTTCGTTTCTATTTCTGTCAGGCTGTCTACCTTGTTCATGCTTGCCCCGTAGCCGCCCATAAGCCTGTCAAGCATCGAATAAGCGATGTTGGGGTTGACCTCAACGAGCAGCCTGCCCTCGAGCGGATAGGCTTCAAAAATATTTAAGATTGTCATCCGCGGAATGGAGCGTATAAATTCTTCATAAGGCAGCTGGTCGACTGACGCCACTGATATTTGCACATAGGTTCTGAGCTGAGCTGAGAAATATGTGGTCAGCAGCCGGGCAAAGTTTTCATGAACCCTTGTGATGCTTCTAATCTGATCTTTCGAAAAGCGCAGTGCCCGTTTAAAATCATACGTTCTGACTTTTTGTTCTTTCTCTTCTCTTTTCAGCTCTTCCGCATCCATTTCACCTGTGGAAATTGCAGAAAGCAGCGCGTCAATCTCATTCTGGGAAAGTACTTCCGCCAACAGCCTCACCCCTTTTCTATGATGAATTTTTTCTATTGAATAATCTTTTCAATCGTATAAACTCTTTTAATCTTGCCTTCCTGCATCAGTTTGCTAACCTTGCCCTTCAAGATCCCTTCAAGATGGTTGATCCCTTTTTGGCCCTGAAGGTCAACGGCTTTCATTCCAGACAGTTCATAGATAATAATGTTGTTTACTTGGAACAGCCTTTTTTCCAGCTCAGCTTTTGCATCTTCATTGTCAGCCTGAATTCTGAACTTAATCTTGATGAAGGATTGGTCAGCCAGATTCGTCGTGATCTCTTCCGTCTCAACTGTTACCTTATCCAATTCTTCAGCTGAAGGTTCGGCAACCGCTTCTGTTTTTGATGGCATCTGGAAGAAAACATAATAGCCGATACCCCCCATGATGACCAAAGCGGCCAGCATGGCGATAAGAATGGGTTTGCCCTTAGACTTTTTAACTTCTTGTTCCATTTACAAATCCTCCTTCTTCAACCCCTGAAGGTGAAACGGAGAAATCTTCTGGTAAAAGGAGACGGCTTTTTCTGCGACCTCAGTTTCTGATTCTTTCACCACAAACTTTTTTCCAGAAGTCAGTGTAATGGTCGTATCAGGAAAAGACTGGATTTGTTCAATAAAGACAGCGTTTAAAGTAAATGTCTCTCCGTTTAATTTAGTTAACATAATCATATTATGGGATATAAGTAAGAGGTTATCTTACTCCATCCTCCCTTCCAGCTTATCGTTTGAGATTGACTAACTCCTGTAAGATCTCATCCGATGTTGTTATAATCTTTGTATTTGCCTGGAAACCCCTTTGAGCCACAATCATCTCCGTGAACTCTTCAGACAAGTCAACGTTGGACATTTCAAGAGCACCAGATACTAATGACCCAACACCTTTTGTCGAATCACCAGGCTTACTTAATGCAACAGTGTCATTACCAGAGTTTTTTGTAACTCGATATAAGTTAGATCCAGCTTTTTCTAATCCTGCTGGGTTTGGTATCTTTGCAAGCGCAATTGGATTAGTCGGATTATTAGTACCCGCTCCTCCGACTACTGTTATAGAACCATCTGCTCCAATACTAAAACTGCTAGCATCAGTAGGAATTTTTAGAGCTGTACCCGCGGAGTCGAGAAGTTTAAATCCATCTGAGTTTACTATGCTTCCATTTGCATCAAGATAAAAATTTCCCGCTCTTGTTAAAAATTTATCTCCATTTCCATTTACCACCACAAAATACCCATCTCCAGATATTCCGAGGTCTAAAGCTCGACCTGTGGTTTGTAAGCTTCCTTGAGTATCAATAGTATCAATCGCTGCCATTTGCGAACCCAATCCTATTTGTTTTGGATTGGTGCCACCTATATTAGTCCCCGGAGCACCCGCTCCTGAAATCTGCTGGCTTACAAGATCTTTGAACGTCGTCCGGCCTTTTTTGAAGCCATATGTATTAACGTTGGCAATATTGTTGCCGATCACATCTAGTTTGGCTTGAAAGTTTTTCATTCCGCTGATTCCTGAATACATTGAACGTAGCATTATTTGTTCCTCCCCTTAATTAATGGATTGCCTTTATTTACTGGCCTGTACATCTTCATTCGAGACTTGGGTGATCGAATTACTTCCGATTACGTTTCCGTCGGCCAGCTGGAATTTAGCTTCTTTGTTTTCAAACAAGACGGCTTTTACCTTACTTTCTTTTGATTCTGTTTTTACCGCCCCTGACTCATCCTGTGTTTCTTGTAGATACGTAACGTTCTTACCGATTAAACTGCTCTGCTGGATGAAAAGATTGTCATACTGCTGAGCGATAAATTTATCGAAGCTGCTGCTCATATTGGTCATCTGCTCAAGAGAAGAAAAGGTCGCCATCTGCGAGATAAACTCTTTATCTTCCATAGGGCTCGAAGGATCCTGGTTCTGCAGCTGCGTCATCAATATTTTCATGAAATCGTCTTTCCCCAAAATGTTCGAACCCGTTTGGCGCTCTTTTTTTTGAAGATTTGACAGGTAAAGATCATTGCTGATTGATGATGCCATCTTTTATTCCCCGCTCTCTAATTCATCCAACAGGTCACTGAACAGTTCATCCTGTACACCGTCATCCTGCTGCTGATGCTGATGCTGCTGATGAGGCTGCGAATTCGTATCCTGCTGCTGAAATTTTTGTTCCTGTGGCTGTTCCAGGACAACGATCCGGTCCAGCTGAATGCTGTTTCCATGCAACGCGTTCTTTAACACATGAATCTGGGATTCCATCATTTCTTTTGCACCGACACTGCTCGTAAGAATTCTGGCTGACAGCTCACCATTCTTTGAGATGAGCTCAATGTTCAGTGTGCCTAAATGCTCTGGAGTCAGCCTGATGTTCAGCTTGGCCGTACCGTTTGAAGAAGCTGCAAACTTCCCTGACAAAATAATGTTTTGAAACTCTTTTACAAATTGCCGCTGAGCTGCCTCACTGCTTCCTGATTTAGGCGCGTGCAGAACAAATTGTTCCAGGGGCGGCATATAGGCAGGCGTCTGAGCAACTGAAGAAACTGGTCGGTCAGTTTGTTTAGTTGCCGTACTGTTCCATTGAAACGGCATAACGGGCAGTTCTTTTTTCAGAACAACTCGTTCCATTTTATCGAAAAAGGTTTGAGGATCCAGCGACTTAAACGGTTTGCCATCATTTTTCGGCTCCTGTTTATGCAGTTGTTCTATGAGCCCTATTAAAATAGCTTTTGCTGACTTTACTTCCTTATAGTCTCGTAAAATCGGGAACAGAAGCTCAATGCTTTTTTTAATTTCAGGTATTCCAAATTTAACAGGGTCACTTGTTTTGATTGGATCTGTATTCTGTGTTTCTTTGCTGAACTGATGAATCAGTATCGTGATA
The DNA here is from genome assembly GCF_023149135.1 of Fictibacillus marinisediminis. Taxonomy (NCBI): domain Bacteria; kingdom Bacillati; phylum Bacillota; class Bacilli; order Caryophanales; family Fictibacillaceae; genus Fictibacillus; species Fictibacillus marinisediminis. The sequence goes on along the minus strand of NZ_JAIWJX010000002.1, from coordinate 1,924,513 downwards.
GCTTTTACTTCAGGCGGAGATTCGCTCTTAATCATTTCTGCAGCACTCGTTCCGCTTTGGAAGAGCTGCTCGATTTGATGTACGAGGTCCGAAGGCAGCTTCGCTAATAAAGCCTGTACGTCCGGTAAAACCAGGTCCCCTTTCTGAAGAGGCTGATCCTCTTTGTCCAGTGCTTGAAGAATGGTTTTAAGCAAACTCTCTAACGATACCTTCTCCTGCTTATGCGGAACAGCTGATGCTAAAGCTTGCAGCGCCCTTTCCGACTGTGCAAGATTCATAGAAAACGGAGAAGCCTCCATCTTTTTTCCAGGTTGTTGAGTACCAGGCTGATGTATAGCAGCTCGATTTCCTAGTAAAGCAATGGGTAAATTCACGTTGAATCACCTCCTCTAATTACTTTGTTTTCAGCATGAGAGTAAGTTCAGCAGCCTTGGAAGGGTCCATTTTCGCAAGAATGTTTCCTGTCACTTCGTCATCAAGCGTCTGCAAGATTTCCGCTGCATCTTTACTCTTCATTTTAGAGAGGATATCAGCTGAATTTTTTGGTGACATCGTGTTATACCATGCCGCTATTTTCTTTTTATCCGGATTCTGCTGTGCAGAACCTGCCCCTGTATTGCTTGTGTTCTGTGTCTCGCTCGAACTTTGTGCAATTCCTGATTCCGATTGCTTTTGTGCGGCAGCAAGATCTGATTTCAGGCCCTCTGCCTCGGTTTCTTTCTTATCAACATCTCGCTGCAGAAGCTTGATCATTCGGTCGCGGTCGCTCACCTTCTTTTTCCAGTACGCCTCCGATTGTGCGTTCAGATCAGCTGGGTTTACGGAGCTGTCACCTTTATCGATGAGAGATGACACAACAGGGATGCCGCTGCCGATCTCTTTCGCTTTATCACCGATATTTACACCCATGAACAAGAGAATCAGTGCCAGGATGACGATAACAAATATCGCGGGCACTACGATGACGAGCAGGATCCAGGAGAACCGGTTTGTTTTTTCTTTTCTTTCCAACGAGTTCACCTAATTTCATTGGTTAATGTAGCGCAGAATGGAAAACTCATCATTTTGCTGATTTTCTATTCCAGTCACGAACCTCTGGTAATCAGCATGTTGTTTTTCCTTCAGTTTTTCATATTTCTTTACTTCGATGGTTTTTTCAACCAGTTCTTGCTGTGTTATATTCATGATCTCACGGGCCTTCTGCACCTGTGATTGAACCATGCTGATCTTTTGAGTCAGAGAAAGCAGGAAACGCTGTGTCTGTTGAAGCTCATTGATGACCACCCTCGTCCTGAACTGTTCATCCGAATGCTGTTCTATCTCCTCTTTTTTCCTGAGAAGATCATAGAGTGATTTCGCCAAGCTCTCAAACATTCTTACGCTCTCGCCGTACTCAGACTCTACAGCTTCTTTTTCTTTCGTTTTTAGAGCCAAGATTTTTTCCATCTTAAACTGAAATGCCATGTTACTGTTCTCCTCCAAACTCACTCAGCAAGCGATAAATCGAGTCATAGTATGAAGCCTTTTCATCAACTTCCTGCTTTAAGAAAGACAGGATTTTAGGGTAAGCTTCAATGGCTTTGTCTATTTTTTCTGATGATCCTCTTTTATAGGCTCCGATGGTGATCAGATCCTCCGCATCCGTGTAGGAGGCAAGAAGTTCGCGAAACCGGCTGGCCGCTATCCGATGGTCGCTGTCTACAATATCACTCATTACCCTGCTGATACTTTTCAGCAAGTTTACCGCAGGAAACTGGCCTTTATTAGCCAGGTTCCTGTCCAGTACGAGGTGACCGTCAAGTATCCCTCTGACAGTGTCAGATATCGGTTCATTCAGATCATCTCCATCTACAAGCACTGTATAAAAAGCTGTAATGGATCCCTGGACATCCGTACCGGAACGCTCTAAAAGCTTCGGCAGCATTGCGAATACCGATGGTGTATATCCTTTCGTTGTTGGCGGCTCACCGACAGCAAGCCCAATTTCCCTCTGAGCCATGGCAAAACGGGTGACCGAATCCATCATCAGCATGACATCTTTTCCAAGGCTTCTGAAGTATTCCGCAATGGCCGTGGCGGTCAGTGCACCTTTAATTCTCATCAGCGCAGGCTGATCAGAGGTGGCGACGACAACCACTGATTTCCTGAGTCCCTCTTCTCCAAGATCTTTTTCGATAAAATCCATAACCTCTCGCCCACGTTCCCCGATAAGGGCGATAACATTTAGATCGGCAGTAGAGTTTCTAGCGATCATCCCCATCAAGGTTGACTTTCCGACCCCGCTTCCAGCAAAGATTCCGACCCGCTGGCCTTTGCCAACCGTGAGGAGACTGTCGATGGAACGCACCCCAAGTTCGATGCTTTCCTTTATCCTCGGCCTTCTCATCGGGTTTGGCGGGTCATTCTCAGAAGGGAAACTGCTTAACCCTTTCAGCATTGTACTTCCGTCCAATGGGTTCCCTAATCCGTCAAGCACCTGTCCGATCAATGCGTGGCCTGCTTTAATCTGAACCGGGCGCCTCGTCGCTTCTACGAGGCTGCCTACTGATATGGATTTTAGTGCCGTAAACGGCATGAGAAGTACATTTTCTTCATTAAACCCGACGACTTCCGCTTTTATCTTCTGATGGCTGCTGCCCGTATGGATATAACACATATCCCCAATTGAAGCTTTCGGACCACGGGATTCAATCATTAAACCTACCACTCTCGTAACCTTTCCAAAGCGCTTGTAGGTGTCGATCTGATCAATGCTTTCCAGAAGGTCATCAGTGTTCATCGTTTTGATCACCTATTGTTTCTATCAGCTTTTCTTTCAATTCATTGAGCTGGCTGTCCATGCCGCCCTCAATTCTGCCAAACGGAAATTCAACCACGCAGCCGTTTTCGCTGAGTTTTTCATCCGGATAGATATACAAGACGGATGTGTGCATCAAAACGTTTTGTATTTCCTGTTTGGCGTTCAGTGTCGTTTCATACCAGTACGGATGGACATATAATTTCACTTCAGGATAATCTCTGACTTCTTTTATGAGACCCTTTAAGACCACGGTCCATGCTTCTTTATTTTCTTTCAAAAGTTCACCAACAAGTTTTCTGGCCATCTTTGCTGCAAGTTCGATAATAACAGGTTCAGCAGACTCAACTCGCTGCTGATAATCCTGCTTTGAGCGCTCTACCGTTTCCCTCGCATGATCCAGTAAACTCTCATAACTTGTTCGTCCTTCTATCAAACCTGCCTCATACCCCTCATGAAAGCCTTCTTTTCTAGCTTCATCGCGCTCAATGATGACCTGTCCGTTCCATTCTTTTTTGCTGTTTTCCAGGAAAGCTTCATGTTCACTTCGTTCCTTTGCCATTCTTGCGGTCATCTCTTCATAGCTGCGTTCCGCTTCCTCCAAAATGTTCTGCGCTTTCTGCTTGGAGATCTCCATCCTGGATTCAGGCGTAAGATGTTCCTGTACCATTATTTTTTGCTGTATTTTTTTGATTCCGATTGTACGATTCAAATCCTGGGTCTCTGCTAAAGAAGATTTAATGATCCTAGACAATAATGTCATCTCCTCCGCCTCTTGCGATCACGACTTCTCCTGCATCCTCCAGTTTCCGAATGATTCCGACAATTCCGGATTGAGCTTCTTCTACATCACGCAGCCTGACTGGTCCCATAAATTCCATCTCTTCTTTGAAATTCTCCGCCATACGCTGGGACATGTTTTGGAACAAAATTTCTTTCACTTCTTCACTTGCTGCTTTAAGTGCAAGAAGCATATCTTCGTTCTGCACTTCTCTGATCACGCGCTGGATGGCACGGTTATCAAGGATGACAATATCTTCAAATACAAACATTCTCTTCTTGATTTCTTCTGCAAGCTCCGGGTCTTGAATCTCAAGCGCATCAAGAATCGTTTTTTCCGTCGCCCGGTCTACTCCATTCAGAACATCCACAACAGATTCCACACCGCCAGCCTGCGTGAAGTCCTGGCTTACGGTAGCAGAGAGTTTTCGTTCAAGGATCTGCTCTACTTCGTTAATGATCTCTGGAGAGGTGCGGTCCATAATGGCGATCCTTCTCGCGATATCCCCCTGCAGCTCCTGAGGAAGTTCTGAAAGAATCTGTCCAGCCTGAGATGAATCCAGATAGGACAGGATCAAAGCAATAGTCTGTGGATGTTCATTCTGTATGAAATTAAGAATCTGTCCAGGATCTGCTTTTCTTGCAAAATCAAACGGCCGCACTTGGAGGGTGGATGTAAGCCTGTTGATGATATCCATCGCTTCCGACCGGCCTACAGCCTTTTCCAGGACAGTTTTAGCGTAACCGATCCCCCCCTGAGAGATATAATCCTGTGCAAGTGCGATCTGATGAAATTGTTCAATAATGTTCTCTTTCACTTCTGAATCTACTTTTCTAATTTGTGAGATGTGTAGCGTCAGGCGCTCGATCTCATCTTCATTTAAGTGCTTGTATACCTGGGCTGCCACATCGGGTCCCATAGAAATCATCAGCATGGCAGCTTTTTCTTTTCCATTCAATTCCTTGGCAGCTTTTGCCATAACTAGCCTCCTATTCTTCGGATAGCCACGTGCGGAGCAGCTTGGCAAACTCTTCAGGCTTTTCCTTTGCCATTTTTTCAAGTTGTTCTTTTCGGACTGTTCCCTCAGATTCCCGGTCCATGTTCACATCTGGTATATTAAAGAACTCTTGCTCGAACACGACATCTTCTGATACCGGCTCTTCTTCCTGCCTCCTTTTCCTGAGAAGAAGGATTAAGAGAAGAATGATAACGACCAGCAGAATTCCGCCAGCAATGTAGATCCAAACCGGAATAGCTGAGTTAGCCGATGCCGCCGTCCGCTGCTTGCCATTAAACGGTTTGGCTGAAACAAATATCTTTTGGTTGACCTGCTGCTGCGACAGGTTTGCGGCTGTATCTTTTGAGATGCTGGTCCTGACAATATTTCCAAGCATCTGCTGGATGTCATTCAGTGTTCCTTGCTGCAGTGAAGTTGGATCGTTTGGCTTAGGCGGCTCTACCATAACCTGAATGCCCAGATCTTTAATCTCGTAAGGACTTTTAACGATCTGTCTTTTTATCCGGTTAACCTCGTAGTTGATTCTGTCTTCTTCTTTTTCATAATCGCCGTTGGATCCGTTCGCTCCGCCCTGATAGGTTGGCACATCGCTCTGGCCTGTGTTGTCGACCCCTCCAGGAACCGTTCCGTTCCCTGTGAACGTTTCTTTGACTTTTTCAGCACTCAGCTTTATGCCTTCCATCTTGTCCTTATCGACAGGCTCAACGAGTTTTTCTTCTCTTTTTTCTTTTGTAAAATCAATATCAGCTGTAACGGTGGCCACAACTTTATCCGGTCCCATGATCGTACCGAGCATCTGCTGCACCCTCGTTTGCAGATCACGTTCGATATCCTGCTTGATCTGGCGCTGTTCTTCGTATGCCGTCATATCGGAATTCGAGTTTGTCTGGTCAAGCGAAAAGGTATTGGAATATTGATCGGATATGACGATATTCTCGACCGGCAGATTCGGAACGCTTTTAGAAACCAGATGGTACAGTGATTTAACTTGGCTTTGATCAAGTTTATACCCTGGCTTCAGTGTTAAAACGACTGACGCTGAAGAGGTATCTTTCTGGTCATTCACCCAGATGCTCTTATCCGGTGTTGTGATCATCACACTGGCTTCTTCTACACCATTTATGCTTTTGATCAACTTTTCGATCTCTGTCTGTGTTGCTTCTTTTTCTAAAACGCTGAACTCATTGTCCGTCATCCCGAACCCTTTGTTCTCTCCGAAGTAAGAGTAATCAATGCTTCCACTTTTCGGTATGCCCTCTGAAGCAAGTTCGACTTTCAGCTGGTCAACTACACCTTGAGGAACAGAGATGACCTTGCCTCCATTAGAAAGCTCGGATGTGATTCCTTTTGAATCAAGGCTTTCTTTAATTTGACCGGCTTCCTGGGGAGATAGGTCAGAATATAACGGGACTAGCTTCGGTTTTGCTATAAACGTAAACAGAAATGCGGCTGCTATAATAACAAATGCGATGGAACTGATCAAAATGATCTTTTGCTTTTTAGGGCGCTCTTTAAAATTCACATAGATTCTGTTCATAGTGCTCTTCAGTTTTTCAATCATCGTTTCCCCCGATTAACAATCTCCTCAAGGAAATTCTCTTCTTTTTTTATTTTAAAAAAGTTTTTTCTTCCTACCCCTATAAAACTAGCCTGACTATCCGAAAAATTTATTGAATGCTACATTTGTGTACGCATTACCTCTTGATAAGCCTCTATGACCTTATTCCTGATTTCCAATGTTGTTTGCAAGGTTAAGCTGGCTTTCTCCGCAGCAATCATGACTTGATGAAGATCGGTAGTCTTGCCGATTACCAGATTTTCAGTAGCAGTGTTGGATGCCGTCTGTGAGTCATTGACTTTATGGAGCATGTGGTTCAGCATGCCCGCGAATGATTTCTGAGCGTCTGCAGGAGTTTGCTTTCCGGCGGAATACGCATTCTTTACCAGGCCTGCTGCTGATGTAACATTGATAGTATTCATATGTATCTCCTATCCTTTTATCTGCCTATTTCCAAAGCTTTTAAATACATTCCCTTGGCTGCATTCAATGCCGTCACGTTGGCTTCATATGACCGGGTAGAACTCACTAGATCTACCATTTCTTTTAAAGGATCCACATTAGGAAGTTTTATATAACCGTTCTTATCCGCATCCGGATGATCAGGCTGATAAACCATTTTAAATGGTGTTTGATCATCTACTATTCCATCAACCTTTACTCCTCCACCTGTACCTCCTGAGCGGCTGTCAACGGCTGTTTGAAACATCGTGTTGAATGAAGATCCATTCGGTTCTGTGACGACCATTTTCCTCCGGTAAGGCTCCCACTTTCCATTAACCAGTTTTCCTCTCGTTGAATCTGCGTTTGCAATGTTGGAGGACACTACATCCATTTTCAGGCGCTGTGCTGTTAGAGCTGAAGCGGAATTGTTTAATGCATCGAACATACCCATCTATTACTTGCCCCCTTTAATAACCATTTGCAGTGAATTGAATTTTCCGTTCAGCCTTTGAACCAGGGCCTGGTTCAAGATCTGGTTCTTCGCCAGATCGGCCATCTCTTTATCTAAATCCACATTGTTCCCGTTGTTGTTCATCATTGTACTGCTGTCCCTTATCAAGGCCATGCTTTGGCCTCCAGACGTACTGAATGGAACATGCCTGCTGCTCGTGCGGTAAGCTGTTAAACTTCCATCCAGCACAGTTTGAAACTCTACCTTCTTTGCTTTGTAGTTTGGCGTATTGATATTTGCCAGATTGTCAGTGATTGTTTTTTGTTTTAACGCTGTGGCATCTAAGCCTCTTTCGAGCATTTGAAAAATAGGACTTGAAAACATTACTATATCCCCTCTTTTTTACTACTAAATTTTAAAAAGAGTACCAAAAGTTACCGATATTCCATATTTTAAGGCATAAAACCAAAAGTGTCTATGTATTTTTTACCAAAGTGACTTTTTTCGATAAAAAGAACTACTTTATGTCCAGGTCTTTATTCCTACTAAGTTCTTACTAGAAGGTTGATACACAAGGATTTATTGGTTCTGAAATGTCTTGTGATCTTTGCATGGTTCGACAATTTCACCCAATACAAAAAGCCCATTCTGCTTTAGCAGAATGGGCCCCTTGTGTATGACATAATCTTCAGCTTGTTTTAAGTTTTGATAATTCGAGTAAAAATTTATCGTTAAGCACTTTAATGTATGTGCCTTTCATACCGAGTGAACGGGATTCGATAACACCAGCACTCTCGAGTTTACGAAGAGCATTTACGATAACAGAGCGGGTAATCCCAACACGGTCAGCGATCTTACTTGCGACTAGCAAGCCTTCGTTTCCTTCAAGCTCTTCGAAAATGTGCTCAATTGCTTCTAGTTCACTATATGAAAGTGAACTGATCGCCATTTGAACGACAGCCTTATTTCTAGCTTCTTCTTCAATCTCTTCTGCTTTTTCATGCAGAATTTCCATTCCAACAACAGTGGCTCCATATTCAGCAAGCAACAGATCATCGTCATTGAAAGAATTGGAAAGGCGGGAAAGAATCAGCGTTCCAAGACGCTCTGCTCCACCGATAATGGGAACAATGGTCGTTAATCCAGAAGAGAAGAGTTCTTTGTTCTCTACCGGAAAAGCCGTATATTCACTTGCGATGTCCAAGTTAGATGATGTTTCTGTAACATTAAACAAACCTTTTGTGTACTCGGAAGGAAATTGTCGTTCCTCGAGCATTTTTTTCATTCTCTCATTTTCAATTTCTTGTTTCAAAGAAATACCAAGAAGCTTTCCTCTTCTGCTGACAACAAAAACATTGGCTTCGATAACATCCCTGAGAGTTTCCGCCATTTCTTTAAAATTGACTGGCTTTCCTCCGGATTGTTGCAGCATCGCATTCAGCTTTCTTGTTTTTTCTAATAAATTCATTTTTCATTTCCTCCTACAGGATATACTGGCTTAAATCCTTATTCTTTGCGATTGTCGCAAGTTTTTCTTCTACGTACTCTGGTGTGATCTTTATGGCATTCATTGTTACATCAGGTGCTTCAAAGGACAGATCTTCTAGCAATCGCTCCAGGATGGTATGAAGTCTTCTAGCACCAATATTGTCGGTTTCCTGATTCACTTGGAAAGCAATACCTGCAATCTTAGAAATAGCTTCGTCAGAAAATTCAAGATTTATACCTTCTGTTGCAAGCAATGCTTTGTATTGTTTTAAAAGAGCATTATCCGGCTCTATTAAGATCCGGGTAAAATCCTCGACAGACAGCTTTTCAAGTTCTACCCTGATTGGAAAACGGCCCTGCAGCTCAGGTATGAGATCTGAGGGTTTAGCCATATGAAACGCACCTGCTGAGATGAACAGAATATGATCTGTCTTGATGGATCCGTATTTTGTCATGACGGTAGATCCTTCAACGATCGGCAAGATATCACGCTGTACACCTTCTCGGGAAACATCTGCGCTGTTTTGGTTCTTACCTGCGATCTTATCAATCTCATCAATAAATATAATACCTGTTTGTTCGGTTTTGTAAACCGCATCACTTGTGACTTCATCCATGTCGATCAGCTTGGCAGCTTCATCCTGGGTGAGCACTTTTCTGGCCTCGGAGACCGCCAGTTTGCGTTTTTTCTTTTTCTTGGGGACGATGCCTCCAAGCATATCTTGCATGTTAATGCCGAGCTGGTCAAGTCCTGCGCCTTGAAACATATCCATCATGGAATGGTTCTGTTCTTCCACTTCAACGGTTACAAGATGGTTCTCAAGCTCTCCAAGAGCGAGTTTATGGGCCATCTGCCTGCGCTGCTGGCTGATTGATGCATCATCTTCTTTGTCGCTAGGAGCTTGTGCATTATTGCTGTTGTTCGAACCAAAAAACATTTCGAGCGGATTTTTATAGGATGATTCTTTTTGTTTTCCAGGAACCAATAGTTCAACAAGCCGTTTATTGGCGTTCTCTTCCGCTTTATCTTTTACATCATGCATTTTTTGTTCCTTAACAAGACGGATCGATGTCTCCACAAGGTCCCGGACCATGGATTCAACGTCCCGGCCGACATAACCTACTTCAGTAAACTTGGTAGCTTCCACTTTAATAAAAGGGGCGTTCACGAGCTTCGCCAGCCTTCTTGCAATCTCGGTTTTTCCGACACCGGTCGGCCCGATCATCAGAATGTTTTTAGGAGAGATCTCGTCTCTAAGCTTTTCATCGAGTAATCCTCTTCGGTACCTGTTCCTTAATGCAACAGCTACCGCTTTTTTCGCATCTTTTTGGCCGATGATATACTGATCAAGCTTCTCAACGATCTGCCTTGGAGTTAAATGTGTGTTCACTCTTCCCACGCTCCTTCTACAGCTCTTCCAAAATAATTTGGTCGTTTGTATAAACACAGATTTCACCGGCAATTTCCAAAGCCGCTCTTGCGATTTCGGCAGCTGACAGATGAGGAGCATTTCTTTTCAGAGCCCTTCCAGCAGCAAGCGCATAATTGCCTCCGGATCCGATCGAAAGAATGCCATCATCCGGTTCGATGACCTCCCCGGTTCCAGAAATGAGCAGGAGACTTTCTTTGTTCATGACGATCAGCATGGCTTCAAGCTTCCTCAGCACCTGGTCAGTACGCCATTCTTTAGCGAGTTCGACACTGGCGCGTGCGAGGTTGCCACTGTATTCCTCCAGTTTGGCTTCGAATTTTTCATACAGCGTAAAAGCATCCGCAACTGAACCTGCAAATCCGGCGAGTACTTTTCCACCGAAGAGTCTTCTAACCTTCTTGGCAGAATGCTTCATGACTACGGCATTGCCAAAGGTAACCTGGCCATCGCCTGACATTGCAAACTGTCCATTATGGTGAACGGCAAAAATAGTCGTTGCATGGAATGTATGGGTCATTAAAAAATCCCTCCTTACTTTCATTTATGCACGAGGATGAGCGTTATTATAAATTTTTTTCAAATGTTCTTTTGTGACATGAGTATAGATCTGTGTAGACGAAAGATGAGAGTGTCCGAGCAATTCCTGCACGGCCCTCAGATCAGCGCCTTCGTTTAATAAATGGGTCGCAAACGTGTGGCGCAGGACGTGAGGGCTGATATGTACGGTTAACGTCGTCTGCTGAATCATGCTGTTTAATACATTTCTGACGGAACGTGCAGAAAGAGAACCTCCTTTATAGTTAAGGAACAGTGTTTTTACAGGCTGGCCGGCTTTCTCTGCAAGCTGTTTTCTTCCATCTTCAATATAACGAGTCAATGCTTCTATCGCATAGCTGCCTAGAGGCACATACCTTTCTTTTTTACCTTTTCCTTTAATGAGCACCGTTTCTATGTAAAAATCGATGTCATCGAGCTGGATCTTGCAGCATTCACTCACCCTGATCCCTGTCCCGTAAAGAAGCTCCAAGATGGCCTGATTTCTCTGACCCAGCGGATCAGACAGGTCACTGACATGAAAAAGCTGTGCCAGTTCTTCCTCATAGATAAAATGGGGAATGCTCTGGCCTTTTTTGGGCAGAGATGCGGCAGCAAACGGATTATGTTCAACAATCTTTTCCCGGTTAAGAAAACGATAAAAGCTTCGGAGAGACGAAATTTTTTTGGCGACCGTCCTTCTGGAATAGGACTGCTCGTGAAGCCATGTCAAATAATGTCTCACCAAAAGATAAGAAACAGCAGCGAATCCTTCGATTGCTTGCTGTTTCATAAACGTCTTGAAGTGTAAGATCGCTTTTTCGTAATTTTCCGTTGTATGATGTGAACTATTTTTTTCTATTTGCAAATACTCGATAAACATCTTCAAATAGCGGTCATTTAAATCCACTTATCACACCTCACAAAGCCCCTAAATCGTATCACAGATTAGGGGCAATGACAAGTAAGTTCACAATTTTGTTATAAAATTCTGAATTGTTTCCAGCGCTCGATCAGCTAATGCTTCATAACGCTCTTTCTTGTTTCTAATACGGGTTTCAAGAGGAGGAAGCAACCCGAAGTTCGCATTCATCGGCTGGAAGTTCTTCGCATTGGCCGTCGTAATGTAATGGGCCATGCTGCCGATTGCTGTTTCCTGAGGGAACTCCAGAAGCGCTTTATCTTCCATAAGCCTTGCCGCATTGATTCCGGCGATCAGCCCCGATGCTGCGCTTTCCACATAGCCTTCAACACCCGTCATCTGGCCTGCGAAAAAAAGATCCTTTCTGTCTTTAAACTGATAGGTCTTCTCTAAAAGTTTCGGGGAGTTGATAAATGTGTTTCTGTGCATCACACCATACCGGACGATCTCCGCTTTTTCAAGCCCGGGAATCAGCTGAATGACTTCTTTCTGCGGCCCCCATTTCAGATGCGTTTGAAAACCTACTATATTATAGAGTGTTCCTGCGCTGTTATCCTGTCTTAGCTGAACGACTGCATATGGCTGTTTGCCGGTTTTTGGATCCTCAAGCCCTACTGGCTTAAGCGGCCCGAACAGCATCGTTTTCTTGCCTCTGGAGCCCATGACTTCGATCGGCATGCAGCCTTCGAAGAAAATCTCCTTTTCAAACTCTTTTAAAGGCACCGTTTCAGCAGAGATCAACGCTTCATAGAAACGGTCAAATTCCTCTTCGGTCATCGGACAGTTTAAATAGGCAGCCTCACCTTTATCATAGCGGGATTTTAAATAGACTTTGTCCATATCGATGCTCTCAACATCGATGATCGGGGCTGCCGCATCATAAAAATACAAATAATCCTCGGATGTCAGTGTTCTTAATGACTCTGATAGTTCCTTTGATGTGAGCGGGCCTGTCGCGATCACAGTCGGCCCTTCAGGAATTGACGTTACTTCCTCTTCAAAAACCGTAACGTTAGGATGGTTCTTTACCCGATCTGTAACCATCGCAGCAAATTCGTGGCGGTCGACGGCAAGCGCCCCTCCCGCCGGCACCGAACAATCATCCGCTGAAGCAATGATCACCGAATCCAGCTTTCTCATCTCTTCTTTCAGCACTCCAACCGCATTGGTCAATGTATTGGAGCGAAGAGAGTTGCTGCAGACAAGCTCTGCAAACTTATCTGTATGGTGAGCAGGCGTCTGTTTCTTTGGCCTCATCTCATATAAGTGGACTTTAATTCCTCTTTTGGCGATCTGCCAGGCTGCTTCACTTCCCGCTAGTCCGGCGCCGATTACATTTACAAAATCGTTCATTCTGTGAAAAACTCCCCTTTAACCTTGCTCCTCAGTGTAATCACAAGAGATACACTGCACAACTTTTCCTTTTTTCGTCTTCTTTTCAACAAGAATTTTACTGCATTTCGGGCATGTTCGGCCGACAGGTTTATCCCATGAAACAAATTCACACTCTGGATACCTGCTGCAGCCGTAAAAGATTCTCCGCTTTTTGCTCTTACGTTCGACGATTGTTCCTTCATGGCATTCAGGGCACTCAACACCCGTGTCTTTTACAATTGGTTTTGTGTTCCGGCATTCCGGAAAATTGGAACAGGCCATAAACTTTCCATATCGCCCCATCTTAAAGACCATTTCGTGCCCGCACAATTCACAGTTCTCACCGGCAGGTTCGTCTTTGATCTCGACTTCCTTCATTTCCTCTTCTGCGACAACCAGCTGTTTTTCAAAGCTTTTATAAAACTCATCGATAACTTCGTTCCAATGCTTCTCGCCGTCTTCGATTTCATCGAGATCCGTTTCCATCTGAGCAGTGAATTCTACGTTAAACACTTCTGAAAAGAATTCAAGTGTCAGTTCAAGAACGACTTCTCCCAGCTCGGTCGGCTGAAACTTCTTGTCATCGAGCATAACGTAGCCTCGCTTTTGGATCGTATCCAATGTCGGGGCATACGTTGATGGGCGTCCTATGCCCAGCTCTTCCATTGTTCTGACGAGCCTGGCCTCACTGTACCTTGGAGGCGGCTGTGTAAAATGCTGAGTCGGTTCGATTTCCTGCTTTTGGGCCGTCTTGCCTTCTTCAAGATTCGGCAGTAAACGGTCTTCATCTTTCTTGCCGTCATCGTTTCCTTCAATATATACCTTCATGAAACCAGGAAATTTTACTTTTGATCCATTGGCACGGAAAATTACTCCCTGATTCTCGAGATCAACAGTCATGGTGTCCAAAACTGCTGAAGACATCTGGCTGGCAATAAAACGCTCCCAAATTAATCGGTATAACCGGAGCTGGTCACGGCTCAAATACTCTTTTAATTCTTTAGGATGTTTGGAAGCAGAAGATGGTCTGATCGCTTCATGGGCATCCTGTGTATTTTTGCCTTGTTTTTTCTCTGAGCGATTTCCCTGGTTAACATACTCCAGACCATATTCTTCTGTAATGAAAGTTTTCGCTTCCTCTTTTGCGAGATCTGAGATCCGGGTGGAATCCGTTCTCATATACGTGATTAGACCGACCGTGCCTTCTTTTCCGAGGTCGATTCCTTCATACAGCTGCTGTGCAAGCATCATCGTTTTCTTCGCTCTGAAGTTCAGTTTTCTTGCAGCTTCCTGCTGAAGGGAAGAAGTGATGAATGGCGGCGCGGGATTACGTTTTCTCTCCTTCTTCTGAACCGAAGCGATTGAAAAGGTATTTCCTTTGATCTTGCTTAAAACTTCCTTGACTTCCTCTTCATTCGATAACTCTTTCTTCTTGCCGTTGATTCCATAAAAATTGGCTTCAAATTCTTCTTTGCCATAGGAGAAAGCGGCTTTAATCTTCCAGTATTCTTCAGGAATAAATGCCTTGATCTCTTTTTCTCTCTCCACGATCAAACGAAGAGCTACGGTCTGTACCCGTCCGGCACTGAGGCCTTTTTTCACTTTCTTCCATAATAAAGGGCTGATCTTATAGCCTACAAGGCGGTCGAGTATACGGCGAGCCTGCTGGGCATCAACGAGATCCATGTTTATCTTTCTTGGGCGTTTAAACGAGTCTTTAATAGCATTCTTTGTAATCTCATTAAAAACAACCCGGCATTCAGAATCCAGATCAATATCCAGGCTGTGGGCAAGATGCCAGGCGATCGCTTCGCCTTCTCTGTCGGGGTCAGATGCGAGAAAAATCTTTTTTACTTTTTTGGCCGCTGTCTTCAACTCTTTTAAAACAGGACCTTTTCCCCTGATCGTTATATATTTTGGATTATAATTCTCACTAATTTCTACTCCCATTTGGCTTCGGGGCAGATCTCTAACATGGCCCATGGACGCCTTAACGATATATTTGCTTCCCAAATACTTCTTTATCGTTTTTGCTTTGGCGGGAGATTCAACGATTACTAAATACTCTTCCATTTTCAGTGCATCCCCCTTTAAGGGTTTAATCAAATCTTCCCTATTATTAAATAGACTCTCATCATTTGTCAAACGGTTTTCAATTATTGCCATTCAAATAAAGAGAAATAACAGGGACTAATACTTCATTCTGACCTAATATATCAAACTTAATTCACTTAAAATATCCTCAGCTTCCATTACAAGCTTGGCTCCCTGCTGTATCAGGCGGTTAGTGCCTGCCGCACATTCATCCAATATGGAACCTGGAACAGCAAATACTTCCCTTCCCTGTTCCATAGCTTGATCTGCTGTAATGAGAGAACCGCTTCTTTCCCGCGCCTCCACAACGAGAGTCCCACGGGTTAATCCGCTGATGATTCTGTTCCTTTGTGGAAACTGCCATTTTCTTGGCGGCAAATCATACGGATACTCAGATAAGAGAAGTCCTTTTCTTGTTATCCGTTGTGCCAAGTCTGTGTTGGCCTTGGGGTAAATATGGCCGATTCCTGACCCGAGTACTGCAATCGTACTGCCTGACTGCGTTAAAGTCAATTCATGGGCATGGGTATCGATTCCTGCAGCAAGCCCGCTTACCGTTACCCATCCTTTTTCCAGCAGGGGCATAAGCACTTTATTCAGGCTTTTTAATCCGCCCTCGGTGGGATTCCTGGTTCCTACTACACTAATAGCGAGAGGAGCTGACAGCGCCTCTGTGTTCCCTTTGCTGTACAACACCCAGGGCGAATCAAAAATATGGCGGAGAGGAAGCGGGTAATGACTATCAAAATATGTATGTATTTTTATATTATGCTTTCGGTATGTTTGTTCAATGGAGCGGTAAGACAGCTTCCGGATATCTTCTAAAAAATCATTACTGCTCTGATGACTCATACGGAACCGTTCTATAAGCTCTTTCTTGCTCAATTGAAAAACAGCTTTTAACTCCGGGTCGAATGCTAAGAATGACTGGATGGCTTTCCACCCTGCTCCGCGGCAATGATGAAGAAGAATTAACCGTTCTCTGTCCATAGTCTCCTCCAATAAAACCAAAATTTTTTTAAAAAAAGCTCCCAAAAACGGGAGCTTTATGCTTATACATTCGCTTTATGAGTTGTGCAGCGGTCAAGAAGCCCTTTTTCCTTAAGTGCAGAAACAAGTGTTTCTCCCATAACTGAAGGAGTTTCAGCGACTTTAATTCCGCATTCCTGCATGGTTTTGATTTTTTCGGCAGCAGTACCTTTACCGCCGGAAATGATCGCACCGGCATGGCCCATACGTTTTCCTGGAGGCGCTGTTTGTCCGCCGATGAAACCGACAACAGGTTTTTTCATGTTGGCTTTTACCCATTCAGCAGCTTCTTCTTCAGCTGTTCCGCCGATTTCACCGATCATGATGACAGCATAAGTATCTTCGTCTTCATTAAATGCTTTTAGCACATCAATGAAATCTGTTCCATTAACCGGGTCTCCGCCGATTCCTACTGCTGTAGATTGGCCGATTCCTCGCTGTGTAAGCTGGTGAACCGCTTCATAAGTCAATGTTCCGGAACGGGATACAACCCCAACGTGCCCTTTTGTATGAATGTATCCAGGCATGATACCGATCTTGCACTCATCTGGAGTGATAACACCCGGGCAGTTAGGACCGACAAGACGAGTTTTCTTGCCTTCCATGTAACGTTTTACGTTAACCATGTCCATAACAGGAATTCCTTCTGTAATACAGATAGCAAGATCAAGTTCTGCGTCAACTGCTTCCACGATGGAATCAGCGGCAAATGCAGGCGGAACATAAATGACAGAAGCTGTAGCACCTGTTGCTCTAACTGCCTCTTCAACTGTATTGAAAACAGGAAGGCCTTCTACTTCCGTACCGCCTTTACCCGGTGTAACACCGCCGACAATTTTCGTGCCATATTCAAGCATCTGCTGTGTGTGGAACAGGCCTACAGATCCTGTAATCCCTTGCACGATGACCTTTGTGTCTTTATTGATAAAAATACTCATCTATTTTCTCCACCCTTCTACCTTATTTCGGGGAATTTATTTTACTAAAGAAACGATTTTCTCAGCACCGTCTGCCATGGAATCTGCAGAAGTAATGTTCAATCCAGATTCATTAAGGATTTTCTTGCCAAGCTCTACGTTCGTACCTTCTAAACGGACAACCAGCGGCAGGTTTAACCCTACTTGTTTTGTAGCTTCAACTACTCCGTTTGCGATAACGTCACATTTCATAATTCCGCCGAAAATGTTAACGAAAATCCCTTTAACTTTTTCATCAGAAAGGATAATTTTAAATGCTTCTGTTACTTTTTCAGCAGTTGCACCGCCGCCTACATCAAGGAAGTTGGCAGGGTCTCCGCTGTAGTGTTTGATGATGTCCATCGTTGCCATAGCAAGACCAGCGCCATTAACCATACATCCGATATTTCCATCAAGGGAGATGTAGCTCAAGTCATATTTGGAAGCTTCGATCTCTTTTGCATCTTCTTCTTCAAGATCGCGGTACTCAAGAATATCCTTTTGGCGGTAAAGCGCATTTGAATCGAAGTTTAACTTCGCATCAAGTGCCATTACGTTGCCGTCACCTGTTACTACAAGCGGGTTGATTTCTGCGATAGAGCAGTCTTTTTCAACGAAAGCTTTATAAAGTCCCATCATGAACTTTGCCGCTTTGTTCACAAGCTCTTTCGGGATGTTGATGTTGAATGCTAAGCGGCGAGCCTGGAATGCTTGAAGCCCGATCGCTGGGTCGATGACTTCTTTGAAGATTTTCTCAGGCGTCTTTTCAGCCACCTCTTCAATTTCAGTACCGCCTTCTTCAGATCCCATCATGACAACGCTTGATGTTGCGCGGTCAAGCACAAGGCCGATGTAATATTCTTTCTTGATGTCGCAGCCTTCTTCGATAAGCAAACGCTTAACTTCTTTGCCTTCAGGGCCTGTTTGATGAGTGACAAGCACTTTCCCCAAAATTTCATCCGCATATGTACGAACTTCATCAAGGTTTTTAGCCACTTTAACACCGCCGGCTTTTCCTCGTCCGCCAGCATGGATTTGAGCTTTAACAACAGTAACAGCGCTTCCTAATTCTTTTGCAGCTTCAACTGCTTCTTCTACGGAATACGCTACTTTACCGTTAGGAACAGCCACACCGTACTTTCTTAGTACCTCTTTACCTTGATACTCGTGGATATTCATTCTCCATCCTCCTATCATGTTCAAAACTAAACTACCGATACCATTTTATATAATAGAAGCCGAACTGTCTACCATTCTACAGAATTATTGCAAACGCATTCACCTAATTTCGACATTTTTTCATATTAAAAGTTACACAATATGTAATAAAATAGGGGATGCATCGCCTCTTACTGCTTCTAAATGCAAAACAAAAAGCAGGTTATTTACCCCTGCTTTTTATTTCTTTCCTGCCGTTCGATTTTTCTTTTTTTCTGTCTGCCTTTTTTTCCGTAAAATCCCGTTCTGCAGCGGGACGGTAGATCCCGAATTCCTCGCCGATCTCTTCCCTGTACTGATTGAGCATCGAGTCGACACCAGGAACAAGCAGCTTTCTTCTTGGCATGATGGACGCCTCCTTTTGAGTATAAGATGCCCAATCACATTAAAAATATCGTCTCCTGTCAACGCTGTCCCTGATCCACTTGGTAGATGAACGCAAATACTTCTGCGACCACTTCGTAGAGTTCTTGCGGGATTTTTTCATTGATCTCCAGCTGTGAGAGGAGTGCCACAAGGGAGGGATCCTTCTGGATGGGAATATTGTATTCCTGGGCCAACGATAAAATTTTTTCTGCCGTTTTTCCCGTTCCTTTTGCTGTCAGCTTAGGCGCTGCCATATTCTCATGATAGGAAAGGGCAGCGGCACGAGGAAGTGTTTTCTCATTATTCATATTCGCAGATCAACTCCATTCATAGGCTCAGGAGCTCTTTTAGCCAGTGCTGGCCGCTTCTGTCCTCCGCCCATCATCATAACCCCTGATAAGTGGTAATCGATTTGTTTGAGAGACTCCCGAAGCATCTCGATACGGTCCTGAGGTATCTTGTTGGCATTCTCCTGGCCGTTCCATATCTGCAGGGAGAGAATGCGGTTCTGAATCGTTACTCCTATTGTTGTTTCTTTCATTTTTTCAAGCTGTAAAATAAAGAGGATTCGGCAAAAATCACTGTCGATTTCACCAGTTTCTGTTGTTTTCCCTTCCCATCTCACGGTAAGGTCAGCGGCCTGTATGCCGAGCATCATCGGAATCTGAAGCAGGACTTGTTGAACGTTCTCCTGGCTTTGGAGCATGGTCAGCTGAAGCCCGGTTATCTTATGCAGGACCTTTTCAGCCTGTGTTTTGAACGCTGCTGTCATCGTCTCGTTACTCTCAAGCACTTGAAGAAGGAGTGACTTTACACTTTTGTTCACTGCTTCTTCCTGAGACTGTAAGGATTGCAACCTTGCTTCATGAAACAGGCCAAGATGGTCAACCTGCTTCTTAATGGCTGCCGGCAGCCTATCTTTGCTGTGGTCGGATAAAAGTAAGGATTGAACGAAAGCACGATCTTCTTCAGGAAGATCAGGCAAAAGCTTCAAAAGCTGAGTCATCGCTTGTTCCCGGCTTACACCCTGCTTTGAGAAAAATTTCTCCATCTCAAGGTTGGCTGCTGTTCCGTTTCCTTTTGACATGATGCCGGCTTTGATTTCTTTCAATGTCGTGGCAGGATCCAGCCATCCGGCTTTTTTTAATATATATTCTAGCTGCCCGGCTATTTTTGGCTGTTCATCGCTTACTAAGGCATTAAGAATCGCTGCTGCCGGCTCTTCCAGTGATAAAGCCACAGAACCTTTTAATACACCGTTTAACGCTTGCTTCAGCTCGTTTAACAGTCCGGCAGGTTCGTGATTATCGATCGTATTCAGGAGCCTCAACAGCTCTGTCCGCAGCGGGCCTGTTTTTTCATAAGCTTCCATGACCCTGAACGCACCTTCTGTCAATGGAATATCTCGCTTCATCATCTGTTGAAGAATTTCTGCTGTTTTCGGTTCATTGTTCTGTGAAATTCGAAACAAATCCGCAACTGTTGCCAGCTGTTCTTTTGCAGCAGGCAGTTTGGAAGTCAGCAAAAACTGAGCTGCCATCCTTGCTGCAGGATCTTTAGGAAATCCAAGCTGTGCTGCCACAAATTCTGCAGAATTCTTTTTACCGACTTTTATGGCTTCCAGTTTCTTTAACGCCAGGGGTTCGGTTTGACTGACTTCAAACCAATAGCTTTCTCCTGCTTGAAGGGCGGTTTCCAGCAGAGCTGTCCTAACCTCCCCCTGCAGAGACAATTTCGCCACGTTCCCTGGAAATATTTCCAATATTTTTGCTGCCGTCAGCTGTCCTTGCACCAATGCTGATCTGTTTTTGAAGGTTCCAAGCAGGGAAAGGAGCTCCCCGTTTTCTACTCTCATAAACTGCTCCTCCTTAAGCTTAAAGCAGTGAACCTTGCTGTACAGGGGAAAAGGATCGGCGGTGTTCCTCAACAGGACCGAATCTTTCCAATGCTTCAAGGTGCTCCTTCGTGCCATAGCCCATGTTTTTATTAAATTGATATTGAGGGTGGTTCCTATGCAGCTTCTTCATATACCGGTCTCTAGTCACCTTTGCAATGATGGATGCGGCCGCAATAGATACACTTTTTGCGTCCCCTTTAATGATTTTGGACTGGGTAACAGCAAGCGGAAGTTCCATCGCATCAATCAGCAGATGATCAGGCTGCTCCTTCAGAGCTCCGACTGCTTTTACCATCGCTTTCTTGGAAGCTTGATAGATATTAATTTCATCAATTTCATGTGCGGTCACCAGACCGATGCCGATCG
Source organism: Fictibacillus marinisediminis (assembly GCF_023149135.1). Taxonomy (NCBI): domain Bacteria; kingdom Bacillati; phylum Bacillota; class Bacilli; order Caryophanales; family Fictibacillaceae; genus Fictibacillus; species Fictibacillus marinisediminis. Next base: position 1,903,787 of record NZ_JAIWJX010000002.1, on the reverse strand, counting down.
AAACCGCGTTTTTCATGATTTCTTCAAATAATTCTTCACGCCGCGATTCACTGAGCTTTTTTGAATCATTCAATCCTGGTATGTATGTGCCAGGTTTTAAAATGGCTGCAGCTGCAATCACAGGGCCTGCAAGAGGGCCTCTCCCCACTTCATCAACCCCTGCGATTACATGCTTTCCTTTACTGGTCCACTCCTTCTCGAACACCATCATCTGTTCATAATGAACCTTGAGCAGCCGGGCAGATTCCAGTGCTTTTTCATGTCTCAAAATGATTTTCTTAACTCCAGAACGTTCATCACTCTGAAGTTCATCTATAAAAGCATCAAGCTCATTTTTTTCTTCTTTAAGTCTATGGATTCTTTCTTCAATTTCCTTGATCGTAAGTTTCATCGTCAACCTTCGCTTTCTATGTATATCGGCCATCATGAATTAATCATTTAGCAGTTCTGGTATATTATAAAGAAAATAGGCACGCTTGTGCGTGCCTACTGGATAAAATCTTTTGGTCTTTCATACGACAATCTGCCTAATTTTTCAGAACGGATGTCGCGCAGCACGATTTCTGCTGTCTTCTCATAATCGATATAGCCGCCGCTCATCAAACAACCGCGTTTTTTTCCAATCTCATCAAAAAGGACGATCGGGTCTTCTGGAATTGACTCAAGATTGTATCGATCCTGCAGCCGGGCAGGGTAGTGAACCTTAAAATACTTAAGCGCAAACAGAACAATCTCCGAAAAATCAAGAAGCGTTTCTTTGATGGCTCCTGTTACAGCCAGCTTCAGCCCAATGGATGGATCTTCAAATTTCGGCCAAAGAATACCTGGTGTATCAAGCAATTCCAGTGCTGTACCCACTTTAATCCATTGCTGTTTTTTTGTGACACCCGGTTTATCACCAGTAACCGCAATGTTTTTTCCTGCCATCCGGTTGATGAGCGTGGATTTTCCAACATTGGGAATTCCAAGGATCAACGCCCGGACAGCTCTTGGCTTAACGATGCCTTTGGCTCTCATCTTATCGAATTTTTCTTTGACCAGTTCTTTTGCTTTTGTCTCTATACGATTAATGCCCTGGCCCGTTTTAGAATTAATCACAAGAACAGGGAGGCCTTTCTGCTCGAAATAGTCCGACCAAAGTTTTGTAACCTCCGGATCCGCCATATCCGCTTTGTTTAAAAGAAGCAGCCGCGGCTTTCCGGCTGTAATCTCGTCAATCATCGGATTGCGGGAGGCAAGGGGCACTCTTGCATCTACCAATTCAAAAACAACATCGATCAGTTTAAGTTTTTCTGTAATTTCTCGCCTGGCTTTTGCCATATGGCCAGGAAACCATTGGATGGTCATTCCTTCACCTACTTTACTACACCTATATCATTAATCGGCCAGAATTTCACGCTGGCTTTGCCGATAATATCATCCATGTCTACAGTGCCGATATTCCGGCTGTCACTGCTGTGCCTTCTGTTATCTCCAAGCACAAAAACTTTCCCCTTGGGAACAGTCTGTTTTCCTGTCACTTCATACAAAGTGAAATCATAGGTTAAGTTTCCATCTTTCGTCTGTTTCTTATACGGATCCAAATATTTTTCCTTTAGGGGTTTGCCGTTTACATACAGAGTATCGTTCTTGTATTCAATCTTGTCACCCGGAAGGCCAATGACCCGTTTAATGTAATCCTTCGTTTCTGTCGCCTTGAACACGACGATATCAAATCGTTCCGGTTTATCCATTTTATTAACAACAAGCCGATCCCTGTTGTGCAAGGTAGGCATCATGGACTCGCCATCAACCACGATCGGAGCGAATAAAAAGTAACGAATTGCTCCGGCGAGAATCAAGGCCACTGCCAATGCTTTTAACCATTCCCAAGATTCTTTTTTCTGACGTGCCATACTTCAGCCTCACATTCAACTTAATTTTTTTCACATTATTTTAAATATGTAAAAAGGAGCTTGAGATGAGTCAAGCTCCTTTTGTGTGTAATTAGCGAATCTCTTTAATACGCGCTGCTTTACCGCGAAGTGCACGCAAGTAGTAAAGCTTAGCACGACGAACTTTACCGCGTCGAACGACTTCAAGGTTCGCGATTTTAGGTGAATGTAAAGGGAATACACGCTCTACACCAACACCGTAAGAAATCTTACGAACAGTGAATGTTTCGCTGATTCCAGTTCCGCGCTTTTTGATTACAACGCCTTCGAAAAGCTGAATACGTTCGCGAGTTCCCTCGACAACTTTAACGTGTACACGAACAGTATCACCAGAACGGAACTTAGGAAGATCCGATTTTAGTTGCTCTTTAGCAAGCTCTGCAATAATCTGTTGCATAGTTATTGCCTCCTTCCGACAGATGTTCTTGCCTCGTTTTCTTCAGCAGCGGAACACCTTAATACTGGCCTAAGCCACGAGATTTATCTTACCATAGGAGAGAGACAGAGGCAAGTAGTTCCATAAAATTTAGTCCTCTTTTTTAACCTCTTCAAGCCATTTTTTCTCTTGAGGGGTTAAGTCCATTCCTTCTAACAGATCAGGCCTTCTTCTCCACGTGCGTCTTAACGACTCTTTAACACGCCATTCTTCAATGTTTTTATGATTCCCTGACAATAAGACCTCTGGCACCTTCATCCCCCTGAAATCTGCGGGTCTCGTATATTGGGGATGCTCGAGCATTCCGCTGCTGAACGAGTCCTTTACCGGTGACTCTTCATTGCCGAGAGCACCAGGGAGAAGCCTCGTCACACTATCGATAACGACCATCGCGCCAAGTTCACCGCCAGTGAGAACAAAATCGCCGATCGAGATCTCATCTGTCACTAAATTTTCCCGGATGCGTTCATCATATCCTTCATAGTGTCCGCAGACAAAAATCAAGTGCGATTCTTTGGAAAGCTCCTCCGCTTTTCGCTGGCTGTAGCGCTCCCCCTGCGGACAGAGAAGGATGACCCTCGGCTGCTGAGTCTCATTCTCCCGCTTCAAGGCTTCTACAGCGTCAAACAGAGGCTGGGGTGTCAGGACCATGCCTGCTCCGCCGCCATAGGGGTAATCATCAACACGCCGGTGTTTGTTTTCTGTATACTCTCTAAAATCGGTCACATGATACTGGACGAGACCCTTTTCCTGTGACTTTTTGAGGATAGATGAACCGAATACACCGGTAAACATCTCAGGAAACAGCGATAAGACATCAATCTTCATGTTAAATCAGACCATCCATCATATGAATCGTGATTTGTTTATTTTCGATATCAACCTTTTTTACAACTGGAGGAATGTAAGGAACCAGGATATCAGGCCCGAAGTTTTTCCGTTTCACGACCCATACGTCATTTGCTCCCGGAGAGAGAATTTCTTTTACCTTTCCAAGTTCTTCGCCTTCTTCGGTCATCACCGTGCATCCGATGATATCATGATAGAAGAATTCCCCCTCATCAAGTTCAACGGAATCGTCCGCAGGCGTTTTCAGGAGATGTCCTTTATACTTTTCAACGTCGTTAATGTTCGGATGTTCTTCAAACTGCAAAAGGTCGAACTGTTTGTGGACCCTGTGTGCGGCTATGACAACCGGTACCAGGCTGCTCCCGTCTCCGAAATCCACATAAAGTGTGTTTCCTATTTTATATCGTTCTTCAGGAAAATCCGTGCGGGAGATCACCCGAACTTCCCCCCGTATACCATGTGTATTAACGATTTTTCCTACGTTTAACCATTTCGACATATGTATCCACCCTTGTGCCCGTTTCTTATATTCAGTGTGGGCTGAATGATTAGAATCTATAATCAAAAATCATTTAAAAGTGCAAAAAAGGGCTGAGGCTGCCCTCATCCCTTTTCAAGCTTAAAGAAGTAACTTTGCCGCCGAATTCAAATCCGGCTATACGATTTCTAGTGAAATACGTTTGTTCTGGCTTGTTCCAGCAGCATTGACAACAGTACGGATCGCTTTCGCCACCCGGCCTTGTTTGCCGATCACCTTGCCCATATCTGAGCTGTGCACGGTTAATTGATAAACAAGCTTTTCGCCGTCAGCTACCTCTTTTACGCTGACTTCTTCTGGATGATCAACAAGAGCCTTAACAATCGTCTCGATTAACTCTGTCATCATATCATCACCCATTATTTTTGTAGTTTAGCGTTATGAAACTTTTCCATGATTCCTGCGTTAGAGAAAAGGTTACGTACAGTGTCTGAAGGCTTCGCGCCGTCAAGCATCCATTTAAGAGCCTGCTCTTCGTTGATTTTAACTTCTGCAGGATTAACAACTGGATTGTAAGTACCAATCTCTTCGATAAAGCGACCATCACGCGGTGCGCGAGAATCTGCTACTACTACCCGATAAAATGGAGCTTTCTTTTGCCCCATGCGTTTTAAACGAATTTTTACTGCCATTGTAAAAATACACCTCCGAAAATTGTTCACACAAATCAATATAATATAATAAATTCCCAGCTTTGTAAACCAGAAAATTCATCCATTTTACATAAACGGAAATTTCATTCCGCCTTTTTTCTTGCCCTTCATCATACCGGACATTTGTTTCATCATCTTCTTCATATCGTCGAACTGCTTGATGAGGCGGTTTACTTCCTGTACGGTCCGTCCGCTCCCTTTCGCAATCCTTTTTCTTCTTGAAGCGTTGATGATCTCCGGCTGTTCTCTTTCGAGTTTGGTCATCGATCGAATGATAGCTTCGACATGGCCAATCTGTTTCTCATCTATGGAGACATTTTTCAAGCCCTTCATCTTGTTCGCGCCCGGCATCATGCTAAGCAGCTCATCAAGAGGGCCGAGGTTTCTGACCTGCCCCATCTGATCAAGGAAATCATCGAAAGTAAAAGACATGTCCCGCATCTTCTTTTGCAGTTCTTTTGCCTTTTCTTCGTCAACGTTCGTCTGTGCTTTTTCAATAAGTGTCAGCACATCACCCATTCCAAGAATCCTGGAGGACATTCTGTCTGGATGGAACGGTTCTAGCGCATCCATCTTCTCTCCCATACCGACAAACTTAATCGGGAGATCTGTCACTGCTTTAATGGAAAGTGCAGCACCGCCGCGAGTATCTCCATCAAGCTTGGTCAGTACGACACCCGTTAATCCAAGCTGCTCATTAAAGCTCTCGGCAACATTAACGGCGTCTTGCCCGGTCATGGCATCAACCACAAGGAAAATTTCATTGGGATTTGCCAGTTCTTTGACCTTTTGAAGCTCATCCATCAGTTCTTCATCAATGTGAAGGCGTCCTGCCGTATCGATGAGAACATAATCATGATGCTCTTCCTTTGCCTTAGCCAGTGCCTGTTTCGTGATCTCAACCGGGCTCACTTTGTCCCCATTGAGAAAACAGGAAGACTCAGCTGTTTGCCAAGTGTTTCGATCTGCTGAATCGCTGCAGGACGATAAATATCGGCAGCCACCAGGAGAGGATTGCGGTTATGCTTCTTGCGAAGATGATTTGCAAGCTTCCCGGTTGTCGTCGTTTTACCTGCCCCTTGCAGCCCGACCATCATAATGACGGTTGGCGGCCGGTTGTTGACAGCGATCTTGCTTTGTTCTCCGCCCAATAGAGCAGTAAGCTCTTCGTGAACGACTTTAACAACCTGCTGGCCTGGAGTAAGGCTCTTCAGCACTTCCTGACCTATGGAACGTTCTGTCACTCGCTTGATAAAATTTTTTACTACCCGGAAGTTAACATCGGCTTCCAATAGTGCAAGCCTGACTTCACGCATCATTTCTTTTACATCCGCTTCTGTTACCTTACCCTTGCCCCGGATTTTCTGCAAGGTGTTTTGAAGCCGGTCGGCTAATCCTTCAAATGCCATCGTATTGTCGCCTCCTATTCCATGTTTTCAAGGCGATCAATGATCTCAAGAACTTTATCAGACGAATTTCCGAGCAGTTCTTTTAATCTGGAAAGTAACTGATCGCGTTCCTGAAATTTCGCAAATAAACCGAGTTTTTCCTCGTATTCTTCAAGCATCGCCTCGGTCCGTTTTATATTATCATAAACGGCCTGGCGGCTTACATTATATTGTTCAGCGATTTCTCCAAGGGAAAAGTCATCCAGATAATAAAAAGCCATGTAATTCTTTTGCTTCGGTGTCAGCAAGGACTGATAAAAGTCATAAAGATAATTAATTCTCGTCGTCTTATCCAGCATTCCAACACCCCTTGTTAAGTGAAAAGCCTTTACGTTAAATTATAGTACACTGTCGAAGAAACAATGTCAAGATTTTTTCTTGTCAATCTCAAAAATCCAGGTAAGCACTTCCAAATAAAAAAGAAGGTTCTTTTCTAAAAGAGTGTTGCTTTGAGAACATTTTTTATATAAAGCCTTCATTGATAAGTTGGTTGGAGTGAAAGGTGCGAGACTCCTCGAAAATGAATTTCACATTCTCTTCATGCGATATAACGCTGCCGAAGCCTTCCTTTCCTTGTCCTGCGGGTGCAGCGGGACAGGTGAGACCCACAGGCGCCTGCGCCGAGAAACTAGGCACTGGCGCCGGTAAGGCTCACCGCCCGCCCCGCGGAAAGCGAGCAGCCTGAAACGGAATTCAGCCACTTCCAAAATCAACAAGGGTTACGAAAACAGCCAAAAGAAAAAGCGGATTACTCCGCTTTTTCTTCCTCTAATCCAGAAAAGAGTCCGTAGACAAACTGATCAGGATCAAAAGCCTGCAGGTCGTCGATTTTTTCACCCAGTCCGACAAATTTCACAGGGATATCAAGTTCGTTACGGATGCCGAGGACAATTCCGCCCTTGGCTGTACCATCGAGCTTAGTAAGTACAAGACCTGAAACATTTGTGGACTGGCTGAATATCTTCGCCTGGCTCATCGCGTTCTGTCCAGTCGTCGCATCAACGACAAGCAATACCTCATGCGGTGCTCCCGGCACTTCCCGTTCGATAACGCGTTTCACTTTTTCAAGCTCATTCATTAAATTAACTTTGTTCTGCAGCCTTCCTGCAGTATCGCACAGCAGAACATCCACATTTCTGGATTTGGCTGCTTTTACGCTGTCAAAAATAACGGCTGCAGGATCGGATCCCTCCTGATGTTTGATAACATCCACGCCTGCACGCTGCCCCCAGACTTCAAGCTGCTCGATCGCTCCTGCGCGGAATGTGTCCCCGGCAGCAAGCATCACGGTTTTCCCTTGTTGTTTCAACTGATGAGCAAGTTTTCCGATCGTCGTCGTTTTCCCTACGCCGTTTACACCGACAAAAAGGATGACCGTCATGCCTTCTGTTTGAAGGTTCAGTGAGCCGTCCTGTTCTCCTTTATGGAGCATTCCAGCGAGTGTTTCTGAGATCGCGGATTTCAGTTCTTCTGTTTCCTGGATGTTTCTCGTACGCGCGATGTCCTTTAATTTGTCAATGAGATCCATAACCGTATGGACCCCTACATCGGCACTGATCAAAATTTCTTCCAGTTCCTCGAAAAAATCTTCATCAACTTTTCTGTACCGCTTAACGAGGTCATTGACTTTTGTGGAAAAAGAAGTTCGCGTCTTCTCCAGTCCGCTTTTGAATTTTTCAGATACAGAGTCTGTTTGAGAAGTGAATTTGTCTTTTATTCGTTTTAAGAAGCTCATAGGTTCCTCCTTCAAATTCATACATGATACATTACTTTGCCCCGACGAGATCCCTTGATTCCTCCAGCTTGACGGAAACAAGTTTGGAGACCCCGGATTCCTGCATCGTAACGCCGTAAAGCACGTCCGCTTCCTCCATTGTTCCTTTTCGGTGGGTAACGACGATAAACTGAGTTTCTTTGCTGAACGTTCGCAAATAGCTCGCATAGCGGCTGACATTGGCATCATCAAGTGCGGCTTCCACCTCATCAAGGATGCAGAAAGGAACAGGACGGACTTTCAATATGGCAAACAGCAGGGCAATAGCGGTCAGCGCCCGCTCTCCGCCGGACAATAGGGCAAGATGCTGCAGCTTTTTACCTGGAGGCTGAGCAAGGATATCCACGCCGGTTGTCAGCAGGTTTTCTGGATTGGTTAAAGATAAATCTGCCCTTCCTCCGCCAAACAGCTCTTTGAAAATCTGGCCGAAATGTGAGCGGATATTTGTGAACGTCTCCTCGAACCTCTTCTTCATTTCTTCGTCCATCTCATCGATGACTCCATGCAGTGTCTGTTTTGCTTCTACGAGATCCGCTCTTTGTTCTGTCAGGAAATCAAAACGCTGCGATACGCGTTCATACTCTTCGATGGCACCAAGGTTCACCAGGCCGAGTTCTTCTATCGCGAGTTTGATCAATTTGACTTTCTTCCTCGCCTCAGCTGCCTCCATGGTCAGCTGGAATTGTCCCTTCGCACCTTCAAAGGAAAGCTCGTATTCTTCCCGCAGATGGGTGAGACGGTTGTCGAGCTCAACATCGAGTCTGTTGATGCTCACCTCTTCTGTACGGAGGGCATCGTTCAATTGTTTAAGAATACGTTTTGATTCTTTCAGTTCACGGTCCCGGTCTTCCACTTGCTGGTACACCGTGAGTCTTTCCTGTCTGCGCTGCGAGATGAGCTGAAGTACAGAATTCTTGTCTTGCCGTTTTTTGCCGATGTGTCCATCAAGTACTTCTTCACCTGAAGAATTGCTGTTCATTTCTTCTTCCAGCATCCAAAAATCCTGTTCAGTCTCTTTAAGCTGATCGTTCACTTCTCGGAGCTCCATCTGGATTCTCTCCAGTTTCTCTTCCTGGTTCGCCGTTTGCTGGTCTTTTTCTGCAATCTTGATTTTTAAAGCGGTGGCTGACTGCTGTATCTCTTCTTTCGAGGTTTGCTGATCTTTCTTACGGGCATCAAGCTGTTCGATCTGATCCTCGAGCGATTTCGCGTCTTTCACATTTCTCTCCAATGAAATCTGAAGTTCTTTAATCCTTTCAGTGATCGTGCTTTGTTCCGAATGATAACTATTCTTCTCCCGGTCATACAGAGAGAGGCGGTCATTCAGGTTTTTCTCTTCGATTTCAATTTCGCGCAGTCTGCTTTTTACAGATTGCTCCTTAAGCCTGCTGTTCTCTCCTTCTTCACGGAAGGATTCGAGCTGGGATCTCAGCTCTGTAATCGCTGTTTTTGAGTCCTTTACCTGCTCTTCGATTACAGCTGTCTGCTGTTCCATTTTCTCCAGTTTTCCAGTGACCGTGTCCAGTTCCCGCTGTCTTCCAAGGAGCGAGGAATTCTTTTGTTTGACGCTTCCTCCCGTCATGGAACCGCCAGCACTGACTACATCTCCTTCAAGGGTAACAATTCGATACCTGTAACGGAGGATTTTGGCGATCTCGTTCGCTCCCTCGATAGTTTTAGCGATCACGATGTTGCCAAGCAGGTTGGCGATGATCGTCTCGTATTTGCTGTCTCCAGTTACGAGCTGAGAAGCCACTCCGACATATGCAGAGTGCGAAGCGACCAAACTGATGTCAGACGGTGAGATAAAACGTCCCTTAATGACAGATAGAGGGAGGAACGTAGCTCTCCCGAATTTTTTTTTCTTTAAAAAAGCGATAGCGGCAACGGCATCCTTTTCACTTTGGGTAACAACGTGCTGCATGGATCCCCCGAGAGCCGTTTCGATGGCTGTCTCGATGTCAGCCGGTACGCTGATGAGTTCAGCGATTGCACCTTCAATGCCCTGCAGTACGGTTCCTTTGGCTTTAAGGACTTCTTTTACACCCTGCATAAACCCCTGGTACTCATCCTGCATGGATTCAAGCCATTCTTTTTTTGATTTGAACTGCTGAATAAACTGATAGGCTTGATACAGCTTGCTTTGCTTTTCTTCGTTCTCTTTTTCTTTTTGTTCAAGCTGCTGTTTTAATCCGGCATACTGCTTTAAGTGAGACTGAATATTCTCCTCGGCTTCCTTAGCCTTCACGAGCAAATCTTTTTTATCTGAGGTGACTCTTTCACGTTCAGCTACATATTTCTCGTGTTCTTGATCCAGCCTGCTCGACTTGAACTGCTGCTGGTTCTGCTGATCTGATAAATAACGAATTTCATTCTTAATGGAAGCCTGGCTGTTCAAGTTCTCGAAGTAGTCACTTTTTATACGTTCCAGCTCTGCTTCAAGATCGAGCTCGATGATGGAAAGACGGTTCTCCTCTTCCTTCAGCTGGCTGCGGAGTGAACGTAGTTCCTTTTTCTGTTCGCCAAAAATCTTGGTACCTTCTGTAGAAGCAGCCTGGAGCTCCTCGCTTTTTTTCTTCAGTGTCTGAATCTGTTGTTTGAGAGACTCTTTATTTTGATGATAGTTTTTCTTTCGTTCTTTTAAGACTTCACGTTTTCCTTCAAGCTTTTCAAGCTCTTCGCTCGCGACGAGAAGCGACTGCTGCAGTTCGTCTATGGATTCGTCCAATGCCTGTATGTCGGCTCTGGCGCGTTCGAGTGATGCTTCTTCATTTTTCACTTTCGATGAGAGTGCGAAATCTTTATTTTTGAGTTCTTCTACGAGTGTAGATTGTTTTTCCCATTTTTCATGCAGTTCTTCAATTTCAAAAACCGTCAAAGCCACTTCGATCTGCTGAAGCTCTTCTTTTTTCTCAAGAAAATCCTTGGCGATGGAAGCCTGTATTTTTAAAGGCTCAACTTGTCCTTCTAGTTCATATAGTATATCTTCCACCCGGTTCAGGTTTTCCTGAGTTTCCTGCAATTTTTGCTCTGCTTTTTGTTTACGGGTTTTGTATTTCAGGACCCCGGCTGCCTCTTCAAAGATCTTTCTTCTGTCTTCCGCCTTACTGCTCAAGATCTCTTCAATCTTCCCTTGACCGATAATCGAATACGCTTCACGGCCAAGACCGGAATCCATGAACAGATCCACGATGTCTTTCAGGCGGCACTGCTGTTTATTCAACAAATATTCACTGTCGCCCGAACGGTACACTCTGCGGGTGACACTGATCTCATTATATTCAAGCGGTATATGCTGATCTTCATTATCAAGCGTTAGCGTTACTTCAGCCACGTTCAGCGGCTTGCGGTTATCGCTTCCAGCGAAGATGATATCCTCCATCTTTGAACCGCGGAGCGATTTGGCCGATTGCTCACCAAGCACCCAGCGGACGGCATCCGAAATGTTGCTTTTACCGCTGCCGTTCGGCCCTACGACCGCAGTCACACCCGGCACAAATTCAATATTGATTCGATCCGCAAAAGACTTAAAACCTACTACATCTAATCGTTTGAGGAACATCTTAATCCCCCTTATGTATTCTTAACTAATTTATTTTACCATAGATCAACTTACAAACAGATTCTTTTATGCTACAATTGTGAAAGAAAGAGGATAGAAAGGGTGCTACTATGAACTTATCCACTCCCAGCCAGGAGAACATAGAGTTTATGATAGAAGGCTTGAAAAAAAAGCTCCAGCTTGTAAACTCAGGTCTGATCCAGGGTGATGATTACACCGTTGACCAATATGATGACATAAAAGAACTTTATGATATGGTAATGAAAATGCCTGGATTCAGTGTAAGAGATATGGAAGGCATCGTCTCCGAGCTCGGTTCCCTAAAAAAGAAGTAAGCGTTCATACATAATCATAAGAAAAACACCCTTTTCGCAGGGTGTTTTTTTAATGTTTCATTATCTTCTCGAGCGCTTCCTGTGCAGCATGCTGCTCCGCTTCTTTTTTAGAACGTCCAAAACCGACTCCGAACGTATCTTCATTTAACTTTACCTCAGATACGAATTCCCGGTTATGCGCCGGCCCTTTTTCCTGAATGATTTTATAATCAATCGTTCCAAGACCTTCTCGCTGAACATATTCCTGAAGCTGGCTCTTAAAATCCATCACATGAGAAAAAGCACCTTCATTAATTCGGGGAAAAACATTCACTTCCAGAAATCCTTTAACGGCTTCGATTCCTTTATCAAGGTACAGTGCACCGATAAAGGCTTCAAACACATCTGCGAGCAATGCCGGCCGTGTGCGTCCACCGGTGTTTTCTTCGCCTTTGCCCAGCAAAACATAATCCCCAAAATGAAGCTCGTTGGCCAAAATGACGAGAGATGGCTCACAGACAATGGCTGCTCTTAATTTTGTTAACTCTCCTTCGCTCATAGTCGAAAACTTTGAGTAAAGAAATTGAGAAATTGTCAATTCAAGAACTGCATCCCCTAAAAATTCAAGCCGTTCGTTGTCTTCGTAAGGACGTCCCCGATGCTCATTCACATATGATGAATGGGTAAATGCCTGAACCAGTAATTTTTCATTGTCAAAGAAGAGATCAATTCGTTCCTGTAAGGGAGCTACCTTTTGTTTGCGTACCTTTTCATCCATCTGTTTTCTTGCCTGATGCTTAAATCTTTGCCTTGAATGTTTCTTTAAATTTGATGTCTGTTTCTTTGAACCTTTCATCATTGCCTCCTGCAAACACTTAGAGGGTATCGGCTTTATTCTTCTGCCAACAGGTTTAAAGTCCCGCACCATCTGTTACGGGACTTTGTTCAGCATAAAATTAGTTGTTGTTGCTGTTTATGTAATTAACAACGTCACCAACCGTTGTAATTTTTTCAGCATCTTCGTCGGAAATTTCCAAATCAAACTCGTCCTCAAGTTCCATAACTAATTCAACAACATCCAAGGAATCAGCACCTAGATCTTCTTTAAAAGAAGCTTCGGTTTTAACCTCAGCAGCGTCTACACCAAGACGATCTACGATAATCTTTGAAACTCTTTCTAATACGTCTGCCATGTGTATTCACCTCCTTTCAATAATATATACCATTTCATAAGAAAAAAAAAGATAGAAAAGCCAGAAAAGCTGAAGTGGCCCGTTTAGAGACGAAAAATGGTGGAAGTCTCACACAGCAACACGTACTTTGTGTTGGAGTGGGAGACTGAAGCATTCGAGTCTCTGGCCACTAAAGCTGGATCCATAGAAATGCTGAAACGCCTCGATCAGAGACGAAAAGCACTGGAACTCTAGAACTTCAACACGGTCTTTGTGTTGGAGTGGGAGAGTGAAGTGACTCGAGTCTCTAGGCGTTGAAGCTGGATCCTTAGAAAAGCTGAAACGACCGTTTAATGTCGAAAGGCGATGGAGCATACACACAGCAACACGGTCTTTGTGTTGAGGTGGGAATGCGAAGTGTCAGAGACATTGGTCGTTGAAGCTGGATCCTTAGAAATGCTGAAACGCCTCGATCAGAGACGACCGCTGCTAAAGCGGAATCCATAAAAACTGAGAAGCTCCTCTTAGGCTTCCCAGTTTTCGCTATTCTTACATCACCATTCCGCCGTCGACGTGGATCGTCTGTCCAGTAATATAGGAACTGCTGTCGCTTGCTAGGAACGTGACGAGGGAGGAAATGTCTTCCGTGCTCCCAAAACGGGCAAGCGGTATTGCCTTCAGCATCTCACCTTTTACATTTTCTTCAAGAACGTGTGTCATATCCGTATCAATGAATCCTGGAGCCACTGCGTTCACCGTAATATTTCTGCTGGCTAATTCTTTAGCCGTCGATTTTGTCAGTCCGATAACACCTGCTTTCGCTGCAACATAATTGGCCTGGCCAGGATTTCCGGATACACCGACAATGGAGGAGATATTAATGATTCTCCCCTTTCTCTGCTTCATCATCTGGCGGGTTACGGCTTTTGTGCAGAGGAATACACCTTTTAAGTTGGTGTCAAGGACAGCGTCCCACTCGTCCTCTTTCATTCTCATGATCAGGTTGTCTCTCGTGATACCTGCGTTATTCACTAGAATGTCAAGAGCACCAAACTCTTCAATAACTGTTTTAACCATAGCTGATACCGATTCACTATCTGCCACATTTGCTTGCACAGCGATAGCGTCCTGGCCCATTGATCGTATCTCATCTACGACTTCCTGCGCCTTCGCTTCACTGCCTGCATAGTTTACGGCCACTTTAGCGCCGTTTTTTGCCAGTTCCAACGCGATGGCCCTTCCGATTCCCCTGGATGCGCCTGTAACAATAGCTGTTTTTCCTTTTAACATCAGTTTTACTCTCCCTTCAGCTTTTCCGCTGCTGCATTTATGGTTGCTTCATCACTGATGGCGATGACATTTGCCCGGCGATTCACTTTCTTCACGAGGCCTGACAGCACTTTACCTGGTCCGATTTCGATAAAGGTATCTACACCTAAAGCCATTAGTTCATTAATGGTCTCTTCCCATCTGACCGGAGAGTAGATTTGCTTGACGAGCTTTTCTTTTATTTCCTCTGCATCTGTTACCTGTTTGGCAGAGACGTTCGCAAGGACCGGAATTTCTGCATCCTGAATCGTAATCGAGTCAAGAACATCTTGCATTTTCTCAGCTGCCGGCTCCATTAAGGAAGAATGGAAAGGTCCGCTCACTTGCAGCGGGATCACTTTTGCACCGTTTTCTTTCGCAAGCCTTGACGCGTCTGCAACTCCCTGAGCAGTACCAGAAATAACAATCTGCCCCGGACAGTTAAGATTAGCGACCTGAACAGCATGCCCGTTCTCAGTAACCTTTTCTGTAATGGCTTCAAGTTCCTCCTGTTTCATTCCCAGGATGGCAGACATCGCACCGACTCCAGTCGGCACGGCTTCTTCCATAAAAAGGCCACGCTGTCTGACCGCGTATACAGCATCTTCAAACGACAGACTGCCAGCTGCCACAAGAGCTGAATATTCCCCAAGACTGTGCCCGGCTGCATAGTCAGCTTGGATCCCATATTTCTTAAATACTTCCAAAACAGCAATACTTGCAGTCAGCAGGGCCGGCTGTGTGTTTTCTGTACGTTTTAAGACTTCTTCAGGCCCTTCAAAAATGATAGAAGACAAAGAAATACCGAGCTTTTCATCTGCGGTATCAAAGATAGTTCGGGCTTCTACGAAATTTTGTGCCAGTTCTTGCGCCATTCCAACGCTTTGGGAGCCCTGTCCCGGAAAAAGAAAAGCAATTTTACCCATTATTCTTCCCCCTTTTGTTCTTCTTTTTCAAGTTCTTTCATCTTTTCAGCAATGATTTGAACAACATTTTTTTCAACCATCGTTCTCGTTTGTCTTACCGCATTATAAATCGCATTCTCATCGGAAGACCCATGGGCTTTTACTACCGGTGCAGCAAGCCCAAACAATCCAGCTCCGCCATACTCTGAATAGTCCAGCTTGTTCTTCAGGCCTTTAAGCCGAGGTTTTAAAATCCCTGCTGCAATCTTGCTGACAGCAGTCGCTGTAAGCTCCTGCTTAAGCATGGAAAACATCGTCAGTGCGGTACCTTCTATCGTTTTCAGCACTACGTTTCCGGAAAACCCATCGCAGACGACAACATCAGCCGCTCCGTTCAGGAGGTCCCTTGCTTCAACGTTACCGATAAAGTTCACGGGAGCTTCTTTCAGCAGCTGAAAGGCCGCTTTGCTTAGGGCATTCCCTTTTTCATCCTCCGTGCCGACATTCAAAAGACCGACTCTCGGAGAACTCGTTCCCCTTACTTGCTCTGCATATGTACTTCCCATGATAGCGTATTGCAGCAGATGCTCAGGTTTTGCATCCATATTGGCGCCTACATCCAGGAGCAAAAATCCCTTCCCGTCTACTGTCGGAAGCGTCGGAGATAGAGCCGGACGGTCAATACCGCTGATCCTCCCAACATTAAACAGACCAGAAGCCATAAGTGCTCCAGTATTCCCTGCTGAGATACAGGCATCCGCCCGCCCCTCTTTTACCTCTTTAGCGGCGAGAACCATGGAAGCATTCTTTTTCTTCCGCACTGCACGTACAGGTTCATCATCGCTCGTTATTTTTTCTTCCGTGTGGATGACTTCTATGTTTTTTTCAGAAGTCAGATAAGGAGAGATTTTCTTTTCATCTCCAATTAAAATCACTGTAAGATCATCAAAGGCAGAAAGTGCTTTTAAAGCTCCTTTAACCTGAGCTTCCGGAGCATTGTCGCCTCCCATCGCATCGATGGCAATTCTCATGTCGTACTCCCTTCCCTTCCTTCTCCAGTTGAACGGAACATGATGAACTCCCCGGAAAAAACAGCCTCTTTATCTACATAGCTCGTAACTTCCACGGTCGTCCGGTAGTCTTCAATGCTGCTCACCCTTGCCTTGGCAACAACTCGCTCCCCTTCTTTTACTTGCCGGGTAAAACGGATCTTTGCCTTTGAAGTAAGGGCCAGCTCATCGTTTATAATGGCTACGGCAAGTGAGTTTGCCTGCGCAAACAGATGATGCCCCCTTGCTATTTTTGTCCGGGAAAATACATGTTCACTCTTTATGTCCAATATGGATATCGCTGCTTCGTCCAGCTGGAGATCAATAATTTCGCCGATTACTTCCTCGAGCGGAAGGGCTTTAACGGTATCCAGCTGCTGCTGTGCAACGTTTTTGATCCGTTCCCTCAGTTCCGGGATCGAAAGTTCAAGACGGTCAAGCCGTATGGTCTGGACACTGACAGTGAATTTATCCGCCAGTTCTTCATCCGTAATAAACGGCGTCCTTTCAATCGTAGCTTTCAGCAAAGCCTGTCGTTCTTTTTTCGTTCTTTTCATGTATACACCATCCAGATATGCCATTTAAGCATCAGCCTCTATGGATGCACGGTTTTTCGCTTTTTAAGAGCTGGTACTAACAGTAGTATATAATAGCAGCTATATCATTTCAAGAAAGGACCTATTCGTCGGAAGCAGAACCCTCATCAGTCAAGGCGTTCCGATGTTAACACGCCTTCCTTTTCCAAGAAGCTTCTAAGCGGAGCGTAGGCCTCTTCATGAAAAAGCGCTTCTGAATTGACGAGCCGGGAAGCATCGTTCCTCGCCACCTCGAGCACACGGTAGTCATGCACGATATCTGCGATCTTAAAATCTGGAACCCCGCTCTGTTTGCTGCCGAAGAAGTCCCCAGGGCCTCTAAGTTCAAGATCTTTTTCTGACAGAACAAAACCATCAGAGGTTTCAGTCATGATCCTCATTCTTTCTTTTCCCTCTTCTGATTTCGGGTCAGCGATTAATATACAATACGACTGATCACTTCCACGGCCAACGCGGCCCCTGAGCTGATGAAGCTGTGACAGGCCAAACCTTTCCGCATCGTAGATCACCATCATCGTGGCGTTCGGTACGTTTACTCCTACTTCCACTACGGTCGTAGATACCAGAACATGGCACTTATTCTCAGTAAATTCTCTCATCACTTCCTCTTTTTCAGAGGAATGGAGCCTTCCATGCATTAAGCCGACCCTGTATTGATGAAAATAGTGCTGCAGCTGTGCATGCACATCAATCGCATTCTGTACATCCAGCTTGTCTGACTCCTCAATAAGCGGACAGATCACATAGGCCTGTCTCCCTTGATCAAGCTCTTTCTGTACAAAACCGAGGACACGGTCAAGCATGTTATGTTTAGCCCAATAGGTTTCGATAGCTTTTCTGCCGGCTGGCATTTCGTCGATGACAGAAACATCCATGTCTCCAAACACGGAGATTGCAAGCGTCCGCGGAATGGGGGTTGCTGTCATGAACAGAACATCCGGACTTTGTCCTTTTTCTCGCAGCACCCGGCGCTGTTTGACGCCGAAACGGTGCTGTTCATCAGTTATGACAAGGCCTAATTGATGAAATACAACCTCATCCTGAATGAGTGCGTGTGTACCAATTAACACATTCACTTCTCCCTCTGCAAGCTTTGCTAAAATATCTGCCCGTCTTTTCCCTTTCACAGAACTTGTCAGTAATTCCACTTTAATCTGATGAGGTTCAAGCAGTTGGAGAAGCGAATGGTAGTGCTGTTCCGCCAATATTTCTGTCGGTACCATCAAAGCTCCTTGGCTTCCTGAGGAAACAGCTGCAAATAGGGCGATGGCTGCAACGACTGTTTTGCCAGATCCGACATCTCCCTGAAGAAGGCGATTCATCCTGTGGGGAGAGGACATGTCTTTTAAAATTTCATGAGTGACCCGCTGCTGGGCATTCGTCAGCGGGAACGGTAAGGAAGTAACAAACCTGTTGACATCATCCATGCTGAAATGCAGTTTTTCTCCGGCAGACTGTTCCCGGTTGATCTTTTTAAACATTTGCATCTTAAGCTGAAAAAGCAGGAATTCCTCATATACCATCCGGCGGCGCGCCTGTTTTAAATGTTCAAAACTCTTCGGAAAGTGCAGGCTGTATAGGGCTTGTTTTCTCGGCCAGAGCTTATAGGACTCCAAACTCTCCTTCGGAAGCACTTCCTCAACCTCCTCACCATATTGGTTGAAGGCGAGTTTGATCAGCCTCCTTACTTGCTTAACGCTCATCTCTCCCTTGACCGGATAGATGGGATCGATGCTTTCATCTTGCGGCTGCAGCCCAAATTTAATGTCATTGACGGTCAGGGTCATTTTATGAGCATCCCATTTCCCTGTGAGGGTAACCGTTTGTCCGGGTGTAAGCTGCTTTTTTAAATACGGCTGATTAAAAAAGACAGCAGTAATTAAATAACGTCCGATCAGCACCCTGATGCTGAGTTTTGATTTTTTTCTTGGAAAATAACGGAGAGAAGGTTCACTGTGAACCTTCCCTTCGATTGTTGCCCTCTCTTCATGTTTTACATCGGCCAGATCTTTCAGCTGATGATTGTCATAGCGGAACGGCAAATATTCAAGCAGATCCATCACTGAGACAACCCCAAGCTCTTTCAGTTCTTCTGATTTGCTCTCACCGATCCCATTGATCTCTGTCACTTTTAATTCGTTAAGCTTCATTTTTTTTCCAGGGCTATTCCAAATATTTTCGCTTCAAGCTCCCGGGCAGTTGGTGTAGCCGCCAAACCTCCTTGCGCTGTTTCTTTCAGTGCTGTCGGCATTGATTGCCCGATCTTGTACATCGCATCGATGACTTCATCGCACGGAATCCTGCTCTTGATTCCTGCGAGCGCCATATCAGCAGCAACAATTGCATTGCTTGCTCCCATGGCGTTCCGCTTTACACAAGGTACTTCTACAAGGCCTGCAACAGGATCACAAACGAGCCCGAGCATGTTCTTCAGAGCGATAGCCATCGCTTCTGCGGACTGTGAAGGTGTCCCGCCAGCTAGCTCAACAATGGCCGCTGCTGCCATACCGGTCGCTGATCCGACTTCTGCCTGACAGCCCCCGGCAGCACCTGAAATAGAAGCATTGTTGGCGACTACAAATCCGAAAGCTCCAGAAGCAAATAAAAAGGCGACCATCTGCTCTCTTGTCGGATTTAATTTATCTTTCAAGGCAAAGAGCGTTCCAGGAACCACGCCTGCTGAGCCTGCTGTAGGGGTAGCACAGATGGTTCCCATCGCCGCGTTGACTTCATTGGTTGCGATAGCTTTACTGACCGCATCCAGCATGAATTCACCTGAAAGGCTTTTCCCGCTTTTTAAATAATTCTGAAGGAGGATGGCATCCCCGCCAGTCAATCCGGAATGAGATTTAACATCTTCCGTTATTCCTCGTTCAACAGCTTCTTCCATTACCTTTAAGTTTCTGTCCATCTGGCTGATGATTTCATCTTTCGTCCGGCCAGTAAACTCCATTTCCTGCTCAATCATGATATCTGAAATCTTGCATTCTTTTGCCTCGGCAAGTTCCACTAGTTCGGCAACATTACGAAACATACTTACTTCTCCCTTTCAAGGTTACTCATTAATTTTTACCACTTGCTGTACAATTGGCAGTGATTCAATCTCCTCGATGAGTACCGGGTCTATATTTTGGTCTACTTCAATGATCATGAGAGCTTCTTGTCCTTTTTCTTTCCGTGAAACCCGCATGTGGCCGATATTGATCTGATGCTTGGCGAGAATATTTGCAACTCCTGCGATGGCTCCGTATCTGTCGTTATGAACAATCAGTATTGCAGGGTGGTTTCCGCTCAGCTTCAGTTCAAAACCGTTTAGCTCAACTATCTCTATTTTCCCTCCGCCGATCGATATCCCAACCAGTTCAATTTTTCCATTCTGGTCACCAAGAATGATCTTTGCGGTATTGGGATGATCGGTCAGTGCATCTTCCTCGGTCATCTTTATCTCAATACCTTGCTCTTCCGCCAATGAAAGCGCATCCACAATCCTAGTATCAAAAGTATCAAAATCAAGGATTCCTCCAACGATCGCCACATCAGTCCCGTGTCCGCGGTACGTTTTTGCAAACGAACCATAAAAAGAAATATGGGCATATTCTGGCTTCCTGCCAAACAGGTGGCGGGC
Organism: Fictibacillus marinisediminis; assembly: GCF_023149135.1. Lineage (NCBI taxonomy): Bacteria > Bacillati > Bacillota > Bacilli > Caryophanales > Fictibacillaceae > Fictibacillus > Fictibacillus marinisediminis. The sequence continues at coordinate 1,883,624 of NZ_JAIWJX010000002.1, read as the reverse complement.
GACCCTCCCGATTCGTGCAGCTCCTGCTGTATGGGAGCTTGATGGCCCAATCATGACTGGCCCGATTATATCAAAAACACTTTTGTATTTCATTCATGTCCCTCCGATAAAAATATAGCTGACATAAAAAATATTCCCTCCATTACTGTATCATAACTCAACAATAATGGAGAGAACATTTTACCTACTCAACTGAGATAATAAAAGGATAAAGCGGCTGGCTGCCCTCATGGACTTCCACTTCTATAGAAGGGAAAGATTCCTCGATAAACTGAACTAAACGTTCCGTATCTTCATCCGATGCATCTTCACCGGAAATCAGGGTGATGATTTCAGAATCCTCATCAATCATTTCCTTTACAAGCTCCTGAACCGCTTCATCTTTATCCGGCATGGAAGCTACGATCTTGCCGTTCAAGATCCCCATGAAATCGCCTTTTGAAATCTCGACGCCATCAATGGAAGTATCTCTTACAGCAAATGTAAGCTGTCCGGATTTTACGCTTGAAAGCGCGTCTGTCATCTTCTTATGATTTTCTTCCAATTCTGCTGAAGGGTTAAACACAAGCAGAGCCGCCATTCCCTGAGGAACGTTTTTAGAGCGGACGACGATTACATCCTGGTCGACGATGGATGCTGCCTGCTCTGCAGCCATAACAATGTTTCCGTTGTTCGGAAGCACGATTACTTTTTCGGCATTCACTTCTTCAATGGCTTTGACGATATCTTCGGTACTAGGGTTCATCGTTTGTCCGCCTTCAATAACGTAACCGGCACCGAGTGAAGTGAACAATTCTTTAATGCCGCTCCCCATCGCTACGGTAACGATGCCATATGCTTTTTTCTCTTGTTTAGATTCAGGCATCTTAACGGGCACATGTGTCTCAGATTCCAAAATCGCAGTATGCTGCTCACGCATGTTTTCAATTTTAATGTTGATCAGACTTCCATGTTTCTGAGCAAGGGTAAGCATGTTGCCCGGCTGTTCCGTATGAATATGAACTTTTACAAGATCATCATCGGCAACAACAAGCAAAGAATCGCCATGCTCGTTTAATTCATTACGGAATGCTTCCTCAATGAAAGGCGCCTTCTTTAATTTCTCAGGTTCGAATTTCACCATAAACTCTGTACAGTATCCGAAATGGATATCTTCGGTTTTCATATGAAGCTGTGCTTTATGGTGCTCGGCATTAACCATTTCCTTCATAGAAGGCCCTTGCGGAGAAATTTCAGGAAGGTCCTTTCCTTCCAGTGCGGACAGAAAGCCTTCATAAACCGTCAGAAGCCCTTGCCCGCCTGAATCAACAACGCCTACTTCTTTCAAAACCGGAAGCAAGTCAGGAGTTCTGTCTAGGGAAGCTTTGGCTTCCGTTACAACTTCGTACATGACGAAAAGGATATCATCACTTTTTTTAGCCGCCTTAACAGCACGTTTTGCCGCATCTTTAGCCACCGTAAGAATGGTTCCCTCGATGGGCTTCATCACAGCCTTATAGGCTGTTTCTACTCCGTTCTCAAATGCTCTTGCAAAGTCAGCCGAAGTAATGGTTTCTTTTCCTTCGATTGATTTTGAAAAACCACGGAAAAGCTGGGATAATATAACCCCGGAGTTGCCTCTTGCCCCCATGAGCAAGCCTCGGGAAAAAGAGCTCGCGACTTTACTGATATCGGGAATTATGTTGTTTTGAACTTCTTTTGCACCAGAAGTAATCGTAAGGTTCATGTTGGTTCCTGTATCCCCGTCCGGCACAGGAAAAACATTAAGTGCATCTACCATTGCTGCGTTTTTTGATAAGTTTGCGGCTCCCAATGCAACCATAGCCGCAAACTTTTTACCGTCTAAAACTGTTAAAGACACGAACTTTCCTCCTAACTAAGGGGTTGTCACCCTGACACCCTGAACAAAAATGTTAACAGAATCTACAGAGAGACCCAGCATTTGATCGAGGGTATATTTCACTTTTGTCTGTACATTATGGGCTACTTCAGAAATCTTTGTTCCGTAGCTTACAATAATATACATATCAATATGTACTTCATCTTCTTCTTGCCGAACCACAATCCCCCGGGAGAAGTTGTCACGTCCTAAAAGTTCGGTAATACCATCCTTTAACTGCTTCCTGGAAGCCATGCCTACAATACCGTAGCAATCAATAGCAGCGCCGCCAGCAATAGTAGCGATCACTTCCGTAGAAATGTCAATCTGGCCGTATTTATTCTTCATTTCGATGGACATGATGAATCCCCCTTTAATCAATCAATTATGGCTAAACCTCATTTTACTATAAAATTAAGTTTTATGAAAGGACAACTCCATTTGACAATAGTCACAAAGCCATGTCAAGCCTTTTTACTTGAAATACGAAAAATCATTTGTTGCTTTTCTTAAGTGGTCATGCTACTATAGGTTAGTATTTAACATACGACTGATATGATACAGTTTTACTGTTATAAAGGAGGTACAATTATGTCACGCAAATGTTACGTTACTGGTAAAGGACCTAAAACAGGAAACAAGCGTTCCCACGCATTGAACAAATCTAAAAAGAGCTGGGGAGTAAACGTTCAAAAAGTCCGCATCTTGGTTGACGGGAAGCCTAAACGTGTTTATGTTTCTGCACGTGCCCTTAAATCCGGAAAAGTTGAACGCGTTTAATCGCTCTTAAAACAACGGCATCCCCGTTGTTTTTTATTTGGAAAAGCGCAAGCGGGCTGCAAGGTCCGACAAGCGCTGGAACGGGACAACACTTCTTGAAAAGAAAAAAGCACCCTTGATGGGTGCTTTTTTCTTTTGGATGGAAGTGATTATCCTTTTTTAAATGAACCTAAAACCGCACGTACAAATCCTCCTAAAAACCTAGGCAGTTTAATGGTGTAAAATTTCATCATACCCCTCCTCCAGGCCCTTTGAAAAAATAAGACATTCCCTAATAAATATATTCGCTTTTATAAAAATAGTACCATGCGGCCCGACGCATAAAATATTAATCATGGCTCTTTACCAACATTAATATGCCGCCCGAGAATGAATAAGTACCACTTTTATTTACAAGCTCATTGGAAATGCAGAGAGTAGAACCCATCGGCAAGTATTGATCCTGAAGCGGATATTTGAACCCTGTCAGAGTCAGGCCGGTAACAGGCCCGTTAAATGGAAGGAAAGAGACATAAGAGAACTCAGGCTCTTGTTGTATGATATGCGGTCCTGGTGCTGATAAGGCAATCTTATTCTGCCTGTCCCATATTTCAATGTTAATTCCGGCTTCGAGTCCATGAAGGAGCAATTGGATATTGGCCAGTTCATGATCCAGGCGCCCGCCCGTAACACCCAGCAGCAGGATCTGTTCCGGTTTTTGCCCCAGTGCCCATTCAAGGGCCAGCTCTAGATCAGTTTTATCCTTTTCACTGTCATACTCAAAAGAAGGAAGGTTAAATGAAGCCATCCATTCACGCTCACTGCTGTTCACAGAATCGAAATCTCCAAATACACAGCCGGGTATGATTCCTTTTTTCAACAAGTAGAATACGCCGCGGTCAACACCTGCCCAGACTGCCTTTTCGCCGGCAAATAAAGAGAGGTCCGGCTGCCTTTCTTCCGGACCTCCTGCTAAAATGATAATTTTCATGCCGCGTTAACAACTCTTGGATCGGTCCTATGCAGCAGCCGCGGTGCTGTTTTTGTCAAGAAAATAAAAGCAGCTGCAGTGATCAAAGCAACCGGGATCATGTATGAAGCATTATACACAATGGAGTACAGCACAGGGTTCATGCCTTTTGGGGCGTATGATGCAAAGAATATGACTCCTGATACAACATGGGAGGCCAAACGGAGCAGGCTTCCGAAGGCGATGCCTGCCACAATCGCTGAGATCCTCCTTTTAGATTGGCTTTCCGAACTGACTTTAAACACCCCGGCAAATCCAGCCAATAGGAACGCGAGAGGGTAATCCAGGATCAAACCTGCGGGATTGTATCCTGCGGTTCCATCAACCAGGATCTTTACCATCCCGACAATCAGACCAGTTAATACTCCACCAGGGACCCCTCGGCGGAATGCCATTAAAAAGATTGGCAGCATCTCCAATGAAACTGAGCCTCCATTTGCCCAAAGCCCTTTAAATTGAACAAAACTAAGTATGATGGCCAACGCTGACATCATCGCCACTTCAGTCAAAAACATAATTTTTTTACTCAAATCAATCTCCCCCAAACATCTTTAATAAAAAGAAAAAAGCAACCGGCATGTGAATGACGGTTGCTTATCGTTAACAACTGCGACTCCACATTCCTACGCAGGCATGATCCTGCTTCAGGTTCAAAGGGTCGGGAGTGTACTCCCCTCTCAGCCCCTGTTTGGGACTCCCCCTGTGGTTACTTTTTTCAATTATACTTATTATATATTATACACCACGAATGGTACGGATTGCACCCTTTATGTCTTTTTGCCCATAAATGGCTGATCCCGCTACTAATACGGTAGCTCCAGCTTTCTCACAAAGACGGGCAGTCTCTGCGTTCACGCCGCCGTCTACCTCAATTTCAACGTTCAAGCCCTGCTCCTTGATCCTCGCAGATAATACTTCAATCTTAGGAAGCACAGTGTGTATGAAGGATTGTCCACCAAAGCCTGGATTTACAGACATGATGAGCACAAGGTCTATATCAGCCAAAATATGCTGAATGGTTTCAACAGGAGTAGCAGGATTTAATACGACCCCTGCCTTTTTTCCCTGCTCTTTAATTAATTGAATGGTCCGATGAAGGTGCGGACATGCTTCAACATGAACAGTAATGATATCAGCACCTGCTTTTGCAAACTCCGGGATATACCGGTCAGGGTTTTCAATCATTAAATGTACATCAAATGTCAGTTCAGTGAGCGGCCTGATGGCTTTAACGACTAAAGGCCCCATCGTAATATTCGGCACAAAATGCCCATCCATCACATCGATATGGATATAATCAGCACCGTTTTCTTCCACTGCCTTAATTTCTTCACCGAGCTTTGAAAAGTCTGCGGAAAGAATGGAAGGCGCAACTTTTATCATGTTAGTACCTCCGTTTTTGATCCTTGATTTCCTGCAAAAATTCAAGATAATGATCATAGCGGAACGATGGGATCTCTCCCTCTTCCACTGCTTTTTTTACTGCGCATTTCGGTTCAGAGCTGTGAGTGCAGCCGCGAAACTTGCATTGTGATACCCTCTGTTTCATCTCAGGGAAGTTGTAGGAGAGCTCTTCGGTTTCAATTTCTACAAAGTCCAATGAGCTGAATCCAGGAGTGTCTGCGATCAAGCCCCCTTCAAAAGGAAGGAGTTCAACATGCCTCGTTGTATGCTTTCCGCGTCCAAGATGATCTGATATGTCATTCGTCTCCAGCATGAGTTCAGGCATCAGCGCATTCAAGAGAGACGACTTCCCTACCCCGGACTGTCCTGCGAAGACGCTCGTTTTTCCTTTAAATATCGGTTTGATGTCTTCCATACCGGCCAGCGACATCGCAGAGGTTGGAATGACCTCATATCCGAGCTTCTTATAAGCAGCGATGTAATTTTCGATTTCCTTCTGATACTCTGCACTTTCAATCAAATCCATCTTCGTAAAGCAGATCACCGGCTGAATGCCATTGTCTTCGATATGAACAAGAAAACGGTCCAGCAGTGAACTTGAAAATTCCGGCCGGACGGCAGAGAAAACGAGAATTGCCTGGTCAACATTTGAAATTGGCGGCCGGTTTAACTCGTTCTTTCTTTCCTTAACATCCATAATGTATCCGTCTGTCGGGTTGGAGGATTCAAATACGACCCAATCTCCGACCACAGGCGTAATTTTCTTTTTACGGAAATTGCCACGGCCTCTGCATTGAAAGACTTTGTCATTGTATTGTACATAATAGAATCCTGCGACTGATTTAATAATTCTGCCTTCAGTCTTATTGTCCATTGTTCGCTCCTTTGAATTTACCTTCCTTCGCATCTTGATAATTAAATGTTTTTGATGCCTGCTCTTTCCCATTTAAATAAACGGTATAGGAAGCATCATGGTCCGGCGAGACGGTCAAAGGCACCATATACTCTTTCGTCTGGGAAATTTCTTCTTCTACGAAAACAGCATTTTCCTCTTTGGCATCGCTGTAAACAATTCTGACCTGGAACTGTTTATTCTCATCACCCTTTGAAACTTCAACTGTTATTTTATTATTAAATGTGATGTCTTCCTGAACATCAGGCTTTGGTTTGGGCTTCGGTTCTGGTTTTTTGCCTTTTGAAATAACGACATCAACCGTAGAACCTTTTTTGACATTCGTATAAGGTGAAGGTTTTTGCGAGATGACCTTTCCTTCTTCTACGGTATCAGAGTACTCTTTTGTAAAGTTGACATTAAGCCCTTCCTGCGAGATGTATTTCTCAACATCTTCTTTCGAGGAATTTGATAAGTTCTCAAGCTGAATCGAAGGCGGGCCAGTACTGACACGAAGAATCACCTGTATTTCGCTCGGATTGACTTTTTCCCCTTTATCCGGGCTCTGTGAGACGACCTCACCCTCAGGCGTTTCCTCTGATTCCACCGGTATGGTCTCAATGTTCTTGCTATCGTAGCCTCTTTCGTTTAAGAGGTCTCGTGCAGCATCTTCACTCATTCCGGTAAGATCCAGCATGTCCACTTTCTTAAAGCCTTTAGAAACAAAAAGTGTAACCGTGCTGCCTTCTTTAACCATAGAATGGGGATCAGGATCCTGTTTTATAATTTTCCCCTGTTCCACATCTTCATCGTAGCGCTCTTTCCGTTCGACGTTAAAACCGAGTTTTGCGAGCCGTTCAAACCCGTATTCGTAATCTTTATGGATAACATTGGGAACAGAAACATCTTTCACTTTAAACCAACCAGGCATGACCACAAAGGCAGCCGCTCCAGCACCTGCGAGCAAAAGCAGTAAAATCAGCAGTACAAGCCACCAACTTTTTTTCTTCTTTTTTGGCGGAGGCTTTGTGGTATCTTTTGATATTGCAACCGGCTTTTCGACTGCTTTGTTCATGGATACCGGAGGCATGACCCGTGTAGCATCTGCCGCATCATCAAAATTGCTCCACCGCTGCTCATGCAGACGGTGAGGAGAGAGAGCCGTGTCCAGGTCGTCCATCATTTCAAGAGCACTGTCATACCGGTACACCGGATTTTTTGTCAGTGCTTTAAGAATAATATTTTCAACACTCTGTGGAATTTCCGGATTGATTTTCCTTGGCTCGGGAACTTCCTCCTGAAGATGCTTGAGTGCTACGGATACCGGTGATTCCCCTGTAAAGGGAACCCTGCCTGTCAGCATTTCAAACAGCACAACACCTAGGGAATAGATGTCCGATTTTGCATTGGCCACTCCTCCTCGCGCCTGTTCCGGAGAGAAGTAATGGACCGATCCAAGCACTGAGTTTGTATGGGTAATCGTTGCGGATGTGATGGCGAGAGCGATCCCAAAGTCTGTAACTTTTGCCAATCCATTCTCATCAATTAAGATATTATGGGGCTTGATATCTCTGTGTATGATCCCATGCTCATGAGCTGCAACCATTCCTGAGGCAATCTGCCTGATAATCTGTATGGATTCTTCAACAGACAGGCGGCCATGATCCCTGATGTATTGTTTTAATGTTTTCCCTTTTACATACTCCATGACTATGAAGTACACGTTATTTTCCTCTCCCACATCAAATATGCTTACGATGTGAGGATGGGCGAGACTTGTTGCCGCTTCAGCCTCTCTTCTGAATCGTTTGATGAACTCCTCGTCGTCTGAAAACTCTGATCGAAGTATTTTAACCGCAACATCCCGGTCAAGGATTAAGTCCTTGGCACGGTATACGATTGCCATTCCGCCATCACCGATGACTTCAAGCAACTTATAGCGGCCGCTTATACGCTTGCCAATCATTTAACTTACTCCCTTTTCCGGTGTCTGGGGCGTATAATGGACGAGTCCAATCGTGATATTATCCTCTCCTCCGGCCTCATTTGCAAGGTTCACAAGTCGATCAGCTTTATCTTCCAACGAGAGGTTGTCATCATTCAGTATGTTTTCCATCGTTTCGCGGGTTACTTTGTTAGAGAGGCCGTCTGAACATAACAAAACGATATCTCCCTCGCCCCAGGAAATCGTTTGAATATCCACATCAATATGGTCATCCGTTCCAAGGGCCCGCAAAATCACATTCTTTCTAGGGTGATTTTCCGCTTCTATTTCCGATAGCTGCCCTGACCGCACCAGCTCATTAACGAGGGTATGGTCTTCGGTCTTTTGAATCAGCTTTTTTTCAGAGAAATAATAAACGCGGCTGTCACCAATATGTAAAATAGTTAAATAGGAAGGTGTGCAAAGGGCTCCGACAAGCGTTGTCCCCATCCCGCTGCAGTCAATATTCTTATTTGCATACTGATGCAGATCCAAATTGGTCTGTGTTACCGTTTCTAAAAGCCATTCTTCAGCCTTTACAGGAGTCTCTGAAATTTCTTCCGAAGAAGCGTTCCAGGCTTCCTCAAATGACTGAATTGTTTTGGAACTGGCAACATCTCCGGCTTTATGTCCCCCCATGCCATCCGCAATAAGGGCAAGAAAGTGTTCACCTTTTGTGAACACTCCCCCGCTGTCTTCATTATGCTGACGAACTCTACCAGTATCTGTTTTAAAGGCATACTGCAATTTACGTCACCTCGTCTCTTCCTGACGCTCCTTCGCTCTTAACTGCCCGCAGGCTGCGTCAATATCATGTCCCTGCTCCCTGCGTAAGGTAGCATTGATACCCCGTTTTTTTAGCGTATCTAAAAATTTGAAGATCTGCTTCTTAGGTGTCCGGACATAATCACGTTCCGGTACATAGTTGACAGGAATCAGGTTTACATGGCATTTTACGTTTTTAATCAGATCTGCAAGTTCTTCAGCATGTTCAACCTGATCATTCACACCGCCGAAAAGACCATATTCAAATGAAATCCGGCGACCGGTCTTCTTGATGTAATAACGAATGGATTCCATCAGTTCTTCCATTGGATACATGCGGTTGACCGGCATGAGCTTGCTTCTGATTTCAGTATTCGGAGCATGAAGGGATACCGCAAAGTTGATCTGCATCCCTTCATCAGCAAATTTGTAGATGTAAGGCACGATACCGCTTGTGGAAACAGTAATATGCCTTGCACCGATATTCAGCCCTTTGTCATGGTTTACTACTTTTAGGAACTTGATCAGACCTTCGTAGTTATCGAAAGGTTCACCAATTCCCATGATGACAATTGAGCTTACTCTTTCTTCAGTGGCATCGAGCGCACGCTGCACTTGTAGAACTTGAGCTACAATCTCGCCGGCATGCAGATTTCTCTTTAAGCCCCCGAGCGTTGACGCACAGAATGTACAGCCGAGACGGCAGCCTACCTGTGTTGTCACACACACACTGTTTCCATATTCATGGCGCATCAGAACTGTTTCGATAGAATAACCGTCCTGGAGTTCAAACAAAAATTTTATCGTACCATCAGAAGATTCCTGACGTGCTAATTCTTTCATCGGCTGAATATGAAAGGTTTCTTGCATCTTATCGCGAAGCCCTTTAGGAAGGTTCGACATTTCTTCATAACTCGTAATTCTTTTTTCGTAAAGCCAATCATAAACCTGGGAAGCACGGAACTTAGGTTCTTTTATATCAGAAAGCCAATCTTCCAGATCTGTCAGCTCAAGCGAAAAAATAGAAGGCATAATTGCCGGGTTCTGCTGTTTTTCACTTAACGGTTTTAACATTGGGTTTCACCACCAGTTGTAGTCTTTTTCTTAAAGCATGCAAGGTAAAAACCATCGCTGTTAAAATAATGAGGAAGAATCTGTACCTGTGCTTCAGCAGGTTTAAGGTACGGCTGTAAGGGTTCAGGAAGCCGTTCGTTAAAAGACTTGTCCCATTCAAAATCTGAATGATGCTTTAAGAAAGCATCTGCAATTTCATCATTTTCCTCTTTATCGACGGTACATGTACTGTACAGCAAAGTACCGCCGGGTTTTAACAGTTCGGCCACTTTATCGAGGATCTGCATCTGAATCTCGGCTATGCGATGGATATCCTCTTCTTTTTTCGACCATTTGATGTCGGGTTTTTTTCGTATCACTCCGAAACCGCTGCACGGTGCATCTACCAGAATCCTGTCAAACGATGACACAGAAAACTTTTCCCCGGCCTTGCGGCTGTCAAGAGCTTCCGTTTTAATATTGGTAAGGCCTAGGCGCTCCGCCTGCTCCTGTATCAATTTCACCTTATGAGGGTGAAGATCCAGGGCCGTTACCTCTCCCGTATTATTTAACAGTTCGGCAATATGGGTCGTTTTTCCTCCAGGAGCTGCACAGGCATCCAGGATTTTTTCGTTTGATGATGGATTAAGCGCCCTTGCAACGAGCATGGAGCTTTCGTCTTGTATTGTAACATATCCTTCCTTAAATGAAGAAGAATGTGAAAGGCTCCCTTTTTTTAATTTAATCGCATCGGGCGAAAGGCCGCCGTTGCTCCCCTCTATGCCTTCATCATGCAGCGATTGCAGCACTTTCTCCCTGCTGGATCTCATGCTGTTGACACGGCCCGTAACGGGGGCAGGCTCCATGTTAGCCGCGCACATCTTTTCAGCATTATCCAGGCCATACTGAGTGATCCATCGCTGGACCAGCCACTCAGGCATGCTGTATTGAAGAGCGAGTCTTTCCTCATCATGTGTCACTTCGGAAAGATCAGCCGTTCCTTCCCTCTGAATTCTTCTCAGCACGCCGTTTACCATGCCGGAGATCCCTTTGTGCCCTCGTTTCTTAGCAATTTCTACCGCTTCATTAATGATGGCATGATCCGGAATCTTATCGAGATAGACCATTTGGTAGAGGGACATCCTCAGCAGGACAAGCACCCATTTTTCAAGCTTTTTCAACCCTTTTGAGACAAAAGGACCCAGCAGATAATCAAGAGTGTTTTTCCTCTGGACAGTCCCGTATACAAGCTCCGTCAGCAATCCGACATCCTTTTGGCTAAGATTGGCCTTCTGTATGGACTGATTCAGCAAAAGATTGCTATAGGCCTGATTTTGTTCAATTTTCAATAAAACTTCAACTGCAGTATTTCTCACGTTTTGTTTCACAGTTCTTCACCCAGCATTGTACCCGGTTCCAGTTTGGCTCCTTGTAAAAATTGTGAAGCTGCCATGCGTTTTTTTCCGGCCGGCTGCAGATCGGTGATCAATATTCCCGTAGAATCTCCGGTCTTCACAGTCAATCCCTCTTTGCTTGTTTCAAGAACAGTCCCAGGCACTGCATCCGATGGAACAGGGACCTTTTTACCCCACCATATTTTTAACGTCTGGCCATTCAATGTGGAAAATGCAACCGGCCAAGGATGAAGTCCTCTTATCTGGTTATAGATGGCTTCACCGCTCATTGTCCAGTCGATCTTCTCTTTTTCCCTAGAGATATTATAGGCATAGGTAACTTTATCATCATCTTGCTTTATCGGGCTTAATTTCCCCTCGATCAGGTCAGGTATTGTACTGGATAAGAGTTCTGCTCCTGCAATGCTGAGTTTACTGAACATGCTGTCGACATGGTCTTCTTCACCTATTGGGACCACTACCTGTGTCAGAATGTCGCCGGCATCGAGCTTATCTACCATGTACATGATCGTTACGCCCGTTTCTTTCTTCCCGTCAATGATACTCTGATGGATCGGCGCTCCGCCTCGGTATTCCGGCAATAGTGAAGCATGAACATTAATACAGCCATATTCCGGTGCTTCTAATATTTCTGAAGGCAAAATTTGTCCGTATGCCGCAGTTACGATCAAATCCGGCTGCAGATCTAAAATTTCCTGAAACTCATTCTTTAGTTTTACAGGCTGCAAGACAGGAATGCCGTGCAATTCGGCTTCTGCTTTCACCGGCGTTGGCTTAATTTCCTTTTTCCTCCCTTGCGGCTTGTCCGGCTGCGTGACGACGGCTGCGACTTCATAGCCGTCGTTAACGAGTCTGCGCAGCACTGGCACAGAAAAATCAGGCGTTCCCATAAATACTATTTTCATTTGTAACTCCTACCTTTCAAACTCTCCCGGTTCATAATACGAACTGACCTTAGAGGTAAATAGAATTCCGTTCAGGTGGTCGATCTCATGCTGAAGGGCGCGGGCAAGAAAGTCTTCTGCAGTAATCGTGAACGTTCTTCCATGCCTGTCCTGTGCAGTTACACTGACTTTTTGTGCGCGTTTAACATCTCCAAATATACCTGGGAAGCTAAGGCACCCTTCTGGACCGTCCTGTTCGCTTTCCATTTTTTCAATGACCGGGTTGACCAGTTCAATTTTACCTGTTTCATCTCCGACATCAACTACAGCAATCTGTTTGCCGATCCCAATCTGAGGAGCTGCAAGCCCTACTCCTTCCGCTTCATACATCGTTTCAAACATATCATCGATCAGCTGGCTCAGCTTCTGGTTGAATTCTGTCACTTTTTCACATTTCTTTTCTAAAATTTCGTCAGGATAAACTACAATCTCCCTAACTCCCATCCTCATTCTCTCCCATCTATAGGCTTACATAATATTTTGCGCGTTCATATCGACTGAAATCTGCAGGCCGTTCCCATCCATTTCATGCTGAAAATGCTGCAATAGCTCTGAGATCAAGTCACTAAGCCGAGGTTCATTTTTGTATTTTATCATTACCTGATATCGATATCTATCTTTAATACGGGCAATCGGCGAGACGACCGGACCCAGGATGATTGTTCCCGGAGACACTTTCTGCTGAAGATAGGATGCCGATTTTTCACTGGCATCTACAGCCTTCAATAGCTCAGTGTGCGAAAACGAAATGAGCGTCAAATAGTAATACGGAGGATATTTGTGCTCCCGTCTGATCTGCATTTCCGTTTCATAGAACGAATGATAATCATGTCCTGATGCCAGATCTATGCTGTAATGGCCGACGGTGTATGTCTGTACGACCACTTCTCCCGAAAGCTCGTGCCGCCCTGCTCTTCCGCTGACCTGGGTGAGGAGCTGAAAGGTTTTTTCAGAGGCTCTGAAATCGGGAAGGTGCAGCATCGTATCCGCAGCAAGCACCCCCACCAGTGTCACTTTTGGGAAATCAAGCCCCTTCGCGATCATCTGCGTGCCGAGCAATATGTCTGCTTTTCCTTCACCAAACTGATTGAGGAGCTTTTCATGGCTCCCTTTTCGCCCGGTCGTATCCACATCCATCCTGATCACTCTTGCGTGAGGCAGCAGCTTGGCGAGCTCCTCCTCCACCTTTTGTGTCCCTGTGCCAAAAAAACGGATATACTGACTTTCACACATTGGACATTGGGAAGGCATCGGTTCCTGATGGCCGCAATAATGGCATTTGAGCAGATGCTGTTTTTTATGGTACGTAAGAGAAATATCACAATGCGGGCATTCTCCGACATATCCGCAGTCTCTGCAAAGAATAAACGATGAGTAGCCTCTGCGGTTGAGAAACAATACAGATTGTTCTCCGCGTTTTAGGCGGTCATTGATTTTATCAAATAACTCACCGGAAAACATCGAGCGGTTTCCTGCCCTGAGCTCCTCCCTCATATCCACTACCGATACAGAGGGAAGCTCCCTCTTGTTCACTCTGTCGCTTAATTCACAGAGCGTGTAGACCCCTTTTTGGGCTCTGGCATAAGATTCAAGTGACGGTGTGGCGCTTCCTAGAATTACCGGGCACTGATGATGCTCTCCCCGCTGCACAGCAACATCCCGCGCATGATAACGGGGATTTTCCTCTTGTTTATAGCTTGATTCATGCTCTTCATCGATGATGATCAGGCCCAGATTTTCAAACGGAGCGAAAACGGCCGACCTTGCACCTACCACAACAGATACCTCTTTACGCTGAATTTTTCGCCACTCATCATATTTTTCTCCGGCGGACAGAGCACTATGCAAAACAGCAACCCTTGAACCGAACCGCCCTTTAAAACGGTTTACCATCTGCGGTGTCAGAGATATCTCAGGCACTAAAACTATGGCTTCCTGCCCCATTTGAATTGCCCTGTCAATACTCTGCAGATAGATTTCTGTTTTACCGCTTCCTGTAACGCCATGAAGCAGAATAGTTTCATGCCTCTTCTCCTCGAGAGCAGCCAAAACAGGCTGAATGCTTTGTTCCTGCTGAGATGTTAAGAGCAGGGGCTGCGTTCTTTTAAATTCACGGCCACCATACGGATCACGGTAGATCTCCTTCTCCGCTATCTCTATAAAACCTTTGCTCTCCAAGGCTTGGACTGTTGATCTTGTCGTGTCGAACATCTCTAGAAGATCTTTTAATACTACAGGGCTTTCAGACTCATGAAGAAATGATAGAATCTCTTTTTGCTTAACCGCCTGTTTGGAAAGTGATTCGATATGCTGAAGTCTCTCCTCTTCTGTTCCCCGTCTCTGCACGATCTTTATTTTTTTCTTCGTTATTTTGTCTGACATCCTGTAGATCACTTCCAGGGAATTCTTTTGAACAAGTTTTTGGAAGAGGGCAAGCGGTGTCGGTGACATTTTCAGCAGATCTTCCATCGGGATGTATTCCCGGTGTTTAAACCACTCTCTAGCTCCGTCCGGCAAGTCAGCGAGGCCGACTCCGTCAACCAGCCGGAATTCCTTCTGGTAGGAGGCTTTTAAAGCAGCTGGAATCATAGCCTGATAAGCTGTGATTAAGAAACAGAGTGTCTGATCCGATACCCACTTGCCGAGTTTCAGGAGTTCTTCAGTCAAAACTGGGACCGGATCCAGAAGTTCAATGATCTTCTTTAATTTTTGAACAGAAGTCTCCTCGCCAAGCTCGATGACAAAGCCTTGAAGTTTTCTTGGTCCAAAAGGCACGGCTACCCTCATACCGGGTTTAACTGTATCTTTCAGTTCTTCAGGTACAAGATAATCGAAGGTGCGGTTTACATTGCTGGCCGGCACATCCACGATAACTTTTGCGATCATAGAGGCATCAGTTCCATAGCCTGCGCCAAAACTTCCTGAGCGACTTTATCTTTTGACAGCAGAGGATATTCCTTTGCTGAACCGTCCTTTTTATAAATCACCACTCGGTTTGTATCAACACTGAAGCCGGCCCCTTCTTGAGCGACGTTATTGGCAACGATCATATCCAGGTTTTTGCGCTTCAGTTTGTCGAGTGCATAACCCTCAAGATTTCCGGTTTCTGCAGCAAATCCCACGAGGACTTGTCTCTCTTTTTTCTCTCCGAGTACTGACAGAATATCGGTCGTTTTCTCCATTTCCACCGACCAGCTCTCATTCTTTTTCTTAACTTTTTCACCATATTTAATCCGGGGAGTATAATCTGCAACAGCCGCCGACTTTATAACGAGATCCATTTCCGGGTACTCTTTCATAACCGCATGAAACATTTCATCGGTGGATTCTACCGGTATAAACATGACGCCTGCTGGTTTTTCAAGCGCTGTTGGTCCGCTGACCAAGGTGACTGAAGCTCCCATTCCCGCTGCCGCCCTTGCAATCGCATAACCCATTTTCCCGGATGAATAATTCGTGAAGTAACGCACAGGGTCCACCTGTTCTCTCGTTGGTCCCGCTGTGATCAGGACCTTTTTTCCTTCAAGAGGCAAATCCATTTGCTTGGCAGAGAAATCCTTAATACAGGCAATAATTTCTTCTGGCTCAGCAAGTCTCCCTTTTCCGATATAGCCGCATGCGAGCAGCCCTTCCCCTGGTTCCACGAACCGGTATCCGTAGTCTGCCAGCTTTTGCATGTTTGCTTGAACAGCAGGATGCTGATACATGTTGACATTCATTGCAGGCGCAATCATTATCGGTGCTGTAGTGGCCAGTAAAGTTGTTGTAATCATGTCATCAGCTATCCCGTTTGCCAGTTTTCCGATGCAGTTTGCGGTAGCCGGTGCCACGACAGCAAGGTCTGCCCAATCCGCAAGGTCAATATGGGCAACAACGTTTGGATTCCGTTCTTCGAACGTATTGGTGTAGACTTCGTTCCGGGATAAGGTTTGCAGTGTCAACGGAGTAATAAACTTCTGTGATGACTCTGACATCATTACCTTTACCTCAAACCCCAGCTGATACAGCTGGCTTGCAATCGTTGCCGCCTTATATGCCGCAATCCCTCCAGTTACACAAAGCAAAATCTTTTTCATTGAATGATCCAATGAAATCTCCCCCTGCCTATTTGTTTACATAATATAATTATGATTAACATATATAATATTCCGCAAAAATTGAAAAAAATAACAACCTATAAGCATAGGTTGTTATTGATCATCATTCAGTGTCAGACTTTTTTGGCGTTAAATATCCCGCATAAATCTCTTCCAAAGCTTTTCCGACAAATTTGTGGGAAACCGGCTTTTCAACGATTCCGTTATTGCTTCTCTGAATCTCTCTTGCTCTTTTTGAAGAGAGGGTCACCAGTGAATATTTTGAATCTATTTTGTCCATAAGGGCATCAATTGAAGGATACAGCATGCTTATTCATCTCCCAGTAATTTTTTATAACGATTGGTTACACGGTCCACCTTGCAGTGTTCAGAGGTGATAATAGACTGGATCCTGCTGCAGGCATGGCTTATCTCATCATTTACGACGGAATAATCATAGTGCTGCATCATTTCTATTTCTTCCCTGGCTACTGTCATGCGGTTATTGATCAAGTCTTCCGTTTCAGTTCCTCTGCCGACAATGCGGCTTCGCAGTTCTTCAAGACTAGGCGGGGTCAGAAAAATAAAAACGCCTTCTGGAAAGGTCTTTCGTACCTGAAGCGCTCCCTGAACCTCAATTTCTAAAATAACGTCGCGGCCTTCATCCAGTGTCTGATTGACATACTCAATCGGTGTGCCATAGAAGTTGCCGACGTATTCTGCCCATTCGAGCAATTCGTTATTTTCAATCATGTTCTGAAATTCTTCTTTAGACTTGAAAAAATAATCTACCCCATGAACCTCTCCAACCCGAGGATTTCGGGTGGTCGCTGAAACTGAATATTGAATGTCCAGCTTTTGTGCTCTCAGCGCTTTGCATACAGTACCTTTTCCGACACCGGATGGGCCGGAGAGCACAAATAAAATGCCCCGTTCTCTATCCATACTTACCTCCACTTAACTTTCTTCCGCTCCCTCTTCAATCGAGAGAAGCCGCTGTGCCACCGTTTCAGGCTGAACAGCAGAGAGTACAACGTGATCACTGTCCGTAATGATGACCGCCCTCGTCCGTCTGCCGTATGTGGCATCAATAAGCATA